>JACKDA010000019.1 GCA_020633775.1 Gemmatimonadales bacterium | reverse complement strand
TTGAAGAACTGGCAGAAGACGACGTCGTTCGCGCGGGTCTCGCCGAAGGACACCCGGTAGCTGAGGGTGATCGGCACCTGGGCCTGCGTCTCGCGCGTCACCGAGATGCCGGCGCCGACCTCCTCGCGGAGGTACACCTTGAACTCGCTGCGCCGCTCGCTGAAGAGCGAGAGCGAGAGGGTGTTGTCCGGGGCGAGGAAGCCGGCGCGACGCAGCGTGACGTCGAGCCCGTAGTTGGCCTGGCGCGACCCGACCGAGTCCTCGGCGAGCGCCGAGCAGATCGAGTTCTCCGCCCCGAACCCGACCGGCTCGCCGACGCCGATCTTCGAGAGCTGCCCCGAGACGTCCACCACACGGCCATTGCCGAGGAAGTTGCGCGCGGTCCATCCGGCGCCGACGCGGAAGCAGTCGTTGGTCGCGAAGCCCGCCGCCCCGCGGGCCCGGTGGGCGCGCCCCTCGGTCACATCGACCCGGATCGGCACCACCGGATCGCCTTCCCGGTAGCGGCTCGTGTCGATCCCCACCGAGGCGAACCGGAACAGCTCCGTCTGGTAGAGCGCGCGCTGGGAGCGGTAGAGGGCATCGAGGCGATACGGCGTGCCCGCCCGGGCCGTCACCAGCGAGGCGATGAACGCGTCATCGATGGCATCGCCCCCGACCACCTCGAGGCGGCCGAACACCGCGGGCACGCCCGGACGCGCGATCAACCGCACCTCCGCGCGCCGGCTGGCGCTGTCGGCGCGGGTCGCGGTGTCCACCGTCGCGGCCGGGTAGCCGTCGTTGCGGAGCCGCAGCGCGAGGGTGTCCATCGTGGCGTTGAGGGTGTAGCGGTTGAACACGTCCCCGACGGCGAGCGGGAGGTCGCGCACCAGGTCCTCGCGGTCGGGCAACGCGTCCAGCCCCTCGACCGCGAGCTGGCCGACGCGGATCGGCTCTCCTTCCTCGATGCGGATCGTGATCGACACCGCGCCATCCTCGCGCTGCACGGTGGTGTCGATGGCGACCTCGCGGAAGCCGCTGTACTTGTAGAACACCTCGAGGCCGAGGACGTCGCGTCGGAACTGGAACTCGCTGAAGGTCCGTGTCGTCCCGAACTTGGTCCACCGCAGCAGCGGCGTTCGGGCGAGCCAGCTGGAGTTGGTGGTGGCGATCCGCGACTGGAGAGTGAGGTCGTCGTAGTAGCTGTTCCCCTCGAAGGTCAGTCCGCGCACCACCGGTGGTTCGCCCTGTCCGAGGACCGGGGCGACCCAGAGACAAGCCAGGCTGACCAGCGCGATTGACCGCATCTGCTAAATCTGGTTACTTGAAGGGGTTACGCCAACCGCGCGGGGTGCCGCCGCCGTGGCCGCACCCCGCTTCCCCACGCTCCGATCGGCCCCATGATCCCGTCTGCCCGCCCCGCCAGCCTCCTCCTGCTTGCCTGTCTCGTGACCGGGGAGGCGGCAGGCCAGTCACTCTCCGGACGTCTCGCGGCCCGACTCGATGCACCCGGCCTCGACCGGCACCTCTGGGGCGTGGCGGTCGCGGACCTCGATGGGACGCCCCTGTTCGGTCGCAATGCCGAGCGGCTGTTCATCCCCGCCAGCAACACCAAGCTGGTCGTCTCGGCCGCCGCGACGGTCCTCCTCGGGCCCGACTTCACGGTCCGCACCTCCCTCTACGGCACCGGACCGGTCGAGAACGGGGAACTGCGCGGCGACCTGGTCCTCTACGGTCGCGGCGACCCGACCTTCAGCGAGCGATGCTACGCCACCGATGACCAGGTCCCGGGGGCGTGCGACGAGGACGCGGCGAGCAAGTTCCGCGACCTCGCCCGCCAGCTCCGCGAGCGCGGCGTGCGGCGCATCGCCGGTGACCTCGTCGGCGATGGCAGCTACTTCGATGCCGAGCTGGTGCATCCCGGCTGGGAGACCTACGATCTCAACTGGTGGTACGCCGCCCCGGTCTCGGGGCTGGGCTACAACGACAACGCGATCGACATCACGATCGAGCGCGCCGACTCGGTCGGTCGCCAGCCGGTCATCAGCGTGCGTCCCGCGATCGGGTATGCCGCGGTGGAGAATCGCGCCGTGATCGGCACCGACACGGCCCGGCGCACGTTCGACATCCTGCGGGACCCCGCCGTCGACCACTACGTCGCCTCCGGCGTCCTCCCGTCGGGGGCGGCACGGCAGACCGAGCACGCCGCCGTCGGTGACCCGAACCGGTATGCCGCGCATGCCCTCCGCGAGGCGCTGCGCGACGAGGGGATCGTCGTCCTGGGCGAGGTCCAGTCCACGGTCGATCCGTTCGACTTCGCGCTTGCCCGCGGCACCCCGGCGCTCGCGGAGGTCACCTCCCGGCCGCTCCGCGACTGGGTCTTCCCGGTCCTCAACACGTCGCAGAACTGGTTCGCCGAAATGCTCGTCAAGCAGCTCGGCAAGCTGCGCGGCACCGGCGGGTCGTGGCGCGAGGGGCTCGCGGTCGAGCGCCGCTTCCTGATCGACAGCGTCGGGGTGGACAGCACCCAGGTCGCGCTCTCCGATGCCTCCGGCCTCGCGGCGAACAACCTCGTCTCGCCACGCGCGTTCACCCAACTGCTGGCCTACATGCGTCGCCACCCGACCTACGAGGCGTTCGCTGCCGGACTGCCCCAGTCCGGCAACACCGGCTCGCTGCGGCGCCGGTTCGTGGGCACGCCGCTCGAGGGACGGGTGCGCGCCAAGACCGGGTCGATCTCGCGGGTCAACACGCTCAGCGGCTACGTCGAGCGCGCGGACGGGACCGTCCTGGTCTTCTCGATCCAGGCGAACCACCACACCCTGGGCTCCACCCGGATGATCCAGGCGATCGACAGCGTGGTGGCCGAGCTCGCCACGCCCTGACCCCGAGTACATTCCCCGCCGATGATGACTCCTTCGCGCGCGCTGCGGGTGGCGATCGTCGGCGCGGGCCCGTCCGGGTTCTACGCCGCCGAGGCGCTGCTCAAGGCACTTCCCGAGACCCGGATCGACCTGCTCGACCGCCTGCCCACGCCGTACGGCCTCGTGCGTGGCGGCGTCGCCCCCGACCACCAGAAGATCAAGTCGGTCACCCGGGTCTTCGATCGGGTCGCGACCCAGCCGACGGTCCGCTACCTCGGCAACGTCGAGGTCGGGCGCGACATCGCCCCGGCCGAACTGGCTGCCCACTACGACGCCGTGATCTACGCGGTCGGGGCCCGCGCCGACCGGCGCCTCGGCATCCCCGGCGAGGACCTCCCGGGTTCCCACGCGGCGACCGAACTGGTCGGCTGGTACAACGGCCATCCCGACTACCGTGACCTCGGCTTCGACCTGACGCAGGGGGCGGCGGCCGTCATCGGTCTCGGCAATGTCGCGATGGACGTGACCCGGATCCTGTCGCGCCGACCGGCGGAACTCGCGACCAGCGACATCGCGGCCCATGCCGCGGCGGCGCTGGCCGATTCACGGGTGCGCACCGTGCATGTGCTCGGCCGGCGTGGCCCGGTCCAGGGCGCCTTCACGACGCCGGAGCTGCGGGAACTCGGCGAGCTGCCCGAGGTCGATGTGGTGGTCGATCCGGCCGACCTCGTGCTGGACCCGATCAGCGCGGCGATCGTCGAGCAGGGCGACGACCGGACGCTCCTCAAGAACCTCGAGGTGCTGCGCGAGTGGAGCACCCGGACGCCCACCGGGGCGCCCCGGCGGATCGTCTTCCACTTCAACGTCTCCCCCACCGCCGTGCTGGGCAGCGATCACGTGACCGGGATCCAGCTCGTCCGCAACCGACTGGATCCCGACGGACGCGGTGGCGTCCGTGCGGTGGCGACGGACACCACCGCGATCCTCGACGTCGGCCTGGTCTTCCGCTCGGTCGGCTATCGGGGCGTCGCGCTCGACGGGTTGCCCTTCGATGCCGGACGCGGCGTCATCCCGCACCGCGATGGCCGGGTGGTCGAGCACGAGGGGAGCAGCACGCCCCTCCCCGGCTGCTATGCCTGCGGCTGGATCAAGCGCGGCCCGTCCGGGGTGATCGGGACCAACAAGAGCTGCGCGGTCGAGACGGTCGATGCACTCCTCGCGGATGTCGCGGCGGAACGCCTCCCCCACCCGGAGCGGGGGGACGAGGACCTCGTGTCGCTGTTGCGGGGCCGTGGGGTGCGGGTCACCGACTGGGCGGACTGGCAGCGCCTCGATGCGCTGGAGACCAGCCGCGGTGCCGCCGCGGGCAAGCCGCGCGAGAAGCTCACCGCCCTTGAGGAGATGCTCGCCGCGCTCTCCTGACGTCGCGGCCGCTCGCACCCCCCGGTATCTTTGCGCCATGACGATCAAGATCTACACGCGCACCGGCGACGCCGGCGGCACCGGGTTGTTCGGCGGGGGACGCGTCGCCAAGGATCACCCCCGGGTCGCCGCCTACGGCGACGTCGACGAGCTGAACTCCTGCCTCGGCGTCGTCCGTGCCACCGAACCCGTGGCGTTCTTCGACGATCTCCTCGAGACGATCCAGCGCGACCTCTTCGCGATCGGCGGCCACCTTGCCACCCCCGATCCCGAGAAGGTGCGCGAGGCGCTGGCCCGTGCCGAACTCTCCCCCGCGAGGGTGACCGAGTTCGAGCACGCCATGGACGCCGCCGACACCGAGCTGCCCCCGCTCAAGGCGTTCGTCCTGCCGGGCGGGACTCCCAAGGCCGCGGCGCTGCACGTGGCCCGGACCGTCTGCCGGCGTGCCGAGCGGAGCGTGGTGGCCCTCGCGGGGAGCGAGGAGGTCCCTGAACTATTCCTCGTCTACCTGAATCGCCTCTCCGACCTGCTCTTCACCCTCGCCCGGCTGGCGAACCACCGCGCCGGCGTCGGGGACGTCGTCTGGTAACGTCCCTGGTGCTCCGCCACGCGGCGGGCGAGACGCCGCTGGTCGTCGAGGCCGGCGCCCTCGACCGACTCGACGCGCTCATCGCGCACCACCTCCCCGGGCACCGACCGATCGCGATCCTCGATGCGACGGTCGCCCGGCTCCACCCCGACCTCCTCGCCGGCGCGCCCCACCTGCTCCTCCCCAGCGGCGAGGAGCACAAGACGCGCGCCTCGTGGTCCCGACTGAGCGACGAGCTGCTCGCCCTCGGCGCCGACCGCCGCAGCGCCATCGTCGCGATCGGCGGCGGCGTCACCACCGACCTCGGCGGCTTCGTCGCGGCGACCTACCTCCGCGGCATCCCGTGGATCGCGGTGCCGACCACGACGCTCGCGATGTGCGATGCTGCGATCGGCGGCAAGACCGGTGTCGACACTCCCCACGGCAAGAACCTCATCGGCGCGTTTCATCAACCGCGTGCGGTCGTCGCCGACCCGCGCGTGCTCGCCTCGCTCCCCGAGGGCACCTATCGCGAGGGCCTCGTCGAGGCGGTCAAGCACGCCGCGATCGCCGACGGCGACCTCTTCGCCTGGCTCGAGCGCGAACTCCCGGCGATCCTCGCCCGCGACGAGGCCGCCCTCGAGCAGCTGCTCCGTCGCTCGATGGCGATCAAGGCCGCCGTCGTCTCGGCAGACGAGCGCGAGGGCGGCCGACGGGCGATCCTCAACGCGGGACACACGATCGCCCACGCCGCGGAGCACGCCAGCGACTACCGCCTCAGCCACGGCGCGGCGGTCGCGATCGGACTCGTCCTCGAGAGCCGGATCGGCGAGCGCCTCGCCCTGACCGAGCCCGGCACCAGCGACCGACTCGCCACCCTGTTGGGTCGGATGGACCTGCCGATACTCCTCCCCGAGGGACTGGATCCGCAGGCGTTCCGCGCCGCCCTGGCGCTGGACAAGAAGAACCGCGACGGGACCGTCCGGGCCGCACTGATCGCCCGGATCGGCGCGATGGCCGGGTCCGACGCGGCGGGATGGACCTCGATCCTCCCCCTCGAGATGGTGAATCAGCCCAGCTGAATCGCCGTTCTCCACAGTCGTCCACATCCCCGCACCATCCCAGGCCATGCTGCCACAACGGGTTGCGCATTCTGCGCACACCGGGTGGGGAAGTTACATGTGGAGGATGTGCCGAAACGGGCCAAGTTGAAGCACCGTAAGTCATTGCAATGTAGACATTTACGGGCTCTTGACACCCCCCTCGATCTCGCCATCTTGCGTCTCATCTGCAGGTCCATTTTCCAGACAATCTCCCGCCGTCCGAGGAAGTGATGCCTCGTCTCCGGTCACGCGCGAACCCTGACGTTCGCCTGCCCATGGCTCCCGCTGCTGCCGAGTCGTTCGAGCAGTACCTGCGCGACATCAAGGATCTCCCGATGATCACGAACCGGGAGGAGGAGCGAGAGGTGGCGCGACAGGCCCGCGCCGGCGACCAGCAGGCGGCCGAGCGGCTGGTGACCGCGAACCTGCGCTTCGTGATCGCGTTCGTGAAGCGCTACCAGGGCCACGGCCTCGAGTTGAGCGACCTGGTGGCCATCGGCAACGAGGGACTGCTGCGGGCGGTGCGGAAGTTCGACCCGGATCGCGGCGTGAAGTTCATCTCGTATGCGGTGTGGTGGGTGCGACAGGCGGTGCTCAAGGCCCTGGCGGAACAGACCCGCTCCGTGCGCTTCCCGCTCAACCAGAACACCGCGGTCGTGCGCTTCGCGAAGGCGCAGGGCCTCCTCGCCCAGGAACTCGGCCGCACGCCGACCGACGAGGAACTCGCCACCGCCCTGCAGCAGTCGGTCGAGGACATCCGCGAGGCGAAGCGACTGTTCGTCACCGAGGTGTCCCTGGACGCACCGGTCGATGGCGGTGACTCGCGCGCCGCGACCCTGGGCGAGCGCCTCCCGATGGGCGACGTGAGCGAGATCGAGGCCCGGACCGACGAGGTGCTCCGCCGCGAGTTCCTCGACCGCCTCTTCCGCCGCTACCTCACCCCGCGTGAACGCCGCATCCTCTCGCTCTACTACGGCCTCGATCCCGACGAGGAGGCCCACACCCTCGAGGAGATCGGCATCGCCCTCGGCGTCACCCGCGAGCGGATCCGCCAGTTGCGGGAGCGCGCGTTCGCGAAGCTGCGCGACTGCCCCGAGGTGCGGCACCTGGGAGAGTTCCGGGCGGCGTAGACGAGGCCTGTCACCCCGAGCGGAGCGGCCCATCGGGCCGCGCAGTCGAGGGATCTGCACCTCCCATCCCTCAGATACAGATCCCTCGACTCCGGCGGCTGCGCCGCCTCCGCTCGGGATGACCGTCGATACCAACCTCGCTTCTCGCTTCCCCCGTCTCGTGTAGTTTCCAGCATGTCCCGCCGCGTGCCGCTGTTCCCGCTCGACGCCGTGCTCTATCCCGGCACCCGGCTGCCCCTGCACATCTTCGAACCCCGCTACCGCGCGATGCTCACCGAGGTCCTCGCCGGGGACCGGACGTTCGCGTTGCTGCCGCCGACCGCCGACGACGCCGACCCGGCGACGGGGAGCATCGGCTGCCTCGCGCAGGTCGTCTCCCACCAGGAGCTGCCGGACGGGCGGGCCAACATTCTCGTCGAGGGGACCCAGCGCTGCATCCTGCGTCGGATCGAGGAGACCGATCATCCGTTCCGGGTGGGTCTCTGCGACACCTTCGAGGATGCGGAGGGGAGCTCGGAGTTCCCCGCCGACCTGACGATCCGGCTCCGTGCACTCGGCGAGCGGTGTCGCGCCGCGATGGCGATCCTCGCCGAAGTGCGTGACGGCACCGAATGGAGCGAGGCACCGGGCCCGCTCACCTTCGAGATCGCGGCCACGATCCCGTGGGAGGCCGCCGAAGGGCGTGCGCTGCTCGCGATGCGCACGCCCGCGGAGCGGGCGGCGGTGCTCATGGCGGTGCTCCCGGGCATCGTCCCCGACCTCGAGCGACGCAGTCGGGTGCATGATCGGGCGCACACCAACGGCCACGGCCCCGGGCACGGCTGACGCGCGATGACCGACACGATGCTCGACCAGCTCCGGCGGATCGCGGGTGCGGAGGCGGTCCGACGCGAACCGGGTGGCAGCGTGCGCGTCGCGCCGCCGTCGACCGCCGCGGTCGCCGGGGTGATGGGGATGGCCCACGACACCGGCTGGCGGGTGACGGTCGAGGGGGCCGCGACGTGGCGGGCCGAGGCGGCCCCGGCCGACCTGATCCTCTCGACCCGCGCCCTCGACGATGTCGATGCCACCCCGGTCGAACCTGGCGTCATCCGGGTCGGCGCGGGCGCCCCCCTCGAACGGGTCCGACGGCACACGCTCGACCTCGGCGGCTGGATCCCGCTTGACCCGCCGGGACGTCCCGATCGAACCGTTGGCGCCGTCCTCTCCACCGGCACCGATGGCCCGCTGCGCCTCGGCGTCGGCGGCCTCGCGGACCAGGTGCACCGGCTCACGGTGGTGACCGGCGAGGGACGGGTCCTGCAGAGCGACGAACCGGCCCACGCGGACCTCGTGCGCCTCCAGCTCGGGACCTTCGGCGGCCTCGGGGTCATCTGCGAGGCAGCGCTGCACCTGCACGAGCTCCCGCGCACGGACACCACGTGGGTCCGGGGCGGGTCACGCGACCGACTCACCGCGGCCGCGCGCGAGATCGCCGAGCGCCACCTGCCGGTGATGGCCGTCGAGCTGTTCTCCCCCGCCCTCGCGCTCGAGGGCGAATGGCTCCTCGCGGTTCGCGTGCTCGGCCCGCGCGACGCCGCGGCGATCGTCGCGGACCGACTCGCAGCAATCGGCGGCGGTGGGTGGTTCGAGTTGCCGCCGGAGCGCCGGATCCTGCTCTGGAACGGTGCCGCGCGGGGCGTCACGTCGGTCCCGGTCACGCTGCGACTCGGCGTGCTCGCCGAGTCGCTCGACGAGACGATCGACACGGTCCTCGCGCGCCTGGGCGAGGGGATGCTGAGCGCGAGCCCGGCGTCGGGGCGCCTGCGCTGGAGCGGGGTCGCCGACGCCACGGCACTGCGCGAGCTGCGGGGCGAGCTCGCCCCGCGCGAGATCCCGCTCACGCTCGAGCGCGCGCCGTGGCGGGTGCTCCGCGCGGTCGGACACTTCGGGGCCTACCGCGAGGGCGCAGGCCCGCCACTCGAGGGACTGCGCGAGCGCTTCGACCCGCGCGGGGTCCTCGTCGCCGCCCTCGAAGGAGGGATGGAACCATGATGATCGATGTCCGCACCACGATGGCCGAGCTCACGGCGATCCGCAGCCGCCCCGGGGTGGTCGCCGTCGACGATGCGGTGCTCCGGGTCGAGGGCCCCGGCGCGGTCGCCTGCATGCAGGGGATCCTCACGAACGACATCGAGAAGGTCGCGCTCCCCGCGCTGGTGCACGGGGCGATCCTGACGCCGAAGGGGATGATCATCACGACCCTCTGGTGCCGTCGCGATCCGGCCGGCATCACCCTGATCGTGCCGCGCGAGGGAACCGCAGCGCTGCTGGAGCAGCTCCGCCGCAGCTTCCCGCCGCGACTCGCGAAGGTGCGCGACGTCAGCGCCGAGCACTCGGTCTGGTGGCTCCTCGGCGGCGCCGAGGCACCGTCGGGTGCGGAGATCCTGCGACCGAGTGGACCGGCACCGTTCGAGGGACTCTGGATCGGACCGGCGAGCGGTGCACCCGAGGCACTGCCGCACGGGACCACGATCGGCCCATCGTGGTGGCCGACCGCGCTTCGCCTGCTCGACGGCTGGCCCGCACTCGGGCGCGAGATCGACGAGAAGACCCTGCCGCAGGAGGTCCGCTTCGACGAACTCGAGAGCGTGAAGTACGACAAGGGGTGCTACGTCGGGCAGGAAACCGTGGCCCGGCTCCACTTCCGCGGCCACCCCAACCGGACCCTGCGCGCCGTGATCGGGGAGGGCGCACCGCCGACCCAGGCGGAGGTGCACGGCGAGGATCGAGCGGTGGGGAGCATCAGTACCCTCGCGCTGATCGATGACCGGTGGGTCGGCATGGCAAAGCTCCGCCGCGAGGTCGAGGACGGCGCGACGGTCACGGTCGATGGTCGACCCGGCACCGTCGCACCGTTTCCGCTGGAGCTCCAGGCGCTCGCCTGAACGCAGCGACGCCCCGATCACGAGGTGACCGGGGCGTCGTGGTGCGTCGGGGGGCCGACGAGATTACATCGCGTGCGAGGTGTCGTCCGCCGCCATCGTGGTCGAGTCGGCCTTCATCGCGCCGGTGTCGGCCGGGGCCATCTCGTTCGCCGCAGGGGCCATCTCGGTGGTGGCCGGCGCCATCTCGTTCTCCATCGCCTCGCCGCCCTCGGCCTCCTTCTCACCACACGCCGCAACGGCCAGCACGGCCGCGACCATCAGGAACTTCCGCATTGCCTCTCCCTTGGGATTGTTTGACAGGTGGTGACCGTGGCTCGCGCCGCAGGTCGGCCGGGACCGCCCGATGCACCGAGGTCCAAGTTAGGGGACATCCCCTGCCTGTCAAGCGGCGTAAGGCGTTTTGAGAGAATCACTTCGGCCCCTCGATACCGAACACGACCCGAAACCATCCCCACTTGTCGCCCCCGTTACGATTCGGGTCCACCCATACCCCCGGAGTCCGGATGACCGACCGACCCACCACCCTTGGCGCGCTGGCCCGGAGCCCGTGGGGGCAGGCCCCGCTGCGTGGGCGGAGCGTGCGCGACGAGCTGCGGGGGAACCTGCTCGCCCGGCTGCAGGGGGGTCGGCCGCTGTTCGAGGGGATCGTCGGCTACGAGCACACCGTGCTCCCCCAGGTGGCGAACGCGATCCTCGCCCGGCACGACTTCATCCTCCTCGGCACCCGTGGGCAGGCGAAGTCGCGGCTGCTCCGCGCCATGGTCGAGTTCCTCGACGAGGCGATCCCGGTGGTCGCCGGGAGCGAGACCCACGACGATCCGTTCCACCCGATCTCGCGCGGGGCGCGCGACCTGATCGCCGAGGCGGGCGACGACACGCCGATCGCCTGGCGCGCGCGCGAGGACCGCTTCGTCGAGAAGCTGGCGACGCCCGACGTCACGATCGCCGACATCATCGGCGATGTCGACCCGATCAAGGCCGCCCGCGGCGGCCACGCCCTCGGCAGCGAACTCACGATGCACTACGGGCTGCTGCCGCGTGCCAACCGGGGGATCTTCGCGATCAACGAGCTCCCCGACCTCGCCGGCAAGATCCAGGTCGGGCTCTTCAACGTGATGCAGGAGGGCGACGTCCAGATCAAGGGGTATCCGATCCGGCTGCCGCTCGACGTGATGATGGTCTTCACCGCGAACCCGGAGGACTACACCGCGCGCGGCAAGATCATCACCCCGCTCAAGGACCGGATCGGCTCGGAGATCCGCACCCACGCGCCGCGCCGGCTGGAGCACGGCATCGCGATCACCCGGCAGGAGGCGTGGACGGCGCGCGGCGCGGTGCGCGTGGTGGTCCCCGACTTCATCGAGGAACTGATCGAGCGGATCGCCTTCGAGGCCCGGCTCGACAAGCGGGTCGACAAGCGTGCCGGGGTGAGCCAGCGGCTGCCGATCGCGCTCGCCGAGGTGGTGCTGAGCAACGCCGAGCGACGCGCGCTGGCCGATGGCGTGGACGCGACCGCCGCGCGGATCGGCGACATCTACGCCGCACTGCCGGCGATCACCGGCAAGCTGGAGCTGGAGTACGAGGGCGAGCTGCAGGGGGCCGACGCCGTGGCCGGCGACCTGATCCGCCGCGCCGCCTTCGGCGTGGTCGATGACCGGCTCCACGAGGGCGAGCTCGACGCGGTGGTGACCTGGTTCGACGAGGGCGGCGCGCTGAAGGTCGGCGATGAGGAGCAGGTCGGCATCGCCTACGCCGCGTTCAAGGCCGTCCCGGGGCTCACCGAGCTGCTGGAGCGGGCCGAGATGGCCACCGGTGGCGACCAGGCGCTGATGGTGAGCGCGTGCGAGGTGGTGCTGGAGGCGCTGGTGGCGGGGCAGCGGATCTCGCGCGCCGAGGAGGGCGGCTGGCAGCGGATGAAGGTGAGTCGGCGGCGGCGGGAGGAGTGAGGTGTGAGTCCTGAGTCCTGAGTCCTGAGGGGTGTGGGTCCTGTCATCCCGAGCGAAGGCGGCGAAGCCGCCGCAGTCGAGGGATCTGCACGTTCTCGGCTCAGGAAGTGCAGATCCCCTTCGACTGCGCTCAGGGCAAGCTCTCCACTCGCGCCTGCGGCGCTCGGTCGGGATGACCAGTCTCCCCTCACCCCCCACGACTCAGGACTCACTTCTCCCTCGCACCGCCTCCACCACCAGCTCGGCGCTCCGCTCCAGCCCCAGCCAGGCGGTGTTGACCGTCAAGTGGTAGCTCCGCGCGTCGGCCCAGTCGCGGTCGTAGTACTGCCGGTGGTAGCGGGCGCGGTTGGCATCGACCGCCTTGAGCCGCTTGGCGGCGTCCTCCAGCGAGACCCCGTGCCGATCGGCGGCCACCTGCACGCGGTGCTCGAGCGGTGCCACGACCCGCACGTGCAGCGCATCGACCCGGCGGCCGAGCACCGCCACCGCCGCGCGGCCGACCAGCACGGCGTCGCCCTCGTGGCAGGCGTCGGCAACCACCTGCTCGGTCAGCTTCACCAACCGCTTCTCCTGCGCCTCCGGCACCTCGACAGGGTCGGGCCCGATCAGCTCCGGCGTCGCCATCGCGAGCGCGCGCGAGAGCCGCTCGATGAACGATGGTCCGCGCTCCTCGCGCCGCGCCACCTCGTCGGGGGTCATCCCCGCGAGCCGGGCGACCTCCTCGACCACCTCGTTGTCGACCAGGCGCCAGCGCAGCCGCTCGGCGACCAGGCGGGCCATCGCGCCGCCGCCGGCGCCGTACTCGCGCGAGATGGTGAGGAACATTCAACCCTCCACGGGGACGAGGAGCCGCCGGCGCAGGACGAGCGCGCCGAGCAGGGAGACGCCGCCGCTCAGCCCGATCGCGAGCGGGGTCCCGAGGTGCTCGGCGACCCAGCCGGCCTGGAACGCGCCGATCGGGGTGAGGCCGAGGACCACGAACGAATACACCGCCATCACCCGGCCGCGCAGGTCGGGGGTCGCCTCGAGCTGCAGCGAGGTGGCGGTCGAGATCCCGGTGGTCGCCATCGCGGCGCCGCCGATCGCAAGGCAGGCCATCGCGATGCCCAGGTGGTGCACGGTGGCGAGCAGCACGACGGTGAGCGAGAGGAGGACGGCGCCGACCGAGGCGAGTCGGCTGCGCGGGATGCGCCGGCCCAGCCCCCCGACGATGAACGCGCCGAGCGCGGCGCCGACCCCGATCGCGGAGGTCAGCGCGCCGTAGCCCGAGGCCCCGGTGCCGAGGACGTCGCGGGCGTACACCGGCAGGATCGGGATGAAGCTCACCGCGAAGACCGAGATCAGCACCATCTGCTGGGCGAGCGCCTTGAGGAGCGGGCGCGAGGCGATGAACTGCACCCCCGTGAACACCGATGGCCGGCGGCCGGCCTGCCCCGGCGAGCTGCGGTGCCGGATCCGCACCAGGCCGACCAGGATGCCGAGGTAGCTGATCGCGTTGAGCGCGAAGCACGCCCCCGGTCCGGCGATGGCGAGGATCACGCCGGCGACGCTCGGGCCGATGACGCGGGCGAGGTTGTAGATCGTCGAGTTGAGCGCCGCGGCGCTCACGAGGTCCTCGGCGGGCACCAGCTCGACCAGGTAGGACTGGCGGGTCGGCACCTCGAAGGCGGTGGCGAGGCCGAAGGCGAGCGCCAGCGCCCAGATCCACTCGACGGTTACGCGGTCGGTGAGCGTCAGCCAGGCGAGCAGTGCCGCCTCGACCAGCATCACCGTCTGGAGGAGCATGATGAAGCGGCGCTTGTCGACCCGGTCGGCGACGACGCCGCCGTAGAGGGTGAAGAGGAGGATCGGCAGGGTGTTGAGGGTGGTGACGAGGCCGACGGCGAACGGCGAGCCGGTCAGCTCGAGGACCAGCCACCCCTGGGCGATCTGCTGCATCCAGGTGCCGACCAGCGAGACGGTCTGGCCGGTGGCGAAGCGCCGGAAGTCGGGGTAGCGGAGGGCGCGGAACGGGCCGTCGAGGGTGGCGGCCCGGAACTGCGCGGTGACCGTGGCGAGGCGCGGGTGGGGCACGGGGGGAATGTAGTGGGGGGGCTCTATAGCCATCGACCATCGACCATCGACCATCGACCCGCACCCCGACCTTACGGTCGGGGCTAAGTTTCGATTATGCGCTACACCACCTGGTCCAAGTTCGTCCCCGGCCTAGCCGACCAGCTCAACCTCCAGGCGCTGCTCGACCAGCTCGGCGACTTCCTGCTCCAATCCGGCTTCAACGGCATGCCAGCCTGGTGGGGCGGCGAGCCGGGCGACCCCAACGACGGCCGCTCGCTCGACGACCTGCGCGAGGCGATCCTCAACGCCCTGATGGAATCGGGCCAGCTCACCCCGGAGATGCTGCGCTTCCTCCGCAACGGCACCACCGGCGACGCCGAGCGCGACGAGACGCTCAAGCAGGAGATCGCCGCGCTGCTCGACCAGATCGTCCAGCGCCTCGTCGAGGAGGGCTACCTCGACCTCAAGGGCCCCGGCGGCCAGAGCATCCCCGCCGACCAGCTCCCCGGCGGGCTCGGCCGCGCCGCGGCGCAGACGGTCCACTTCGACCTGCGCGAGAAGGGCGCCGACTTCCTCGGCTACAAGACGCTGCGCGACCTGATGGGTGCCATCGGCAAGTCGGCCTTCGGCGCCCACGAGACGCCGCACCTCGCCAGCAGCATCGAGAGCGACGCCGCGAGCAAGCCGTGGGAGTTCGGCGACGTCCCCAACCTCGACGTCCCCGCCACCCTGCTCAACGCGATCGGCAGGCACGGCATCGGCTCGCCGATCCCGCTCGACTACGACGACCTGATGGTGACCCAGAGCGAGTACCGCTCCTCGGCCGCCACGGTGATCATGCTCGACTGCTCGCACTCGATGATCCTCTACGGCGAGGACCGCTTCACCCCGGCCAAGAAGGTGGCGCTGGCGCTCACCCACCTGATCCGGACCCAGTTCCCCGGCGACAGCGTGCGGGTGGTGCTCTTCCACGACGGCGCCGAGGAGGTGCCGGTGGCGGCGCTCGGCAACGTGCAGGTGGGGCCGTACCACACCAACACCGCCGGCGGCCTCGCGCTCGCGCGGCGCATCCTCGCGGGCCAGCGCAAGGACATGAAGCAGATCGTGATGATCACCGACGGGAAGCCGACGGCGCTGACGCTGCCCGACGGCCAGGTGTACATCAACTCCGGCGGCTTCGACCCGCGGATCCTGCAGGCGACCTACGCCGAGGTGGGGGCGTGCCGGCGCAGCAACATCATGATCAACACCTTCATGCTGGCGCGCGAGCGGATGCTGGTCGAGTTCGTGATGGAGGTGAGCCGGATCTGCCGCGGCAAGGCCTATTTCGCCTCGCCGATGACGCTCGGCCAGTTCATCCTGATGGACTTCCTGAAGGGCAAGACCCGCCGGGTCGCCTAGCTGCGGCGGCCGAGCACGGCCTTGAGCCGCGCATCGTGGCCATACGGGTCCTCGGCGAAGCGCACCGTCCCGTCGCCCTCGACCATCGCGGTCACGTAGAAGAGCACCACCGGCACCTTCCGCTTGAGTCCCACCGTGCGCGGCGTCTCCGCGCGCATCGCCGCGTCGACGGAGTCGCGCGGCCACTTCTTCGCATCGGCCAGCAGCCACACTGCCAGTTCGGCCGGGCGGTCGACCCGGACACAGCCGTGCGAGAACGCCCGTCGGTCGCGCCCGAACAGCGATCGCGCCGGCGTGTCGTGCAGGTAGATGTCGTTGCTGTTGGGGAACATGAACTTGACCCGCCCCAGCGAGTTGAGCGGCCCCGGCTGCTGGCGCAGGAAAAGCTTCCCCCTCGCCACCGAATCCAGTCGCTCCGGCGTCGGCTCCAGCACCTCGGCATCGTCGGTGTAGCGGCGGATCACCTCGTACTGGTTGTTCGCGAGGTAGAGACTGTCCTTGAGGGCCGGGCCGACGATCTCCTGCGCCGCGATGGTCTCGGGGATGAACCAGTAGGGCCGGAAGATCAGGTAGCCGATCGAGTCGGCGAACGACGGCGTCGCGTGGTCACCCCGCTCGCCGATCACCACCCGGCTCTCGAGGACCGGCTCGCCGGTCGGATGATCGTAGGCGTCGAGCTCGTAGAACGGCAGGTTGACCACCACGGCGCGCTGGTCGGCGAGCGCGGGGAACCAGCGCAGCCGCTCCAGCGCGAGCTCGAGCTGCTCCACCCGCTCGGCCAGCGGGACGTTCATCGCCGCGACGGTCGCGGGGCCGATCACGCCGTCAGGATTGAGGCCGTGCCGCGCCTGGAACCGCTCCACCGCACCGACCAGCACCGAGTCGTAGACCGCCCCGGTGTCGGCGTCGCCCGCGAGGTCACCGAGCCGCATCAGCCGCTCGCGCACCGCGGGAACACCATCCCACGTCCCGCCGGACTCGACCTTCGACCGGCTCGCCGTCAGGTTGGGCACGGTGGCGGGTTCGCCACGCGCCGCGAGCTCACGATACGCGGCGAGCGCCTTGACCATCCGACGGTAGCCGGGCCGCACCGGGAGGATCGAGTCGACCACCGGGGTGAGCGTGCCGGCGTCGCGCGCGGCGCGCACCAGGGCCGGGACATCCACCCCCTCGCGCGCCGGCTGCATCGCGAATCCCATCGCCGCCGGCACCACCTGCCCGACCGCGAGCGCACGGAAGTACTGGAGTGCCCCGATCGAGGCACCGACATCGAGGGCCGCGAGCCGTTCCGCCGTGCGCGGCAACGAGTCGAGTGCCCGCCGCGCCGCCCGCAGCCCCTCGGCGTCATACGCGGCCGGGTCGAGCCCGTGGCGATCGGCGTGCTCGAGCGCATCGAGCAGCGAGTCGAGCACCGGGCGCGGCGTGCTGTTCGCGAACCAGATGAGCTGGTCGGTCTCGCCGGCATAGAGAATCCGCAGGTCGGCCCCGGCATCGCCGACGGAGCGGATCGTGTCACGGACGCTCGGCGTGGCCTCGATGCGGGCGGTCACGGCCGCGGCGACCTCCGCGGGCGCGGGACGCTCCGGCTCGAGCGCGTCGTCCGTGCCCCCGGTGCCCCCGCCGCAGCCGAGCACGGCCGCGAGCGACCCTGCAACCACCACCGCGGCGCGCATCTAGCGGAACCGCACCGTCTTGATGAGCCGCCCGGTGGGCAGCATCGTCCCGACCTCGACCCCGTTGATCAGCGCGAGCTCCGTGGCGGTCGCCGCCCCGTTGCTCTCCTGCGCGAGCCGATCGACGGTCTTGCCCGTGGAGAGGGTGATCACGTCGAGCTCGCGCACCCGCTGGAAGACCTGGTTCGCCGCGGTGGGGCCAAACGACCCGATCGTCTGGGCGATCGCGCTCCCCTGCTGCGCCGCGGCCTGCGTCAGCGTGAGGCCGAGCACGCGATACACGGCACCGCCGAGTTGCACGAAGGTCGCCTGCCCGGTCAGCGACGCGCCCTGCGAGGTGGTCGCCTGGAACGAGATCGTCGAGGCCGGAAGGCCGTTGACGCGATCGTCGTTGCGCCCGAGCAGCTGCAGCCCCTGCTGCCGCGCGAACGAGTCGGCGGCGGCCCGCGGCGTGGCGAACGCGACCTGTGACACCTCCACCTGCGCCTGGCCGTTCGGCTCGACCGCGACGACGCGGCTCGCCTGGTTCACCCCCTGCCAGCCGGCGGGCATCGTGAACTGGAACTTGAGCACCGGATGCAGGTAGCGCTGGCCGTCGAAGTAGCCCTGCCGGGGATCGTTCCCGAACACCACGCCATCGAGATGCCGCAGGTAGCGGTCGCGACCGGCCTCGAGGTTGGCATAGCTCGACACGGTGTCGGCCCAGCGCTGGGTCGCCGCGACGCGGTCACCCGGATCGGGGTGCGTCGAGAGGAAGCCGGGCACGCGACCGCTCGAGGCACTCGCCTCGCTCATCCGCTGCAGCGTCGCGAACGTCTTCGGCATCTCGCGCACGTCATAGCCCTGGTGCAGCGAGTACCGGTGCCCCAGCTCGTCGGCCTGCCGCTCGTCGTCGCGTCCGAACTTGAGGAAGAGGAGCCCCGCGCCCGCCTGCGCCGCCTGGCCGATCCCGCTGTTGGCGATCTCGGGTGCCGCGATCGCCCCCGCGAGCAGCCCGACACCGAAGAGCTGCTGCTTCGAGAGCTGCGACACCGAGTGCTTCGCGGTGACGTGGCCGATCTCGTGCCCCATCACCCCCGCCAGCTCGGCCTCCGAGTTGAGGTAGGCCATGATCCCGCGGGTGATGAAGATGAAGCCCCCCGGCGCGGCAAAGGCGTTGACCGCCGGATCGTCCACCACGTGGAACTCCCACGGCAGGTCGGGGCGCTCGGAGGCCTTCGCCATCCGCATGCCGAGGTCGGCCACGTAGGTGGTCAGCGCGGGGTCGTCGTAGAACCCGGTCTCCTGCCGCGTGCCGGCCAGCAGCGACTGGCCCATGGCGATCTCCTGCGACTCGCTGACGAGGGAGAGCTCGCGCCGGCCCGTGACCGGGTTGGTGGCGCAGGAGAGGGTGAGCAGGGCGAGTGCAGCAGGGAGAATTCGCATTGGCCGATGGGTGAGGGTCTCGTCTATCATACCGCCCGTGAGCAACCCGACGCCACCGCCCCACCGGACCGCCTGGACCGGCTGGACCCCCTCGCACGGGGTCCCGATGGACCTGGCGCTCTCCAACGCCGACCCCCGGGTGGCCTTCATCCTCCAGCTGGGGCGGGCCCTGCACACCTCCGGCTACTCGGCCCCGCGCCTCGAGGAGGCGCTGGTCCTCGCCAGCGAGCGGCTCGGCATCATGGGGCAGTTCTTCTCGACCCCGACCTCGATCATGGCCTCGTTCGGGCCCCAGGACGATCAGCGCACCTTCATGATCCGGGTCGAACCCGGCGACGAGAACCTCGGCAAGCTGGCCCGGGTCGACCATGTCACCCGCGACGTGCTGAGCGGCCGGCTCACCCCCGCCGAGGGGAGTGCCGCGATCGGCGCGATCGAGCAGCGGGCGCCCGACTACGGTCGCGTGCTGACGACCCTGGCGTTCGGGGTGGCCTCCGGCAGCGCCGCCCGCTTCCTCGGTGGCGGCCCGTACGAGATGCTCGCGGGGCTCGCCATCGGCCTCCTCACGGGGCTGCTCGCCCTGTATGCCGGCGGACACCCGGGACTCGGGCGCGTCTTCGAACCGCTCGCGGCGTTCCTCGCCTCCGCGCTCGCCGCGCTGCTCGCGGTGCTCGGCGTGCCGGTGTCGGTGCTGCTCGCCACCCTCGCGGGCGTGATCATCCTGATTCCCGGCCTCACCATCACCACCGCGATCACCGAGCTCTCGTCGCGCCACCTCGCCTCGGGCACGGCGCGCCTGATGGGGGCGTTCGTGCTGCTGATGGGGATCGTGTTCGGGATCGCGTTCGGCTCGAAGTTCGTCTCGCTTGCGTTCGGGACGATCCCCGACGTGGCACCGCTGCCGATGCCGAGCTGGACGCTCGCGGTCTCGCTCGTGCTCACCCCGCTCTCGTTCGTGGTGCTGCTCAAGGCCGAGCGACGCGACGCGCCGTGGATCATCCTCGCCGGCATCGTCGCGTTCGCCGGCGCGCGACTCGGCGCCCAGCTCCTCGGCCCCGAGCTCGGCGCCTTCGGCGGGGCGCTGCTCACCGGCGTCGGGAGCCAGTGGTATTCGCGGTTCACGAACCGGCCGTCGCAGATCACGCTCGTCCCGGGGCTGCTCCTGCTGGTGCCGGGGAGCATCGGGCTGCGCTCGCTGACGGGGATGATGACCAGCGCCGGCGTGCTCCCCGGCGTCGAGGGGATCTTCCAGATGGGGTTGATCGCGGTGTCGCTGGCGTCGGGGATCCTGATCGCGCGCGTGGTCTCGCCGCGCCGGGCGTTGATGGATTAGCCATGAGCCATGAGTCGTGAGACGTGGGAGGGGGATGGCAGGACCCCTCACGCCTCACGACTCAGGACTCACTTCTCCGCCGGATCCACCCCCCGGTACGCCGCGATCACCGCCTGCTCGCCCTCGACGCCCTTCCCCGCCATGCCGTGCTCCATCCCGATGATTCCGGTGTAGCCCTTCGCCTGCAGGTGGCGGAAGACGTTGGCATAGTGGATCTCGCCGGTGCCCGGCTCCTTGCGACCCGGGTTGTCGCCCACCTGCACGTACGCGACCTCGTCCCACGCCGCGTCGAAGTTGGGGATCAGGTTCCCCTCGGTGATCTGCTGGTGATACACGTCGAACAGGATCTTGCAGGCGGGCGAGTTGACCGCCCGGCAGATCTGGTAGGCCTGCGGGATGCGCGAGAGGAGCAGGTTGGGGTGGTCACGCCGGTTGAGCGGCTCCAGCACCATCACCAGCCCGTGCGGCTCGAGCAGCTCGGCGGCGGCGCGGAGGATCTCCACCGCGTTGGCCACCTGGTATTCCGGTTCGAGCCGCGGCGCGACCGTGCCGAGCACCACGGTCATCCAGGTCGCGTTGACGCGCTTCGCCACCTCGATCGACGCGCGGGTGTCGGCGAGGAACGATTCGCGGAAGTCGTCCTTCCCCTCCGCGAAAGTGGTCGTCCAGGCGGTGTCGGGGTTGAGGACGAACACGCCCATCCGCATGCCGAGGCGCGCCATCTCGGTCGCGATCCGCTCCTGGTCGGCGACGCTCCGGCCGCGCATGCCGTTGTCCTCCAGCGACCGGAACCCCTGGTCGTGCATGAAGCGGAGCTGATCGACGAGGTCAGCGCCGGCACTCTGGCGGAAGAGACCGAAGTGGGGCGCGTAGTCCATCGTGAATGGTTCACCGGAACGAGGCGCGCCCCATCCCGACGGCCCGCGAAGCGGCGCCGGAGGGATCCCTCGCCCACGCGCGGCGGGAACGCCATCCCGCGCACCCACGAGCCCGATTCCGCCGAGCCCCATCGCCGTCACGAAGTCGCGGCGTTCCACGTTACCAGCCCTCGATCACGCCGCGATCCAGCCGCGTCTCACCCGGAGTCGGCACCGGCGGCACCTCCAGCGGGCCCAGCGCGAACGGGGTCGGGACGATCGACATCGCCGAGCCGACGAGTTCGTCCCAGCTCACCACCTGGCCGGTGTAGCACGCCTCGCGCCCGAGGATGGCGGTCAGGGTGCTCTCCGCGATGCGGCGCCCCTCGTTGAGCGGGGTGCCGGCGCGGATGCTGGCGACGAGGTCGCGATGCTCCTCGACGTACGGATCGACCTGCACCTTCTCGTGCTTCCAGCTGGTGGCACCCTCGATCGTGTCGTAGGCGTTCGACATCCCGCGGGTGCCCTGGAAGCGCTCGCCGACGCGGCTCGCGGTCCCGTCCTGCTGCCGGCACATCGAGAAGATCCGCTGCCCGTCG
The DNA here is from genome assembly GCA_020633775.1 of Gemmatimonadales bacterium. Taxonomy (GTDB): domain Bacteria; phylum Gemmatimonadota; class Gemmatimonadetes; order Gemmatimonadales; family GWC2-71-9; genus Palsa-1233. The sequence goes on along the minus strand of JACKDA010000019.1, from coordinate 9,436 downwards.
GGGTACTCGTACTCGACCGCGAAGTGGTCGAAGATCTGGCCGTAGAGCGGGTCGGTCCGGGTCTGCCGCCCGCCGGCGCCGAGGGCCCGGACCGGATGCGCGCCGAGGACCCAGTTGGCGACATCGAGGTTGTGGACGTGCTGCTCGACGATGTGGTCGCCGCTCGCCCAGGTGTAGTAGAGCCAGTTGCGGAGCTGGAACTCGGCGTCGCTCCACTCGGGCTTGCGCTGATGGCTCCAGAGGCCGCCCTGGTTCCAGTACACCTGCCCGGTGACGATGTCACCGATCGCGCCGTCGTGGAGCCGACGGATCGTCTCGACATACCGCGGATCATGGCGCCGCTGGGTGCCGGCCACGATCGCGAGCCCGCGCCGGCTCGCCTCGTCGGACGCGGCGATCACCTGCAGCGCGGTGGCGACGTCGACCGCGACCGGCTTCTCCATGAAGACGTGCTTCCCCGCCGCGATCGCCGCCGCCAGGTGCTCGGCGCGGAAGACCGGCGGCGTGGCGAGGATCACGAGATCGACGTCGGTCGCGAGCACCTGGCGGTAGGCGTCGAGCCCGGTGAAGCAGCGCTCGTCGGTCACCTGGTACTTCGCGGCGAAGTCGGGGTTCTCGGCGGCCTTCTCGAAATTGGCCCGCGCGGCGGCGAGGTGGTCGGCGAAGAGGTCGCCGATCGCGACCAGCGAGACGTTCTCGCTCGCGGCGAGCGCGTTGCGCACCGCCCCGGTCCCGCGACCGCCGCACCCGATGACGCCGATCCGGATCGGGTCGGCATCGGGGCGCCCGATGCCGAAGGCGCGGCGCGGCAGGGCGGCCGCGGCGAGGGCAGCCGAGGAGGCGACGACGAAGTCACGGCGGGAAGTGCTCACGGGATCCTCACGAGTCGAAGGCCGGCGAAGGGACCATCGGAGAGCCACCAGCGGCTCTTGGGAACTTGCGGGTCGGTCTGGTTCCAGGCGGGGCGCTGTCGCGCGCGGGCACGCGTGTCGAGGGAGTCGGGCCGGGTCTCGAAGGAGCCACCCCGCAGCCACGGGGTGCCATCCATGCCGGTGACCCACTCACCCGCGTTGCCCAGCAGATCGTGCAGCCCGAGCGCGTCGGGCGCAAGGGTCGCCACCGGATGGGTGGTGCCCGTCGCATTGCGGCTGGTCCACGCCACGCCCTCCGCGGCCGGGGCGCCGGCGTCAGGAAAGGCGAGGTCGGCTGCCCGCTGCCACTGGGCATCGGTCGCCACGGCGTAGCGGTGCCCGGTCTTCGCGCTGAGCCACGCGGCGAAGTCCACCGCGGCGCGATGGGTGAGGGAGATCGCGGGATAGCCGCGATGTCCGAAGCCGCGGTCGGGCGCGCCGTACGGGCGCGACGGACGCGAGGTCGCGTCCACCGCGGCACGCTGGGCCCGCGGCACGTCGAAGCGGAGATAGAAGATGTCGTAGAGCTCCCACGGCACCTCGGTGCGCCCGATCCAGAACGGGGCCACCTCCGTGACCTGCCCGTCGGGCAGGGTCACCATCCCCCCCGGCACCGGCACCATCTCCCACGACACTCGCAGCCCCGGCAGGGAATCGGTGAACGGCTCGAGCGGCGCCTGCGCCGCGAGCACCGGCGCGACAAGGGCCACGAGCGACAGTCGGGCGACTCGGGATAGCTTCATGCGATGATCGACTCGGGACTCGGAGCGGTGAGGCGCGCCGCCATCGCGGCGCTCGCGATCGTGCTGAACTTGCACCCGTCGGGTGCCGCAGGACAGGCCCCGCCCATCGAGCAGCGTGAAGTCCACCTCGGCATGGAGGTGCGCCTCGTCGTGCACGCGACGCCCGAGGCGGCGGAAGCGGCGATGCGTGCGGCCTGGGATCGGATCGAGGCCCTCGAGGCGATCCTCAGCGACTGGCGCCCAGCCAGCGAGCTCTCCCGGCTCGGGCGGCACCCCGCCGGCGAGTGGATCCCCGTCTCGCCGGCGCTCTTCGACGTCCTGGCGCGCGCCCTGGCGGTCGCCGCGGCGACCGACGGCGCCTTCGACCCCACCATCGGGCCGCTGACGACCCTCTGGCGCGAGTCGCGCCGCACCGGCCGGCCGATCCCGACGGCCGCCCTCGACAGCGCCCGCCGTCGCGTCGATTGGCGCGCCGTGACCCTCGACACCGCACGCCGGTCGGTGCGCTTCGCCCACGCCGACATGCGCCTCGACCTGGGCGCGATCGCGAAGGGGTGGATCCTCGACCAGGCCCTCGCGACCCTCGACCGCGCCGGGGTCCCCGCCGCCCTGATCGAGGCCGGCGGCGACATCGTGGTCGGCGCCCCGCCGCCAGGCAGTGCGGGATGGCGAATCGCGGTGGGCACCGCGCACGGCGATTCCGTCGTGGTCGTCCATCACGCGGCCGTCTCGACCTCCGGACCGGCGAGTCAGTCGATCATCGATCCCGACGGCACCGTGCGTTCACACGTGATCGACACCCACGACGGCCGCGGCTCGACGTCCGCGCTGCAGGTCAGCGTGCTGGCAGCCAACGGGGCCACCGCTGACGCGCTCGCGACCGCGCTGACGCTGGTGCCGCGCGCGCGATGGCCGGCGCTGCAGCGGCGGTTCGCGGTGCGGGTGGTGGGAGCGACGCAAAGCGAGAAGTGAGAAGCGAGAAGCGAGAACTGAAAAGCGAGAAGCGGGAAGCGAGAGGCGAGCGGCCGGGGCACGGAGTCATCCCGAGCGGAGCGCCCCGAAGGGGCGCGCAGTCGAGGGATCTGCACCTCGCGTGTCGCGACCGGATCCCTTCGCTCGGGTGCTGCGCACCCTCGCTCGGGATGACTCCGTGCCACCCGCTTCTCGCTTCTCGCTTCTCGCTTCTCGTACTACGGCCGCCCCTCCGCGATGATCCCGATCTCGCCGACCGCGACGAGCTCGCTGTCGCCGGCGAGGCCGAGCCAGAAACCGGCCTGCGCCGAGCTCATCTGGGTCCAGTCGTCGTCCTCGAACCGGAAGGCCTGCCCGAACTCGCCGACGATGTAGGTGCGCTCGCCGAGCTGGCGCACGCCGCGGATGTCGTTCAGCGTGGGCGGGAAGAGGCGCGTCCACGCGGTCCCGTCGCCGCGGATGATGGTGCCGAGGTCGCCGACGAGCCAGACATCCCGATCGGTCACGACATGCACGCCGCGGAGGGTGTTCGAGGTGGGCACGGTCACGTTCGCGAAATTCTGGCCGTTCCAGATCATCACCGTGCCGCTGTCGCCCACCACGAACAACCGGGTCCAGCGGTTCCCGTCGATCTGGCGGAGGAACTTGCCCGTTCCGGTGGCCACGCTGCGCCAGGTGCCGTTCTCGCGGACCATCGCGATGCCACCGCTCCCGACCGCGAGCGCGTGCGTGCCATCGTACCAGACCGAGCGCAGCAGGGCGCCGGGGACGATCGGTTCCCGAGTCCAGGTCCCGGCGACCTCCTGCATGATCGTCCCGCTGTCGCCCACCGCGATCCGGTCGGAGGAACTCGGGCCGTCCACCGCGAAGAGCGACGCGGGCGTCGGGATGGTGAGCGTCCGCCACGTGCCGCCCCGGCGCTCGTAGGCGAGACCTCCGGTGCCGACGGCGAGTGCGACCCCGTCGGGTGCAACGTGGATCCCGTACAATCGCCCGCCGGCCAGTTCACTGTCCCAGCCGCTCGCTTCGGTCAGGACCGTGCCGTACCACCCCACCACCCGGCGCTGGCCCGGCGCACCGACGATCGCCCGCAGGTTCTCGCGCGGGCCGGCCACCACAACCGGCGTCCAGGTGCTGCCGTTGCCGCGCAGCAGGACGCCGCCATCTCCCGCGATGAGGAACTGCCCGGGGCCCTCCGCCTTCACCTCGAACAGCGCCTGGAAGGTCGGTGATGCCACCTGGGTCCAGGTGCCGTTCTGCCGCACGAGGATGGTCCCGCCGCTGCCGACCGCCACCATCCGGCCGGCGCCGTCGCTCGCCACGGCGAACAGGGTGCGCACGGTCGGCGAGGCCCGTTGCAGCCACGTCGCCCCGCTGTCGCTGCTCTCGAGGATGACGCCGTTCTGGCCGACCGCGACCAGCGCGTCGGGAGTGTCGCCGGTGATCCCCCAGATCTCGTCGGTGACGGAGGTCACCGCCTGGGACCACCCACTCGGCACTTTGCGCAGGATCGTGCCGCCGGTGCCAAGGATCCACACATGGTCCGCATCGAGGCCCCAGATCTCGAGGAACAGCGCCCCGGTCTGCGGCACCGGGTCGATATCCCAGATCCCATCGCGGCGGATGAAGACCTCGTCGCCGGCCACGGCGCGTATCGGCTCGCCGGGTGCGGCCCAGAGGCCGGTCACGAGGGGGCCGATGCGCAACAACTCGAATCGCCACGGGCCGCTGTCGCGCACCAGCACGCCACCCTGACTGGTCCCGACCCAGGTCGTCCCGGCGTCGTCCCGGAAGGCGGCGATGAGCGATCCCGCCGTCAGCCCGGTCGTCGCGTTGGCCAGCCGCGTGAAGGCGGCGGTCGGTGGCGGGGGAGGGGGAGGCGTCGGGGGTGGCGGCGGGACTGCGGGGTCATCGAGACCGCAACCGAGGAGCGCGGCCAGCAGCAGCCCGAGGGGGCCGGTGATCCGCGGCAGGTTGGTGAGGGTCATCGCGCAAGCAAGCCCTGGTCAGGGGGGATCGGCAACGGCGCAGCGGCCGGGTCGGGTCACGAGTCGCGCGATGGTCCCTGCGGCACGGGTGACGCGCCACCCTCGATGAACCAGAGCACCGCCGCGCGTTGCCGCTGGTAGATCGTCGCCCCCAGCCCGGCACCGAGCGCGGTGAGCAGGAGCCGCGGAGTCGCCACCGGCCAGTGCACCAGGGCGACAACCGCCACGGTCGCCACAACACTGATCCCGACCGCCACGATCCCCTGCCGCTTCGCGCGGCCGCGCCACTCGGCGAGGGCATAGCCGATCACCGTGCAGCCCACGAGCCGCTCGAGCACCGCGAGCGCGCCGAGGCGTGTCGCGGCACCGTCACCGCGCCAGGCAAAGGACCCTACCGAGGGATCGGTGGTCACCAGCCACGGTAGCAACAGGGCCGCGATGACCAGGATGGTCCCCGGCTCGACACGACGCTCGGTACGACCCGCACGCCCCCACCAGAGGTCCGCGATCGCGAACCCGAGTGCATGCGCAGCGAGGGCCAGCGCCGCGGACCGGGGGTCGCGCAATCCCAGCGGCAGCAGGGCGATCAGCGCCCAGCCGGCCGCCATCGGGGCGAGGAGGGGCCACCGCGTCGTCCCGCCGCTCCGACCCGCCGCCGCGAGGGCGACTCCGACCGCCAGGGCCAATGTTGCTGCCACCACGGCGTCGCGAGGCTCCAGGCGGCCCAAGGCCTGGAGCCAGACCAGCGGCACCATCAACCAGCAGAGGCCGACCAACGGCAGGTCGAGGAAGAGTCGGCCCGCCAGCGCGGCGTCGGCGGCGACCCGCAGCCGCACCATCCGTGAGAGCACGGCGCCGAGTGCAGCCCCTGCACCGTTCGCTGCGACGTCGGTGAGGGCCGAGTAGCGCCCGGGGATCATCAGCTGGAGCGACTCCGCGGCGAGGGCGACCGCGGCCGCCAGCAGGGCGATGGCCCCGACCCCGAGCCGCCCGGACCGGACCCGCTCGAGCAGGAACCCGAGCGGCAGGAAGAGGACGACGTTGAGGGCCACATCCCGGAGCTCGGTCGTCCCGAGCGGCTCCCACGTCGCCGCGGCGAGCCGCCCCGGGTCGAACCGGAACGGGGCGAGGAGGATCATGGCGACCACGGCCCCGAGGTAGCCGAGGAGGAGCCAGCCGAGTCGCCGAGGTGCGGGCTCAGGCATTGCGCGGGGGATACCAATGTGATATCATATTGATGTCACCCTAACCTGGAACCTGCCATGATTCGTGAGATCGAGCGGAAGGCAACCAACGGCGTCCTCGCGCTCCTGCTCCTGATGGTGCTCACCGTGTTCACGGTGCTCGTGTTCGTCTCCGGCGCGCGCGACGAGGACGCGGGTCGGGTCCTCTTCGGCGTCGGCCTCGCGGTCATCACCCTGGTCTCCTGGACCGGGCTCTTCGCGATCCAGCCGAACACCGCCAAGGCGCTGACCCTCTTCGGGCAGTACAAGGGTTCGGTGCGGACCGCCGGGCTCTGGTGGGTCAACCCGTTCATGACCAAGAAGGCCGTCTCCCTGCGCGTCCGCAATTTCGAGACCGCGAAGCTGAAGGTGAACGACCTCGACTCGAACCCGGTCGAGATCGGCGCGGTGGTGGTCTGGCAGGTCTTCGACAGCGCGGAGGCACTCTTCGAGGTGGACAACTACGAGGACTACGTGCGGGTCCAGAGCGAGTCGGCGGTGCGATCGCTGGCGACGCAGTACCCCTACGACGCCCATTCGCCGGAGGTCGTCTCGCTGAGCCACAACGCGGCCGACATCAGCGAGAAGCTGGCGCACGAGGTGCAGGACCGGCTGCAGAAGGCGGGCATCAAGGTCCTGGAGGCGCGGATCACCCACCTGGCGTACTCGCCGGAGATCGCCCAGGCGATGCTGCGCCGCCAGCAGGCGAGCGCGATCATCGCCGCCCGCGAGAAGATCGTCGAGGGCGCGGTCTCGATGGTGGACATGGCGCTCAAGCACATCGAGCGCGACAAGATCGTGGTGCTCGATGAGGAGCGGAAGGCGGCGATGGTCTCCAACCTGCTGGTGACCCTCTGCACCGACCAGCCGATGCACCCCGTGATCAACACCGGGTCGTTGTACCAGTAGTCATGGCCGATCGGAAGGCGGTCCTGCTTCGTCTCGACCCGGCGCTGCACGAGGTGCTGCAGCGCTGGGCCCGGGACGAACTGCGTTCGGTGAACGCGCAGATCGAGTTCCTGCTGAGCCAGGCCGCGAGGCAGCGAGGCCGGGCGCCGCCGGAGGAACCGGGATCAGGTTCGTCGGGCGACGCGTGAGCGGAGGGTCACCCCGACGCCAGCGCGGCCGCGAGGTCCGTCGCCATCGCGGTGACCGGTAGCGTCTCCGCCGCGGCCTCGGTGATCCCCACCCCGATCACGGCGCCGCATCCGGCGGCGGCCGCGGCGAGGACCGCGGCGGGGCTGCGCACCAGCGCCCGGACATCCCCCGGCGCCAGGTGATGCCGCACCATCCAGCGGCGGATCGCATCGGGGCGCGGCAATCCCTCCGGTCCGGACCCACCCACCTCGAGACGGGTCTCGCCGCCGAGTCCGGCGTCCTCGAGCAGTGCCCGAGCAAGGTCGGGCTCTCCCCCGAACAGGACGAGCACTGCGCCCCCGGTGCGGAGGGATGGCCAGGTGATGGTGCTGCCCGGAGCGGGCCGATGGAGACCGGAGCGGGCCATCCCCTCCCACTCCCGCTGGACCCGCCGCGCCAATTCCTCGGCACCCTCGGCGAGGTCGGAGCGGCCGTGGCCCTCGAGGAGGGTGGCGAGTGCCCAGGCGGTGGCACCGCCCCCCACCTGGTCGAGCGCCCCGGGCCGCAGCACCACCCCCTCGCCGGCCGCCACCTCGGCGAGGGTGCGCGTGAAGCTGCCGCGATCGTCAATCAGGGGGCCGAGCAGCTCGACCACCGTCGCCATGCCCGGCGCACTATCTTCTGGACGATTCATCATGGTTTTCCCTCATCCGGACCCGGACCCGATGCCTCGACACCTTGCCATCCTGCCGCTCGCCCTCCTGCTCGCGACCGCCTGCGGAGACCAGCCCGCCGACGACGCCACCCCGGACTCCACCGGCACCGCCGTCGCCACTGAACCGGCACCGACGGTGCCGCGGGTGATGGCGATCGATGTCGGTCGCGCCATCGACGAGGGCGGCCGGATCATGGGTGGTGGTGTCGAGACCTTCCCGGAGGCCGACACCATCTATGTCCACCTCCGCACCGAGCACGTGAGCGAGGGCACCGCGCTGACGGTGCGCCTGCTCGAGGGAGATCGCACGCTGGAATCGGTCGACGTCACGTCGGGCGCGCCCGACGCCGGGATGATCGGCGAGGCGACCGCGACGCTTCCCGCCGGCGCCACCCTGCGACCCGGGGCGTACCGCGTCGAGGTGCTCCTCGACGGCGCCTCCCAGGGGATCCGGGAGATCACGATCGCCGGCTGACCCGGCACGCCCCGCCTGATGGACGACGGGCCGCCATGGGCGGCCCGTTGTGCGTCAGGGTCAGTCATCGCGCTCGATGTCCAGCCGCCGCTCGAGTCGCTTGCCGACGGTGAGCACCAGGAGCGCGATCCCGGTGGCGGCGCCGGCCGGAATGAACTGCCCCATCCCGGCGGCGAGTCCGACCGCCGCCACGACCCAGATCACCGCGGCGGTCGTCAATCCCTCGACCGCACCACTCGACTTGCGGTGCATGATGACACCCGCGCCGAGGAAGCCGACCCCGGTGAGGACGCCCTGGATCACGCGCGACACGGGATTCGGGTCGGCCGAGCCGGTGTGGAGCATCACCACCGGCGCCATGGCGCCGCCCAGTCCGACGAGGGCGAGGGTCTTGAGTCCGGCCGGCTTCTCCTGACGCTCCCGGTCGAAACCGAGCACGGCCCCGAACAGGGTGCCCAGCCCGAGGCGGAGGAGGACCTCAGTCGGCGTCAAGCGCGGCCCAATCGACATGACGGTGGGAGTTGTCACAGAACGGCTTGTTCCGTGAGCGCCCGCAGCGACAGAGGGCGCAGTTCTGTCCCTCGATCAGCACGGTGCCATCGGCGTGGAGCACCCGGACCTTCCCCTGCACCAGGAGCGGGCCCTTTTCCCGGACCGTCACCGTGACGTCGGGCGATGGGGGCTGCGGGGCGGGCGTGACGGGCACCGGCGCGTCGGGGAGCGCGCGGAACACCGAGGTGACCAGCGTCGCGCGCAAGGCACCGGACGGGCACTTCGCCACTGCGGCCATCACCGACCCGGCGTCGGCCTGCGACAGGTCGATCCACTTGCGGCGCGAGACGTCGAACACCGCCGGGAGGGCGCGCAGGCAGGCCCCGCTGTGGATGCACACCTTCGGATCGAAGGTGACCCGGATCTGGTCGGTTTCGTAGACCTGGAGACGCTGGCTCATCGGGCGGATCCCTCGGGAAGCGGGCAGGAAGGACTCCCAAGGATTCCCGGATCGCGGGAGGAGGGCAAGGGGGAGCGCCCGGATTCGCCGTCCAACCGCCGGTGGCGGCCCGCGCCGTCGAACGGCTAGACTCGCTCCATGTCCGAGTCCACCGCGCGCCGCCTGCCGTCCCGCCGCACCCTGCTGCGCGCCGTCCGAGATCGGGACCCGCAGTGGGATGGGTTGTTCGTCTTCGCGGTGACCACGACGGGGGTGGCCTGCCGACCGAGTTGTCCATCGCGACGGGCGCGTCCGGATCACCTCCGCTTCTACGCGACACTCGAGCAGGCCCGAACCGACGGGTTCCGCGCCTGCCGGCGATGCCGCCCCGAGGCGGGCCC
>JACKDA010000018.1 GCA_020633775.1 Gemmatimonadales bacterium | reverse complement strand
CTCAGGACTCAGGACTCACCTCTCCCTCCTCCCCTCCCCTTCCGCGCCCCGGCGAGCTCCTCGCCGGGATTGACGTAGCGATCGAGCGCCTGGGCGTACTGGCGCTCGTACAACGCCCGATACCGCCCCCCGGCATGCTCCACCAGTTCGTCGTGCGTCCCCCGCTCGGCGATCTCGCCATCCTCCAGCACCAGGATCTGGTCGGCCGAGGTGATGGTCGAGAGCCGGTGCGCGATGACGAACGTCGTCCGGCCGGCGCGCAGCCGCGCCAGCCCCTCCTGGATCAGCGACTCGCTCTCAGAATCGAGCGAGCTGGTCGCCTCGTCGAGGATCAGGATCGCCGGGTCGGCGAGGATCGCCCGCGCGATCGCGACCCGCTGCCGCTGCCCGCCCGAGAGCCGCACGCCGCGTTCGCCCACGATCGTCTGGTAGCCGTCGGTGAATCGCAGCGTGAACTCGTCGCAGTGCGCGATCCGCGCCGCCTCGCGCACCTCCTCGTCGGTGGCGTCGGGCCGCGCGAAGCGGATGTTCTCCAGCACGGTCCCGTCGAAGAGGAAGTTGTCCTGGAGCACGATGCCGAGGCGCGAGCGGTAGTCGCGGAGCCGCAGGGTGGCGAGGTCGCGCCCGTCGACCAGGATCCGGCCGCTCTCGGGGTGGTTGAACGCCATCACCAGCGACACCAGCGTGCTCTTGCCGCTGCCGCTCGAGCCGACCAGCGCGGTCGTGCTCCCGGCCGGGGCGTCGAAGGAGATGTGCTTCAGCACCGGCGTCCCGGGCTCGTAGCTGAAGGTGACGTCCTCGAAGCGGATGTCGCCCTGCAACGCGCCGACCGGGGCCTTCGCGTCGTCGCCCTCGTCCTCGCCGACGATCTCACGCAGCTCGCGGATCCGGTCGAGACCGGCGAACGCCTCGGTGATCTGGGTCCCGATCGAGGCGATCTGCACCAGCGGTGCCGCCACGAGTCCGGTGAAGAAGATGTACATGACGAAGTCGCCGAGGGTCATCGTCCCGGCGATGATGTCGCGGCCGCCCACGATGATCAGCAGCGTCCCGATGGCGCCGACCACCACCGTCGAGAGCGCCGCGGTGCCCGACACCCCTGTCATCGAGGTCGCCACGTTGCGCAGCAGCCGATGCACACCGCGCGAGAACTCCAGCCGCTCGCGCCGCTCGGCGGTGTACGCCTTGACGACCCGGATCCCGGAGATGCTCTCGACCAGTCGCCCGGTCACCTCGGCGTTGATCTTCCCCCGCTCGCGGAAGATCGGGCGGAGCTTGCTGAACGCGTACGCCATCCCGCCGGCGAAGAGCAGCAGCAGGGTGATGGTGACCAGCGTCAGCTTCCAGTTGAGCCAGAGCAGCACGCCCAGTCCCACCGCGGCGGTGAGCATCCCGCCGGTGAGCTGCACCAGTCCGCTGCCGACGAGATTGCGGATCCCCTCGGCGTCGTTCATGACGCGTGAGACCAGGATCCCGGTCTGGGTGGCGTCGAAGGTGCGGATCGGCAGCCGCATCAGGTGCGACTGCACGCTGCGGCGCATCTCGGTGATCGCCCGCTGGGCCGCGACGCCGAGCAGCTGGGAGAGGGCGAACGAGGTCGAGCTCTGGACCAGGGTCGCGGCGGCGGCGGCGACGGCGAGCCAGGTCAGCATCCGGAGGTCGTTGGTGGGGAGCACCTTGTCGATCAGGAACTTCGACGACCCGGGCAGCACCAGGCCGGCGGCCCGGTTGATCAGCATGATCACGAAGCCGATCGCGAGCCGGGTGCGGTGGGCCCAGACCAGCTCGCGCGCCTCGCGCCACGCCATCTCGGCGGTGACCTTCCGCTTCTTCTCGGTGAGCGCCGCGGCCGGCCGCGGCCCGCCCTTCTCGCCCGTCATCTGGCGGCCCGACATCGCGATGCCCCGCCCCGTGAGTCCCGTCATCCGGGAAGCTTAACCCGTGCCCCCCGGGATGCGGGTCAGGGACGGATCCGCCACGCTCCCGCGCCGGCGTCGGGAGCGGGACCGTACCCGCCGCTCACGAGGACGGAGCCGTCCGCCAGCAACGCCGCCGCACTGAACAGGCCCGGCAGACGATCCGGACCCTCGAGGACCAGGCTCGCGCCGCTCCACGGGGCGTAGATCTCCGGTCGGGACGCACCGCCGGCCACGAGGATCCTTCCGTCGGGGAGGACGATGGAGGTCCCCCGCAACTTGTAGCGGGGCCTGGCGAGCGCGGGCATCGGGCTCGACCGACCCGAGGCCGGGTCGATCCGTTCCACCGATCGCAGGACGCCGCGGCTGTCGCGCCGATCGGCGCCGCCCAGCACGAGCAGGTCCCCGTCCGGAAGCACGACCGCGTCATGCTTGTGCCGCGCCTCGCGCAGGACACCGAGCATCGTGAAGCGACCGGTGGCCGGATCGTGGACCTCGATGCTGGCCTGCAACCGGAGGGCCTCCCGGCGTCCCACGTGGCCACCGATCACCGCGACGCGCCCGTCGTGGAGGCGCAGCGCGACATGACTCTCGCGGGGCTCTGCCATCGCACCGGTCGGCAGGAAACGGTTCGCCACCGGGTCATAGAGCTCCGCCGAGGCGAGGAAGGTCCACCCGACCCCGACGCCACCGATGACGAGCACCCGCCCGTCGTCGAGCCGCACCGCCTCGTGCCCCGCCCGTGCCTCCAGCATGTCCGGGCCGGCAGTCGCCTGGCCCGTGCGCGGATCGATCAGGACGGTGGTCGCGAGGTAGCGATTCCCGCGGCCGTACCCGCCGGTCACGAGGATCCGCCCGTCGGCGAGCGGTGTCGCCGTGTGGCTGTGCCTCGGCTCGAGGCGCGACTCCAGGGCGGTGAAGCGCTGGCGCACAGGATCGAAGACCTCGACGACCGGTGGTGCCCCTTGGTCGTCACCGAATCCGCCGACGAGCAGCACGCGTCCATCCGGGAGCGCGGTGGCGGTGTGGGCGGCGCGGGCCGTGGCCATCGACTGGAGTGCCACCATCGCCTCGCCGCCCCCGTGCGCCCGCTGCGCGGCACACGCCGAGGGCACCAGCAGTGCCGTCGCGAGCGCGGCTGCGGGCTTCACCGTGCGGCCAGGCGCGTCAGGGCGGACGTGATGTCCTCATCGCTGAAGGCGGGGAACCGATACCCGCCGAGCAGCGACTTGCGCTGCGAGTACTCGATGCCGACGACGGCGCCCTCCCCTGTGACGCGGACCATCGCCTCCATGAACGGGGCATCGTCCTCGGTACCGTGCGCGCCGCGAATCACCAGCACCTGCGGAACGCCGGGGGTGCGCGGTGGCGTCACGAGGAAGGCACGGGCGTCCTTCGCCGATGCGGTCGTCTCGACGGCGGTGAGGACACGTTCGCGGGTCCGGCGGCCGTCGAGCGACAGCGCCCGGACGGTGACGACGGCATGCCCGACCTCACCGGTGTGCTCGACGGTGACGGTCATCGGGGCCCCGGGGGCACCGGCGGCCACCGTCACGCGCGGCGGACCGAGGAGGGCGATGGGCGCGGCGAGGACGAGGGTGAGGGCTCGAATGGCAGGCATGTGACCTCCGGACTGGTGAGCGGACGCGTTGACCGGTGCATCCCGGTCCTTCACCAGATCAGGTGCCGTCGAGCACTCGGACGTTGAGCTCGCCGGAAAAGGTGCGCACCTCGACGGTGCCGCTCGTGGTGCGTCCGCGCAGCGCCGCGGGGAGCGAGAGTTCCACCCCGCTGGCCCGCACGAGCGGCGGAGCGCCGGGCGGCACCTGCAGCAGGATCGCCCCATCGTGCGTGTCCACCTGGAGGGTGCTCCCGGGCGCGAGCGTTCCCGAGAGCGTCACCATCCCGCCGACCGTCTCCACGCGCCCGCCGGGGAGGTGCCCCGATGTCGCCTGGGGAGCGACCGTCACCGACCCACTGACCATCGTCACGTCGAGGGCACCGGAGATCGCGGCGAGCACGACGGGGCCAGAGCCTCCCCGGACCCGCACGGCACCGGCGGCTCCGCCGATGTCGACGGCGGCGTTGATCGCCTCGACGGTGGTGCTGCCGGTGACGTCGCGGACGACCACCCGTCCGGTGACCGAGAGCACGTCGAGTTCCGCTGCCGTGCCCCGCACGACCACCGCGGCGGTGGTCGACTTGATCCATACGCGGGCCCGCCGCGGGATGCGCACGACAAGCTTCGCGCCGGGCAGCCCCGTGCGCGACCGATCGATGAACTCCACGGCGTACTTCGCCGCGTCGCGGGAGCCGCCGCCGACGAGCTGCACGCCCTCGGAGGTCGTCGCCTCGACGGCCACCGAATCGCGGTCCCAGGCGGTGACCTGGACCTCACCGGCCGGGATCCAGAGCCGGAGTGCCACCTCGGGACCGACCGCGACCCCACGACGCACCGTCGCCTGCGCGCCAAGCAGCTGGGGCAGGAGGAGGAGCAGCAGGAGAGGTCGCCTCATGACTCGAACGCCTGGACGAGGGCGACGAGCTGGTCGTACTGCCTGGCGAGTCGGTCGCGCTGCGCCTCGAGCCGCTGGCGCGCCTCGGGCGGGGCCTCGGCGAGGGCCTCCTCGACCTCGCGACGCGCCGTCGCGAGCGCCTCGAACTCCGCAAACGCGCGCGACTCCGCCATCGCCAACGGACTGAGCGCCTCGCGCGAGCGCATCATCGCGGCCTTGTCGGCCGGCCGACTGACTCCCCAGACGACCAGCAGCGAGGCGGCGATCGCGGTGGGGAGCACGACGCGCCGGGTGCGGCGGCGCCGCGTCGCGAGCGCCACGCGGCGCAGGGTGGCCGCGCGGGTAGCCGTGGGCGGCGGCACCTCGCGCGGCAGCGCGACCGGCAGGCGGGTCCGTGCCTCGAGGAGCTCCGCACAGCGGTCGCACGACGCGGCGTGCGCCTCGATCGCCTCCGCCTCGGCGGGCGCGAGGCGTCCGGCGAGGTAGGCCCCGATGCTCGCCTCCAGCGTGACGCAGTCAGTCATGCAAGCTCCTCGCGGAGGTGGCGACGGGCCCGGAACAGGTGACTCCGGCAGGTCCCGATCGGGATCTCGAGGACGGCGGCGATCTCCTCGTGCCGGTATCCCTCGACGTCATGCAGCACGAACACGGTGCGCAGCACCTCCGGGAGCGCCGCCACCGCCCGCTCGAGGTCGATCGCGAGCGCGGCATCGGTGGGTGGGGTTGCCGCCGTCGCGGTGGCGCCCGGATGATCCTCGACGAGGGCCACCCGATCGCGCCGACGGCGATCACCTCGGCGGGCCTGCAGCACGACGTTCACCGCCACCCGATGGAGCCAGGTGGTGAAGCTGCTGTCCCCCCGGAAGCCGGGGAGTCCCTCCCAGACCTTCAGGAAGACATCCTGCACCAGCTCCGCGGCATGGGCCGGGTCGCCGGACATCCGCAGGCAGATCGCGTGGACCCGACCGGCGTGGGCGTCATAGAGCGCCCCGAACGCCTCCGGGTCGCCCCGACGGGCTGCGGCGAGGCTCGACTCGATCGGGCCCTCCCTCGGCAGGCACGAGGCCGGATGGCGAATGACGGGACCGGACACATGGGTGGGATGCCGCCCGGGCACGGATCGTTGACCAGGCATCCCTCGACCCGGTCCCTCCATGTATAGTCAGGTCGGCTACCGACAGCCGACAGGAGGGGACATGACGGAACACGAGCAGGCAACCGACGGCCCCGAGGGCGGATGCGGCGCGCCGGGCGAACGCGGGCGGGTGGAGGAGGTGCTCGACGAGGCAGCCGAGGAGCTCGCGGAGTTCGCTGCCGAAGCCAGGGAGGAGTTGACCGAGCTCGGGGAGCAGGTCGAGGCCGGGTTCCGGACGTTGCGGAACCGGGTCGCCGACTTCCTCGATCGGGACGCCGGCGAGGTGCCGCCAGAAGGGGAATGACGGCGCCGGGTTCCCGGCGTTAAGGACGCCCCGGTCGGGGCCCGCGGGCGTCAACGTCGCGGGCCCCGCCGCCGTATCTAGGCCGTGGCGCGACCCGGCGATTGCCGGACTCGTGCCCCGGACCCGCTACGGGGACCACCAGCATGCCGCCTCGCCCACTCGCCCGCCTCGCGGGCCTCGCCGGCTGCCTCATGGCACTGGCCTTTGTCCCCTCGCTGGCGGCGCAGGCCGGCAGCTCGGTGGACGTGATCACCGGGACCGTGACCGACTCCTCGGGGGTCCCGGTCGCCGGTGCCACGGTCGAGGCCTACTCGATCGAGACCCAGGTCAACCGCCGCACCACCACCAACGACAAGGGCCGCTACACCATCTTCTTCAATGATGGCGGCGGCCAGTATCGCCTGACGGTGACCATGATCGGCAAGCAGCCGTTCGTCGCCAACATCACCCGGCAGAGCGATGACGACCGGATCATGGTGGATGTCCGGATGTCGAGCCGTCCCGTCGTGCTGCAGGACATCGTCTCGACCGCGCGACGCACCCCGGCGGGGATGGGTCGCGAGGCCCCGACCCCGGGGAGCACCGAGCGCGCGTTCTCGGGCGACCAGGCGCTGCGGCTGCCGATCGACGCGTCGGACCTGACCGCGCTCGCCGCGCTCGTGCCGGGGGTGATCGTGACCGCCGGCAACGACTCGACCGCCGCGCAGTTCTCGATCGCCGGCCAGAGCGGGACCGCGAACAACTACACGGTGGACGGGCTCTCCTTCGCCGGCGACGCCCTGCCGCAGGACGCGATCCGCGGCACGCGCGTGATCAGCAACACCTACGACGTGGCGCGCGGCCAGTTCTCCGGCGGCCTGATCTCGGCCAGCACGCGCGGCGGCAGCAACGTCATCCAGGGCTCCGTCAGCGGCAACCTGCGCGACGACGCCTTCTCGCTCGGCGGCACCAGCGGTGACGTCTTCAACCAGGGGCAGTCGCAGCAGCGCCTCGGCTTCGGCTTCGGCGGCCCGATCGTGCGCGACCGGTTCTTCGCGTTCGGCTCGCTGCAGGTCGATGCCTCGCAGGCGCCGATCGCATCCCTCTCCGCGGCGACCGCGGCGTCGAGCGGGCGGCTGGGGCTCTCGGCAGATTCGGTGGCCCGGTTCACGTCCCTGGTCGATGCGACCGGGCTCACCCAGACCGCCGGGATCATCGACCCGACCCGGGGCAACGATCGCTACACCGGGCTGCTCCGCCTCGACTGGAACCTGGCCGACCGCCACACCTTCACCTTCCGTGGTGATCTCCGGCTCAACCACCAGGAGCCGAACCGGATCGGCACGACGTCGCTCGCGCAGGTCGGCGGCACCACCGAGGGGAACGGCGGCGGCGTGTCGGTCGGCGTCTTCTCCCGGCTCGGGGTGAGCGTGACCAACGAGTTCCGGGCCGGCTACACCAGCGACAAGACGACCTCGACGCCGTTCCTGTACGCCCCCAGCGGTCGGGTCCAGAACGTCTCCGACCTCGGCGACGGGACCTTCGCCTCGTCCGTGCTCGGGTTCGGCGGCAACAGCGGGTTGCCGCAGGAGACCACGAACCGCGGGATCGAGCTCACCGAGGAGGTGTCGTTCTTCTCCCCGACCGCGGCGCACCGCTACCGGCTGGGGCTGCTCTTCAACACCCAGGACTTCTCGCAGGACGTCACCACCAACCGGTTCGGGACCTACACCTACAACTCGCTCGAGGACTTCGCGGCGAACACCCCGGCGCAGTTCACGCGGACCCTCTCGCCGACGATCCGGGACGGGCGCAGCAACAACACGGCGATCTACCTGAGCGACGTGTGGCGCCCGAGCTCGAACCTGCAGCTCACGCTGGGCGGGCGCCTCGAGCACTCGTGGTTCGGCGGGGCGCCGGCACGCAATGACGCCGCTGCCGAGGCGTTCGGTATCGCGACGGACGTGCTGCCGACGGAGACGTACTTCACGCCCCGGCTCGGCTTCTCCTACTCGATCGCGGCGGCGGAGCAGCGCGGGCAGAGCCAGCGCGGCTTCGCCCCGCCGACGCTGACGATCCGCGGCGGCGTCGGGCTGTTCCGCGGGACGATGCCGTCGACGATCCCGGGCACGGCCCAGGCGCAGTCGGGGCTGCTGAACACCGAGTCCCAGCTGATCTGTGTCGGCGATGCGGTCCCGCTTCCGGACTGGAGCGCGATCGGGGGATCGACCGACGCGATCCCGACCGCCTGCGATGGCCCGGCCACGCCGGCCAACCGGGGCGTGCCGAACATCACCACGTACGCGAGCGACTACGGCGCGGCGAAGACGTGGCGTGCCTCGCTCGGGCTGAGCAAGCGGTTCTGGAACACCTGGAGCCTGAACCTCGACGGGTCCTACGTGCGCGGCATCGATCAGTCCGCCTCGCGCGACCTCAACCTCAACACCACGCCGATGTTCACCCTCGGCGGGGGCGACGGCCGGCCGGTCTATGCCGACCCGGCCCAGATCATCGCCAGCACCGGCGCCGTGCCGCTCTCGGCCAGCCGGGTGAACCCCGCCTTCGGCCGGGTGAACGAGGTGTTCTCCGGGCTCGAGAACACGACC
Source organism: Gemmatimonadales bacterium (assembly GCA_020633775.1). Classification (GTDB taxonomy): domain Bacteria; phylum Gemmatimonadota; class Gemmatimonadetes; order Gemmatimonadales; family GWC2-71-9; genus Palsa-1233. The sequence goes on along the minus strand of JACKDA010000018.1, from coordinate 23,303 downwards.
ACGCAGCTCACCGCGTCGGTGTCGACCTTCCTCCGGCGCGGGGCGACGGTCAACTTCAGCTACACCTGGCAGCGCTCGCGCGACCAGGGCGGCTCGGGCGGTGGCGGCGGCGGGTTCGGTGGTGGACGCGGCGGCGTGGGCGGCGGCTTCTCGGCCGGCGGGTCGATCGCCACGCCGGGCGACCCGAACAGCTTCCTCTGGGCCGACGCGAGCCGGACGCACAACATCCAGGCGAACATCTCCTGGCCGTTCTCGCAGGCCCTCGACGTCTCGCTGGTCGCCCGGATGACCTCCGGCAGCCGCTACACCCCGATCGTCCAGGGCGACATCAACGGCGACGGCGCGAGCCGCAACGACATCGCCTTCGTGTACGACCCGACCTCGGCCCCGACGCCCGAGGTGGCCGCGGCGATGGACCGCCTCCTCGGGTCGCTCTCGGGCAATGCGCGTGAGTGCCTCGCCTCCCAGCTCGGCGGGATCGCCGAGCGGAACAGCTGCGTCGGCCCCTGGCAGCCGTCGCTGGACCTGCAGGTCAACTGGCGCCCGGGAATGTTCGACAACCGCCTCGCCCTCTCCTTCTCGACGATCAACCTGCTCGGTGGGCTCGACGAGCTGTTCCATGGCCAGGACGGCCTCAAGGGCTGGGGGCTCAACCAGCGGCCCGACGCGACCCTGCTGCAGGTGACCGGGTTCGATGCGACGACCCGCGAGTTCCAGTACGTCGTGAACGAGCGCTTCGGCGCGACCGGGGGGAGCGCGAACGCGATCCGGTCCCCGTTCCAGGTCGCGCTCCAGATGCGCTACTCGATCGGGCAGGACCGCGGCCGTGACATCCGCCGCAACTTCTTCCAGGGTCAGGGGGGCCAGCCGAGCCTGGTGCAGCAGATGCTCGGTCGGCTCGACTCGATCTCGCCGAACCCGGCCAAGGAGGCACTCGCGCGGCGCGACTCGCTCGCGCTCGATGCCCGGCAGGTCGAGGCGTTGCAGCTGCTCGTCGACTCCAGTGCCGCACGCCTCAAGCCGGCCCTCGACTCGCTCAACGCCGAGATCGCGCGCGGTGGGACGAACCCGGACATCCAGCGGATCTTCCCGCTCTTCAACGAGGTGCAGCGGGTCGCCCGGCTCGACCGCGACAGCACCACCGCGGCGACGCGCAAGATCCTCAGCGACGCGCAGTGGGCGCTGCTGCCGGAGTGGGTCCGCAATCCGACCCAGGGGAATCCCTTCTTCGGCGGAGGCCGCGGGGGCCAGCCCGGCGCCGGCGGCCCCCCTGGTGGCGGGCGCGGCGGGTTCGGCGGGGGACGCGGCGGGCGACCGGACTTCTAGGCGAGAAGCGTGAGGCGAGAAGCGTGAAGCGAGAAGCGAGAAGCGTGAAGCGAGGAGATCCTCTCGCTCCACGCTTCTCGCTTCACGGCTCTCGTCTCAAAACTCCAGCCCCACGCCCACGTGCCATCGCCAGTGGGTCAGCGCCACCTCGGGTCGATCGAGGAGCAATTCGCCGGCCTCGGGGTCATAGCCGAAGCTGCCGTCGCGCGGAAACGGCGCCCGGCCGGACACGGTGTAGTCGATCCCGGTGACGATCCCGGCACCGGTGGACTGTCGGCCGAGATAGAGCGGGACGGCGAGGTAAAGCCCGGACTTGAGGCCGAGGGCGTACTCGGAGTTCGTCGCGACGTCGCTGATCTGGGCCTCGCCCGATCGGATGACGGCGTTGAGGTCCGTGATGACGCGGGTGAAGCCGGGCATGAGGGTGAGCCCGAGCGAGACTCGACCCGCGCGCGTCTCCAGTCGCGGGCCGAGGCCGACGAAGGTCAGGGTGGTCCGCTGACCGACGGTGGCGTCCACCCCCGGGATGATCGCCGGCAGGTCGAGGCTCCGCTCCGGCACGGTCAGCACGGAGAACTCCCCGATCAGTCCGAGCCACGAGGTACCGGAGAGCGGCAGCGCGAGCCACGACGCAAAGCCGGATGCCTCGCCGGTCACGTCGCGGAACTCGCCCACCGGGGTGGCGCGCGCGTACTCGATCCCGAACCGCAGCGGTGCCTCGCGGGTGGCGAGCTGCCCGCCGGCGAGGGCCGGGGTCGCCACGACGGCGAGGAGAAACGACAGGGGGCGGCCCGCGAGCCGCCCCAGGGAGTTCCGCGCGCCGCGTGTCCGGCGAGCGATCACTTCACCCGCTCGATATAGGCCCGCTCCCGCGGATTCACGCGGACCCGCTCGCCGGTCTCGACGAACTCGGGCACGTTCACCGTCACGCCGTTGCTCAGCACCGCCGGCTTGGAGCTCGCGTTCTTCGTGGCCGTCTTCATCGCGGGGGCGGTCTCGACGATCTCGAGTTCCATCGAGGCGGGGAGGGTGAACGAGATCGGCTTTCCCTCGAGCCACACGGCATCGAACGACATCTCCGGCAGCATCCACGCCGCGTCGTCGCCCACGAGGTCGGCGTCGAGCGTGTACTGCTCGTAGGTCTGGGCATCCATCACGTGCACGCCCGCCCCGTCGGCGTAGAGGACCTGCATGGTGCGCGTGTCGAGGCGCGCCTCCTCGACGGTCTCGGTCGCGCTGAACCGGTGGTCGAGGGACATCCCGGTGGTCAGGTTGCGCAGGCGCACCTGGACGAACGCCCGCAGGTTGCCGGGGGTCCGGTGGGTGAAGTCCATCACGAGGTGCGGCTTCCCCTCGTAATAGATGACGTTGCCCTTGCGGATGTCGTTGGCTTTCATGGCTCGCTCGCGGTGGACCGGTTCATCGCCGGCGGGGCGCCGGACGCGGGCCAAACTTCGACCGATTCCCCCCTCGGGACAAGCCGGGCGACCGGGGCGGGCTCAGGCCGCCTGGATCGCCGCCAGCAGTTCCGCGCGCGAGAACGGCTTGAGCAGGACACCGTCGGCCGGCCCCGCGACCTCCGCGGCGGCCGCCGCGCCGCGGCCGGTCATGAAGACCATCCGCACGGTGGGGTGCGCCGCCCGGATCCGCGAGGCCAGCTCGCCGCCGGTCATCCCCGGCATCGCGATGTCGGTCAGGACCGCCCGGATGCACCCACCGGCGACGTCACGCAGGAGGTCGAGCGCCTCGTCGGCCGACCCGGCCTCGAGGACCCCGTAGCCGGCACGCTTCAGCGCGCGCACCGTCACCGAGCGGACCCAGTCGTCATCGTCCACCACGAGGACCGCATCGTCCGTTGCCGGACGCTCCGCCTCCGTGGGGCTTGTCGGCTCGGTCGCGGGCAACCAGAGGCCGACGGTTGCCCCCTCCTGCGGGGCGCTGGAGACCGTGACCTGCCCACCGAGCTGTCGCGCGACACCGTACACCGTCGCGAGGCCGAGTCCGGAACCGAGTCCCGGCGACTTGGTGGTGAAGAAGGGTTCGAACAGGCGGGACAGCACCTCCTCGCCCATCCCCACCCCGGTGTCGGAGACATCCAGGATGCACCAGCTCCCCGGGGCCAGGATCCCGTAGCGGTGGGCGTGGGGGGCCTCGAGCGTGCGTTGCCGCACCCGGATCCCGATGATGCCGCCGCCGGGCATCGCGTCGCGGGCGTTCACCGTGAGGTGGAACAGCACCTGCTCGAGCTGGCCGCTCCCCGCCTCGACCCATGCGGCGCGGTCGATCTCGAGGAGCTGGACGTCGATCGCGCTGCCGGCGAGCCGGCGGAGCAGCGGCAACACCTCCTCGAGGACATCGGCGAGGCGGCAGGGCGCCACATGGGCCGGCCCGGAGCGCCCGAGCGCCTCGAGCTGGCGCGCGATGAGGCCCGCGCGCTGGAGCGTCGCGGCGGCCTCCGCGAGTTGGGTCGATGGCTGTTCCGAGATCAGCGCCAGATGGATGGCCGAGGCGGCCTCGTCGAGGAGATCCGCCACGTCGTGCGACAAGCCGCTGGCCACCCGGGCCACCGCACCCATCTTCTCGAGGTGCGCGCCGGCACCTCCCTGCTCTGCACTCACCACGTCAACCGTCACCGTTGCTCCTGTCAGCATGTGCCCGGACCGTTTCCCGTGGGTCCCGTGGGCGGCTACCAAGAGCAAACGCAAGCGGTGGGCCGCTCGGGGCGCCACGGAGGTGGCACCCCAAGTTGTTTCATGCCAACAGGTTACAGAAATGCCTCTCGCCGGACGCGCCCCGGGCCTCGAAAGTGTGGTGCCCCGGCGACGCTTCGTCGCGACAGTGTCACAAAGGTGGCAGGGCCTCGGGCACGGCGCTGCGGACCTGTCCGAATCGATCGATCGCCTCGACGCGGAGGGGGCCATGCTCGGGCGCGACGGGCGCATAGAAGAGGTGGCCGGTGACGATCGGATCGACCCAGCCGTGCTTCCGGGGGAGGTCGGGCCCGCTGTGCAGCCGGACCGAGAGGGGATCGCGACCGAGGCGGCGGGCCATCACGCCGCGTCGATCGGCGCCCTCGTACCAGGTCACGGTCCACGCCGGATCCCAATCCCAGACGTTCGCCACCAGCTCCCCGGGCGCCGTCGGTTCACTCCCGACCGGGTACACCCGCATCGCCGCGTCGGGGGCGAGCCCGGTGGCCTGGTAGCGCCACCGGATGTCGGTGCCATCGACTTCATAGACGCCGAAGCCACCGGGGACCCCGTCGTAGCAGATCGGACCGGTCCACCATGCCCCGCAGGCGGTGGCGAGGTTGTGCTCATGGGCCCGGGGGCCGTGCTGAATGTGCTCCATCTCGTGGGTGTGGCCGGTGAGCACGAGGGCATCGAACGGTTCGAGCAGCCGCCAGAGCGCCGCGGCGTTGGTCATCTTGAAGGTGGTGTCATTGGCGATCTCGTTGCGCACCGCCGTGGTGGACTCGAGCGGGATGTGGACGAAGACCACCACCGGGGCCCCCGGCTCGACGAGGGCAAGGTCCTGGGCGAGCCATGCGAGCTGTTCGTGCCCGAGGTGGCCGATGTACCCGCTGCCGTGCCAGAGCACGTTGTCGAGGACGACGTAGTGCACCGCCCCGCGGTTGAACGAGTACCACGCCGGCCCGAAGTGGCGCGAGAAGGTCCGGGTGCTGTCGGTGTCGGTCTCGGCGCGCATGTCGAGATCATGGTTGCCGACGACCTGCGCGAAGGGAACGCCCATCCGTCGCACCGCGCGCTCGTACTCCGGGTAGAGCTCGAGATGGTCGAACATGATGTCGCCGATGGCGACGCCGAAGAGGTCGCGCCCCGCCAGGGCGGCGAGTGTCGCCTGCACCGCGGGGACCGTCTCCGCATGGAGGAGCCCGAGGTCCTCCATGTCGAGCGTCTGGGTGTCCGCGAGCGCGACGAAGGCATGTCGGCTGTCGTCGTGGGCCGCGCGGTGGAGGGCGAAATCGATCCGATCGACACCAGGTGCGAGCCAGCGGTGCTGGGCGAGCGTCCCGTCCCCGGTGACGGGCAGCGCGTAGCCCGCAGGCGTGCTCACGAAGATGCCGGGCATCTCCGGATCCGCCTCGAGGTCGTAGCGCCCATCGCGGTCGGTCACGGCGACCCGGAGTCCGTCGCTCACGGCGACGCGCGCGAGGGGGCGACCATCGCCGGTGACCCTGCCCCGGATGCGACGCGTCTGGCGGGCAGGTCGCCATGCGAGGGGAAGGTGCGGCTCACGGGCCAGCAGCTCGGGGGCGGCGCCGAGGGCGAGACCGGCGCCGAGGGTGCCGAGGAAGGCGCGGCGGCCGGGGCGATGGATCGGGGACATCGGGGTCTCCGGATGGGGATCGAGGGAGGATACCGGGACGCGGGGCGCGGGGCCAGCGTCGGCCGCGCCACGTTCCTGTATCGCCCGTGTGGTTGTGGCCCCTCGTTCCCCGCCCCACTATTGACCATGCCCCCCGGGACCCCGCCATGACCCTCCGCCAGCGTCGTGCCCTGACCGTGGCCGTCGGACTCGTCGTCGTCGGCGCGCTGGCGTGGTCGCTCCGCTGGGTGGTCGGGGGCCGCGCGATCGAGATCGTCGACCCGGTGGTTCGCCGTTGGGCCGCCGCCGAGGTCGCGCGGCTGAGCGACGGGAGCTATCGGTTGGAGGTCTCCCCGCTGCGGGTGGACGCGGCCGAGCAGCGGATCACCATCGACACCATCACGCTCGACACCGACCCCGAGCGGAACGCCGCGCGGGCCGCCCCGCTGCCGACCGTGCAGCTGCGCCTCCATCATTGCGTGGTCGAGGGGATCGCGCTCGACCAGCTCGCCCGGCGTCGCGGCTTCGCCGCCGAGCGCGCGGGGTGCGACTCGGTGCAGGTCGTGGCATTCGTCCCCGAGGATGTCGCGCGCGACACGGCGGGGTCGGGCGGCTTCCTCTCCCTCAGCCAGGACCTCGACCTCGGGCGCGGGATCCCGTTCCTGCAGGTCGACTCGCTGCTCTTCCCGCACGTCCGCACCGCCCTCTCGATCGCGGCGGGGAGTGGCCGTGGCACGACGCTCGCCTTCGATCGCCTCGGGGTCCGGCTCGAGGCGTTCCGCTACGACCCCGACGAACCGGCGACGCGGCGGCGGCCCTTGCTCTCGCGGAACGTGACCGTCTCGCTGGACTCGCTGCGCGGCAATCGCGAGTCGACCGATCGCACCGAACTCGATCGGCTACGCGCCGACCTGGCCAGCGGCACCGTCCTGCTCACCGGCCTGCGCTGGCGCCCGGCGAGCGACGCACTCGCCGACTCCCTCGGGATCGTGGCGCTCGACGTCGACTCACTCGACGTCGCCGGCGTCGACTGGCGCGCCTTCCTGACGCGCGGGGACGTGCTGGTCCGCCGCATCACGCTGGTGGAGGCCGATCTCGCGCTCCGCGCCTCGCGGGAACCACCCGCAGCCGCGGCGGGCGAACGACCGCCCCCGCGCGCCCCGACCTGGACCCTGGCCGCGACGCTGCAGACGTTCGGCAGGCGCCTGCGACTCGACACCCTCGACGCCCGCGCGCTCGTCCTGCGCCAGCTCGGCCCGCGGGACACCCTCCGCACCGTGGTCGAGCGGGTCGCGCTGCACGACTTCCGGAGCGATCCCGCGGCGCTCGCCCTGGCCGCTGACGAGCCGATCGGGCCGGCGCGCGTGGTGCTGACCGGCGTCACCCGTGCGTCGCGGGAGGCCACGCTCACCGCGGCCTCCGTGGCCGTCGACCTGCCCGCGGGGACGATCGCCCTGGATTCCGTGCGGTACGCCCCCGAGGGGAGTGACGCCGACTTCGTGCGACGCCAGCGCAGCCGCCGCGACCGGATCGCCCTCGGCCTCGGCTCGCTCCGACTTGACGGCCTCGATGCCGAGGGGTGGGTGCGGCATGGTGGCTACCGGGCCGGTCTGCTCGTGGTGCGGGACCTCGATCTCGACATCCTTTCCGACAAGCGCCTGCCGCCGGGTCGGCCGTCACGCCACCGCACGCCCCAGGGGTGGGCACGCGAGGTCGCGCCGCGCCTGGCCATCGATTCGGTGGAGGTGCACGGCCGGCTGCAGTACCGCGAACGGGGGGCCGAGGCACCCCGGGCCGGAGTCCTCCGCTTCGAATCGCTGGAGGCCCACGTCGGCAACCTCACCTCGACCGGCAGCGCTGCGACGCGGTTCGCGATGCGGGCCGCGCTGATGGGGCGAGCGCCGATCACGCTCGAGGGAACGCTGCCCCTCGGCGACAGCAGCTTCACCATGCGCTACCGCGGCGACCTCGGCTCGATGGCCGCCGAGGCATTGAACCCGTTCCTCGACGGCGCAATCGGTGCCCGCTTCACCGACGGCACGATCCACGGCGTCCGGTTCGAGGCCACCGTGACCGGTGGAATGGCGCGGGGCGAAGTGGTGCCGCGCTACGAGGGGCTGTGGATCGCGCTCCCGGGTGCGGCGCGGTCAGGATTCCTGAGTGGACTGCGACGTGCGGTGGCGAAGTTCGCGGCGAACCAGTTCGTGGTGCGCGAAGACAATGTCGCGGGTGGACCGGACACCCCGCGCAACGGGGCGATCCGCCACCGCTGGACCCCGAGGGAGACCCTCATCCAGTTCCTGTGGAACGGCGTGCGCGACGGTCTCCTCACGGTGGTCAAGCGCTGATCAGCCGCGGAGGAGCGCCTCCCAGGCGTGATACGCGGCTGGCCACGCGAACCAGGCATAGGTAACCGCCGCGGCGAGGGCGCTGGTGCGGAGGATGCGCGGGAGTCCGAGTCCGGACAGCGAGGCGGCGCCCGCCAGCAGCCAGGTCACCGCCCCGCCGAGCAGCATCCGTGTCGCGGTCCCGGCCGGACCGACCGCCGCCGACCCGGCGACGCCCCACCCCGCCACGAGCCCGGGAAAGGCCGCCCCGAACATCCCCCAGGGCCGCAGCAGCCAGCCGTGGCTGCGCCGGGCCCGCCCGAGGTGCTGGGCCGGCGCCTTGTCGAGGGCGAGGTCGAGGCAGCCGGCCTCGGTGCAGAGGGTGCAGGTCGGGCAGCGCGGATTGCCAACCTCGACCACGGCCCACTGGCCGAGCAGCCGCTCGACCGGACCGATCGGGCAGATGGCGTTGCAGAAGCCGGCCTTGCCCTCGCCGAGGCGACCGGGAACGATCCCGAGCAGGAGGGCGCCACCGACGAGCGCCGCCGTTGCCGGGCCGCTCGTCTCGAAGACGCTGCGCCGGAAGACCACCGCGACCACGAAGAGCGCGATCGCCGCGGCGGAGAGCCATGGCAGGTGCCGGGACCGCACCCGGAGTCCGCGGGTTGCGTCGCGACCGGCCATCGAAGCGGTCGCCAGCGGGCAGATGTTGCGCCAGACGTGGGGGGCGAGGAGGAGGAGGACCGCGACGATGGGCAGCAGCCCGCGCCAGAAGAGCGGCAGGGCGACCTCGGGCACCGCGAGCCACGCCACCACGAACCCGAGGGTGGCGAGGAGGGTGAGTGCCTGGAGGACACCCCAGCGCTGCCGCGCCGTTGGCGAGATCGGGTGGACGGGAAGTGGTCGGATGGCTCGCGGCACGCCCGGATGATACGCAATTCGGCGGACGCCCGTTTCGGGGTCCGCCGAACACGACGCCCCCGCGGCGTCGGGGCCGCGGGGGCGTCATGGGCCAGGGAGGAGTTGAACCTCCGACCTCACGCTTATCAGGCGTGCGCTCTAACCACCTGAGCTACTGGCCCGGTTGGAGGGCCAACGCTAAGGGAGGGGCCACCCGCGGTCAACCCGATCGCCGGTCGCGGGGCGGGGCCGGCTCGGGACGGCCGAGGTAATGTCCGCCCCGATCGGACCGATAACCGGACGAACCCTCTCACCCAGTGGGGAGTCGTCGTGGTCGCCATTGTCGGTCTCGTGGTCGTGATTGTCGCGGTGCTTGGAGGCTTCGCCATGGCCAATGGGCCGTTTGGCGTGCTCCTGGCATGGTCGGAGTGGGTGATCATCGCCGGCACCGGCCTCGGGACGATGCTCGTGAGCACCCCCGGCCCGGTGCTGAAGGCGATGTTCCGGAAGCTGCCGCGGGTGTTCACCGGCAGCCCGTTCAACAAGGACCTCTTCCTCGACGTCCTCAAGCTCCTCTTCGAGCTGTTCCAGACGGCGCGCCGCGACGGCCTGATCGCGATCGAGTCGCACATCGAGCGCCCGGAGGAGAGCGAGATCTTCAAGCGCTACCCGAAGGTGCTGGCGAACCACCACGCGGTGGAGTTCCTCTCGGACGCGCTGCGCACCGTGCTCGTCGGCAGCGTCTCGGCCTTCGACCTCGAGGCGATGCTCGAGGCGGAGATGGAGGTGCACCATGACGCCGACGCGCAGCCCGTGGCGGCGCTCAACCGGGTGGCCGACTCGCTCCCCGGCATCGGGATCGTCGCCGCGGTGCTCGGCATCGTGGTGACGATGCAGAGTCTCGGCGGGCCGATCGAGGAGATCGGCCACCACGTCGGTGCGGCACTCGTCGGCACCTTCCTCGGCATCCTCCTCTCCTACGGCTTCCTCGCGCCGCTCGCGGCGAACATGGAGGCCCGCAACACCGATGAGCACGGCCTCTACTTCGCGCTCAAGGCGGGGATCGTGGCGTTCGCCAAGAACCTGCCGCCGATGGTCGCGGTGGAATTCGCGCGCAAGTCGATCACCGCCGACGCGCGCCCGACGTTCCTCGAGATGGAGGCCGCCTGCAAGGCGACCCGGAAGGAGGCCGCCGCGTGAAGACCGAACGCGAGCAGGTGATCCGGGTCGTCAAGAAGAAGCGCAAGGCTCACGGCCACCACGGCGGCGCGTGGAAGGTGGCGTTCGCCGACTTCATGACGTCGATGATGGCCCTCTTCCTCGTCCTCTGGCTCATCACCCAGAGCTCGGAGGTGCGGACCGCGATCGCGGGATACTTCCAGGACCCGATGGGCCGCGCCAACGAGTTCGGCTCGTCGGTGATTCCCGGCGAGGGCGCGACGCTGTTGCCGGCCACCCCGGAGGTGCAGGTCTCGCTCGCCACCGGACGACGCAACCAGATCGTCGCCCTGAGCGAGCGGATCCGCAGTGCGCTGCCCGACACCGGCGCCCTCGCGGGACTCGGCGACCACGTCAGCATCGAGATCACCGCCGAGGGGCTGCGGATCTCGCTGATGGAGGACTCGACCGACGTCTTCTTCAAGAGCGGCGACCCGAAGCCGCTGCCACGGGCGGAGACGCTGTTCCAGGCGATCGGCCGGGTGCTGGCCAGCACGGGGTACCAGGTGATCCTCGAGGGCCACACCGATGGGCGACCCTACACCGGGCGCGCCGACTACGACAACTGGGAACTCAGCGCCGGACGGGCGAACGCGGTCCGCCGCGCCCTGCTCGCCGGCGGGATCGACGGGGCGCAGGTCGAGGCCGTGCGCGGACTCGCGGATCGCGACCCGGTCTTCCCCGACGATCCGCTCGCCCCACAGAACCGGCGGGTGACGATCCTGGTCGCCGTGCCCGAGGAACCGCTCCCACCGGTCGCCAGCGACCCTCCCGTGAGCAGCGTGGACATGGCGATGCAGCCGCCCGCGCCGCCGGTGCCGTGACGACCGCGGGCGCCCGGGTCCTGCTGGTCGACGGCGACGCCGACCGGCGCGACGCCCGGCAGTTCGCCCTCGAGTCGGCCCAGGGGCACCTCGTCACCGCCGTGGCCACCGTGCGCGAAGCGCGGGATCGCCTGAGCGGGGGCGAGTTCGCGGCGCTGATCGCCGAGGCCACCCTCGGCGAGAGCGACGCGATCGCCCTCCTCCGCCGCCTGCCGCACGACATGGCGAACGCCCCGGTGGCGCTGGTCCTCGCGGAGCCGAACGAACACGGACTGCGACGGCTCGCCTGGCAGGAAGGGGCGACCGCCGTGCTCACCGAGCCGGTCGACGTCAGCGAGCTCGGTGCCGCGCTGCGCAGCGCGCTCGCGGTGCGCACCGCCCGGCAGGCGGTCGTGGCCGCCGAGCAGCGGCTCGCCTCGAGCATGGACCACCTCACCGACGTGCTGGTCCTGGTGCTCGACGCCGCCGTGCCCGGCTCCGCCCATCGCGGCGCGGAGCTGGTGCGCATCGTGAGCGCGCTCTGCGACCGGTTCGAGATGGAGGGCACCTTCTCCGACGACATGCGGCGGGCCGCCCGGCTCGTCGAGGTCGGCCGCTTCACCCTCGGCGAGGAGGTGCCGGTCGGCCAGCGGCAGTCCCCGGCGGGGCGCTGCACCATGGCCTCGGCGCGCCTGGTGGCCCAGGTCCCGTCGCTGGAACCGGTGGCGACGGTGATCGAGCACATCGGCGCAAACTGGGATGGCAGCGGGATGCCGGCCGGCGTGCAGCGGGGCCAGATCCCGATGCGCTCCCGGTTGCTCCGGGTCGGCGTGGACCTGCTGAGCGCGATCGAGCGCAACGCGCTGCAGGGCGACCCGACGCTCGGGACCGCCGCGCGCGAGTTGCAGGCGCAGAGCGGCCGCTGGTACGACCCGGCGGTCATCGCGGCGCTCACCGACCTCGCCGCCGAGGAGCACCCGCCGGAGTGGCACGACACCACGGCGCACGTCACCTACGATGGGTTGCGGGTCGGGATGCGGCTCGCGGCCGACCTGCACACGGTCTCGGGCGTGAAGCTGCTGGCGGAAGGGACGGTCCTGACGCCCACGACGCTGCAGCTGCTGCGCCGGCGCCACGAGCTCGACCCGCTCGCGCTGCCGGTGCCGATCCAGCAGCGCTGGAGCTGAGTCAGGCGTCGCCGGGAGTCGCGTCCGGGGCGGGCGGCGTGGCGGGGCTGAGGGTCGCGACCCAGGTCGCATCGGCGGGCGCCTCGGCGGCGCGCTGGTTGGCCTCCACCACCTCCTCCAGCAATTCCTCGCGCAGGATGGCGTGCTCCGCGGGCGCCACGATGCCGAGCCGGACGCCGCGACGGTCGCACGAGAGCACGACGATGCGGATGTCGCGATCGATCACGATCGCCTCGCCCTCCCGGCGCGTGAGCACGAGCATCGTCAGACCATCCGCAGGACGTCCTGCATCATCTCATCGGCCACCACCACGAGGCGCGCGGCGGCGGAGAACGCCTGCTGCTGCTGGATCAGCTTCACCATCTCCTCGTCGGTCGAGACCCCGTGCACCGACTGGCGCTGCGTCTCGATACCGGCGAGCACCACGTCGGACGCCTCGGCCGCCTGGGTCGCATCGCGGACGATGCTGCCGAGCGAGCCGACCACGCCGGCATAGAACGCGCCCGGCGTGTCGCTGTTGAGGGCGGCGAACGGGGTGTCGCGCAGCGCCGCGAGCTGGAGGGCGATGCTGTTGTCGCCCGAGGCGGCGGTCGCGCCGGTCACGATGTTGGTCGGGTCGGCGAGCACCGCCGCCGAGACGGCGATGGTGCCGGCCGTGACACCGGCCGGATCGAAGAGATCGATGCCGGTGGCACCGCCGTTGGTCATCCCGGCGCCGTGGATCCCGTTGATCGTCGTGACCAGCGCCTGGGCGAGGCGATCGAGCTCGGCCCGCACCCCGGGGATGCCGCTGGTGGAGAGCTCGGCCAGCGCCTGGAGCTTCCCGCCGCCGAGGACGGCGAGCCGGGTGGATCCGACCAGCCCAGCGCCGAGGCCACCGCCGGGGAGGGTGCGGGTCTCGAGCTGCTGGGCGAAGGCGCCATCGACCAGCATCGCGTCGCCGGTGAGCACCGCCACCGCGCCATGGTCGCGAGGGAGCACCCGCACCTGCGTGAGCGTCGCGAGTTCGTCGATCTTCGCGTCGCGCAGGTCGGCGAGGTCGGGCGCGGTCTCGAGCGGGCCGCCCCGGGCGACGATCTGCCGGTTGAGGTCGGCGATCTCGCCGCCCAACTGGTTGATCCGCGCGACGGTCCCCTCGAAGTCCTGGCGCAGGGCGACCGATTCCGACGTCAGCCGGGCGTCGGCGTCGCGCAGTCGCGTCGCCAGGAGCTGGGCGGCGGAGCGCACGGCCACCCGCGACGCGCCGGTGGAGGGGGCGTCGGCGAGGTCGCTGAACGCGCTCCAGAGCCCGTCGAGCGCGGCCCCGATCCCCGTGTCGGACGGCTCATTGAGCACGCCGGAGACCCGCTGCAGGGCGCTGCGCAGCGTGTCGGCGTGGCTGAACGTCCCCTGCTCGCGACGGAAGGCGGCGTCGAGGAACTGATCCCGGGCATTGAACACCGCGATCCCGCGCACCCCGCGCCCGACGGTGCCGTACGGCGTGTTGAGCGGGATCTCGGCGGCGAGTTCGAGCCGCTGCCGGGTGTAGCCGGGCGTGTTCGCGTTGGCGATGTTGTGCCCGGTGACGTCGATCGCGCGCTGGTGGGTCGCGAGCGCGGTCCGGGCGATGCTGAGCAGCGAGGCGAGGGACATCGCTCAGGCCCTCCGGTTCACGAGCTGGCCGGCCGGCGCCGCGGCAACCGCCGGGGCGTAGCTGGCCGCCGGGGCGCTGACGGAGGCGAAGAGCGATTGAAGCCAGGCATCACCGGCGCGCAGGGCGCCCTGCAGCACGTCCTGCGTGAGCGCGAGATCGGCGATGACCGCCTCGGCTTCGACGCGCAGCGCGGCGCGCGCCTCGGCGAGTCCCTCGATGGGCCCGGTGACCCGGTCGAGATGCTCGAGCCGGATGTCGGCTCCGTCGCTCAGCACCCGCATCATCTGCTCGCGGCGGCGCCGGGCGTTGTCGAGCGTGAGGACCGCGCTGGCGACGGCGCGCGACGCGACCTCGATCGCGGCGGCATCGCCGGCGGCCACGCCGCGCCGCTGCCGGTCGAGCGCGGCGCGCAGCTCGCGCAGCAGGCGCCGCTCGCCGCTCACCGACTGCAACACGTCGGCCACGAGGTCACGCGAGGGTGCCTCAGCCAGTTCCTCCATGGGGCGCCTCCAGCGGCCCGGGGTGAACGACGCCGGTCGCCTCCTCGGGTGGCAGGTGGCGGCTCAGCTGTCGGTAGAGCGCGGCCGCAAGGCCGCGCTCGTGCTGTGCGACGGCCCGGCGGGCCATCTCGTCGTCGAACATCGACCGGAACACCTTCTCGCCGGTCGATTCGGGCGTGAGCCCCCCAGGCGGTGTCGCCTCGCGCATCGCCTGCAGCATCTGCTGGAAGAACACCGCTTCCAGGTCCTGCGCCGCCCGGAACAGCCGGGCCCGCTCACCGGTGAGGTCGCCCGGTCCCGCCGGGATTCCGACCCCGTCCACGGGAGCGGAACTCATCGGATCACCACCGTCGCCGTGACGGCCCCGGCCGCCCGCAACCCGTCGAACACCGCGACGACATCGGTCGCCGTCGCGCCGAGGGCGCGCAGGCCTGCCGCGACGTCCTGCACGGTCGTGCCCGGACCGAGGGCGAGCATCCCCGGGATCACGGCCGCCGCGGTGTCGGGCGCGGTCCCGACCCGCACCGTGAGCCCGCTCAGGGAGACCACGGCATCGCTCACCGAGACGTCCCCGCCGGCCACGACGACGCCGTTGCGCGCGTCGATCACGATCCTCGACGCCGAGGGCACGGTGACGCGCACCGTGTCGACCGAGGCGAGGAAGGTCATCAGGTTATCGGTCGCCCCTGCCGGGGGCGTTAGCGCGATCGCGCCGGGATCCTGCGCCACGGCGGTGCCCGGGCCGACGGCGCTGTCGATGGCCGCCGCGATCCGGGCAGCCAGCGTCAGGTCCGGGGTCCGGAGCAGCAGCCGGGGGGCGCCATCGCCGGCGACCGGGGGCAACGCGGCCTCGAGGATCCCGCCGTCGGCGATCCGCCCGGAGGCGGCCCCCCGGCTCCCGTAGCGGGTCCGGGCCTCGCCGGTCGCGACCGGGAGGGCCCCCTGGGCAGTGGCGATCGGCGGCGCATCGGGGCCGCTGAGCAGCGGAGTCATCCAGAGCACGCCGCCCTTGAGGGAGGTCGCGTCGCCGACCGAGGCGACCTGGACCTCGAAGCGCGCCCCGGGTCGCAGGTAGGCCGGGACCTCGGCGGTCACGAGCACCGCCGCCACGTTGCGCAGCCGGAGCCGATCGGCCGGGATCTCGACGTTGAATCGCCGCAGCAGGTTGGTGACCGACCGCACGGTGT
The DNA here is from genome assembly GCA_020633775.1 of Gemmatimonadales bacterium. GTDB lineage: Bacteria > Gemmatimonadota > Gemmatimonadetes > Gemmatimonadales > GWC2-71-9 > Palsa-1233. The sequence continues at coordinate 7,893 of JACKDA010000018.1, read as the reverse complement.
GGACCGCGCCGACGTTGCTCCCGAACGAGCGATCACCGGTGCCGTCGAGGCCGACGACGAGCCCGTAGCCGACGAGGCGCACGGGGATCTCGCCCTCCCGGAAGGTGAGGTCGCCCACGCGACTCTGCGCCGCGAGGGGCAGCGCGCTCGCCAGCACCAGGAGCGCCCCGAGGACGCCGCGCCTCACGGCCACAGGAGCCCCACCAGCTTGCCGATGATGCCGCTCTTCGCGCCGATCTTCTTCCCCTTGTAGAAGATCTCGCCGTTCGCGATGCGCGAGGAGAGGATCGTGTTCTGCTGGGTGACGTCCTCGGAGCGGACGAGGCCCGTGATGCGCAGCTCCTGGTTGCGTCCGTCGATGGTCACGAGCTTGGTCCCCTCGATGTTGGCGACCCCGTTCGGATCGACCGCCACCACCCGGACGCTCACCACCGCGATGAGCGACCCCGCGCGACGCGCCTGGCCGGTGTTGTCCGACTGGCGGTTGAGCCCGATGCCGAGGCTGCGGAAGTCCTCCGGTGCGACCGGCGAATCGAGGCTCCCCTTCATCGTCCGGTTGTTGCGGGCGACCTCGCTCGACTGCTCACTCGCGAGGGCGCTCTCGTCCACCACGATCGTGAGGATGTCCCCGAGGCGCAGCGGCCGACGGTCGCTGGTCCACGACTGGCGCACGTCGACCGCGACCACTGCGGGCGGCGGGGCGGCGGCGACGGTGGAATCGCCGACCGGTGCCGCGCCCTGTGCGGCGAGGCACATCGGCACGAGGGCGACCAGCGGCAGGATGACGACATGGCGAATCATCGGCCCTCCTCCTCGACCTGCGCGACGCCGGGCGCGACGACGCGTCCCACCAGGCGCACCGCACCGATCTGTGCGCGCACGAGTTCCCCGAGGCGACCGGAGCCCTGCGCCGTGGCGACGCGTTCCATCCGGACCGTCCCGCGCTGCCAGACGAAGGTGACCGGCTCCCCGGCGGTGACCAGCTGTGGCGGACGGATCATCGGCTCGACCAGGCGTTCACCGGCCGCGAGGCCGCGCCGCACCTCCCAGCCGACCGGCTCGAGGCCGGCACCGGTCGTCGCCGACGGGGCGCCCCACGCGACCCGTTCCTCCCACGCGATGTCCTCGGCCGCGAGCGTCGCGCCGGCCCGGAGCGCCCGCGCCGCGACCGGCTGCACCCGCACCGCCCCGGCGCGCACCGTCATCGCGACGGCGCGGCCATCGGCGGGGCTGATCGTGACGACGAACCAGCCATCGCGACCCGTCCCGCTGAGGCGGAGCGGGGCGGTCGGGGCGTCGTCGGGCAACGGGGGCAGGCGGCCCCAGTCGAGCACGAGCTCGCCGGGGTCGGCCTGCCAGGTGTCGGCGACCAGCGCGCGCACCCGGTCGACCACCGCCTCGGGCGGGACCGTGTCCGTCGGCGCGCCCCCGACCGGGAGCAGCAGCGCCAGCGTCGCCAGGCTAGCGGATGAGATCATTGATCGACTGCATCATGTCCTCGGCCGCGCGGATCGCCCGGGCGTTGATCTCGTAGGCGCGCTGCGCCGCGATCATGTCGGTCATCTCCTGCACGATCTCGACGTTGCTCGTCTCGAGCGTCCCCTGCAGCACCCGCCCGAACCCGTCCTCCTGCGGGAAGCCGGTCGCGGCGAAGCCGGAGGCGACCGTCTCGCCGAACAGGTTGCCGCCGAGTGCCAGCAAGCCGGTCGGATTCGGGAACCGGGCCAGCTCGAGGCGACCGACCTCGATCATCGAGCCGTCCATCCCGTTGGTGACCGAGACCGCCCCGGTCTCGGAGATCGTCACGGCCGTCGCATCGGGCGGGATGACGATGTCGGGCACCAGCGCGTTGCCGCCGGAGGTGACCAGCTGGCCGCTGTCGGAGAGGGAGAAGGACCCGTCGCGGGTGTAGGCGAGCGTGCCATCGGGCATCTCGACCTGGAAGAAGCCCTCGCCCTCGATGGCGATGTCGAGCGGCCGACCGGTGACCTCGGGACCACCCTGCCCGTGGATGCGGGTGATCGACGCGAGCCGGACCCCGTGCCCGATCTGCATCGGGCCGACGATCCCCTGCGCCGCGGTCGTGCGCGGTCCCTGCACGGTCTCGTAGAGGAGGTCCTCGAAGTTCGCGCGACTCCGCTTGAACCCGGTGGTGTTCACGTTCGCGAGGTTGTTGGCGATCACGTCGACCCGCTTCTGCTGGGCGATCATGCCGCTCGCGGAGGTGCGCATGCCGTCAGTCATCGTCTCGCTCCACTGCCAGGGAAGTCCCGCACGGGCTACACGCGCCCGACGTCATCGGTGATCACGCTCATCACGCCATCGAGGGTCCGCAGCGCATCGACGCCGGCGGCGTAGGCGCGCTGGATCCGGATGAGATCGACCGTGCCGGTCAGCGCGTCGACGTTGGCGTCCTCGATCGCGCCCTGCCGGATCCGCGGCTGCTCGACCGCGAGCAGGGGATCCTCGGCCCGGAACCGCCCGTGCCCCTCCTTCACGAGGCGCGACGGATCGGCCACGGTCTCGACCCGGAGCTGCCCCGCGCGCGCGTCGTCGACGATCACGGTGCCGTCCTGCTCGACCACGACCGTCTCGCCGCTGATGTGGATCGGTCCCTCGCGGCCGAGGAGCTGGTTGCCGTCACGATCCACGAGGAAGCCCGCCTGATCGACCTCGAAGCCACCGCCCCGCGTGAGGCGCTCGCCGTCCGGGGTGTTCACGACCAGGAATCCCTCGGATTCCAGGGCGAGGTCCCACGGGCGGGCCGTGTCGCGCACGGTGCCCTGCCGGAGGTCGAGACTCATCAGCGCCTCCGGCCAGACCTGGTCGAAGCTCTGGGCCGTCATCCGGTCGGCCTTGAACCCCTCCGAGGAGGCGTTGGCCAGGTTGTTGGCGACGACCTCCTGCTGCCGGGAGTAGAACGCCAGGCTGCGCGCCGTCGTCAGGATGCTGGGAACCGTCATCGAACCTCCCCTCGGGACTGCTCCGGAAAGGGGGCAAGCGCCGTGCCGCCCGTTGCCATCAAGCAATGCGTTGCAGCACAACGACTTGCATTGGACGCCCGCGAGGCGGAACGGGGGCCGGATCGACCGGTCGGCAAATGCTGCCGGTCAGCGGGCATCGAGCACCGTCCGGACCGCGTCCTGGGAGAGGCGCGTCGAGCGCGCGATCTCCCCGATGGAGCGGCCATCCCGCGCAAGGGTCAGCACCCGGTGACGGCGCCCGTCGGTTCCGCCGGGCACCATCGCCGACGCCAGCACCTGTCCGAACGCCGGTGGCTCGTCGGGCTTGCCGACCTCGAGTGACGCGCCGGTGGTGCGGCGACGACGCCGGAGGACCACCACGATGAGTGCAGCGAGGGCCACCCCCGGAACGCCGATCGCCACCGGGAGCGGCGCCCGACGCACCGCGCCGAGCCCACCCGCCAGCAGCGGCATGGCCCGTTCGGCGACGGTCCGCGCCGCCGCCGCGGCGCCTTCCCCGGCGAAGCGGAGCTCGGTGCGCACGGCGGCGAGATCGACCTGGTCGCGGCGGGCGTAGAGCGAGGCGCCGGCCAGCACGCCGACGACGAGCAGGAGCGGTCCCCACACGCCGCGCCTCATGCGTCCGCCAGCCGGGCGCGCAGCGTCTTCACCGCCGCCGAGCGAATCTGGGAAATGCGGGACTCGGTCACGTGCAGCACCTCGGCGATCTGTCGTTGGGAAAGGCCCTCGTAGTAGCTCAGGGCGAGGACGGTGCGCTGCTGTTCGGGGAGCTCGCGAATCGCCTCGCGCAACAGCACCTGCCGTTCGTCGGCCTCGACGTCCTCGTCCGGCAACGGCGTGACGGTGTCGGGCAGGCGCTCGGCGAGCGAGCCGCCCTCGCCCTCGAGCGCGGCGATGCCGGCGTCGAGCGGGACGGTGACGCCGGCCTCCGCGTCGCTGCGCCATTGCCAGTAGGTGTCGCGATCGATCTCGAGGGAGGCGGCAACCTCATCGGGGGTGGGCGGACGGTCGAGCACGCCGTGCAGCGTCCGCGTGGCCCGGTCGATCCGGCGCGCCCGCTCGCGCACCGAGCGCGGGCGCCAGTCGGCGGCACGCAGCTCGTCGAGGATCGCGCCATGCACGCGCTGCGTCGCGTAGGTGACGAAGCTGACGCCGCGATCGGGATCGAACCCGCCGATCGCCTGCACCAGGCCGAGCGAGCCGGCGCCGACAAGGTCGTCGTACGGCACCGCATCGCCGACGCGATTGGCGATCTTGCGGGCGGTGAAGTGCACCAGCCCCAGCAATTGCGTCAGGATCTCGGCCCGGGCCTCCGGGTCGCCGGTGGCGCGGAAGCGCTGCCAGAGCACCTCGGGGGTGGTCGCGGTCACCCGGTCGCCTCCGGGGAGAGGAGGGTCCGCTCGACGATGGCGCGCAGCGCCGCCTGCGCCGGGCCGCTCACGGCCGGGTCGACGAGGCCCTCGGGCGAGCCGAGGGCGGCGCGCATCGTGGTGTCCTCGGGGATCGCGCCGAGGTAGCGGAGGGTGCGCCCGAGGAACCGGCTGCAGGCCTCCTGCATCCGGGTCGCCGCGAGCGTGCCCTCCGCGGCATCGACCGTCCGGTTCACCAGCAGGTCGATCGGGAGCAGGGGGAGCCGGCCGTGGACCAGCTTGACGAGGGCATATGCACTCGTGAGCGCGGTCGGCTCGGGCGTGGTGACGAGCACCATCCGCGCCGCCTGCATCGCCGCGACGCGGAGCGCGCTGTCGAGCCCGGCGGCGGCGTCGACCACGACGGCATCGTACGCGGGGAAGAGCCGCGCGACCCGGCGATGGAATCGCGCCCGGTCGTGGGGCCCGAGGCGCTGGACCGATTCCGCCCCGCTCGGTGCCGGCATCAACCAGAGGTTGTGCGCCACGGGGATGATCACGGATTCGGCGTCGACCTCCGGCTCGAGGAGGTCCTCGGGCTGCACGGCGGGACGCACGCCGAGGAGCACGTGCAGCGTGCCGAGGTTGAAGTCGGCATCCACGAGCAGCACCCGACGTCCCGCCGCCGCGAGCGACGAGGCGAGCGTCACCGCCACCAGCGACTTCCCCACCCCGCCCTTCCCGCTGCCGATCACCAGCGCACTCGCCTCCGTGAGCGGTTCCGGGAAGGCCACGCCGGCGGGCCGGGCGGCGCGCAGCGCCCGCGCCTGGTCCGTCATGCGAAGACCTCCTCGGCCCGGCGGCGTGCGACGGCGCGCTCGCGTGCCGCGCTCATCCGCCCGCTCGCGGCGCGCAGGTCGGCCGGGACCTCCTGGCCGTCGGTGTACCAGCGCATCTCGAAGCGCTCGCGGGCGACGACATCGAAGACGCGCGAATCGATCGGGCACTCGTCGAGCTTGGTGCAGAGGGCATGGGTGACGCCGAAGTGCGCGAACTGCTGCATCGTGCGCCGCATCACGTGGGGCATGATGCTCGCCGGGAGCGCCAGGTGCACCTCATCCGGCTCGAGGTGCTCGAGCCAGGTCCGCACGGTCGCGAGGTCCTCCGACTGCCGCGGGCCGCGTCCCGGCGTGTCGACCAGGATCACGTCACACTCGACCAGCCGCGCGAGCGCCCGGTCGATGTCGCCGAGCTCGTAGACGATCTCGCACGGCAGGCCGGCGAGCTCCGCGTAGGTCTCGAGCTGCTCGACCGCGCCGATCCGGTAGGTATCGAGCCCGATGAACCCGACGCGCTGCCGTCCGTAGGCCTGCGGATTGGTGGCGAGCTTGGCGAGGGTCGTGGTCTTGCCGGCCCCGGTGGGCCCGACCAGCGCGATCACCGGGGGCCGGATCGGGTGGCGCGTCGACGCCGGTCGCGGCGACGCGGGCCGCGGGCGGGGGGCCTCGGTCGCGGCGGGATCGGGGCGACGCAGCACGGCCCCGAACGCGAGCGGATCCGGCGCCTCCAGGGCGGTGCGCACCAGCGGGGCATCGTGCACCGGCGCCTGGAACGGATGCACGGTGACGGGCACCTCGCTCGCGAGGACCTCCACCCGGCCATCCTCGCAGGTGACATCGACCACGCAGGCCTGGTCGCCGAGCGTCCGGCGCACCTCGCTGAGCACGGTCGGCAGGCGGGTGCCGCTGAAGACTCTAAGCACGACTGATCTCCCAGATGGCGGTTCCCTCGACGGGGGTGGCCGGGGGCAGTTCCCCGAGCGAGATGATCGGCAGGTCCGGCAGGATCGGTTCGACGAGGCGGCGGATCCCGACCCGGAGGGCGGGTGGCGTGATCAGCGGCCGGACGCGCCCATCCCGGCGCGTCCGCGCCACCAGGTCGGCGAGCGAGCGGAGCAGCGCCGTGAGCTGGTCCGGCTCCAGGGCGCGCACCGGGTCCCCCGTCTTGGTCGAGGGCGAGAAGAGCTGCATGAGCGCGGCCTCCAGCCGGGGGCCCACGGTGAGCCCACGCACCGTCCCGTCCTGATCGGCGTACTGCTGGGCGACGACGCTGGAGAGCGCCCGCCGGACATGTTCCGTCAGCACCTCGGGATCGCGGGTCGACTCGGCGGTGTCGCTCAGCGCCTCGAGGATGGTGACGAGGTCGCGCACCGGCAGCCCCTCACGCAGCAGTCGCTGCAGCACCCGATGCAGGGTGCCGAGGGCGAGGCGGTTCGGCACCAGGTCCTCGACCAGGGCCGGGTGGGTCTCGCGCAGGCCGTCCACCAGCTCGCGCACGTCCTGGCGGCTGAGCAGGTCGCCGGCGTGGCGCCGGATCGTCTCCATCAGGTGGGTCGCGAGCACCGTCGCGGCCTCGACCACGTTGTAGCCGTTCGCCTCCGCCTCCTCGCGACGATCGGGGGTGATCCAGACCGCGGGCATCCCGAACGACGGATCGGTGGTGCGGATCCCCTCGATCGGCAGCGCGTCCCCGGAGGCGTTGAGGGCGAGCAGGTAGCGCGGCATCACCTCGCCCCCGGCCACCTTCATCCCCCGGATCCGGATCGCGTACTCGGTCGGGGCGAGCTGGATGTTGTCGCGAATCCGCGCCGGCGGCACGACCACCCCGAGCTCGAGCGCCGCCTGGCGCCGCATCATCCCGACCCGGCGCAGCAGGTCGCCCTCGGCGGATTCGTCGACGAGCGGCACGAGCGCGTAGCCGAGCTCGATCTCGAGCGGCTCGACCGCGAGCAACTCCCCGATCGCGGGGGGGCTCGGGGCGGCCTCGGCCGTGGCCGTCGGCGCGCCCTCCGTGCCGGCCGCGCGCGCCTGCTGGCGTCGCCAGGCGATCGCCGCGGCCCCGCCGCCGAGGAGCAGGAACGGCACCGCCGGGAGGCCAGGCAGGAGCGCGAAGCCCCCGATCACCGCGGCCGCCAGCCACATCGCCCGGGGCCGCCCGGTGAGCTGCTGCGCGAGCATCATCCCGACGCCGGAGGACGACGCGCCGTAGGTCACGATGATGCCGGCGGCGGTGCTGACGATCAGCGCGGGGATCTGCGAGATGAGCCCGTCGCCCACGGTGAGCTGGCTGTAGGTCGCGGCGCTGTCGGCGGCGGAGAGCCCCTGCTGCAGCATCCCGATGATGAAGCCGCCGACCAGGTTGATCCCGGTGATGATCAGCCCGGCGACCGCGTCGCCGCGCACGAACTTCGCCGCACCGTCCATCGCCCCGTAGAAGTCGGCGTAGCGGGCGATCTCGGTGCGGCGGCGGCGCGCCTCGGTCTCGTCGATGAGGCCCGCGCCGAGGTCGGCGTCGATCGCCATCTGCTTGCCGGGCATCGCATCGAGGGTGAACCGGGCGGCGACCTCCGCGATGCGCCCCGCGCCCTTGGTGATCACCATGAAGTTGATCACCACCAGGATCAGGAAGATCACCAGCCCGACGACGACCTGGCCCCCGATGAGGAAGTTGCCGAACGCCTGGATCATCTCGCCCGCATAGCCCTGCCCGAGGATCAGGCG
>JACKDA010000017.1 GCA_020633775.1 Gemmatimonadales bacterium | reverse complement strand
TCGGCGATCTCCGCGGCCAGCGGGTCGCGGCTCGCCGGTGCGTCGGCATCCCAGCGGCTCAGCGCGCGATGGGCACGGTGATAGTCGGCGGCGTTCGCCTGCAGCAGCTCGAGCCACGCGGTGATCAGCGCCGGGTCGTCAGGTTCCGCGCGCGCGAGGCCGAGCTTCGTGCGCATGCGCGCAATGACCTCGGTCGCGTAGATCTCGCGGTAGGACGCGAGCGCCTCCCGCGCGGGCGCCTCGGGCACCAACGGGTAGAGTGCCTCCCCCAGCCGGGCGCAGTTCCAGAGCCCGATGCTCGGCTGCTGGTCGAACGCGTAGCGGCCGGAATGATCGGAGTGATTGCAGATCCAGGTCGGGTCGTAGCGGTCCATGAAGCCGTACGGGCCGTAGTCGATCGTCAGGCCGAGGATCGAGAAGTTGTCGGTGTTCATGACGCCGTGCTGGAAGCCGACCGCGGTCCACATCGCCATCAGGCGGGCGGTGCGCGCGACCACCTCCGCGTACCACGCGGCGTACCGATCGCCGGCCGGCAGGGTGAGCAGGCCGGGGAAGTGGCGCTCGATGACCCAGTCCGCGAGCAGCGCGCGTTCGGCGTCCAGCCGCCGCGCGGCGAAGTACTCGAAGGTCCCGAAGCGGATGTGGGTCGGGGCCACGCGGGTGAGGACGGCCGCGGTCTCCAGGCGTTCCCGAAGCACCGGCAGGTCGCTGCCGACGATCGCCAACGCCCGGGTGGTCGGGATGCCCAGCCCCTCCATCGCCGCGGAGGCGAGGTACTCGCGGATCGTTGAACGCAGCACCGCTCGGCCGTCCCCCATCCGGGACCATCGGGTCAGCCCGGCGCCCTTGAGCTGGACTTCCTGTAGCCGGTGGGACCGGTCAGGAACCTCACCGAGGACGATGGCGCGGCCGTCCCCCAGTTCGTGGACCCAGCTCCCGAACTGGTGGCCGGCGTAGGCCGCGGCGGTCGGGCGACTCCCCTCCGGGACCAGGTTGCCGGCGAGGAGCTCGACGAGCCCCCCGATCTCGGCGGGGTCCCGGGGCAGCCCGAGCTCCGCCGCGACCACCGGGTTCCAGGCCACCAGGTACGGGTCCGGGATCGGGGTGGGCTCGACTGGCTGGTGGAAGGCCGCTGGCAGATCGGCGTAGCCGGCGTGCCATTCGAGCGGGGTCGGTGAGGACATCCCCGAATAGTAGGTCGGCGGCTGTTCCAGCCCTGAAACGTTGCGAGTTGAAACTTCAGGGCATCCTTGTACGTTTGGACACACGAGGGACAGGTGCTGGACCGACTTTCAGGGAGGAGCCCATGCTCGACAAGGTCTATCTCGCCAAGATCGGCCTCGGGATGGCCGGCGTGTTTGGCGTCGGCATGGTGGTGGCCAGCGCGGTCGACGCGGGCAAGAGCAAGGTGCACGAGATCGCCCACACCGACGCTTCCATCACGGTGCCGCTGTTCGGGATCCCGTTCCGGACCGCGAAGGGCGACCTCGGCGCGATGCAGAAGCTCCAGGTCGAGCGCAGCGCGCCGGAGATGATCGAGGCGTTCAACCTGACCGTGAAGCTCAACGACGGCCAGAGCGCGAGCCAGTTCGCCGACTGCGAGATCACGATCGCCGACGCGGCCCAGCTCGAAAACATCGAGGACACCCGCTTCACCTGCCTGACGGCCGCCGATCCCGGCTTCGAGGAGCTGGTGAACTTCGGGACGATCCGCTTCGAGCCGTCCGGCCAGGTGCACCGGTTGATGGTCCCGGCGTCGGTGCGCGACGAGATCCGCCACGCCGATGGCGGGTCGGGCGTCGCCGAGGCGTCGGCGGTCGAGACGCAGTCGACCGACGGTGGGCTCTCGATCAAGATCAACGGCAAGTCGATCGTCGACATCCATGGCGATTCCGCCGGCGGCGTGGTCCGGATCAACGATCCGGAGACCGGCAAGTCGATCGTCGACATCAGCAGCGGTGCGGAGGGTGCGGCGGTCAGCGTCGATGCCCCCCCGGCACCGAAGGCACCCGCGAAGTCGGGGACGCCGTAGGGGTCGCTGCGGGTCCGCGCGGGTGTTAACGTCGGGGCGTCTCCTTCCAGGACACGCCCCGACATGCGTCTGGTCCGTCTCGTCGTCGCCGCCTGCCTCGTCGTCGCGCCGGTTGCCGCACAGGCCACCGCGACCGCTCCCTCCCCCTTCGGCACCCTGCGCGAACAGGCCGCCCTGCAGCAGGCCTGGCTGCGCCTCCGCCTCGAGCGGATTCTGCCCACCCTGCTGCGCGATCATGGCGTGGACTGCTGGGTGATCCCGATGCGCGAGTACAACGAGGATCCCGTCTTCCGGGCGATCGTCTCGCCCACGACCTTCGCCGCGCGCCGTCGCACGATCCACGTCTTCTGCGACCGGGGCGCCGCGGGGGTCGAGCGGCTCGCACTCGGGGGATCCAGTCAGGGCGGGTTGTACGACGCGATCCGCGACACCCGCATCGTCGAAGGGCTCGGTGGGCGGACCGCGGAACTCGTCGGCGACGAGCAGTGGCTCGTGTTGCGACAGGTCCTCGAGGCGCGCGACCCGGAGGTCGTCGCCATCAATTCCTCGCCGACCTTCGCCTTCGCCGATGGGCTGACGGCGGCCGAGCGGGACGCGATGCTGTCGGCGCTCGGACCGGAACTGGCCGGACGCGTCCGCCCGGTCGAGGCCCTCGCGGTGGACCTGCTCTCGACCCGTCTGCCCGAGGAAGAGGGGATCTACCGCCGCCTGCAGGAGCTGGTCTGGGAGCTGACGGAGCGGATGTTCTCCCGCGAGGTGATCACCCCGGGTGTCACTCGCACGAGCGACCTGGTCTGGTGGTGGCGCGAGCAGCTCGCGGCGCGCGGGCTCACGACCTGGTTCCAGCCGTCGATCACCGTCCAGCGCGACCTCGCCACCGTCGACGAGCTGGGCGAGGATCCGATCATCCTCCCCGGCGACCTGCTCTGGTGTGATGTCGGGATCGTCGCCCTTGGTCTCCATACCGACACCCAGCACAACGGCTACGTCCTGCGACCGGGTGAGACCGCGGCCCCGGTGGGCCTCCAGGAAGCGCTGCGCCGGAGCAACCGGCTGCAGGACCTCCTCTTCGAGGAGATCCGGCCCGGGCGCACCGGCAACGAGGTGTTGCGTGCGGTGCGCGCGCGGATGGCGGCGGAACGACTCGATGGCACCGTCTATACGCATCCGATCGGCCTGCACGGACATGGCGCGGGGCCCTTGATCGGGCGCTGGGACGCGCAGGACGGGATCCCGGGACGGGGCGACTATCCCGTGCGGGCCGCCACGTGGTGGAGTTCGGAACTGCAGGTCACCTCGCCGGTTCCCGAGTGGGGCAACCGCCGGGTGCGGATGGCCCAGGAGGAGGACTTCCAGCTCGGCGTCGACGGGCGACCCCGGTGGTTCCACCAGCGGCAATCGGAGTTGTTCCTGGTGCGGTGAGGGCTTCCCAGCTCGCCGTCCTGTGGACCGCTCGCTTCTCGCTTCCCGCTTCTCGCTTTTCGCTTCTCGCTTCTCGTCTATCTTGCCGCCATGTCGCTCCTCTCCGTCTCCGCGGCCGCCGTCCGGTTCGGCCACACCACGCTCTTCGAGCGGGTCACCTTCCTGGTCGAGCGCGGTGACCGCTGGGGGATCGTCGGTCGCAACGGGAGTGGCAAGACGACCCTGATGGAGCTCGTCCAGGGGCTGCGCGAGCCGGACGACGGGACGATCGCCCGTGCGAGCGGCCTCCGGATCGCGGTGATGGACCAGTACCGTGACTTCGGCAACGCCGAGACGGTCTGGGCGGCCGCGGCGCGCGGGTTCTCGGAATTGTTCGCGCTGGAGCAGGCCCTGCATCGGCAGCTGGCGGCGATGAGCGCCGCGGGTGAGGCCGTCACCCAGCAGATGCTCGATCGCTACGCCGACGACCAGGAGCGCTTCGAGCGCGCCGGCGGGTACGAGGCGACGGCGCGGGTCGACGCGGTCCTCGCCGGCCTCGGCTTCGATCCCGAGGTGGCCCGGACGCGGGACGTGGCGACGCTCTCCGGGGGCGAGCGCGGTCGACTCTCCCTCGCCGGCCAGCTGGCGGCGCCGGCCGACCTGCTGATCCTCGACGAGCCGACCAACCATCTCGACCTCGCCACCGCACGCTGGCTGGAGGGCTACCTCCGCGAGATCGACGAGGCGGTGCTGCTCATCTCGCACGACCGGGCCTTCCTCGGCGCCGTGGTCGATCATGTCCTGCACCTCGAGGGGACCACCGCGACGGCCTACACTGGCGGCTACGATGCCTTCGTCCGGCAGCGCGCCGAGCGGCGGGCGGCGCAGGAGCGGGCGGTGCGCAAGCAGGAGGCGAAGCTGGCGGCCGAGGAGGACTACATCCGCCGCAACATCGCCGGGGGCAACTCGGCCCAGGCGAAGGGGCGTCGTCGCCGGCTGGCGCGCGTCGAGCGACTCTCGCCCCCTCCCGGCGCCGAGGGGGTGATGGCGGTGGCCTTCGAGGCGGCGTCCCGCGGGGGCGACCAGCTGCTCGTCGCCGACCGGCTGCGAGTGGCCATCGGCGAACGGGAACTGGTGGCCCCGTGGAGCGGCACGTTGCGGCGCGGCGACGTGGTCGGGTTGATCGGGCACAACGGCGCCGGCAAGTCGACCTTCCTCGCGACGGTGCTCGGGCTTCGCCCAGCCGATGGCGGCCAGGTGCGCCTGATGCCCTCGGTGCAGGTCGCCTACTATCGCCAGGACCTCGGCGACGTCGATCCGGCCGAGTCGCTGTACGACCTGATCGCCCACCGGCGCGCGACCTGGACCCGCGGCCAGGTGCAGGGGCATCTCGGTCGCTTCGGCTTCAGCGGCGACGAGGTGTTGCGGCGGGCGGGAACGCTCTCGGGTGGGGAGCGCGCGCGGGTGGCCCTGGCGCTGATGATGCTCGAGCACGCCAACCTCCTCGTCTTCGACGAGCCGACCAACCATCTCGATGTCGAATCGATCGAGGCCCTCGAGGATGCCCTCGCCGACTACGACGGCACGGTGCTGCTCGTCTCCCACGACCGGGCGCTGCTCGACACGCTGACGACGCGGATCTGGTCGATCGAGGATGGCCAGCTTCGCGACTACCCGGGCGGCTTTGCCGACTGGGAGGAGGATGCGGCGGCGCGGGGCCGCGAGCGGGCCGCCGTTGCCCGCGAGGAGAAGCAGCAGGCGGCCCGGAGTCGGCCGGCGACCCCGCGCGAGGACGGCAAGGCGCGGGCGGCCGAGCTTCGGCGCATGGAGCGCGAGGTCGAGGCGGTGGAGGCGCGGGTGGCCACCCTCGAGGCCGACCTCGCCTCGGTGGAGGCGGCACTGGCCGATCCCGCGCTCTACGGTGCGGACGATGGACCGGCCCGGGCCGCCGAGCTGGCGGCCCGCCGGGACCGGCTCCGCGGGGACCTCGACCGGACCCTCGGGGAGTGGGAGCGGGTCCACGCGGCCCTGGACCTGGCGGGCGACGCGGAACCGGGGGCTGCCACCGGGCGTTGAGCGGGTATCCCCGCACCGGAGCGTCCGTGTCCGATTCCTCCCATGCGGAGGCCGCCGCCGAGGCGCCTCCACCCGTCCGACGACGTCACCACGGCGTCGTGCGCCTGACGCACTGGCTCAACGCGGTCTTCCTCACCGGCATGATTGCGAGCGGGCTGCAGATCCTGGTCGCCTTCCAGCACTTCGGGAGCAAGAACGCCGTCCTCGGCGTCTTCAACCCGTTCGATCGGGACCGGATCGGGCAGATCCCCGAGGTGGTGCGCCTCGGCGGCTGGCTCGCGGCCGGGCTGCGCTGGCACTTCACCCTCGCGTGGCCGTTCGTGCTGACGGGGCTGCTCTATGCCGTGTTCCTCGCTGCTTCGGGGGAGTGGCGCAAGCTCGTCTTCCGGCCCCGTGACCTTCCCGGCGCCCTGGAGATGGTGAAGTACTACCTCCGGATCCGGAAGGATCATCCGCCCCAGGGGAAGCACAACCCGCTCCAGAAGGGTGCCTACAGCTTCGCGATCGCCCTCGGGGTGCTCTCGGTGCTGACAGGGTTCGCCATCGCGAAGCCGGTGCAGCTCGCCCCGCTCACGGCGCTGTTCGGTGGCTACGAGCTGGCGCGCTACTGGCACTTCGTCTCGGTCTGGTGCTTCACCCTGTTCACCCTCGGCCATGTCGTGATGGTCTTCGTCGCCGATCCGGCGTCGCTGCGCGCGATCATCACCGGTCGCTACCGCGGGAGGTTCCCCGATGCCCCGTGACGATGCCGGCGCCTCGCGCCGCGAGTTCCTGCGACGGATCGCCCCGGTGCTCCCCGCCGCGCTGGCCGCGTGCGGCTGGGATGGCGGGCCGCGGTTGCAGCCGGTCTTCGACCGGGTCATCGCCGCGAACAACGCGCTGGGCGAGCGGCTTCAGGCGCTGCGCCAGGCGGAAGCCCCGCCACACCAGGTCCTCAAGGGCGAGATGCCGTCCTACTTCATCTCGCCCACGATGCCCGTCCTCGAGGATCCGGCCGCCTGGCGCCTCGAGGTCGGCGGACTGGTCCGCCGGCCGACCGCGTTCACCGCGGAGGTGCTCGCCGCGCTGCCGCACATCGACTACCGGGTGACGCACCATTGCGTCGAGGGATGGACCGCCGTGGCCCCCTGGCGGGGGGTCCCGTTCGCGACGATCGCCGGGCTCGTCGATCCGCTCCCGACCGCGCGCTACGTCCGGTTCGATTCCTTCGACAACGGCTACTACAACGGCTGGGACCTCGCGAGCGCCATGCATCCGCAGACCATCCTGGCCGATGGCCAGGATGGCCAGCCGCTGAGCGCGCGACACGGCGGTCCGCTGCGGCTCTATTCGCCGATCAAGCTCGGCTACAAGCTGACGAAGTACCTGACCCGGGTGACGTTCACCGACCGCAAGCCCGGCGGCTACTGGGAGGATCGCGGCTATCCGTGGTTCGCTGGGCTGTAGTCCGGCGCGACCGTCGGGTCGCGCCACGACCGCAGCGCACAATTCCGACCCGAAGGTCGGGAATTGCGGGGTCTTGGCCCGACGCGCACGTCGCGGTAGAATCCCGCCCAGACGAGACCCCGCGCCGCCGTGGCACCCCGCCCGGCCGCCGCGGGATCCCCGAGGAGGACACGCCGTGAGGAAGGTCTCACAGCCGCTGCACCACCCCATCGCGACCGCTCGTGCCCCCGGGCTCGGCGGTCGCGATCGTTTTCCGGGCATTCCCGATCAAACCGCCCCGCGATTCCCACACCTCGAGGTCACCGGATGACCACATCGGCCCCTGCCGGCGTCGTGCTCGACGAATTCAGCTATGACGACGACATCGTCCGCAAGTTCCTGTTCGCCACCCTGATCTGGGGCACGGTCGGGATGGTGGTCGGGTTGCTGATCGCCCTCCAGCTCGCCAACCCGGCGTTCAACCTCGGCCTCGAGTTCACCTCGTTCGGCCGGTTGCGCCCGCTGCACACGAACGCGGTGATCTTCGCGTTCGCGGGCAACGCCTTCTTCTGCGGGGCGTACTACTCGACCCAGCGGCTGCTGAAGGCCCGGATGTTCTCCGACGGGCTGTCGCGGTTCCACTTCTGGGGCTGGCAGCTGATCATCGTGGCGGCGGCGCTGACGCTGCCGCTCGGGCTGACGCAGGCCAAGGAGTACGCCGAGCTGGAGTGGCCGATCGACCTGGCGATCGCGGTGGTGTGGGTGGCGTTCGCGTGGAACTTCATGGGCACGATCCTGCGCCGGCGGGAGCGGCACCTCTACGTCGCGATCTGGTTCTACATCGCCAGCATCGTGACGGTGGCCGTGCTGCACATCTTCAACAACCTCTCGCTGCCGGCGGGGGCGTTCAAGAGCTACTCGCTGTACGCGGGGGTGCAGGACGCCTTCATGCAGTGGTGGTACGGCCACAACGCGGTGGCGTTCTTCCTGACGACGCCGTTCCTGGGGCTGATGTACTACTTCATGCCCAAGGCGGCGGAGGGGCCGGTCTTCTCGTACCGGCTGTCGATCCTCCACTTCTGGTCGCTGGTGTTCCTCTACATCTGGGCCGGCCCGCACCACCTCCACTACACGGCGCTGCCGGAGTGGGCCTCCACCCTCGGCATGCTGTTCTCGGTGATGCTGTGGGCGCCGAGCTGGGGCGGCATGATCAACGGCCTGCTGACGCTGCGCGGCGGGTGGCAGAAGGTCGTCGACGACCCGATCCTCAAGTTCTTCGTCGTCGGGATCACCGCCTACGGGATGTCGACGTTCGAGGGGCCGATGCTCTCGGTGAAGAGCGTGAACGCCCTGGCGCACTACACCGACTGGATCATCGCCCACGTCCACACGGGGGCGCTGGGCTGGAACGGCTTCCTGACGTTCGGCATGATCTACTGGCTCGCGCCGCGGCTGTTCCAGGCGCCGCTGCACTCGAAGAAGGCCGCCTCGCTGCACTTCTGGATCGCCACCTTCGGGATCATCCTGTACGTGGTCGCGATCTACAGCGCCGGGGTGACGCAGGGGCTGATGTGGCGGGCGTTCGACGAGACCGGCCGGCTCACCTACCCGGACTTCGTCGAGACCGTGCTGCGCCTGATGCCGATGTACTGGGTCCGGGTCGCGGGCGGCTCGCTCTACATCGCCGGGATGCTGATCTTCTCGTGGAACATCGTGCAGACCTGGCGCAAGCGCCCGGCGCGCTACGACGTCCCGGTGGTGCGGGCCGCGGCGCTGCGCGCGCCCGAGCCGTCGCAGGCGGCCCCGAGCCCCGGGCTCCTCGGCGGGCTCGCGTTCCACCGCCGCTGGGAGCGGATGCCGGTGCTGTTCACGGTGCTGGTGACCGTGGCGGTGGCGATCGCCTCGCTGGCCGAGATCATCCCGACGTTCCTGATCAAGTCGAACGTCCCGACGATCGCGTCGGTGAAGCCCTACACGCCGCTGGAGCTCTACGGGCGCGACATGTACATCCGCGAGGGATGCGTCAACTGCCACTCGCAGATGATCCGCCCCCTGCGCTACGAGACCGAGCGCTACGGCGAGTACTCCAAGCCGGGCGAGTCGGTGTACGAGCACCCGTTCCTCTGGGGCTCCCGACGGATCGGGCCGGACCTCGCCCGCGAGGGCGGCAAGTACCCGAACCTCTGGCACGTGCGCCACTTCGCGAACCCGCGCGAGCTCTCGCCGCGCTCGATCATGCCGGCCTACCCGCACTTCGCGACGGCCCCGATCGACTTCGACGTGCTGGCCCGCCGGGTGGACGCGATGGCGATGCTCGGCGTCCCCTATGGCGAGGCGGTGACGAATGCGATCCCGATGGCCCGGGCGCAGGCGGCCGAGATCGCCGCGGACATCGAGGCGACCGGCGGACCGGCCGGCCTCGCCGACCGGGAGATCGTCGCCATCGTCGCCTACATGCAGCGGATCGGGCGTGACATCGCCACGACCGGGACCGTCGCCAGTCGCGGCACCGCGCCATGAAGCTGTCCGATGTCCTCGGCCACGCCGACCTCTCGATCTACGCCGAGATCGGCCTGGTCCTGTTCATCCTGGCGTTCCTCGGGATCGTCTGGTGGGTCTTCCGGCCGGGGGCCGGGGCTCGCTGGCGCTCCGACGCCCAGATGCCGCTCGATGACGAGCATCCCCAGCAACCCCGCGACCGGAAGGACTGAGCCGTGAGCGACCAGGATCGACTGATCGAGCATGAGTACGACGGCATCCAGGAGTTCGACAACCCGATGCCGCGCTGGTGGGTGACGACCTTCTGGGGGACGATCATCTTCTCGGGGCTCTACCTGCTGAACGTCGGCCCGATCGGCGCGGGCGCCGGCCGGATCGCCCAGTACGAGGCCGACATGGCGGCGTGGCGGGAGGCCCATCCGACCGACCAGGGCACCGTCGACAGCGAGGCGCTGCTGGCGCTGGCGGGCGACCACGAGGTCTTGGAGGAGGGGAAGGAGATCTTCGCCCGCAACTGCGCCGCGTGCCACGGCCCGGACGGCGGCGGCGTGATCGGCCCGAACCTCACCGACAACGCCTGGATCCATGGCGGCACCATCGCCGAGATCCATGCGGTCGTGAGCGAGGGGGTGCTGGCGAAGGGGATGCCGGCCTGGGGCCGGCAGCTCACGCCGGCGCAGGTCAATGCGGCCGTGGCCTATGTCTGGTCGCTCCAGGGCACCACCCCCGCGAACCCGAAGGCCGCGGAGGGGGCGGTGGTCGCGCAGTGACCCACGCCCCCGCGGCCAGCGGCCGCGTCCTGCCGACGCTCAACGAGGACGGCACCCGCAACTGGATCCGTCCCAAGCCGTCGCCGGGCCGCTGGTGGCAGCGGCGCCGGGTCGTGGCCTGGGCGCTGATGGTCCTGTTCATCGCCCTGCCGCACCTGCGGATCGCCGGGAAGCCGGCGATCCTCCTCGACGTGCCGCGGCGGCAGTTCACCATCCTCGGCACGACCTTCCTGCCGACCGACACGCTGCTGCTCATGCTCCTGCTGGGCAGCGTCGTCATCGCGATCTTCCTCTTCTCCGCGCTGTTCGGCCGGGTCTGGTGCGGGTGGGCCTGCCCCCAGACGGTGTACCTCGAGTTCCTCTACCGCCCGATCGAGCGGTGGCTCGAGGGCGGCCGGAGCGGCTCGCTGCAACTCGACCGCGCCGGACGCCACTTCGCGCCCCGGCGCGTGCTCAAGTACGTGATCTACCTCGCGATCTCGCTCGTCCTCGGCCACACCTTCCTCGCCTACTTCGTGGGGACCGAGGCGCTGGCGCAGTGGATCCGGCTCTCGCCCTACGAGCACCCGGTCCCGTTCATCGTGATGGCGGTCACCACGGGGCTGGTGTTCACCGACTTCACCTGGTTCCGCGAGCAGACCTGCCTGATCGCCTGCCCGTACGGCCGCTGGCAGTCGGTGCTCCTCGACCGCCAGTCGATGGTGGTCTCCTACGACTACGGCCGCGGCGAACCGCGGGCGATGCCGAAGGACCGGGGCGCGGATGGGGCGGGGGACTGCATCGACTGCAAGGCCTGCGTCACGACCTGCCCGACCGGGATCGACATCCGCAACGGGCTGCAGATGGAGTGCGTGCACTGCACCCAGTGCATGGATGCCTGCGACGCGATCATGGACAAGGTGGGGCGCCCGCGGGGCCTGATCCGCTACGCGACGCAGGATGCGCTGGCCGGGAAGCCGCCGCGCCTCCTCCGGCCCCGGGTGGTGCTCTACCCGATCGCCCTGACCCTGTTCCTCGGCGGCTTCATCGCCACCCTGGGACTGCGGCCGGATGCGGATGTCACCCTGCTGCGCGGCGCCGGTGAGCCGTTCACGCTGGAGGCCGATGGCACGGTGCTGAACCAGGTGCGGCTGCGGCTCGCCAACCGGAGCCGGGCCGACCATGACTACATCGTCAGCGTCATCGGCCTCGGCGAGGAGGCGCAGGTGATCGCCCCGGAGAATCCGCTCGCCGTGCGCGCCGGCGAGCTGCGCACGACGTCGCTCTTCGTGCGGCTGCCGCGCTCGGCCTTCGAGGACGGCCGGCGCGACATCACGATCCGGATCGCCGCGGGCAACAGCTTCAACGCCGACTACCGCTTCAACCTGCTCGGCCCCGCCGACGCGGACGAGGACGACCACGAATGACGCTGATCCGGAAGGACCGCATCTGGCCCACGCTGATCATCACGGTCCTCGTGGGGAACCTGCTCCTTGGCGTGTTCCTGGTGCGCCTCGCGAACAGCGACACGCACTTCGCGGTCGAGCCCGACTACTATCGCCGCGCGGTCGAGTGGGACGCGACCCAGGCGCAGGCTCGCGCCAACGTCGCCCTGGGCTGGCGCATCGAGCCGATCCTGGGGCCCCTCGCGGCGACCGGGCCGACGCCGCTGGCCGTGGCGGTCCACGACGCCGCGGGCGCGCCGGTCGCCGGTGCCACCGTGACCCTCGAGGCACTGCAGGTGGCCCACGCCAGCGAGCGGATCACCGCGGCGTTGCAGCCCGACACCGCCGCCGGCCGGTACGTTGCCCCGGTGGAGCTGCCCCGGGAGGGGCTCTGGGAACTGCGCGTGGCGGTCTCGCGGGGCAGCGAGCGGTTCACCGGCGACCTGCGCGTCGAGGCGTCGCGGCACGCCGATGCGGTCGAGGTGACCCGGCGACCGGGTGATCCGGTCCCCGTGAGTCGCTGAGGCGACGCAGCGCCGATGCTCCCCCTCGCCGGTGCCGTGCTCGTCGCCTCGCTGCTTGGCAGCGTGCACTGCGCCGCGATGTGCGGGGCGTTCGCCTGCTTCGCCGGGAGCGGCGCGCGCGGCCTCCGGGCCCACGCCCCGTACCACGTCGGTCGGCTCGTCGCCTACCTCGCCCTGGGCGTCGCCGCTGGCGCGACCGGTGGGCTGCTTGATCGGGGTGGCCTCGCGCTCGGGGTCGGCCGGATCGCCTCCGTGACCATGGCGCTGCTCCTCGTCGCCTGGGGCGTCCACGCGCTGCTCCGCGGGCGCGCCGGTCGACTGGCGGAGTTGCGACTCCCCGCGTCGTGGCAACAGGCCCTCGGGCGCGGGATGGCCGCGCTCCGTGAGTGGCCCGCGGGGTGGCGCGGCCTCGTGACGGGCGTCGCGACCGGCCTGCTGCCGTGCGGCTGGCTCTGGGTGTTCGTCGCGGTCGCAGCCGGGACCGGCGGCGCCCTCGACGGTGCCGGCGTCATGGCCATCTTCTGGCTCGGCTCGGTGCCCGCCCTCGTCGCGCTCGCGGCGAGTGCCCGGCGCGTGGCCGGGCCGTGGCAGCAGCGGCTGCCGCGCCTCGGCGCCGCGATGCTGGTCCTCCTGGGCCTCGCCAGTCTCGCCGCGCACCTCGAGGTGATCCCGGTGGGGCACTGGCTCCATGGCGTCCTGCCAACGACGCCGATCGCACATCACGGCATGCCCGGTGGCTGAGGTCCGCGCGAGGCTCGGGACCGGCTGCGCGCACTGCGGGCTCGCGGTGCCGCCCGAGCGGCGCGCCATTGGATCCGCACCGGCCTTCTGCTGCGGCGGGTGCGAGACGGCACACGGGATCCTGCGTGCCGGCGGGTTGGCGCAGTACTACGCGCTGGGCGAACGCCGCGCGGCACCGGTGCGTCCGACCGGTCGCAGCTACGACGAGTTCGATCACGCCGCCTTCGAGGAGCTGTACGTGTCGCGGCGCGCCGACGGCCTCGCCACCGCGGAGCTGTACCTGGAGGGCGTCCACTGCGCGAGCTGCGTCTGGCTGGTCGAGCGGGTGCCGCTGCTGGAGGCGGGGATCGCGCGCGCGGAACTCGACGTCCGCCGCTCACTGCTCCGCGTCGAGTGGGATCCCCGCGCGGTGCCGCTCTCCCGCATCGCGCAGGTCCTCGATCGCCTGGGCTATCCCCCGCATCCGTTCCACGGCGTCGCCCGCGAGGCGATGCGCCGTCGCGAGGACCGCGCGGCCCTCGTGCGCATCGGGGTCGCCGGGGCACTCGCGGGGAACGTGATGCTGATTGCCTTCGCGCTCTACGCCGGCGACCTGCAGGGGATGGCGCCGGGGGAGCGGCAAATGTTCCGCTGGGTCTCCCTGGTGCTCACGCTGCCGGCGCTCCTCTTCCCCGGGCGGGTGTTCTTCACCGGGGCCTGGGCGGCGCTGCGGACGCGCGCCCTCCACATGGACCTGCCGATCGCCCTCGCGCTCGCCGCGGCCAGCGTGCGGGGGGCCCTCAACACCATCACGGATTCGGGTCCGGTCTATTTCGACGGCGTCACCCTGCTGGTCTTCCTGCTGCTGGTGGGCCGCTACCTGCAGCAGCGCGGCCAGCGCGCCGCGACCGATGCCGCGGAACTGCTGCTCTCCCTCACCCCGCGGATGGCCCGCGTGCGGCAGGACGACGGCGCGCTGCGCGACGTCCCCACCGAGGCGCTGCTGCCCGGGATGCTCGTCGAGGTCGGCGCCGGGCAGGTGTTCCCGGCGGACGGGACCGTGGTCCACGGCCAGTCGAGCGTCAACCGTGCGCTGCTGACGGGCGAGTCGGTGCCGGTCGCCGTCGTGCCGGGAGATGTCGTCGCCGCCGGCAGCGAAAACGTGGGAGCCCCGCTCCGGGTACGGGTCGATGCCGCCGGGAGCGCCTCGCGGTTGGCTCGCCTGCTGGCCGAGGTGGAGGCGAACGCCCGGCGCCGTGCGCCCGTCGTGGCGCTCGCGAATCGGCTCGCCGGGGTCTTCGTGGCCCTCGTGCTGCTGCTCGCCGCCGTCACCTTCCTGCTCTGGGTCGGTCGCGATACCGCGCTGGCCTGGGATCATGCCATCGCGCTGCTGATCGTCACCTGTCCGTGCGCGCTCGCCCTCGCGACGCCGCTGGCGGTGTCGGTCGCCGTGGGTCGCGCCGCCCGTGCGGGGATCTACATCAAGGGAGGCGATGCCCTGGAGCTCCTCGCCCGACCGGGCATCATGGTGCTCGACAAGACGGGCACGGTCACGGCCGGGCGACACGACCTCGTGGCCTGGGATGGCGATCCGCGGTGGCGACCGGTCATCCTCGCACTGGAGGAGGGTGCGGCGCATCCGGTCGCCGAGGGGTTCCGGCGGGCCTGGCCCGACCTCGCGCCGGCGTCACTGGAGGGGGTGCGCCACGACGTCCTCGGCGGGGTCAGCGGGCGGTGGGACGGTCGGGAGGTCGCGATCGGCTCGCCGGCCTTCGTGGCGTCGCACGGCGCCGAGATCACCGGGTGGCGCGAACGGCTCGCCGGCGCCGCGGTGACGCCGGTGCTGCTCGCCATCGATGGCCAGGTCGTTGCCGTCGCCGGCTTCGGTGACCCGGTACGCGACGGCGCCCGGGACGCACTCGATGCGCTGCGCGCGCGCGGATGGCAGACCCACCTGCTCTCGGGCGATGACACCGCCGTCGTCACCGCGGTGGCCGACGCGCTGGGGTTTGCGGCCCACCAGGTGATCGCGCGCGCCACGCCCGAGGAGAAGCTGGCGCGGATCCGTGCGCTGCGTGCCGGCGCCGGGGTGCGGGCGGTGGTGATGGTGGGCGATGGCGTCAACGACGCGGCCGCGATGACCGCCGCGCATGTCGGGGTCGGGGTCCACGGCGGGGCGGAGGCGTCGCTCCTCGTCGCCGACGTGCACCTGACCGCGCCCGGCCTCGCCCCGCTGCAGCGCCTCGTCGAGGGCGCGACCCGCACCCTCGGCCTCATCCGCCGCAACATGCTCTGGGCCGTCGGCTACAATGCGGTCGGCGTCGCCCTCGCCATGAGCGGGCGCCTCTCGCCCCTCGTCGCGGCGATCCTGATGCCGGTCAGTTCGCTCACGGTCGTGCTGGGGAGCTGGCTCGGACGCAGCTTCGTCGCCGCGCCGGTGGCCACGACGGCGGCGTCGCCCGCGACCCGTCACCGGCGCGCCGCATGAGCGTCCTCTACCTGGTCATCCCGCTCGCCCTGGTGGTGGTCGCGCTCGCCATCGGCGCCTACGTCTGGTCGGCGCGCTCGGGGCAGTTCGATGACCTCGATACCCCGGCAATGCGGATGCTGCACGATGACGAGGCAGGAGAGACGAGAAGCGAGAAGCGAGAAGCGTGAAGCGAGAGGGGGAGACGCGCTTCTCGCTTCACGCTTCTCGCTTCTCGTCTATTCCCGCCCGCGCAGCCGATCCAGCCGCCGCCGATCGCGCTTGCTCGGCTTCCCCTCATCGAAGCGCAGCAGCGGCGCATCGCGCAGCAGCTGGGCGTGGCGGGTCCGCGCCTCCCGGCTCTCGGCGGTCTCCTCGTAGAGCCCCGCGGCGACCGCGGCCGAGCCGCGCCGCTCGGCGAGACCGGTGACCACGAGCGTCGTCGTGAACGGCGGGATGCGCACGGTGATCGTGTCACCCGGCACCACCGCCCGCGCCGGTTTCGCCGGTTCGCCATTCACCTCGACCTTGCCGCCGTGCACCGCCTCCGTGGCGGCGGTGCGCGTCTTGTAGAACCGGGCGGCCCAGAGCCACTTGTCCAGTCGCACGCTGGCGGGGGCATCCCGCCCGGTCATCGCCGGCTCGCGAGCGGGGCGAAGCCGAGGGCGCCGTTCAGCCAGCGGATCAGCGGCCGCAGGGCGGCGATGTCGGTGGCGAGGCGCGACACCAGCTTCGGATGGGTGATCGCGGCGTTGTCGAGCAGCCGATGCACGGTGAACGACTTGTACCGGAGCCACGGCGCGGCCGGGTGCTCCGGATCGGTGCCGCGCGGGGCCCGCACCAGCATCGCCTCCTCGCTCAGCCGGCCGAACCGGCGCCGGAACGCGGGAGCGGTGACGATCGCGGCGAACGGCTCGTGGTCCTCGAGGAGGGCGGCCCGGATCTGGTCGAGCGCCGGCTTCGGCGGCATCCAGATGCCGCCCGCGACCATCGAGGCGCCCGGTTCCAGGTGCACGTAGATCCCCGCACCGCCGTGGGCGGCCTGGCCGACCCCCTTCCCGGCATCGCGATGGAAGAACCAGCAGGACGCATGGGTCTTGTAGGGCGACTTGTCGGCGCTGAAGCGCACGTCGCGATGGATCCGGAAGACCGAGCGGCGCGGGTCGCCGCGCAGTTCGGGCAGCTCCGTCGCGAGGAGCACGTCCATCTCCTCGACGAAGGCGCGCATCGGGTCGCGCACCAGGTGATGGTAGCGATCCCGATTGGCCTCGAACCACTCGCGCGTGTTGTGGCGGCGGAGCTGGCGCAGGAAGGTGAGGGCGGCCGGGGCGAAGCCCGTCCAGCGGTGGTCGGGTGGTGGTGTGGCACGTCGGGGCATGGGCACCTGATCCGGGCAAGTGGGGCGGCATCGCATCATATTACCCCGGACTTGACCACGACCACCCCGCCTCCCGATCCCGGCCTGACCCGCACCGGGGAAATGCCGATCCGCGTTCCCAGCCAGCCGGCCGGTCCCCTCGACCTGCTCGCGCTTCCGGGACCGCGCACGGTGCTGTTCCTCGTCGTGCTGGTGCGGACCGCCCTCATCGTCGCGGTCGGGGTCGCCGCCGCCACCGATCCGTCGGCCGTGCCGGTCGCCATCCCGCAACTGATCGCCGTGCTCGGTGCCGCGGTCCTTGCCCTGGGCTGGCTCGGGCTCGACCTCGTCGGCGGGCGGACCCCGGGCCCGCGCGGGCTGCTGGTGCAGTTCGTCGTCGACGTGCTGCTCGTCAGCGGCCTGGTGGCGTTCACGCGGGCCACCGCGACGCCGCTCGCCGCGCTCTACATCGCGGCGGTGGCGGCCTACGCGATGCTGCTGCCGCTGCGTCGCGGGCTGGCGGCGGCGGCGTTCACCGCGGCCTGCTACATCGTGGTCACGCTCCAGTTCGGGGCCGAGCCGCCGGCGGCGGACTTCTGGACCCAGGTGGTGGTGATCACCTTCGTCGGCGCCCTCATCGCGGTGCTGGGGCACCGGCTGGCCGGGGCCGCCCAGGAACAGCGCACCCTCGCCGCCGCGCTCGCCCAGGTCCGGATGGAGGCCGACGAGATCCTCTCGACGATCCAGTCGGGCGTGATCACGGTCGACGGCGAGGGCCGACTCGCCTACATCAACCCGCGTGCGCTGCGGATCCTGGGTGGGGGCGGGTTCGTCCCCGGCGAGCCGGTCCTCGAGACGCTGCGCGCCCGCTCGCGCGAGCTGCACGATGCGATCGCGCGCGGCATCGCCGACGGCAGCCGCGTGTCGCGGGCCGAGGCGGCGGTGCGGCGCGCCGACGGCTCGCTCTTCCCGGTCGGGGTCAGCACCACCACCTTCCTGCGGCCGGGTGGCGAGGTCCCCTCGGTCACGGCGATCTTCACCGACATCAGCGACCTGAAGCGGTTGCAGGAATTCCGGCTCCGGGCCGAGCGGCTGGAGGCGGTCGCCGCGCTGTCGGCCTCGCTGGCGCACGAGATCCGCAACCCGCTGATGGCGATCCGCAGCGCGGTCGAGCAGCTCGGGGCCAGGGTGACGGAGGATGAGGACGACCGGGTCCTCGCCTCGCTCGTGATCCGCGAGAGCGAGCGCCTCAACCGGCTGCTGAGCGAGTTCCTCGACTTCAGCCGCGTCCGCGCCGCGCGGCTCGAGCAGGTCGACCTGCTCGAGGTGGTGCAGGAGGCACTGGGGATGGCCGGGGAGCATCCCGCGCTGCGGGGCGTGACGGTGGCCGTGGAGGGGGAGGGCACCATGCTCGAGGCCGATCGCGACCTGCTGCACCGGGTCGCGACCAACCTCGTCCTCAACGCGGCGCAGGCGCTCGACGGGCGGGGGACGATCCGGATCGTGGTCGGGGAGGCCGGACCGGGCGAGGCCCCGGCCGGGCCGATCGAGCGGCCGATCAAGCTCGTGGTCCGCGATGACGGCCCGGGGATCCCCGAAGGGGTCCGGGAGCGGCTGTTCGAACCGTTCGTCACCGGCCGCCCCGGCGGCACCGGCCTCGGGCTCGCCATCGTGCAGCGTGCCGTGGCCTCGCATCGCGGCGTGATCCTGGTCGACACCGCGCCCGCCGCGGGCACCACCTTCTCCATTTTCCTCCCGGCAGCCCGGGACAGAGGGGACGCGACATGAGCCAGCAGCCTTCGGTGCTCGTCATCGACGACGAGAGCGGGATCCTCGACACCCTCCGCATCCTCCTCAAGAAGGAGGGGTTCGAGGTCACCGTCGCCCAGGGCGGCAAGGCCGGGCTCGAGGCGATCCGGACCGCGACCGCGGACATCGTGCTCACCGACGTCCGCATGCCGCAGGTCACCGGCCTCGACATCCTCCAGGCGGTCAAGGACTTCGACCCGATGACGCCGGTCCTGCTCATGACCGCGCAGGCCTCGCTGCAGAGCGCGATCCAGGCGGTGAACGCCGGCGCGTTCTACTACCTCCAGAAGCCGTTCGCGAACGACGAGCTGATCGCGATCCTGCGGCGGGCCTGCGAGTTCCGCCAGATCCGCGTCGAGAACAAGCAGCTCAAGCAGGAGATCCGCCGCAACGGCGGCGGCGCGCGTCCCGGCCTGAGCCGCCCGATCGGCAAGTCGCGCCGGTTCCTCGAGATCCTCCGGCTCGCCGAGCAGATCGCGCCGACCGACTCGACGGTGCTGATCGGCGGCGAGAGCGGCACCGGCAAGGAGGTGCTCGCGCGCTACCTGCACGACGCCTCCAACCGCGCCGACGGGCCGTTCCTGTCGATCAACTGCGGCGCCCTTCCCGAGACGCTGCTCGAGAGCGAGCTGTTCGGCCACGTGAAGGGCTCGTTCACCGGCGCGGTCCGCGACAAGCAGGGGCTCTTCGCCGCCGCCCGCGGCGGGACGTTCTTCATGGACGAGGTCGGCGAGATGCCCGCCTCGCTGCAGGTCAAGCTGCTCCGCGTGCTCCAGCAGCGCGAGGTGATCCCGGTCGGCTCGACCGACGCGATCCCGGTCGACGTGCGGATCATCGCCGCGACCAACCGCGACCTCGAGGAGGAGGTCCGCCGCGGCAACTTCCGCTCGGACCTCTTCTACCGGCTCAACGTCCTCGCGCTCGACCTGCCGCCGCTGCGCGAGCGCCGCGACGACCTGATCCTCCTCATCGACCACTTCCTCGAGCAGATGACCGAGGACGGCGAGGACGCGAAGGCCCTCACCCAGGAGGCGATGGATGCGGTGATGGTGTACGAGTGGCCCGGCAACGTGCGCGAGCTGCAGAACGCCCTCGAGCATGCGGTGGTCCTCTCGACCTCGGCGCTGATCGAGCCGCAGCACCTCCCCGACCGGATCACCCGCCAGAAGAAGGAGCCGCTGGTCGCCGAGCGGAACCAGCCGAACCCGTCGCTCGACCTCGTCGAGCGCGCGTACATCATGTTCGTGCTCCAGGCGGAGGGCGGCAACAAGACCCGCGCCGCGGAGGTGCTCGGGATCGATCCGAGCACCCTGTATCGCAAGCTGTCCCGCTACGAGGGCACCGAGGCCGCGAAGTAGATGGCGCGCGTCGCGGCGCTGGTCCTCGCGGCGCTGGGACTGCTGCCGATCGCGAACTGGATCGCCGGCGGGCACGCGGCGCCCTGGTACGCCGACCGTCTCGACCTCTGGACCTCCGGCGCGGCGATCCTCCTCGGCCTCGCCGCGATTGCCGTGATCGTCCTCCGGTCGCGGCCCGGGCTCTGGCCCGCCGGCGCCTGGGACCGCGCGGCGGCGCGCTGGCAGGATGCCGGCACCGGAGGCGACCTCCTGGTGGCGGGGGTCGCCGGTGCCCTCTACCTCGTCGTCGCGCTCGCGGTGCTCTCCGGTCGGCCGCTCCTGATCGACGAGATCATCCAGGTCGTCCAGGCGCGGATCTTCGCCGGCGGGCGGCTGTTCCTCCCGGCGCCGGCGCACCCGGAATTCACCGCGGCGATGCACCTGCTCGACATGGGCGGCAAGGTGTACGGCCAGTTCCCCGCCGGTGGCCCCGCGATGCTCGCCCTCGGCGTCCTGGTCGGCGCCCCGTGGCTGGTCGGGCCGGTGGCTGGTGCCCTGGGGGTGTTCGCCCTCGCGCGCACGCTGCGGCTGGTCGAGCCGGGCCGGGGGACCGCCCTCGCGGCGCTGCTGCTCTACGCCTTCGCGCCATTCCCCGCCTTCCTGGCGGGGTCGATGATGAACCATGTCACCACCACGGCGTGGCTGCTCCTCGGGGCATGGGCACTGGCGCGCGCAACCCGCGATGCGGCACCCCGGCCGCGCGATGCCGTTGCGATGGGGCTCGCCCTGGGCATCGCGGCGACCATCCGGCCGCTCGACGGGGCGGCGTTCGCCCTGCCCGCGGCGGGGTGGCTCCTCGTGCGGGCGGTCCGGGATCGCGGCCAGGTCGCGGCCCTGCTGGCGAGCGGCGTCGGGATCGCGATCCCGCTCGGGCTCCTGCTCGCGGTGAACGCGGCCTGGACCGGCGACGCGCTCCGCTTCGGCTACATCGAGCTCTGGGGGCGCAGTCACGAGCTCGGCTTTCACGAGGCGCCCTGGGGATTCGCGCACACCCCGGCCCGCGGGGTCGAGCTGATCAACCTCTACCTGCTCCGGCTGCAGACCTACTTCCTCGAGACACCGGTTCCGTCGCTCCTCTTCGCGACTGCCGCACTCGCGCTGGTGCGCCGACCGGGTCGCTTCGATCGCTGGGTGCTCGCGGGCAGCGGCCTGCTGCTCCTCTCCTACTTCGCGTACTGGCACGATGGGTTCTATCTCGGGCCGCGGTTCCTGTTGCCGCTTGCCCCGTGGCTGGCGTGGTGGACCGCACGGCTCCCCGCGGTCCTGCGGGAGCGCGCGGCGCCGCCCCTGGTCGAGCGGACCGTGGTGCTGGTCGGCCTCGCTGCCCTCGCGATCGGGGCGGTCCAGCTCGTCCCGATCCGCGCCACCCAGTACCGAAACGGGA
This sequence comes from Gemmatimonadales bacterium, assembly GCA_020633775.1. Classification (GTDB taxonomy): domain Bacteria; phylum Gemmatimonadota; class Gemmatimonadetes; order Gemmatimonadales; family GWC2-71-9; genus Palsa-1233. The sequence goes on along the minus strand of JACKDA010000017.1, from coordinate 11,483 downwards.
TGCTGACGATGCGCGAGGACGCAGGCGCCGCCGCCGTGTCGCAGGGGATCTCCGGTGCGCTCATCCTCGCGCGCGAGACCTGGGGTGCCCAACTGGTCGCGCGGATGTGGGGCATCGGTGTCTCGCGGACCGAGGCAGAGCAGGTGTACCGGACCACCGATGCGTGTGCCCTCGATGGGGCCCTCGCGGTGGTCGAGGCCGAGGGGGGTGGGGCCGATGCGCTCCGGGAGAGGCTGGCGCCGCTCCGGGCCGATTCCGCGCGCCTCGTCGCGCAGGAGTTCTCGCCCGACACCACCCTGCGGGCGACGCCCGGGGCAGCGTGGGGTACCCGCTGCGTGCGGCGGCTCCTCGAGGACAAGGCGGGGACGACCCTCTATGCCCCGCTCCTCCTCGCGGAGGGCGGCGGGAACGTCTTCGTCCGGGACCTCCACGCCCGGGACACCCTGTTGCCCGACTCGCTGCGGCAGCGCGACTGGTGGTTGCTGACCAAGGCGCCGGTGCCCGGCAGCCCGCTCCGCTTCGAGCGGGTCGACCCCGATTCGGCCCGCGAGGACTGGTCGATCGGGGACCGATGAGGCCCCCCGGCGAGGGACTTGCAGGAACGGGACCCCATGCAGGCTGAACAGTTCCACGCCCATGCGCAGGTCGAGGACGCCCACTGGTGGTTCGTCGCCCGTCGGCGCGTCCTCCTGGCCCTGCTCGCGAGGATCGCCGCACCCGGTGCCGCGGTGGCCGATATCGGCTGCGGGACCGGGGGGAATGCGGCAGCCTTCGCACGGGCGGGCTACCGGGTCCTCGGGATGGATCCGAGCGCGGAGGCGATCGGCCATGCCCGTGCGCGCTATCCCGAGGTCCGTTTCGAGCAGGACGATGATCCCGGTCGGATCGCACCGCACGTCGCGTCCGGGGGTGTCGCGGTGCTGACCGACGTGCTCGAGCACGTGAGGGAGGATCGCGCGCTGCTCGCCCGCACGATCGAGGCGATGCCGCCCGGTGGGCAGCTCCTCCTCACCGTCCCCGGCGACCCGGCAATGTGGAGCGTCCACGACGAGGTCTTCGGTCACTTCCGGCGCTACACCCCGGCCACCTTCCGGATGCTCTGGCAGGACGCGCCCGTGCGCGAGCGGCTCCTCTCGGCCTACAACAGCCGCCTTCATCCGCTGATCGCCGCGTGGCGACGCCTGCGTGGGCAGCACGGTGCCGCGGCCGGGGACCTCGCCGTGCCGGTCGGCCCGCTCAACCGCGTGCTGGAGGTCATCTTTGCCGGGGAGCGCCACGCGCTCGTCGCGGCGGTCGATCGCGCGACGATGCCGTGGTCCCGCGGCGTGTCGCTGGTCGCGATCCTGGAGCGGACGTGAGCGGGGTCGGCGAGGTGATCCTGGTGGTGCCGGCCTACAACGAGGCCGGACGGCTCGACCTGCCGGCCTTCGCCGCGGCGCTCGATGCGATGCCGTGGCTCGCGCTGCACTTCGTGGATGACGGCAGCACCGACGCGACCCGCACCATGCTGGCAGCGTTCGCCGACGCGCATCGACCGCGCGTCGCGGTGCAGGGGCTCGCCGGGAATGTCGGCAAGGCCGAGGCGGTGCGATCGGGCATGCGGGAGGCGATGCAGGCCGGGAGCGCGGCGGTCGGTTTCGCGGATGCCGATCTCTCCGCGCCGCTCGGCGAGCTCGCGCTGCTGCGCGACGCCCTCGACGCGCACCCGGAGGCCTGGGCCGCGATCGGCTCCCGGATCCGGCTGCTCGGGCGCGAGATCCATCGCAGCCCCGCCCGCCATTACCTCGGCCGCGTGTTCGCGACCGCGGCCTCGCTGGCGCTCGGCCTGCCGGTGTACGACACCCAGTGCGGACTCAAGCTGTTCCGCAACATCCCGCCGGTCCGCGCGGCGCTCGAGGCGCCGTTCGCCTCGCGCTGGATCTTCGATGTCGAGCTGATCGCCCGCCTCGCGGCGGCGCCCGGCGAGCCCCCCGCCACGCGGCGGATTCGCGAGGTGCCGCTCGAGCACTGGGTGGCCACCGACGGCAGTCGACTCCGCGGGCGGGACTTTCTCGCGGCGCCAATGGAGTTGCTCGCGATCCATCGACGCTACCGGGGGCGGCGATGACCCGGGAACGTCTCCGACGTGCCGTGCCGATCCTCGGGGTGCTCGTCCTCGCGTGGCTGATCTACCGACCGCTCGCGACCCTCCCGGTCGCCGTGTGGGATTTCCGCGAGTTCCTGCCGATCCTCGACGCGGGATCCGGCATCGCGGACCGGTACCGGGCGCTGCTCGACTACTACGCCGGGCACGGGCGGATGAACCCGCTCTTCTACCTGACCTTCGTGCTCCAGCACGCCGCCTTCGGGGCCGATCCGATCGGGTGGCAGGTGGTGCGATTCGCCGTCATGGCGATCGACCTCGTCCTGCTCTGGTGGTTCGCGGGCCGACTTGGCGCCGACGGGTGGGGGCGCTTCGTCGCCACCGCGCTCTTTGCGGTTGCGACACCGGTGGTCGGGGGCTGGATCCAGTTGATGGCGGAGCCGCTCGCGCTGCTCGCCCTCCTCGGCGCCGCCCACCTGGCGCTCGGCTATCGGGAGGCGCCGCGCTGGCCGCTCCGCGCGGCGGGCATCGTCGGCTGCCTGGCCGTTGCGTTCCTGTGCAAGGAAGTGGTCGGGGTCTTCGGGGCCGTGGTCGTGCTGCTCGCCGTGGCGGGGTGGCCGATACCCCGCGTGCCGGCACCGGTGGAGCGCACCCGGGTCATCGCGCTCGCGCTCGCCGCATTGCTGGTGGCACTCGCGGTCGGGGCGATGATCCTCGCGGTGCGCTCCGGCCCGGAGGCGACCGGGTACGGCATGGCGTACGGGAGTGCCGGATTGTCGCCGGCGCGGCTCTGGCACAACCTCGTCGCCACCACGCTGCCGGTTCGCCCGGAGGGTCGCGCGGCGCTCGCGCTTCTCTACCCGGCGAACCTCGTCCTCGTCGCGCTGGCGATGCTGGGCCTCCACGGCTGGCGGCCCGCCGACGCGCGCGTCCGGGGCTGGGCCCTGGGACTCGGACTCCTGCTGCCGCTCCTCGGCGCACTCGCCTACTGGCCGTGGCCCAAGTTCGATGCCTTCTATGGGCTGCCGTTCTTCGTCGGTCCCGCGCTGCTCCTGGGCGGTGCGGTCACGGTGCTCGGCGCGCGGGGCGGGGCCGCTGCGCGGTGGGGACGCGGCGCCGCGCTGGTGGCCGTCGGCTATGCCGTGATCCCGGCGCTCCGCTCGGTCGATGCCGCCGCGGCACGACTCCGACTCGACCAGTCGGCGGCCGCGATCATCGCGCGTCTCGGACCAGCCGACACGGTGCTGGTGCTGGGGCCGACCGCCAGCGATCGACGACTCCCGGTCGCCGCGGCCGAGCTGCACGACTACGCGATCGCGACGCACCTCGTCGCCGCCGATCGCGCACCGACGGTGCTCGATGTCCCGTGCGAGCGCTACGCCCCCGGCGCCTCGCCCCGGTACGCGTACCTCAGCTACTCCTACGGCTGCGGTCGGTTCCCCGAGCCGGGACTGCGGCTCGCGTCACCGTATCCGTGGCGGGATTGGCTCACCCTCACCCCGCACGTCGACACGCTGGCGGTCGATCTCGATGGCGCGCCGATCCGCGCGCTGCTGCAGGCGCCCTGATCAGCGCTCGGCGCGGACGGTGTCGGGGGCGTCGGTGAAGAGGTTGGCATTGCGCGCGGTCGGGAAGACCACCGTCCCGGCCGGCGCGTTGACCTTGAGCGCCGAGTCGACGGTGCGATACCAGATCCGGAACAGCGCCGCGTAGGTGTCGGAGCCCACGCCGTCGAACGCGTACCGCTTCGCCTCGGCGTAGCGACCCACCCAGGCCAGGCAGGCGATCAGCGAGGAGCGCGCCGGCGCGAACTCGGTCAACTCGAGGGTGCGCATGTACAGGGGGATGGCACGGTCGCAATCGCCCTTGGCGCGATACCACTCCGCCAGCTGCCAGTTCGGCCCAGAGACCTTGTCCCACAGCTGCAGCGCCTGCTCGTAGGAATAGATGGCGCGGTCGCGATACCCACCCTTGTAGAGGAGGGTGCCGAAGGCGACCCGCGCTCGATAGGAATCGGGGACATCGATCACCGTCTGGGCCCAGATCTGGTGCGAGTTGCGCCAGCTCGCATGGCGGGCCATCGAGCGCGAGATGCCCAGCACCGCCACCAGGGCCACCCCGGCGGCCGTGACACGGGCGACCAGCTCCCGCCTCGCCGGGAACGCGGCCGGGAGCCCCGCGAGGAACGCACCGACCGCGAGCATCGCACCGATGCTCGGCAGGAAGAGGGTCCGTTCCGCGAGCGGGATCCCGGTCGGGATGATGACGTTGCTCACCGGGAAGAGGCCGATGGCACACCACGCCACCCCGAACGTCAGCACCGGGGCGCGTCGGCGCAGCCGCCAGGCGAGGGCCCCCACCAGCACGAGGATCGCCAGGCCGATGGTCTGGTCGAGCCCCCACCCCTCCGCCGGCATGATGACCTGCGGGCCATAGTCGGCCGAGAGGGTGGCCGGCCACAGCATCAGCCGGAACCATTCCGGCACCACGCTCAGCATGGTGAGGAAGCGCGAGCCGATCGGCATGCCATCGAACGCCTCGGCGACGAAGCTCCCCTGGGCGTTCTCGAACGGGATCCTGGCCCGGAGTGCGAGGGTTGTCACGACGGCGAGGGTCTGCCAGACGACCAGTCGGCTCAGCTCCCGCCACCGCTCCCACCACTTCCCCGGCAGGACGAAGACTTCCAGGGCAAAGAGCAGGGCGGGGATCATCACCCCGCTCTCCTTGAAGTTGGCCGCGATGAGGGTCACCGCGGCGAGGCCCGCGTGCTCGCGGGTGGTCGGCCAGCCGGATCGTCGTCGGTCGAGATACCAGGCGGCGGCCAGGGCCGCGAGCAGCCCCACCATCACCTCGGCCTGGGTGACCGCGAGGGCGGTCGCCTCGACGTGGACCGGGTGGGCGGCGAAGAGGAGCCCCGTCGCCAGGGCGGCACCCGGCGGGAGGAGCCGGAGGGCCAGGGCGAAGACCGCGATGGCGCTCGCGGTGTAGAACGCGACCTGCATGACCTTGAACGAGATCGTGGCCCCCTGCCCGGCCTGCATCTCGCCGGCGATCAGCAGCGAGGTGAGCGGCCGGAAGAGGTCACGCCGATAGGGGGCGGGCCAGTAGGCCTCGTCGAGGAACTGGTCCCAGGTCGCCATCGACTTGTTGCGGGGGTCGTCGATGACGATGCCGACGTCGTCCTGGGCGAAGAAGTTGCGGGTCGTCCGCCAGGTCGCGGCGACCGCGACGAGCGCGACGAGCGCCCCGAGCACCGTGCGATGGGTCAGCAGGCTGCGTCGCATCGGCGGCCGAGGTGAGGGATGAGTCGCACAGGGGGATCTCCGGGGGGTGTCGCAGGGATGCCGCGTTGCAATCTACCGGGCGAGGCGGGCATTGCCCGATCTGGTTCGGCCCGGGTGCCGAGCCTCGAAATCGTGATCCGACAACAATTTAGCCACCACGCGGGGAGTTTGGCACTCCAGTTGCCCTCTGTCATGCCGGAGGGTGGTGATACCAACCAGCCGAGTGGCGTGTGAGACGCCGCCCTCACACGGAACTTTCCACATCTCTTCAGGAGCACTGCCACATGCTGGTCAAGAATCGCAAGGGTTTCACCCTCATCGAGCTGCTGATCGTTGTCGTGATCATCGGCATCCTGGCCGCCATCGCGATCCCGAAGTTCGCTGCGACCAAGGACAAGGCCAAGCTGGCGTCGGTCAAGACCGACCTGCGGAACATGATGACCGCCCAGGAGGCCTACTTCTCCGACTTCGCGACCTACACCGGTTCGCTGTCGTCGCAGATCTTCCAGCAGTCGAGCGGCAACACCTTCACGGTGTCCGGGACCACGCAGTCCTTCACCGCGACGGTGACCAACGCCTCGATCACGACGAACCCGAAGCAGTGCACGGTGACGGTCGGCTCGGGCACCACCACGGACGGCCAGATCACCTGCAGCTGAGCCGGGATACTCCTCGCCCGGGCCGACGCGCGCGTGCCGTCGGCTCCGGGTGAGATCGGGGGGTCGGGGACAGCCGTCAGGGTCGACCTCGACCCCCCGGGTGTGTCCGGGTCAGGGGCCGGAAGGCCAGTCGGGCGGGTTCTCGAGGTAGATTCTGGGGCCGGGTGACGGTCGGATGGCTCGCCGGGAGGCGGGCCCAACGCGGGGGCATGCATGGTCGGGAACAGGCGTCGAGGCTTCACCCTCATCGAGCTGCTGCTCGTGATCGTCATCATCGGCATCCTGGCCGCGATCGCGATCCCGAAGTTTGCGGCGACCAAGGACAAGGCGAAGCTCGCCTCGGTCCGCAGCGACCTCCGCAACATCATGACGGCGCAGGAGGCGTACTACATCGACTGGGCGCTCTACACCGGCAGCCTGTCGAGCCAGACCTTCACCCCGTCCTCGGGGAACTCGCTGAACATGAGCGGCACGACCCAGTCGTTCACCGCGACGGTCACCAACGCCTCGATCACCACGAATCCCAAGCAGTGCACGGTGACCGTGGGCGCCGGGACCTCGACCGACGGCCAGATCACCTGCAGCTGAGCCCCGGTCCCCGGGGCGCCGGCGGGCCGCCGACCCATGGGGTCGGCGGCCCGTTTTCGCGTCCCGTGGTGGCGCGGCGCGAAAGTTGGCTCCCCCCGTGGCACCAGAAATGCACTAGTTGATCCTGAACGGAGTGGCAGTCTCGGGTCCTGGCGCACCTCGGCGTCTCCCGATCCTCCGGGCTGTCACCACAACGGGAGTCGCCATGCTGTCCACCAATCGCAAGGGTTTCACCCTCATCGAGCTGCTGATCGTGGTCGTGATCATCGGCATCCTGGCCGCCATCGCGATCCCGAAGTTCGCGGCGACCAAGGACAAGGCCAAGCTGGCCTCGGTCAAGACCGACCTGCGGAACATGATGACCGCGCAGGAGGCCTACTTCTCGGACTTCTCGACCTACACGGGCTCGCTCTCCTCGCAGCTGTTCCAGCAGTCGAGCGGCAACACCTTCACGGTGTCCGGGACCACGCAGTCGTTCACCGCGACGGTGACCAACGCCTCGATCACGACCAACCCGAAGCAGTGCACGGTGACGGTCGGCTCGGGCACCACCACCGACGGTCAGATCGCCTGCAGCTGAGCCGGACCTGAGGACTGGACCGGGCGGGCCCCTCGCGCAATCGCGCGGGGGGCCCGCGTCGCTTTGGGCCATGCAAGGCGCAAGGGGGCGAGGATCCTTCGGGTCCACCCCTCCCGGAGGCTCACCATGGTCCCGCCCGCCGCCCGCGGCGCCACCCTGCTCGAACTGCTGGTCGCCCTCCTCCTCATCGAGGCCGCCGGCGTGATCGCCCTGCATGCGGCGCTTCGCCTCGGCGTCACCCATCGCGGCAGCCGGGAGGCCACGGTCGCCGATCTCGGTCGCGCGGAGGCGGTCGCCCTCCGCCTGGCCGATTCGACCTGTCGCAGCTCCGGCCCCCCGTGGGCCGACCCGGTGGTCCTGGCGCCGGCAACGGGTCGCCCCGCCCGGACGGTCCTGGTCCGATGCGGTCGCTGACTCGACACGGCCATTCGCTGCTCGAGCTCCTGGTGGTGCTGGTGCTCCTCGGCGTCGCCATCGCCGCCGTGGGGCAGCTCGGCCGATCGGGTGCCCGGTTGGTGCAGGGGGCAGAATTGGCCTGGCGGCGTCAGCGCGATGCGGGGCTGCTGGCTGCGGTCCTTCAGCATGCGATCCCCGGTGCCGGCCATGCGCTGGGCATCCGCCCGCTCGACACCCTCGATTTCGATCGGCGCATCGGCGAGGGCCCCGCGTGCCTCGCCGTCGGGTCGACCCTCTGGCTCGACGCCGGTGGCGCGGGGTGGACTCGGGCCCCCGATCCGAGCCGGGACCAGCTCGACCTGCTGCTCGGGCTCGAACCGGTCCTCTGGGTCCGTCGGCAGCTCCTGACCAGTGCGGCGGACAGTTGCGGTGGGCGGCCGGCCTTCCGTGTCCTGCTCGATTCGGTGGTCGACAGCGCGACCTGGGCGCGGGTCGTCTCGCCCGTCCGGATGCGCGCCTATGGCCCGTCGGCCGCTCGCGCGCTCGGATTGGAGGACCGTCCCGGTGGTGGGCTGCAGCCGTTCCTCGGGCCGTTCGCTGGACCGATCGGCTTCGCGGATTCCGCCGGGACGTTGCAGGTCCACCTGCCGTGGATCGGCATCCCCGCCCTCGGCATTCCCGTCGCGGTGGCCCGGTGATCCTCCTCCTCGGCCTGCTTGCCCTGCTGATCGTCGAGGGATCGGCCCTCCTCGCCCTGCAACTCGCGACGGCCGAGGTGCGACTGGTGGAGGAGCGTCGCGTTGCCCTCGAGGCGGAGTGGGCACTCGGTACCGCGACCGCGGTGGCCCGGCTGGTGGCCGATTCCACGGCCGGGTCGTTGCCGAGCGGTGGCGTCGCGGCGCTGCCCGCACCGTCGGTGGCCGGCTGGCAGGCGCGGGCGAGCGTGGAGCGTCCCGGCGCCGGCGGGCTGATCCTGCTGCGGGTCGAGGTGCGTCGTGGCGCGATCGGGGATCGCGGGCATGCGGTGCGTCAGGGCACCCTCCTCCTCGCCCGACGATCCGCCGATACTGCCATCGTGCTCGAGGAGCGACCGGGGTGGTGATGGTCGCTGGCACGAGTGGTGCGACCCCGAGAGGGGTCACCGGGGGTTCGCCTCCGGTCTCGCCCGGGGACTCACGGCCGTAAGTGGCCCCCGGACAACGGGTTGCCGATCGGTACCTCACTTGACGCATCGGGTCTGGTGCTTGTACCGTATCTCAACCCCTCACCGCACAATCCGGGCTCCTATGGCGCTCTTCCCCCGCGCGCGCTCCACGGTGGGTCTCGACATCGGCAGCGGCTTCATCAAGGCAGTCGTCATCGGTCACGGGTCAGGTAGCCCGGTCATCGAGAAGATCGCCATCGCTCCGGTTGCCGACGACGCCATCGTCGAGGGCGAAGTCATGGATCCGCGACTCGTCGCGAATGCCGTGCGCGATCTCCTCGGTGCCTCGCAGATCAAGGCCCGGGACGTGGTCGTGGCCGTAGGTGGCCGCGACGTCATCATCAAGAAGATCCAGATGGATCGGATGAAGGAGGCCGAGGCCAGGGAGGTGATCCGCTGGGAAGCGGACCAGCACGTCCCGTTCGATCCGGAGAACGTCGAGCTCGACTTCCAGATCCTCGATCCCGAGGGCGACGGCCTGCAGATGCAGGTCCTGCTCGTCGCGGCGAAGCGGGAACTGGTGGAGTCGAAGCTCGCGCTGCTCGCCGAGATCGGCCTTGACGCCCGCGTCATCGACGTCGAGGCGTTCGCCCTCCACAACGCCTTCGAGCGCAACTATCCCGAGGCGATGAAGGGGATCGTGGCGCTGGCGAACATCGGGCACGAGACCACGATCGTGAACCTCCTCGAGGACGGCGTCCCCGTCCTGACCCGCGACCTGCCGGTCGGGGTGCGCCGGCTGCGCGAGGACCTGCAGCGCGAGCGCGGGATGGCGGCCGACGCCGCCGACCGCATCGTGCGCGGTGGCGATCTCGACCCGTCGCTGGCGCCGCACGTCGCCACCCGCGGCGAGGAGATGGCGCTCGGGATCGAGCGCGCCGCGGCGTTCCTGCAGACCTCGTCGCGCAGTGGCGGCCTCACCCGGGTGTACCTGACCGGGGGCGGCTCGCGCGTCCCGGGGCTCGCCAGCGTCCTCGCCGACCGCCTCAAGGTGCAGGTCACCCAGGCGCACCCGGTCGAGCGGATCGACGCGGCGCCCGAGGCGTTCGCCGGCTACGCGATCGACGATGTCGCCCCCCTGCTGATGCTTCCCGTCGGCCTCGCCCTCCGGGCGGCCGCATGAGGAGGGCCTTCCCGTGATCAACATCAATCTGCGTCCCGGCACGCGTCGCGCCGCCAAGGGCGCCTCGCCGTTCGCCGGGATGGGCGACAAGGTCAAGGGGATCGGCGCCGGCATGGGCGATCCGCTCGGGATGGGCGTCGCCGCCCTCTGGGCGGTCGTGCTCCTCGGCCTCGGCTTCCTCTGGTTCTCGACCTCCGCGAAGCTCTCGGCGCTGGAGCCGCAGCTCGAGGAGGCCCGCACCGAGCACGCCCGCTACCAGGCCTTCATGAACCAGAAGGCGATCGCGGAGCGGGCGCGCGACTCGATCCTCGGCCAGATCGGCACCATCTCGTCGGTCGATCGCGAGCGGTTCGTGTGGCCGCACATCCTCGACGAGGTCGGCGGCTCGCTCCCCGACGGCACGTGGATCACCGAGATCTCCGCCGTCGCCGCCGCGCCCGCGCTCGATGACCCGAACGCCGGGGCCCCGCTGCCCTCGCTGCGGATCGTCGGGCGCACCGGCGACCTCGCCAACTACACCGCCTTCCTGCGCCGGCTCGAGGCGAGCCCCTGGCTGCAGAACGTCCTCCCGATCGAGGCGAAGACGGTGATCGAGGGGAACCGCGCGCTGACCAGCTTCATCATCCAGGCGACCTACTCGCAGGCCGACTCGTCCGTGGTGCGGACGGTGCCGATCCTCGAGTCGGTGGTGGAGAACTGACCATGGCCGACACGCCCAAGTCCACCACGGTCCTCCTCGGCCTGATCGCCCTCGGCGTCGGCTACATCGGCTGGTCGGGGGACGTGCTCAACTACCTCGGCATCGACGGGGTCCGGTCGCGGCAGGAGGCGGTCGCCGCGAAGGAGGACACCCTCGCGACGCTGCAGGCCCAGATCGACACCGCGAAGAGCGACCTCGCCCGCGAGTCGGTCGAGGACGTCCAGGCCCGCACCGAGGCGTACCGCAAGTCGCTCGACGTCCTCCGCTCGCTGGTCCCGGAGCAGCGCGAGGTGGCGAACATCCTCGATGACGTGAACCTCCGCGCCAAGGTGCGCGGGCTCACCGTCTCGAACTTCGTCCCCGCCGCCCCGACCGTCGGCCCGGAGCCGTTCGACACCTATAGCTACCAGTTCAGCGTCGTCGGCCGATACAACCAGGTCGGGGCGTTCCTCACCGATGTCGCCTCGCTGCGCCGGATCATGGTGCCGACGGAGGTGTCGGTGGTGCGGGCCGAGCCGGCCCGGGCCCGCATCTTCGGCGACACCCTCTCGATGCTCGAGGCGCGGTTCAACGTCCGCACCTACGTCAAGGCCACGCAGGCCGCGGAGGACTCGATCAATGCCGGCACGTGAGGCCCTCCTGATGCTCGCCCTCCTGGTGACCGCCTGCGGCGGGGCACCCGAGGATCCCGGTGGCCAGATCCTGACGCCCGAGCAGGAAGCGGCCCGGGCCGCCGCCGGTGATCCGTCGCAGCCGCCGGCCGAGACGACGCCGGTGATGATGCCGACGGACTTCGACACCGTGGCCGCCCGCGGCGAGCGCCCGCTGCTCCGCGAGGCGTACAGCTGGGGCGGGGCCGGCCGCGA
>JACKDA010000016.1 GCA_020633775.1 Gemmatimonadales bacterium | reverse complement strand
GAACCAGACGACCGGCACCTCGACGTGCCGCCGGGCGTGGTGCCCCACCCAGGGCGCGAAGTAGGACGAGCCCACCTCGATCAGGTCGGGCCGCTCGCGATCGATGATCCGGCGGACCGACCGGGTCGCCAGCAGGAACCGGTAGCTCGGCTGGAAGGGAATCGCCGGCCCGCGCAATTGGTACCACCGGCTCCCCGGCTCGTCGTGCACGGCGTCGTGCGCCCCGGGGGTGACGAGCACCTGACGGAGCCCGGGATGGTCCGCGACGAACCGCCGCTTCTGCAGCAGATAGGTGCGGACGCCGCCACTCGACGCGCCGAAGTACTCCGAGACGTCGAGCACGCCGAACGGGGCGTCCGGGCGAAGCCGTTGCGGCGGTGGGATCACGATCCGCAAACGTCCGCCGGACCGGTCACGATCACTTCACGATCGCGTGCCGGCTCGGTGACCTACCGCAGGAAGGGGTTGGACCGCCGCTCGGCGCCGACCGTGGTCTCCGGGCCGTGACCCGGCAGGACCCGGGTCTCGTCCGGCAGCGTCAGCAGCTCGCGCCGGATCGACTCCAGCAACGCCTCGGTGCTGCCTCCCGCAAGGTCGGTGCGACCGATGGACCCCGCGAAGAGGACATCGCCGGCGATCGCAAGGCCGTGGCCGATGAACGCGACGTGGCCGGGCGAGTGGCCGGGAACATGACGCACGACGAACGGGAAGCGACCCACCGACACCGAGTCCCCGTGGGCCAGCTCATGATCGGGTGGGGCGAGTCGCGGCAGGTCGCGGAGCCCGAACATCGCCCCCTGTTCCGGGAGGATGTCGTACCAGCGCCGATCGTCGGGGTGCAGGTGGACCGGCGCACCGGTCGCGACGCGCACCGTGTCCACGCCCCAGATGTGGTCCAGGTGGGCGTGGGTGAGCCAGATGGCGCGCACGACGAGATCCCGGCGCCGGATCTCGGCGAGAATCCGTTCCGCCTCCTCGCCCGGATCGACGACGACGGTGTCGCGCGAGGCAGGGTCGACGACAAGCCAGCTGTTCTGGGCGAACTGGCCGTTGGGGATCCCGAAGACCTCCGGCCCGGGTGCGGCGGTCACGCCGACCCGGGGTGCCCCACCGACGACTCGGCCGTGTCGAGCACCGGCGACTCGCCGATCCCGTGATGCGCCAGCCAGCGCTCGGCCTCGAGCGCCGCCATGCACCCCGTCCCCGCCGACGTGATCGCCTGCCGGAAGTAGTCGTCGATGACGTCCCCGGCGGCAAAGACGCCCTCCACGCTCGTCTCGGTGCGCCAGCCCGTCGGGGTGAGGATGTACCCGCTCGGGCTGGTCTCGAGCTGGCCGCCGAGGAAGCCGGTGTTCGGGGCATGGCCGATCGCGACGAAGAGCCCGCCGACCTCGAGGGTGCGCTCCGCGCCCGTCACGGTGTCGGCGATCCGGACGCCGGTGATGAAGTCCTCGCCGAGGACATCGACGACCTGGCTGTTCCACTCCACCCGGATCTTCGGGTTCGCGAGCGCGCGGTCGGCCATCACCTTCGAGGCCCGGAAGCTGTCGCGCCGGTGGATGATCACGACCTCGCGCGCGAACTTCGTCAGGTAGGTCGCCTCTTCCATCGCCGAGTCGCCGCCGCCGACGACCGCCACCACCTTGTCGCGGTAGACCGGCAGCGCACCGTCGCACACGGCGCAGGCCGACACGCCACCGCCGTGCTGGGCCAGGCGTTCCTCGTTGTCGAGACCGAGCCAGATGGCGCGGGCGCCGGTCGCGACGATCACCGCATGGGCCTGCACCGGTGCACCGTAGCTCGGACGCAACGTGAAGGGCCGGTTCGCGAAGTCGACCGAGACGATGTTCTCGGTCACGATCCGGGTGCCGAACCGCTCGGCCTGCGTCCGCATCGTGGCCATGAGGGCCTGCCCGTCGACGCCGTCGGGGAAGCCCGGGAAGTTCTCGATCTCGGTGGTGAACATGAGCTGCCCGCCCGGGATCATCTCGCGCGACGGCTCGCCCTCGAACACGAGCGGGCGGAGGTTCGCGCGCGCGGCGTAGATCGCCGCCGTCCAGGCGGCGGGGCCGGAGCCGATGATCACCACCAGCTCGGCCGGGGTGTCACGCGGAAGGGTGTCGGTCACGTCGTGCTCCCTCTGGGGGTGTCCGGGGTGCGGGTGCCACAAGATACCGGCGTCCCCGCTGCCGGAAGAACGTCACGGGCCGGTGGAAGTTCCCGGGCGCACGAGACTGTCCGCGCGGGCGACGGGACAGGCGCCGCTGACCCATTGGAACTGCCAGGCGGTGTCGGGACCCACCCGCACCCGCTCGCCGAACCGGCTTGCGCGAGCGCGGAGCGAATCGGCGAGTGCCGCCGCGCTGTCGGCCCGCGGGTAGCCGAGGCAGGCACTCACCCGGTCGAGCCAGGGCAGCAGCGCCAGCTGTCCGTCCACCCGGCGAAGCCACGCCGGGAGGTCGGCGCCCCCGAGGAGGGCGATCGAGTCGATCGGCTGATCGACGATCCGGGGGCGCATGTCGAGGGAACTGCTGAGGGCCTCGGCCAGCAGGTCCTCCGCGGCCTGCCCGATCGGGGCGCCGAAGTGGTGCACGACCACGACCGGCTCCCCGTCCGGGGGCACCTCGAGGATCCAGCCCGCGAGTCGGCCGCCCCGGAGCGGCCACGCACGCGCGAGGGTGCTCCCGAGGCGATTGCGCGCCTGCTCCACCGCGGGAACCGCCACGGCCGGCAGGGTCGAGGCCGGCGCCGACTGGGCGCTGCGGGCGCGGGCGAGGGCGGCGATGTCCGGCACGGCCACCACCTGCACGACCGGTTCGACCCCGGTGGCGGCCGCGATCGCGGTCGAGAGCCGGGCCTCCATCGCGACGGGATCGACCTCATCCTCGACGACGAGCAGGCGCACCTCCACCCGGCCCTTCTCGACGAGCACCGACTGTTGCACGGCGTCGGGGACGAGCTCGCCGAGGATGCTGGCGACCTCCGCACGGCGCTGGATCTGCCACGTCACCGCCTGCAGGGCGGAGCGGAGGGGGAAGTACACCGCCGCGAGGAACGCGACCGGCACGAGGATCCGCGCGGCGGGGCCGAAGCGGGACCCGAACAGGCGCGCCAGGACCTCCTGCCCCCGCGCGGCGACCCGATCGAACCGGGTGGCGCGACTCGACAGGGCCTGGGTCTCGAGCACCGTCGCATCAACGAGGTCGTACCCCAGCAGCAGGAAGGCGAGCACGCTGAAGACCACGATCGCCGAGAAGTTCGCGGTGAACAGCAGCGCCGCCCCGCCGGCGACCTGGCCATCGAGGGTCCCGACGCCGTAGCCGATCACGCACAGCGGCGGCACCAGGGCGATCCCGATCGCGGTCCCGGCGGCCGCGGCGGTGGTGTCCGACGTCCGACGCACCGTGGTGTAGGCGGCGGTGAGGGCACAGAACACCGCCACCAGCAGGTCGAGCGCCGTCGGGGCGGTGCGGGAGGCGATCTCGGCGGTCACCTCGTGGAACGGCAGGACGATGGTGAACAGTGCCGTGCCGATCACGACGACCACGACACTCGTCACGACCCGGAGTGCGGACCGAATCAGCAGGTACGACGAGCCGACCGCGAACCCCATCCCGAGCTCGACCAGCGGACCCATGAGCGGCGAGACCAGCATGGCGCCGATCACGACAGCGGTGCTGTTGAGGACGAGCCCGAGGATGGCGATGCCCGCGGCGAGCGACAGCTGGATCCAGTAGCCGGGTGCGCGCCGCGCGTTCTGGTCGAGCATCTGCTCGACCGTGCCGATCCGGCTCGACGCATCGACGCCGCAGGCGTCCGCGGCGCGGGCCTGCAGCGGGCGGACCAGCCGACGCAGCAACCGGAGGGCGGCGGCCCAGCTCGTCGGTTCCGGGGGCACGGCCTGGGTCATCGCGCCTCCGCGCGCAGCACGCCGATCGCGCCGTGACAGGACGACACCGAGGCCAGGACCATCTCGGCGGACCCGTGCCGCGCGAGTCGGGCGTCGAGGGCATCGGCGGCGTCGCGCACGGCACGGGCGGCCACCATGCCGACGCCGTAC
Organism: Gemmatimonadales bacterium; assembly: GCA_020633775.1. Lineage (GTDB taxonomy): Bacteria > Gemmatimonadota > Gemmatimonadetes > Gemmatimonadales > GWC2-71-9 > Palsa-1233. Next base: position 28,965 of record JACKDA010000016.1, on the reverse strand, counting down.
GTCACGTGGGCACAGTGGAATACCCCGAGCGCCGGCGTCCCCTCGTCCGCTGCACCCTGCCCCGCCCACTCGGCGATCGTCTCCGTCATCTCCCAGCTGCGCGGGGCCCGGATCCGGGGACAGGTCGCCGGCTCGATGCAGTGGACCGGGCAGATCCAGTCCGCATGCGACACGTAGCGATTGCCATCGCCGGGATGCAGCTGGTCGAAGGGAGTCCCCACGGCACGCTCCACCGGCACCATCTCGACCCGATGCTCCGGCCAGCGGGCGGTCGCGCGGGTCCGAACCCAGTCGGCGAAGAGGTGGGGCATGAGCGGCGAGGGCACGACCATGTCATCGGCGCGCCGGGTCGGCGCCCCGAGCCACCGGTCGAGGAACGCGGACCAGGGCGCCTGCACGAACTCCGTGTCGGACATGTCGACGATCGCCGAGGCGGCGCGACAGCCCGGGTCCCGGTCGACCACCAGCACGCGGCGCCACGTGGCGGCCCCGGCCGCGCGCGCACGCGCGAGCTGCCGCAGGTAGAAGCTGCCGTAGCAGCCGCCGCCGACGATGACCACCTCGCCGAGGGTGATCATCGACGGAGCAACCGGCCACCATCGACGACGATGGTCTCACCGGTGACGAAGGTGCCGTGCTCGACGAGGTAGAGCAGCGCGGCGACCGCATCCTCGGGCGCCCCCAGCCGCTGCAGCGGCGTCGTCTCGGCGAGGAAGGCGCGACGCGCATCGTCGTAGTCCTCGGGCAGGAGCACGGTGCCGGGGGCGATCCCGTTGACCGTGATCTCGGGCGCCAGCGCGCTGGCGAGGACCTTCGTCAGCATGACCACGCCGGCCTTGCTGATCGAGTGCACGGGATAGTTGCGCCAGGGTTCGAACCCCGAAAGGTCGGCGATGTTGACGATCGTCCCGTGGTGCGCGCGCAAGTGCGGCGCGGCCTGCTGGGCGAGGAAGAACGGCGCCCGCAGGTTGAGCCCGATCTGGCTCTCCCACGCGTCGACGGTGACCTCCTCGATCGGGATCCGCTCCATCACCGCCGCGCTGTTGACCAGGACATCGAGCCGACCGAAGCGCTCGACCACCCGGTCAGGCAGCGCACGGGCCTCGGCGGGGTCACGCAGGTCGGCCCCGAAGGCATCGGCGTCGATCCCCTGCTCCCGGAGCTCGGCGACGACGTCGCGTGCCTCGTTCGCCGAGCTGCCATAGTGGACGGCGAGTCGCATCCCCCGCGAGGCGAGGGCGAGCGTGAACGCGCGGCCGAGCCGGCGGGCGCCCCCGGTGACCAGGGCGACGCGATCCCGGAGCTCGCGGGTCACGGCGCCACCGCGGGCCGCCGGGCCTCCAGCGCGGGGAGCCAGGCCTCCGGCACCTGCTGCGAGCCGAGCGCGGCGTGGGTGCCGACCCCATCCTCGTCACCGTGCCAGTCCGACCCGCCGGTGCGGCCGAGGTCGAGGGCGAGGGCCGCGTCGGTGAGGATCGCGACCCGATCACCATCGTGACTCGGGTGGCGGACTTCCACGGCGTCGAGGCCATCGGCCTGGAGGGCCACGAGGACCTCGCGCGTCCCGTGCGACTTGAGGTGTGCCGCCGAGACGATCCCACCGCGGCGATGCACGAGGTCGGCGACCTCGCCCAGCGTCGGGAGCACCTTCTCGACGTACGCCGGACGGTTGCGGCCGAGGTAGCGATCGAAGGCGGCCTGCACCGTGGGCACCACGCCGAGTCGCTGGAGGGCGCGGGCCACGTGGGGGCGCCCGAGGGCGCCGCCGCCGGCCTCCCTCTCGACATCCGCGAGCGCGATCGGCACGCCGAGTCCGCGCAGGGCGGAGACCATCGCCCGGCCGCGCGCGACGCGACCGCGCCGAGCCGTGGCGAGGAACGCCTCGATCTCCGGATCGTCGGGCTCGAGGAAATAGCCGAGGAGGTGCATCTCGCCCCACGGCGCCGCCACCGAGAACTCGCAGCCCCCGATCACGCGGACGCCGAGACGCGCGCCCGCGGCGCGTGCCTCGGCGAGGCCGGCGGTGGTGTCGTGGTCGGTGAGGGCGATCGCGGTGAGCCCGGCCGCCGACGCGGCCTCCACCACGCGCGCGGGTGGCAGGAGGCCGTCGGAGGCGGTCGAGTGGCAGTGGAGGTCGATCATCCGGTCAGCCGCCCGGGGCGACGCCTCCCTCGGGGGCGGTCCACGCCGGTCCGGCCGTGGCGAGCAGTCGCGCCAGGAGGCGATCGGAGGCCTGCTCGAAGGCGCGCTCGGCCGACTTCGCCCCGCGGGGCGAGAAGCGGGCGTAGCGCCGCTCGATGCCGCCGTCCCGGGTGCGCGAGAACTCGAGCGAGATCTCGTCGCGCACGTACTGCGTGTGTCGACCGCTCAGGGCGACCTCCCAGGTGGCGCCGTCGGCATCGGTCACGAGACGTGGCATGGGCTCACCCTCCGGAGGGCGTGGGCAACGGCACCTCGAGCCACTGATCGGCGTGGCCGGGTGCATAGGTGACGAGGGTCGCGAGGCGCGCCTCCAGCTCGGCCTCCTCGGCGCCGGGCGACGGTCCATCGGCGCGGCCTTCCCGGAACTCGAGGAAGGTGCCCGACTCCGCGTCCCGCTCGAACACCCAGAGGTGGGCGCTGCGCGACGCGCGGTGCCGGGCGAGCTCGCCGAGGGTCGCCAGGTAGGCGTCCCGTCGGGCGGGGGCCACGGTCGCGCGCGCCGCGGTCAGCACCCGGCGCACGTCAGCTGGCCGGCTCGGGGAACGCGTGCAGGGTCTGCCGCACGTCGGCCAGGAACCGGTCGGCATCGGCGCCATCGACGATGCGATGGTCGTAGGCCAGGCACCACATCCCCTTGGTCCGGATGCCGAGCGCGTCGCTCCCGTCGGGCAGGGTGATCACTGCGGGGCGCTTCTCGATCGCGCCCACCGCGAGGATCGCGACCTGCGGCTGGTTGATGATCGGCGTGCCGACGTAGGTCCCGAACCCACCGGGGTTGGTGATCGTGAAGGTGCCCTTCTGCACGTCCTCCGGGGCGAGCTTCTTGGTCCGCGCGCGCTCGGCGAGATCCTGGATGGCCCGCGCCACGCCGAGGAGCGAGAGCTCGTCGGCGTGCCGGATGACCGGGACGATGAGGCCCCAGTCGAGCGCGACCGCGATGCCGACGTTGATGTCGCGCCGGAAGATCGTGTTGTCCCCCGAGATCGCCGCGTTCACCACCGGGTGGTTCCGCAGGTTCTGCGCGATCGCCTTCACGATGAAGGCGAGGTAGGTGAGGTTCACCCCGCGCTCGGCGTACTGCGCCTTGAGCCGCCGCCGGATCCCGGCGACGTGGGTGTAGTCGATCTCCATCAGCGAGTTGACGTGGGCCGAGACCCGGCGCGAGAGGATCATGTGATCCGCGGTGAGCTTGCGGATCTTGCTCCACGGCTCGACGCGATCGCCCTCCCACGCCTCGACGACCGGGGCCGGGGCGACGCGGCTGGGCGCGGCGGCGGCAGGGGCCGGTGCGGCTGGCGCGGCGGGGGCGGCCGACTGGGCCGGCTGGGCGCTCGGCGCCGCGGGGGCACCCTGCTCCAGGTAGTCGAGGACGTCCTGCTTGGTGACCCGGCCGGCGCTCCCGGTCCCGGGAATCGCACCCAGGTCGAGCCCGTGTTCCTCGACCATCTTGCGGACCAGCGGGGTCGACTTCTGCTGCAGGCGCTCCTCGGCCGTGCCGGCGGGGGCCTTCGGCGCCGACGGCGCGGCGGCCTGGGCCTTGGCGGCGGGCTCGGCGGGCTTCGCGGGCGCCGGCTCGGGCGCCTTCGCCGGGGCCCCGCCCTCCGGCTGCGCAGGCGGCGAGGCGGACGCCGCGGCGGCATCCGTCTCCAGGCGGGCGACGACGGTCCCGACGGCAACGGTCTCGCCCTCCTGCACGAGCACCTCGACCAGCGTGCCGGCGTTGGGCGCGGGGATCTCCGCGTCGACCTTGTCGGTGGAGATCTCGAAGATCGGCTCATCGCGCTTGACGGTGTCGCCGACCTGGCGAATCCAGCGCGACATCGTCCCCTCGGCGATCGATTCGCCCATCTGCGGCATGATCACGTCGATCCGGGCCATCCCTGAAGTCCTCTCGTCTGCCTGGTCAGTACGCGGCGAGCCAGCGGCACGCACGCACGATGTCCGATGTCTGCGGGAGGACGAAGTCCTCCAGCGGCGGCGCGTAGGGGAGCGGCACGTCGTGCGCCGCCACCCGGCGGACCGGGGCATCGAGCCACTCGAAGCACCGTTCGTTGATCCGCGCCGTCAGTTCCCCGGCGATCCCGCCGGTCACCGTGTCCTCGTGCACCAGCAGGACCCGGTTGGTCTTCCGCACCGAGGCCATGATCGCCTCGTCGTCGAGCGGCAGCAGGGAGCGCAGGTCGAGCACCTCGACCGACAGTCCGTCCGACGCCGCCAGTTCCTCCGCCGCCTCGAGGGCCTTCCAGACCGTCGCCGCGTAGGTGACGATGGTCAGGTCGGTTCCCTCGCGTGCCACCCGTGCCCGACCGAGCGGCACCACCTCGTCGGGGCCCGGCAGCTCGGCCTTGATCCGCCGGTAGAGGTACTTGTGCTCGAAGAAGAGCACCGGGTCCTCGTCGCGGATCGCCGCCTTGAGCATCCCCTTCGCGTCCGCCACCGTGCACGGATAGGCGATCTTCAGCCCCGGGGTGTGGAGGAACGCCGCCTCGGGGTTCTGCGAGTGGAACGGCCCCCCACGAACGTAGCCACCCGAGGGGCCGCGCACCACGATCGGGCACGGCAGGAACGCCCGGTAGCGCGCCGTCGCGACATAGTTGGTCAGCATGTCGTACGCGCAGGAGATGAAGTCGATGAACTGCATCTCCACCACCGGGCGCATGCCGTAGTGCGCCATTCCCGCAGCCGCCCCGACGATCCCCGCCTCGGAGATCGGGGTGTCGATCACGCGCGCGGGGCCGAACCGGTCGAGCAGGCCGTCCGTCGCCTTGAACGCGCCGCCGTAGCGGCCGATGTCCTCGCCGAGCAGGACCACCGCCGGGTCGCGCTCCATCTCCTCCGCGAGCGCCTCGCGGATCGCCTCGAGCAGGGTGACCTCAGCCATCGTGGGTCCCCCAGCTCGCCGGCCGCTCGTGCTCGGTGACGGCGCGGCTGGCATCGCCGCGGTACCAGAGACCCGGCATCCGGGCCGGCTCGGCATACACCCCGACGAGGGCGTCCGGGCCGTCGCACGGGGGCGAGGCCTCGGCGAGGTCGGTCGCCTCGTCCACCTCGACCGCCACCGCGGCGTCGATCGCCTCGAGATCGGCGGCCGCGACCCCGAACTCGCCGGTCAGGCGCGCGACATAGCGATCGATCGGGTCGTTGGTCTCCGCCCAGTGGGCGATCTCCTCGGCGGTGACGTAGCTCTGGTTGTCGTGCTCCGCGTGCCCCTTGCGCCGGAACGTCATCGCCTCGATCAGCGTCGGCCCGCCGCCGGCCCTCGCCCGGGCCACGGCCTCCGCCGTGACCGCGTGCATCGCCAGGACGTCGTTGCCATCGACCCGCACGCCCGGGATGCCGTACCCGGCGCCCTTGTCGGCGAGCCGCTCCGCCGCGCACTGCTGCGCCGTCGGCGTCGAGTAGGCATAGCCGTTGTTTTCGACGACGACCACCAAAGGGCAGCGCTGCACGGCGGCGAAGTTGACCCCCTCGTGGAACGCGCCGGTGCTGGTGGCCCCGTCGCCCACGTACACCAGCCCCACGCGGGCCTCGCCGCGCAGCCGGAAGGTGAGGGTGATCCCGGCCATCACCGGCACCATGTCGCCGAGGTGGGAGATCTGGCCGACGAAGTGACGATCCTGCACGTCGCCGAAGTGGATGTTGAGCTCGCGTCCGCGGGTGGGGGAGTCGCCCTTCGCCATGTACTGCCGCAGCACCTCGAGCGGCGTCGCACCCTTCACCAGCATCGACCCGAGGTTGCGGATCAGCGGCGACATCGCATCGGTGCGCTGGAGGGCGTACGCGGACCCGACGGCGCACCCCTCCTGGCCGAGCGAACGGAACAGCCCGCCCACGACCTTGGTCTGCCGGTAGAGCGCGACCAGCCGCTCCTCGAGCGTGCGGGTGAGCCGCATCCAGCGGTACAGGGCGAGCCGGTCCTCGGCCGTCAGTGCGGACGGGGCCCCGGGAGTGGTGTCGGTATCAGCCATGCGGGCGGGCAGGCCTCGGCGCGGGTGGGCGGGTGGGTCGGTGGATGGGGTGCCGCGGCCGGTCAGTACGCGCCGCGCAGCTCGTGGTCGGGGTGATCGAGCCGATGCACCTCGCCCAGGAATCGCTTCGCCAGCTTGTCCAGCTCGCTCTCGCCCGGCTGGTCGGTCGCCACGGTCACGAGGGTGTAGTGCCCCCCCTCGGCGCGGACGGTGACCGTGACCGTGCCGAGGGAGCCGCTGTACCGGCGGCGGCGGGGCGCCTCGACCGCGGGCGTGAGCCGCGCACCGAAGTGGTGCGCGGCAAGCGCGACGACGTCATCGGGGGCTGCATGGCTGCGATGGAAGTACTGCACGGTGCCCTCAGCTCTCCTGGTAGTACTCCTGCCCCAAGTGGGTGATCATCTCCTCGCCCATCATCCAGCGCAGCGTGTTCTTCAGCTTCGTCTGCTGGATGAAGAGGTCGTGCTCCGGGTACAGCCCCGGCGCGGTCTGCGGGCTCTTGAAGTAGAACGAGAGCCACTCCTGCACGCCGCTCATGCCGGCCCGCTGCGCCAGGTCGAAGAAGAGGGCGAGGTCGAGCACCAGCGGCGCGGCCAGGATCGAGTCGCGGCAGAGGAAGTCGACCTTGATCTGCATCGGGTAACCGCACCACCCGAAGATGTCGATGTTGTCCCACCCCTCCTTGTTGTCGCCGCGCGGGGGGTAGTAGTTGATCCGGACCTTGTGGTACATGTGGCCGTAGAGCTCGGGGTAGAGCTGCGGCTGGAGGATGTGCTCGAGCACGCCGAGCTTCGACTCCTCCTTGGTCTTGAACGACTCGGGGTCGTCGAGGACCTCGCCGTCGCGGTTGCCGAGGATGTTGGTGGAGTACCAGCCGGCCACCCCGAGCATGCGGGCCTTGAACATCGGGGCCAGCACGGTCTTGAGCATCGTCTGGCCGGTCTTGAAGTCCTTGCCGCCGATCGCGACGCCCTCGCGCTTGGCGAGGTCGACCATCGCGGGGAAGTCGCAGGTCAGGTTGGGGGCGCCGTTCGCGAACGGCACGCCCTCCTTGATCGCCGCCCACGCATAGAGCTGTGACGGGGCGATCGCGGGGTCGTTCGCCTCCATCCCCGCCTCGAACGCCTCGATCGACTGGTGCACCGGCCCCGGGACGATGAAGACCTCCGTCGACGCGCACCAGACCATCACGCAGCGCTCGACCCCGTGCGTCTTCTTGAACTCGCGGATGTCGGTGCGCAGCTGCTCGGCGAGGTCGCGCTTGCTGGTGCCGGTCTTGACGTTCTTCCCCTCGAGGCGCTTGACGTACTGCTGGTCGAAGACCGCGGGCATCGGCGTGATGCCCTCGAGGAACTCGCGGATCGGCTCGACATGCTCGTGCTTGTCGAAGACGCCGCAGTGCAGGCAGGACCGATAGCCGTCATCCGGCACCGGATCCCACGCCCCGAAGACGAGATCGTCCAGCGGCGTGATCGGCACGAAGTCCTTGATCAGCGGCGAGCGGCCGTCGGTCCGCTTCCCGAGCCGGATCGTCGCGAGCTGCGAGAGGGCGCCGGTCGGCCGGGCCATCCCGCGCCGCGCCAACTCCACCCCCGCGATGAAGGTCGAGGCCACTGCCCCGAGTCCCACGCAGAGCACGCCAAGCTTGCCGGTGGCGGGGGCCACGGTCCGGGCCGTCGAATCGGTCACGTCTTGGATCCTTTCATGGTGGTCAAGCGCCAGTCCGGGCCGTCACGCGGTGCACGTAGGCGAACCGCTGCCCGACGGTAATCAATGACAAAATGGTCAGGACGCCAACAATCGAGGTCAGCACCAGGGCCTCGGGGCCCGCACCGATCAGCGCCGTCGGGAGGCCGAGGAGGAGGATCCGCTCCGCCCGCTGGGCGATCCCGACCTTGCAGTCGAGGCCGAGGCCCTCGGCCCGGGCCCGCATGTAGGAGACCAGCAGCGCGGCGAGGATGCCGAGCATGCAGGCGATCACCGCCTCCTGCCGCCAGCGGACCTCGGGGGCGCGCTGGAGGTAGGCGGCGATGCCGATGAAGCAGGCGCCATCGCCGACCCGGTCGAGGGTCGAATCGTAGAAGGCGCCGAAGGGAGAGGCCTGTCCGGAGCGACGGGCGACCTGGCCGTCCAGGGTATCGAGAACCCCGCTGGCGAGGATGAGCCAGCCGCCGAGCCGGATGGCGCCGGCCCCGTAGGCGATGGCGGAGGCAGCGATGATCAGCGCCCCGATCGTGGTGAGCGCATTGGGGGTGACCCCGGCCCGCACCAGGCCCTCGACGAGAGGCGTGGTGATCCGGATGTATCCGCGCTCGACTGCCGCCGGCACCAGCTTGGCCACGCGCTCCCGATCCCTGAGGGTCCACACGGACCCGCCGCCCTGGGGGAGGCGGCGGGAGACCGGCAAACTTAACGGCCGGGTCACGGCGGAGCAACGTGAAACGGGGGCTACCGCCTCAGTACAACAGGAACGGCTTCACCCGGTCGCGGTACCTCGCCAGGCCGGCCTCCCATCCGGCAATGATCGTCGCCGGCGGCTCGCCCCGGAGCAGCGCCTCCCGAAGCGTCGGCCCGCCAGCCAACCGGTCGAACGAACCCCCGATGCGGATCTCGGCGGGATGCACCGCACGGATCGCTGCCAGCAGGTGCACGGCCGCCGCGGTAGGGTCATACGCCCGGCGGTCCGTGATCACGAGTCGGACCCCCGACACGGCGACGCCGGCGAACTTGCCGTCACCCGGATTCGTCGGGGTGAAGCGGACCCCCTCGAATCGCACCCCGGGCAGCGCCGCGGCACGCATGCGGGCCAGGACCGCCGTCGTGTCGAGCCACGGCGCCCCGACCTGATGGAACGGGTGATCGGTCCCCCGCCCCACCGAGAGCGCGGTGCCCTCGAAGAGGCACGTCCCGGGATAGTGATACAGGCCATCCAGGTCGATGAGATTCGGACTGGGGGCCCGAAACGGCAGCTCGGTGGCGTCGAGGTCCATGCCGCGCCGCCAGCCAGCGCTCGGCACGACGATGAGCGGCGTGGAGATCCCCAGGTCGGCGGCGGCGAGCCGCGTCTCCTCGCCGAGGGTGAGTCCGTGCCGCATCGGGATGGCGAGCAGCCCGACCATCGAGGCGTGCGCCATGTCGAGGATGTTCCCCTGCATCGCCGTCCCGGTGATCGGATTCGGGCGGTCGGCGATGATCACCGGGAGCCCGGCGGCCTGGGCCGCCTGCAGGACCTCGACCGCGGTCGCGGGGTAGGTGTAGTAGCGGGCCCCCACGTCGGGGAGGTCGATGACCAGGACGTCGAGTCCCGCCAGCATCTCGGGCGTCGGGCGGCGGGTGGCACCGTAGAGCGAGTAGATTGGAATCCGGCTCGCGCTGTCCACGCTCGAGGCGACCTTCTCGCCCGGCGCGGCGAGGGCACTCAGGCCGTGCTCGGGCCCGAAGAGGGCCGCGAGCGTCAGCGGGGCACCCCGGAACCGCTCGACGGCGCTGATCCCCCGGGCGTCCACGGCGGCGAGGTTGGTCACCAACCCGACGCGCTTGCCGCGCACGAGGTGCAGCGAGTCGCTCAGCAGGACGTCCACCCCGGGGCGGACGGCGACCTGGGCCGCCACCGGCGGCATCGCCCCGCCGCACCCGAGCACCGCCACGACCGCCGCCATCCACCACCCTCGACCACCGGATCTCACTTCGTGTCGCACGTCGCCTCGCTCCTCTCGCTCGTGACTGCCGCCGCCTGTGCCACGGCGGCCCCGCCGGAGGGGCATCGCCTCCCGGAGGTGATTCCCGACCGGATCGCCGTCGTCCAGCCGACCCGTGACACGGTCGACGCCCTGCTCGCGACGCTCTCGACCCGCCAGAAGGTCGCCCAGTTGGTGATGCCGTGGCTGCTGGGGGACGATGTCGCCGACACCGACCCCACGATGGTCAAGGCGTACGGGTGGGTGGAGGACCTCGAACTGGGCGGGATCATCATCTCGACCGGAACGCCCTCCGCGATCGTCGAGAAGTTGAACCGGTTGCAGCGTCGGGCGCCACTCCCGCTCCTCGTGGCGGCCGACTTCGAGGGCGGCATCACGATGCGGGTCCGTGCCGGGACGCCGTTCCCCACCCAGATGGGGGTCGCCGCCGGAGGGAGTCTCGAGGATGCCTTCGAGATGGGCCGCGTGACCGCGAGCGAGGGCCGCGCGCTCGGGGTGCATCTGGCATTCGCCCCGGTCGCCGATGTCAACAACAATCCCGCCAACCCGATCATCAACACCCGCTCCTTCGGCAGCGATCCGGGCGACGTGTCGCGCTATGTCCGCGCCACGATCGAGGGGCTGCGCGCGGGCGGGATGCTCTCGACCGCGAAGCACTTCCCCGGCCACGGCGACACCGACACCGACTCGCACCTCTCGCTCCCGACGATCACCGCGCCATGGAGCCGATTCGACACCCTGGAGCTGGTGCCGTTCCGGGCGGCGGTCGCCGCGGGCGTCGATGCGGTGATGTCGGCGCACATCGCGTTGCCGGCGCTCGATGGCGGGGCCGCGCGACCGGGGACCCTCTCGCCGACGATCCTCACCGGGATCCTGCGCGACTCGCTCGGCTTCCAGGGCCTGATCACCACCGACGCGCTCGACATGGGAGCGATCGCCCGGGAGATCGGCCCCGAGGAGGCGGTGGTGCGCGCCTTCGAGGCCGGCAGCGACCTCCTCCTCATGCCGGCGGATCCCGCCAAGGCCGTGGACGCCATGGTCGACGCCGTCGAATCGGGCCGCATCAGCCGCGCCCGGCTCGATGCCTCGGTGCGCCGGATCCTCGAGTTCAAGCAGCGCATGGGACTCTTCCGCGAGCGGCTGGTCGACCCGGCCGCCGCCCGAGCCGCGATCCGGACCCCGGCGGCGGTGGCCGCCGCGCGCGCGGCGACGCAGCGTTCCCTCGTCCTGTTGACCGATTCGCTGGGGACCGTGCGCCGCCTTCGCCAGGGCCCGGCCACCGTGACGGTGGTGACGGTGGCGGACGGCAGCAGCACCCTCGGGCGTGACATGATCGCCGGCCTGCGCGCCGCCGGGTGGACGGTGCACGAGGCGCGCGTGCCGACCTCGCCGACGGCGGCGCAGCTCGGTGCGGCCGAGCGGGAGATGGCGAAGGCGCCGGTGACGATCCTTGCCACGGCGGTCCGATGGGGACAATCCCAGGGTCGGATCGGGCTCGTCCCGGCGACCGAACAGGCGCTCGGGCGACTCACGCGCCACGGCCCGACGGTGCTGGTCTCCTTCGGCTCCCCCTACATCATCTCGCAGGTCCCGACCGCCGCGAGCTACATCATGGCGTGGGCCGCGACCGAGTTCGCCGAGCAGGCCGTCGCGCGCGCGCTGACCGGTCAGGCGGCGATCACGGGCACGTCACCGATCGCGATCCCGCCGACCTTTCCGCTGCGCACCGGCGTGCGACTCGGGCAGGTCCCGTGAGCCGCCCCATCGGTCGTCTCGCATGCGTTGGCGTGCTCGCGGCGTCGCTGCTGGCGGGGTGCGCCGGCGGGCCGCCGCCGTCGCGGCCGCTGCCGCGGAGCGCCCCGCTCGAGGCCCGGCTCGCCCCGGCCGCGGCGGTGCTCGACTCCGCGATCGCCGCGGGTGCGGCACCGGGCGCGGTCCTCGCCGTCTCGGTGCGCGGGGAGCGGTTCACCTACGGGGTCGGCCGACTGGGGCTCGACGACCCCACCCGCCCCGATGCGGCCACCCTCTACGACATGGCCTCCCTCACCAAGGTCATCGCCCTCACCACCCTCGCGATGATGGCGGTCGACGAGGGAAAGCTGGTACTCGACGTGCCGGTGGTCAGCTACCTGCCGGACTTCGGGCGGGGGCTCGGCCCCAAGGGCAGCGTGACGGTGCGCGACCTGCTCCTGCATGACAGCGGCCTGCCGGCCCACCGCCGGCTGTGGGAGGAGACCTTCGTCCGGGAGGGCGCGATCCTGCGCACGGTGACGTCCGACCTTGAGCGCGCCCCGGGTGAACGCATGGTCTACTCCGACCTCGGGGCCATCACCCTGATGGCGATCCTCGAGCAGGTGTACGAAACCCGGATCGACCGCCTGTTTCGCGACCGCATCGCCGAGCCGCTCGGCCTCACGCGCACCCGCTTCCTGCCGCCGGGGAGCTGGCGCCGGTTCGTCGCGCCGACCGAGAACGACCCGTGGCGCGGCCACGTCCTCCGCGGCGAGGTCCACGACGAGAACGCATCCCGCCTCGGCGGGGTCTCGGGACATGCCGGATTGTTCTCGACCGCGGACGACCTGCTGCGATTCACCGAGTGGGCGCTCGCCGGCGCGCTCGGACGGCAGGTTGCCGGCGATCCACCGCCGCCGAGCGGCTTCGCGACCTGGACCGTCACGCAGGACCATCCGCACGGCTCGTCGCGCGGCCTCGGCTGGGACACGCCGTCGGGGCGCTCATCGGCGGGCAGGATCATGAGCGCGCGGAGCTTCGGGCACACCGGGTTCACCGGCACGTCGATCTGGATCGACCCGACGCGCGAGACGATCATCATCCTGCTCACCAATCGGGTGCACCCGACGCGCAACACCCCGAACTTTTCCCTGGTGCGCGCGGTCGTTGCCGACGCCGTGATGCGCGCGCTCTTCCCCGACGCGCCGCCGCGCGAGACCCCCGACGGCGTGACCGGCTAGCGCTCCTCCTCCAACCAGGCGAGCGCGGGCTCGAGGGTGCGGAACACGCGGATCTCGCTCTGGGTGCCCTGCCGGAACCCTTCGTACTGCCGCAAGAGGCCGTAGGTCAGGTCGATCCCCGAGACCATGGCGATCCGACTCCCCGGACGATCCCGCCGCTCCGTCTCGGTCGCGACGAGGTGCACCTCCGCCGTCGAGACGTCGGGGATGCACTCGCGCATGTCGTAGAGTCGGTGCGAGGTCGGGAAGGTCCCACCGGGAGTCATCTCATCGAGGGCCGCGAGGAAGTCGGACAGCGTCATGCGGCCCTGCATGGTGCAGTGCAGGATGCCAGTCCGCTCGTCGATACGGTGGACAAAGGACATGGCGCGGTGACCGGTCGGGGGAGCGGGAACGGGATGGGCGAGGATACGGCCGAAATCGGGAACCGGCAACGGGGCCCCGGCCTACCCGCTGGTGGCTCAGCCGCCCCGGAGCCGCGCGATCCGTTCCCGGACCAAGTCCATCGCGGGGTCCACCCCGGCCGCCACCTGGTTCGCCGTCGGGACCACCACCAGATCCGGTACCACCCCGGCATCGGGCTGCTCCTCGGCCGGGAAGCCCCCGACCAAGGGTAGGTCGACCTCGAGCCCGGTGCGCGGCAGCCGGACGAAGAAGAACGCCCCGCCGTTGATCCCGCGGCGATTGCCGCCGGTCGGCTCGCCGACCAGCGTGCCGACCCCGGTCTCCTGCACGGCGAGCGCGAAGCTGAAGGTCGCGGAGCTGTTCGCGCCATCCACGAGGACCCAGAGCCGACCGCCGAACGCGGGGTCGAGCGGGCGAATCGTCCGCTCCCCGCTCCCCCCGCCATCGTCGACGAGCCGGTAGAAGCCGTCCTCCCCGGGCCCTCGCGCCGCCTCGCCCCAATCACGGAACGCATCGTCCCAGGTGTCCAGGACCGGGTCCAGTTCGGCGGGGACCGCACGATAGCGCACCCGACGCTCCACCGGCGGTCGGGTGACCGGCTCGCGGAGGAAGTGCGCGAGCAGTTCGTTGCCAAGGTCGCTGCCACCCTCGTTGCCACGCAGGTCGATCACGAGGTCGGTGATTGCCTCCTGCCGCACCCGGACGAGAACCCCGTCGAGCCATGCCCGGGCGTCCCACGTCGAGTTGTAGAGGACCCAGGTCGGCATGCCGAGGATGCCCACGCCACCCTCCACCGTGAAGCGCCAGAGCGGCGCATCCGGAGCCGACGTGGAAGCCGGCGCCCCGTCGTCACGCCGCGCCGCGGCGGAGCGCGGTGCCACGCGCAGTGTCGCCGTGCGGGCCTCGCCCGGTCGGCGCACCTGCAGCTCGTACGAGTCGGTCGCCCGAGGAAAGACCAGCGGGTAGAGGATGTCGAATGGATGCCACCGTTCCTCGCCCTGCACGCCGAGATAGGCGATCCGCTTGGCGTCGTTCCCGCCATCGGCCCGGGCGAGCGGCAGCAGCGAATCGAGAATCGTCGGGGTCGGCACGCCATCGACGCGCTCGATCACGGTGCCACGGGGCAGCAGGTGGTCCGGCGTCCGATCGGTGGTCACCACCATCCGCCGGTCGAGCCATCGGAACTCGAACGGCAAGCGATCATCGGCCTCGAAGAGCGCCGCCTGGATGGCGGCGGGCTGGTTGTAGAAATTCGGGTAGCTGTGGCCACAGCGCACGGCGGCAGTGAGCCGCGTGAGGGCGAGGAACGCGTCGCCAAGCGTGCGATCCTGCGTGAAGTAGCGATCGACCTCGTCGAACCGCGCCGCGATCTCGGCGGCGCTGTTGTACCGGAGCAGGCCGGGGTGCAACTCGGTGTAGGCCCGGCGCAGGACCGCGAGGTCGGCGCGGAGGTCTGCCGCCGGGAGGGGGGTGTCGCGGGTGAGCGCCTGCCCCACGGCGCGGGCCGGGCTGATCGCGAGGAAACCGGCCACGAGAAGGCCCGCCGGGAGGCACACGGACGGCGACACGGCACGGGGCATGGCTGCTCCGGGTCAGGGAAGTCGGAATAGCAGCTGTACGCCGGCCGGAACCCGACGGATTGGCCCTCGCCCCAGCGGCTAGGTGTGGGTGACCATCAGGACGTACCCGTCCGGATCGTGGAGCCGGAACTCCCCTCTCGGCGCCCAGAACGGCGTGGTGATCTCGCCGACCTCGACCCCCCGCCCGAGCAGCTGGGTGCGCATTGCCGCGACGTCGGGACAGTAGAGGTAGAAGAGGACCGCCTGGGCGGCGGGATCGATCGGCCCGCTCGCCCGCGTGAGCATGAGCTTCGCGGCCGCACTCTGGAGCCAGGCCCAGTTCAGCACGCCGGTCGCCTCGACCCGGAAGGTGTTGCCGACCGTGAATCCGAGCTGCTCGTAGAACGCGACCGAGCGCTCCACATCGGCGACATGGACGAATGGCACCAGGACCTGCATCGTCTCGCTCATCGTCCCTCCCCGGCCACGGCATCGCGTGCCAGCTGGACCAGCACCCAGTACGGCGGCGGATAGCCGCGCTCGGCCTCCCACGCCGTCGCCGCCGCGTCGACCGCGACGGCGAGCTCCCGGTGGCGCGTCGTGTAGGCCTTGTTCCGAAGCGCGGCCGCCGCCGACATCCCCTCGGGGATCGGGCCGACACCACCCAGTGCCTCGCGCACGACGCTGTAGCCCTTCAGCAGGCGTGCCGCCGGCAATTGCCACCACTGGAAACTGATCACATCCCCCCGCTCGGCCCCCTCCAGCATCGCGTCCGTCACCGCGTTGTCGATGTGGTCACCCCGGAGCGCAGCGGGATCGCGCCATTCGGCCACCGTCACGAGCTGGGGGTCGTATTCCAGGTCGGACGGTTCCTGGGTCTCGAAGTGGGTGACCCCGAAGCCGCCCAGCCACCGCCGCAGGCCGGGAGCCGTGATCGTGGAGATGCCGGTCCAGAGGGTGACGCCCTGGGTCGCGTACGCCGCGGACGCGACCTCCGAACAGAAGAGTCGCGAGGGGTCCGAGTAGTCCATCGCGAAATCGTACGGGATGTGCTCGGCGCGCGCGCGGTCGAGCATCGCGCTCGCCGCGCGGTGCGGCAGCAGGGGATCGCGCCGCAGAGCCGGGAGGTCGGCCCGCGGGCGCAGCACGAGCACGCGCAGCTTCTTGTCGGCGAGGTACACCTCCGCCGTCGCCACGGCGACCCCGCGTTCGATGTGGGCCTCGATGACCAGGACCTCGTGACTGTCCTGGTCCACGTGCACGAGCGCCACGTGCGAGAAGTTGCCGGGGTAGTCGCTCCCGCGGGCGATCAGGGCGGAGGTCGGGTACCCGCCCCGCGAGACCAGCAGGTCGCCGGAGTGCAACGTGACCCCGTGCACGACCGCGGACGGGGCCGCGGACGGCGCCGTCGGTCCCTCGGAGAGGGCGAACGAAGCGGCGGGCTGCTGGAGGAGCACCTCCTCGATCGCGGCGCGGGTCCCGTAGAGGGCACGATAGAGACGATCACGAGTCTCCGTGCGGGTCATGTCCCACGCGCGCGAGTGCCGCTTGACCGCCTCGCGCGCCTGCGCGGCGAGCGCGAGGTACTCGGCCTGCCGTGCGGGACAGGCGGCAACGATCGCCCCCACGGTGAAGAGCCGGTGCTCGAGGGAATCGAGGCTCGGCGCGCCGACCGATAGCGCGGCGGCGGAGGACACGGCATCGACCGCGCTCGTCAGGCCGACGAACGCGGAGTCGGTGGCGGCGACGCCCGAGCAGCCCGCGGTGCGTGCCGCCTCGAACCGGTACTGCAACGCCTCCCAGGTCGTGTCGCGATCCCAGACGAACGGTCGTCCGGACGAGGGGGTGACGTCCCCCGAGGGGGCTCCCGATGGCACGGCGAGTAGCGCACCGAGGAGCACCACGCCCAGCAGGGCGCCTGCGGCGCGTCGGGGCGCGGGACGAGCGGAACTCTCGGTCATCGGTCGCCGCATGGTGATCGGTGAGGGCCCATCGGGTTCGGGGCCGGGACCTCGATACGTGGAATCGTCAAACCTACCCTCGGCGGCCACAACAATGCGCCGCGGCGCCGCGCCGCCCTACTCCACCGCGTCGCTGCCCTCCGCGATCCCCTCGAACAGCGGCGTCGAGAGGTAGCGCTCGCCGGTGTCGGGAAGCATGGCGAGCAGCACGGTCCCCTCAGGCGCCGACTCCGCCACCCGGCGCGCCGCCGCGAAGGTCCCACCGGCCGAGATGCCGCAGAGGATGCCCTCGCGTGCGGCGAGGGCGCGTGCGGTGTCGATCGCCTCGGCGTCGGTCACCGTGACGATCTCGTCGAAGACGTCTCGCGCGAGCACGCCCGGGACGAAGTCCGGTGTCCAGCCCTGGATCTTGTGCGGGGTCCACTCGTGACCCTGCAGCAGCGCCGCGCCCTCGGGCTCGGCCGCGACGATGCGAAGGTCGGGACGGGCGAGCTTCAGCATCTCCCCCGCCCCGGTGAGCGTGCCGCCGGTGCCCCACCCCGTGACCCAGACGTCCAGGCGGCGCCCCGCGAAGTCCCGCAGGATCTCGGGACCGGTCGTGCTGCGGTGGAAGGCCGGGTTGGCCGGGTTCTCGAACTGATCGGGGAGGTACCATCCGTGCGCCGCGGCGAGCTCGCGCGCCTTGCGCACCATCCCGGTCCCCCGCTCGGCGGCCGGGGTGAGGACCACCCGCGCCCCGAGCATCCGCATCAACTTGCGGCGCTCCACCGAGAAGCTCTCGGCCATCACCGCGACGAACGGGTAGCCCTTCACCGCGCAGACCATCGCGAGCGCGATCCCCGTGTTGCCCGACGTCGGCTCGACGACGGTCTGGCCCGGCCGGAGCACCCCCCGGCGCTCCGCATCGGCGATGAGGGCGAACGCCAGCCGGTCCTTGACCGAGGAGAGCGGGTTGAACGCCTCGAGCTTCACGTACATCTCGACGTGCGACGGCGCGAGCCGGTTGATGCGGACGACCGGAGTGTTGCCGATCGTGCCGAGGATGCTGTCGTGGATCATGGGTGGCTCCCGGGCTGGGGGGCATGCCCCCGGTGTGTCCTGTGGGTGATTGTGGACGGCCGTGGCAGTCCATGCTCCCCGATGCGTGCCCAGGCCGCCCCACCCGACATCGGCCGGGGCGCCGTCAGCGACGGAACCCGCCGGCTTCGGCGAGGGGGACCGCACCGAACCCTGCCAGTGCCTCGCGCAACGCCGGGCTGGCCGGTCCGTAGAGGGTCAGCTCCGTGGGGGCGAGTGCGGCGAGGAAGCGCTCCGCGAATTTCGCCCCGAAATTCCCGACGTGGACCATCGCCGCCGCCGAGTGGGCATAGCACTCGTAGAGATGGCAAGTCGCCCCATCGGCACTCAGGTACCACTCGTAGGCGAGGGTCCCCGGCTCATCGGCCTCGGTTGCCTGCACCATCTCGGGAATCAACGCCCGCAGCGCCTCGGTCTGGCCATCGCGCACCTGCATGTGCAGCATCCACGAAACGCGTTCGCTCATCGGGTCGTCTCCAGTGTCTTGGACCAAGGGGGGTGATGGCACGGCGCCCCGGGGGCCGCCGCCCCGGAAGACCGCTCACGTCGCGGCGGCGGTCGGGCCCTGCAGTTGGCGTTGGTACTCGGCCTCGTCGAAGTGCCCGCGCGAGCGCGCGATCAGCCCGCCTTCGCCGAGGGTCCATTCCTCACGCCCACTGATCCGCACCGGGTGGCCGCTGCCCCCGGGACCGGTGTTGCTCCCGACCAGGGTCCAGTAGAAGGTCGCCGAGCGGCCGTCGGAGGCGGCCCCGAGGGAGTCCATGGTCACGACCATGTCGGGGAACGCGGTCATGAAGGCGCGGGCCGCATCGGCAATCGCCGGGCGCCCGACGGCGGCGTCGCCACCGTTGATGGTCAGCGAGCCGTCCTCGGCGAAGTACGCCGCGACGCTGTCGGGCTGCTGGGAGCCCCACGCGGCGGCGTACCGACTGGCGAAGTGCACCAGGGCGGCGGTGTCCTCCGGCGAGGGCGCGGCGGAACAGGCGAGCGCGAGGCAGAGCACGGGCACGAGCGAGCGGCGCATCGGAGTCCCCTACCGGGTGAGGGCGTAGTAGATGACGTAGAACCAGCCGAAGAACCCCTGGATGATTGCCCAGAGGATCGATTGGTGCACGCTCCACGAGATCGTGATCGCGAGGGCGCTGCCGAAGCCGATCCCGGCCTTGGCGGCGTTGCTGGCGTTCGCGCTGGACATGAGCTCCTCCTCAGGGCACCACGTGCATGGTCGCCATCATCCCCGCGCCGAGGTGCTCGGCGATGTGGCAATGCAGCATCCAGGCGCCGGGGTTCGCGGCGTCGATGAGCAGGTCCACCGTCGAGCCCACCGGGATCAGCACGGTGTCCTTCCAGACGAGATTGGTCGTCGGGACCCCGTCGCGTGACAGGACCAGCATGCGCTGGCCGTGCAGGTGGATCGGGTGCTGCATCGGGTGGAAGGACGTCGCCTCGTTGACGAGCCGAAGCTTGACCACCGCGCCCTGCCGCACCGTCCAGTCGATGGCATGGTTCTCGGCGCCGGTGGCCTCGTCGCGCAGGATCCAGCGCACCTGCTGCGCCGTCGACAGCCAGTTCATCTCCGGCATCCCATCGACCCACTCCACCGGATGATAGTACGCGGTGTCCACGCTCATGAACTGGACGGTGGTGAGCGGGAGCCCGCTGACCGCCACCGTCAGGTGCAGCGTCTTGTCCGGGGCCCGGTCGAACTGGTCGCGATAGCGGTCGATCTCGGCCGTGACATCCGTGTTGTGGCGCAGCACGGCGAACGACGACGCGTGATCGGGGCGCACGGGGCGCGAGCCGACCGTGATCCAGCCGAGGGTGTCGACCTGCGGCTCGAACTCGCCGCGGTAGTGGTCCACGGCCTGGATCGCGTTGAGGAGCGGGTAGCGCCCCGGTTCGGCGAATCGCGCCTCGATCACGTAGCGCTCCGCGGGGGCCAGCACCACGCTCGCCACCCACTCCTCGCGCTCGAATCGCCCGACATCGGATGCGACGACCTTCATCGGGACGCCGGGGATCGAGAGGTTCCAGGTGCGCGAGTTGGCGACGTTCGTGAGGTGGAACCGGACCACCTCGCCCCGCTTGACGTCGAGCCGGTACTCGGGCTCCCCGTTCACGAGGAGCACGTTCCCCACCCGGCCCATCAGGGCGAAGTCGGGCGCCTCGCGGCCGAAGGCGATGAGGGTGTCATGATGGACGAGCAGGTCACTCAGCATCAGCGCCTGTTCGCGGTTCGCCGGGGCGTAGTAGTCCGGGTCCTCGCTGTCCACGAGGAGGTTGCCGTACAGCCCCAGCGCCTGCTGGATATCCTCGCGCACGTGCGGGTGGTACCAGTAGATCCCGGCGTCGGGGAAGCGCACGGTGTAGGTGTGGTCCCCTCCCGGCTCCACCGGGGCCTGCGTGAGCCCGGGGACGCCGTCCGACCCGTTGTCCAGCCGGAGGCCGTGCCAGTGCACGGTGCTCTCCAGGTCGATGGCGTTGTGGAAGCGCACCGTGATCGTCGCCCCCCGGGCGACGCGGATCATCGGCCCCGGCACCTGGCCATTGAAGGCGTACATCGTGTAGGTCCGACCGCGGATGGTGCGCGCCACGAGGCCGGCCGTGAGGTCGAGGGTGTCGCCATCGGCAAGCGCCACCACCTGACTCGGCCGCGCGGACGGCAGCCCGGCGGGATCCGCGACCATGCCGGGGAGGAACGGCGCGACCGGTGGCGTCAGCCCGACCAGCCCGGGAAGCATGACCATCCCCTTCGGCATCGGGATCGGCATGTCCATCGCCATCCCGTCGTGGTCATGTCCCATCGCGGCATGGTCCTGCCCGGCAAGCGGCGCCGTGCACCCGAGGGCAATCAAGAGGAGCATGCGCCTCACTGCGACATCCCCCGAAAGAGCGGATGCGTGAGGAACTGCTGCAACCAGCCACTGGGCGACATCCCGTGCAACACGGTGGGGCCGCTCCGCGTCGTCACGAGAGAGTCGGGCTCCGCCGTGATCACCAGGAGGAACTTGTTGTGGTCGGCGGTGCCCACCAGCGAGGTGCCGTTGCGGACCACGCCGAGCCGGTGCCAGGTCGAGAGGTCGCGCGGGGTTTCCCACGCAAGCAGCACCCGATACGGCCCGAGGGTGGCGGGGTCCGGGAGATTCTCCGCGGTGATCCGGACGTCATAGCGGTGGCGCCCGTCAGCCGTGACCGCGACCCCGAAAGGCGAGGGGGCGAACTGCAGCCGGGCCTCACCCCGGGCCGCCGGGGCCGCGGGGCCCGCGCGCAGTGGCATCTCCCATGGCGTCCCGGGACCCTGCCCGGCGACCGTGGCCGGGCCGGCCAGGACGAGGCCGACCCCGAGGAGCCAGGGCGCCGGGCGGATCACCGGGACGACGGCGCCGGTCCGCGATCGTAGTCCTGGACGCTGGAGATGTTCGGCATACCGACCGAGGCCCCGTTCCACCCGCTGAACCCGTCCATGCGGAAGAGCCACAACCCGGTGCGCATGTCGCTGAGCACGATCAGCCCGTCGCGGTTGCGCACGTCGACCCCGAAGCCACCCTGCATCACGCTGGTCGTGCTCTCCCACCCGACGTTCGGCCCGCCCCCGAACCCGTGCTCGTGGGTGCACTGGCAGGTGTAGTACCACCCCTCGGTCCTCGGGTGCTTTGGGTCCGTGAGGTTGAAGACGAAGAAACCGTCCTCGTAGGCCGAGACGAAGACGAAGGGCCAGCGCACCTCGTGATTGTGCGAGAGGTCGCGCCAGTCGGCGGTCCAGGCCGAGAGCGGGATGTCGAGGTTCTGGCGGCGGCCGTCCTGCCCCTCCGTCAGGTCCCAGATCCGCAACGGGGTGTACTGGTACTCGGTCTCGGTGACGGCAATGTTGCCATCGGGCGAGGGCGTGAAGGTGTGGGCGAGGTCCATCCCCAGCGAGGTGATCGTGAACAGCTGGCTCGGTGCCTCCGGCGCACTCACGTCCCACGCCGAATAGCCACCCAGGCCGGCTCCGTAGAACACGTCCCGGCGACGGGCCACGTCATAGCCGACGTAGAAGTCGTGGTACCCGCTCGCGCCGAGCTGGGCCATCGGCGTCGGATTGGGCACCTCGCCCACCAGCCAGCTCGCCGGATCGCCGCCGGCGACCACCCGGCCGAGATCGTAGACGAGTGCGCGATCCCCGCCGATCGTGGTAAAGAGCAGCACGCGGCCGCTGGAGTGCTTGTAGGCGAAGATGTTGTGGAAGCCCCCCGGCGACGGGGCGTAGCGGATCCGGGCCACCTCGCGGACCGCCGCAGGATCGGGCAGGCCCGTGACGTCGAAGACGATCGCACCCAGGTCGCTGTCGGGGCCGCCCTGCGCGAACTGGAACGACTGCACGTAGAAGTAGCGATCGCCGAGCTTGAAGTACTTCCCGTCCATGGCACCGATCCCCTGGTGGAGCTCGGGGTTCTCGATGGTCCAGTTGAGCAGGAGCTTCGGCGCCTGCTCGTTGCGCACGTCGTAGACCTGGAAGTTGTTGTTCACGAAGCCCGAGACGTAGACGTACGGTCGGCCGGCGTCCTGCTCCATCTCGATGTCCGCGGCCTTCCACGCCCCGGCGTTGTTCTCGACGTGCGCCAGGAGGCGGATGTTCGCCGACCCGCCCCGCTTGGCGTCGTCGCGAGGGACGGTCGCGCCAGGGTCCTGGGCGAGGAGCGGCGCGGCAAGACCGACGAGCAGCAGCGGGGCGAGGTATCGCGTCATCGGGAATCCTTGGTGTGGGCTGGTGGCAGCGGGGATCGAGGGAAGTTGCGGCGACCCCGGAAAGACGGCAAGCGAGAACGGCCACGACATGGCGCACCGCCCGGTGATGCAACTTGAAACACACCCGTGCCCGCCGCCGTACGCCCGGCATGACCACTCTCTCGCAGCGACTCCTGATGGCCACGTGCCTCCTCTCCCCTGCCGCGGTCGCGGCCCAGCGGTGCGCGGCCCCGGCGGCGTCCTATCACGTCCGGTGGCTCGGGGCGGACCGCTTCGGTGTCGAGGCCCGGTTTGCCGTCCCGACTTCCCGACTCGCGCTCCGGTTCTCCGAGGCGATCGGGCGCCCCGAGGCGCAGGCCGCCTCGATAGATGCGCTCGAGGGCTGGAGCGGCGACGCCGGGGCCGCCGTCGCCTATCGCGGGGAGGGCACCTGGAGCTCGGTGACGCCACTCACGCGGGTCCGGTACGAGGTGGTCGCCGATCATGATGCGGTCGAGTGGACCGGCGGAGGGATCGACGAGGTCGCGTCGCACTTCGGCGACACCTACTTCTTCGTCGGGAACGCCTTCTTCCTCCATGACGCGGACTGGCCGTCGTGTCCGATCGAGATCGCCTTCGACCTCCCCGAGGACTGGTCGATCCTCTCGCCCTGGCCGGGTGGGCCACGGAGCTTCCACGCGAGCGACGTTGCCCACCTCGAGAAGAACGCCTTCGCGATGGGCCGCTTCACGGCTGGCGCGACCGATGCCGGCACGATGACGCTGCAGTGGGTCCTGGACGAGCGGCTCGCGTCGATCGCCCCGGTGCTGGTGCCGATGATGACCCGCCTGCCGCCGGTCTTCGCCGACTACTTCGGCGCGACGCCGGCGGAGCGGTACGCGGTCGTGGTCTTCAAGGGCCCCCGGATGGACGGCGGGGCGTTCCGCGAGAGCTTCACGCTGACGCTCGCCGACCCGGTGCGCGCGATCGATGCGCTCGTCTGGACCCACGGCCTCGCCCACGAGATGCTCCACCTCTGGCTCGGCAACCATGTGCGCGGCGCCAACCCGGCGGAGGCCTCCTGGTTCACCGAGGGATTCACCGATTACCTCGCGATCACGCTGGGCTACCGGGCCGGCCTCTTCGAGGCGCCGATGCTGGCGCAACGGCTGGCCAACGTGATCCGCCGGGTTCGCCTCGCCCCGCGCCTCTCGCCGGGCGTGGGCCTGGTGGAGGCGGGCCGCGAGAAGTCGGACCACTGGGAGCGGATCTATGGTGGCGGGGCGATGGTGGCCCTGTTGATCGACGCGGCCGACCACGACGGCTTCGTCGCCGCGCTGCGCGATCTCGTGGCCCACGCGGACGCGCCCGTCACCCAGGCCGGACTGCTGGCGACCCTCGACGCACACACCGACGGCCTCGGCACCCGGGCCTTCGCGCTGGTCGATGCGGGCGGCGACTTCGGCGCGATCATCGCCTGGCTCGGTCGCGCGGGCGTCGAGGTCACCGGCTTCTCGCCGGACGAGGTCTATGTCCGCTTCGCCGGCGCGTGCGAGGCCGACGCCTGCCTGCCGTCGTTCGTGCGCCGCTGATCCGCTCGGTCCGGCTCAGCGATGCTGGTCGACCAGGATCGGGTTGCCATCCGGATCGACGGTGACGAAGCTCGCCGGACCGGTGCCATCGAGGTTGGTCTCCTGCACCAGGGCGACGCCGCCCGCCTTCAGCTCCCGCGCGATCTCCCGCACGTCGGTGAACGACTCCAGCGGCTGGGCATCCGCGTCCCAGCCGGGATTGAAGGTGAGGATGTTCTGCTCGAACATCCCCTGGAAGAGCCCGATCAGGTGATCGCCATTCTTCATGATCTGGTAGTGGGTCCCGTCGCCGCCGAACGGGGTGAACCCGAGCTTCGCGTAGAACGCCTTCGACGCCTGAAGGTCCTTGACCGCGAGCGAGATCGAAAAGGCACCGAGCTGCATGGGGAACTCCCGGGGAGAGGTGGAGAAGTGACCGGAACCTAGCGCGACGTCGCCGCCGCGGCGGATCCGCCGCCACGCCCGAGCGCGCTCGCGAAGGCGGCCAGCTTGCCGGGGTCGAGACGACCCTCCGTGCGGACGCCGCTGCAGACATCCACGCCGTGCGGTCGCACGACCTCGACCGCCCGCGCCACGTTGCCCGCGTGCAAGCCGCCCGCCAGCCACACCGGGAGGTCCACCGCCTCGCGAATCCGTGCGCTGATCGCCCAGTCGTGCGCGCGTCCGGTTCCGCCCAGCTCCCTGACCGCCGCCGCGGGATTCCCGGAATCGAGGAGCAAGGCATCGACGAACGGCGCCACCGCGCGTGCCGCGTCGAGCGCCTCCGGACCGGTCACGTGGATCACCTGCACCAGGGTCACCCCCTGCCGCGCCGCACGGAGCGCCACGAGGTCGTCGACCGGAACATGGTCCACGAGCTGGAGCGTGGTCGCCGGGTGCTCGCGGTGGTGCGCGACGAGCCCGGTCGCGGACTGGCGGCTCGTCAACAGGAAGGTGTCGATGCCCGGCGGGACGGCGCCGAGTACCGCGCTGATGGTCGCCGGCGAGACCACCCCGGGACCGCTGGGCATGGCGGACACCACCCCCAGCGCCGTCGCGCCGTGCCGCACGGCAAGGGCAGCCTCCTCGGGACTGGCGATGCAGCAGATCTTCAGCTGGGGGAGACCGTCCGCGCGCTGCGCAGCCGGAATGGAGCCGGATCGATCGCTACTCACTGCGCTCCAGGCGCGGGGACGGCAGCCGACGCCGGGACCAGGCCACCGGCGGCACCCTCGGCTTCTCGATCCGGGCGAAGCGCCGCACGGCGTCGATGTCCGGGGCCAGGTAGATCGAGAAGAGCGCGACATCGGTGACATACGCCTCAACCCAGCGCACCTCGGTGGCGGGTTCGGGCGGGACGCCTCGTGGCGGGGTGATCTCGTAGACCTGGGGCGGTCCGGTGCGACCGCCCCCCAGGTTCTCACGCTCGATCACGAACTTCGGCATTCGGGCTCCGGGGGGGTGACCGCAGAATGTACGGCCAAATCCGGATTCCGGGGGAAACGGCGCCCCCCGCCTTGACCCTCCCCCGCGGCGGGACGATCTTCGAGGAGTACCTCTCTCCCAAGGGGACCCGATGAGCGACACCATGACGCAGGCCCTTCCCGAGGGCTTCGTGCTGACCCTGACCGACAAGGCCGCCGACGAGGTCCGGAAGTTCCTCGCGGCCGAGGACGTCCCCGCCGAGACCGCCGGCCTCCGGGTCGCCGTGCTGCCGGGGGGCTGCTCCGGCTTCAAGTACACGCTGAACATCGAGGACAAGGCGGTCGATGACGACATGGTCGCCACGATCAGCGGCGTGCCGGTCTTCATCGACGCCTTCAGCGCCCAGTACCTCAATGGCGTCACGATCGACTACGTCTCCTCGATGCAGGGGAGCGGCTTCACCTTCGCGAATCCGAACGCTACCGGCGGCTGCGGCTGCGGGAGCAGTTTCACGGCATAGTCGTGAGGCGCGAGTCCCGAGTCGTGAGGGGGCCCCTGCGATGGGGCCCCTGCGCGTTTGGACGCTAGATTCGGGGAACGTCGGCCGCGCCGCCCTGCCGCATCACGCAGGATTTCCCTCCTCCGGGACAGCCCTTGGCCCCACTCGACCTCCTCGTCATCGCCGGCTACTTCGCCCTGACCCTCGGCCTGGGACTCTGGCTCTCGCGGGGGCAGGCCTCGGGCAGCGACTACTTCCTCGGGGCGCGCAACCTGCCGGCGTGGAGCGTGATGCTCTCGATCGTGGCGACCGAGACCAGCGCCGTCACCGTCATCTCCACCCCCGGGATCGGAGCCCGCGGCGACCTCACCTTCCTGCAATTGCCCATCGGCTACCTGATCGGCCGACTCGGCGTGGCGGCCTGGCTGCTGCCCGGCTATTTCCGCGGCGAGCAGGACACCGCCTATGCGCGACTGGAGCAGCGCTTCGGCGCCCCGACACGGCGGGTGATCTCGCTCACCTTCCTCGTCACCCGCTTCCTGGGCGACGGCGTGCGGATCTTCGCCGGCGCGATCCCGCTCGCCCTCCTCACCGGGTGGGACATCCCGGCCGCGATCGTGGCGATGGGCGTGGTGACCCTCCTCTACACCTACGTCGGCGGGTTGAAGGCCGTGATCTGGGCCGACGTCATCCAGCTCGGGGTCTACGTCGCCGGCGGCATCGTCGGACTGTGGCTCGCCAGCGGGATGGCCGGGGGGGTCGGCCCGATGCTCGACGCGGCCGGGGCGGCCGGCAAGCTGACGATCCTCGACCCGACCCTCTCGCTCACGATCCCCTACACGCTGCTCGGCGGGATCCTCGGCGGCGCGCTGCTCTCGGCGGCGAGCCACGGCACCGACCAGCTGATCGTGCAGCGCCTGCTCGCCACCCGTTCGCTGCGGGACGCCCGCACCGCGCTGATCGGTTCGGGCGTGCTGGTCATCTTCCAGTTCCTCCTCTTCCTGCTCGTCGGCACGGCGATCTGGGCGGCGGGGCACGCGCCGGACGGCCTCGCGGGCGACCGGGTCTTCTCGCAGTTCGTGATCGACGAGTTCCCGACCGGGCTGTCGGGGCTGGTGATCGCCGGCATCCTCGCCGCCGCGATGAGCACGCTCAGTTCCTCGATCAACGCGCTCGCCTCCTCGGTGACCTACGACCTGTACGCGTCCGTCACGGGTGAGCGCGATCCCGTCCGCCTGCTCCGCATCGGTCGCGGCGTGTCGCTCGCATGGGGCGTCGCGCTGGTCGCGGGGGCGCTCGGGTTCCACGCGCTCGCGGCGGGCTCGGACACTCCCGTCGTGGTGCTGGCGCTGTCGATCGCCTCGGTCACCTATGGGGCGCTGCTGGGGGCGTACATCCTCGCGGGCGCCGGCGCCTGGATGCAGGGTCGTGACGTGATCGCGGGAACGATCGTCACCCTGAGCGTGATGCTCGTCACGATCTTCGCCAGGCGGCTCAGTGCCGCGCTGCCCGCGCTGGAACCGCTCGGGCAGCTGGCGTGGCCGTGGTACGTTCCGATGGGGACCATCATCCTGCTGTCGGTGGCCTGGATCTCGAGCCGGTTCCGTTCCGGCGGGGCGCTGCGGGTGTGATCGTCCTCTCGGCCGACGTCGGCGGGACCTCGATGCGGGTCGTCCTGTACAGCCATGGCGCGGAGCGCGGCCGGGCCGAGGGACGCGGGGAACCGATGCGCGCGAGCCGCGGGGGTGCCCTCGCGGCGGCGCTCGCGGCGCTCGCGCGGCCACTGCTCTCGCGGGCCGGGGCGGTCCGCGCCGACGCCATCGTCATCGGTGCGGCCGGCGCCGGCGGCGCCGCCGAGCGCGCCGAACTCGAACAGGCGGTCGACCGCGAGCGCCTCGCCTGGCAGGTTCTCGTGGTCACCGACGCGCAGCTGGCGCGTGCCGCCGCCTTCGAGGGTGCCCCGGGTGTCCTGCTCATCGCGGGCACCGGCAGCATCGCCCTCGGACTCGCCGAGGATGGGAAGCACTATCGAGCCGGCGGGCTGGGGTGGCGGATGGGTGACGACGGCTCCGGCTACTGGATCGGGGTCGAGGCGCTGAAGGCCGTCGGCCGGATGCATGACGGGTTGGGGCCCTCGACCCGCCTCGCCGAGTTGCTGGCGGGTCGGGCCGGTGTGGCCGGGATCGGGGCGCTCATCCGCTGGAGCACCGTGGCGGCCGTCGACGAGGTGGCCGGCCTCGCGCCGGTGGTCGCTGCGGCAGCGGAGGGGGGCGACGCCGTGGCCGGTTCGATCATCGAACAGGCCGTGGGGCACCTCGTCGAACTTGCCCGGGCTGCCGGGGGGGAGGTGCTGCCGGTCGCACTCTCCGGCGGCCTGCTGGCGCCCGGTCGCCCCCTCCGTGAGGCCGTCACCGCCCGACTCGAGGCGAGCGGGCAGCGCGTGGTCGGCGGGACCATCGACCCCTGCCTCGGTGGACCGGTTCTCGCCCGCGGCTCGCGGGCCGACTGACACGCCGGGCCCGCCCGACCCGTAGGGCATGTCCGATACTGGAATTCATCTCCCGAATGCAAGGAACGCCCGTGCGTCGTCGTCCCCTCGCCCTCGCGGCCCTCATCGTCCCGATCGCCCTCGTCGGTTTCCTGGCTGGCGCCACCAGCCAGCGGTTCCATTCCGTGGACCTGTTCAACCAGGTCTTCCGGCTGGTGGCGGAGACCGCGGTGGATTCGGTGCCCGAGGACCGGCTCTACGAACTGGCCGCCCGTGGCCTCGTGGCGGAGCTCGGTGACCCGTACGCCGACATCCTCTCCCCCGAGCAGCGGGCCTCGTTCGAGCGCAACGCCCTCGGCAACCGGTACGCCGGCACGGGGATGACGATCCGGAACTCGCGCGGCGCGGTGACCGCCTTCCGGGTGTTCCCGGA
>JACKDA010000015.1 GCA_020633775.1 Gemmatimonadales bacterium | reverse complement strand
GCCGCCGGGTCGCGGATGCGCGGCCAGGTCGAGTTCGGCTGGGATGAGAAGGGCTCGGCGTCGGCGCGTCCGGCGGTGGCCGTGGAGAACTCCTCGGCCGCATGAGCCCCAAGCCGCGCAGTGCCCCGGGGGCGACGCGCACCTGCCCCCACTGCCGGACGACCATCCTCGAGAGCGCCAGCGTCTGCCCCGCCTGCCGGCACTACCTGCGGTTCGAGGCCGGCGCGGAACGCAAGGAACGCGCGACGATCCAGCCGCTCCGGATCGAAGGCACCGTCCGCCACACGGCGGGCGGCGAGGCGTGGGAGTATGCCGTCGTCGTGACGATCACCAACGAGCGCGGGGAGGAGGTCGGCCGCCACGTCGTCGGGGTCGGCGCGCTCGGCGTCGGCGAGCAGCGACACGTCGGCCTCACCGTCGAGCTCTACACCCCGGACGGGGTCACCCTGCCCCAGGATCCGGCCGCCGCGGAGTCCTGAGCGCGGCGGTCAGGCCACCGTGCGGAGCAGGCGCGCCAGCCGCGCCGCACTCCCCTCACCCCAGCGGAAGAAGAGTTCCGGTTCCACCAGTTCCAGTTCCATCAGCAGGAAGCGGCCCCGCTCGACCACGCCGTCCACCCGCGCGTACCACCAGTCGTGCGACACGGCCGCGAGCACCCGTTCCGCGGCGGCGACGATCCCCCGATCGGGGTGTGCGATCTCGACGGTGCCGCCATGCTCCTCCTGCACCCGGAACTCCCCCGCGCGCACCCGCTTGCGGACCGCGTGCGAATAGCCATCCCGGAACCAGGTCAGCGAGAGCTCCCCGTCCTCGACGACGCCGGGCACGAAGCGCTGGACCAGGCGATCAACCCCGGCGCCCTCGTGCCACCGGGGGTCCCCGGGGTCCGCGCTCCGCCACGCCCCGATCCCCGAGGCGCCGACGCACGGCTTGACGACGACCTCACCACCACCGAGGTCGGCGATGACGTCGGCGAGGGACCGCGGCGCGTCGGCGGCGACGTGCACCGTCTCGGGCATCTCGACGCCCGCCGCCGCGAGTTCGCCCAGGTAGCGCTTGTCGAGGTTCCACCGGATCGTCTCGAGGGGATTGAGCAGGCGACCCGCCGCGGACCATCCCGCACATGCATCGAGGAACCCCACGGGATCGGCGGCATAGTCCCAGCAGGAGCGCACCACCGCCACCGCGTCCTCGAGCACCGGTCCACGCCATTGGGCCACGCGGACGCGGGCACCACCCGCCTCGAGGGCCGCGAGCAGCAGCTGGTCGTCCGGCGAGAGCGCCGGCAACGCCGGCTCGGTGAGCAGGACGATGTCGGCGCGGGCCGACGGGGACTCGCCGGTCAGCGCCGCACCGGCACGAGTCGCAGGTCCTGGAAGTCGTAGGAGAAGTCGACATCCGGACTCGCGGGGGCCATCCGCGCCTCGGCGACCTTTCCGGTCGGGTCGAGGGTGAAGGTGATGAACGCGTCGGCCCGCAGCTCCCGGTCGCGCCAGCGGACGAGGAAGGTCTCGTACTGCCAGGGCACCAGGTCGCCGACGAGTGAGGGGGTGTGACCGAACCGGATCACCAACCCCGAGGGCTCCGCGGCGATATCGATCCCGCCATACCACGCGTCGCGGTAGGCACCGGCATACGAGGCGAGCGGCAGGGCCGGGCCCGCGGTGCTGTCCCGCGCGGCGCTCGCGCCGCGCCGGGCCGCCGCGATCTGGTCGGCCTGGACCTTCGCGAGCGTCGCGTACGCCGAGCGCCAATCGTGGTTCGCCCCGAGCACGTGATCGACGATGCGCCAGGTGATCGGCTCCATGGCGGGGGATTCCATGTTGGTCATCACGGCGATGCCGAGACGCTTCCCCGGCAGCATCGCCACCCGCGAGATGAATCCGGGCAGGCCACCGGTGTGAGTCACCACCTGCTGGCCACGATAGAGCCGCACCTCGAACCCGAGGGCATAGCCGCGGATCGGGGTCGCCAGCGGCGCGAGGAGCGGCGGGGCAACGACCTCGGGCTGCGGCGTCACGATGCGCCACAGCTCGCGCGTGGTCGTGGGACGGAAGAGGCGCGTGGCCCCGGCGACGCGACCGGAATCGAGCTGCACCTGCAGCCACTTCGCCATGTCGGTCGCACTCGCGGTGATCCCGCCGGCCGGGTTGGTGTTGTCGCTGGTGAACGGGGTGATGGCGCGGACTGTACCCTCCACCCGGGCATGGGTGCCCGAGATGTTCGGCGTCCCCATGATCCCGGGATGCCGGATGCGTGAATCGGTCATCCCGACCGGGTCGAGGATCCGCTGCTGCACGAACGCCTCCCACGGCATCCCACTCACCGCCTCGATCACCTCGCCCGCCACGGTGTAGAGGACGTTGTCGTAGGCGTACGCCGACCGGAACGAGGTGACGAGCGGGAGGAAGCGCAGCCGCTCGGCGACCTCGCGGCGCGTGTAGGTCGAGCTGGGCCACCACAGCAGGTCCCCGGCGCCGAGTCCGAGTCCGCTGCGGTGCACCAGCAGGTCACGGATCGTGAGCTGCGACGTCACCCACGCATCGCTCAGCCGGAACCAGGGCAGGTGCTCGATGACCGGGTCCTCCCAGCCGAGCTTCCCCTCCTCGACCAGGAGGGCGAGCGCCGTCGCGGTGAACGCCTTGGTGTTGGAGGCGATCCCGAAGAGGGTGTGTGCATCGACCCGGTCGTTCGCGCCGAGAGCACGCACCCCGTAGCCCTTCGCGAGGATGACGCGGCCATCCTGCACGACGGCGATCGCGAGGCCGGGGACCTCGTGGTCCGCCATCACGCCGGCGACGTAGGCATCGAAGTCGGCGGGCAGTTCCGGCGCCTGGGCGGCAACCGGGGCCGCGAGGGCGGCGAGGATCAGGGCAGTCGGGCGCATCGGCATCTCAGCGTCGGGGCCAGTGGTTGTTGTCGCGATCGACATCGGGGAGGGCGGCAGCGGGATCGAGCGTGGCCGATGTCACCCGGCGTCCGGGCGGTCCGTGCCAGGTGAAGCGATCGCCCAGGTTCCACATCTCGACCGGCAGCTCGACCCGTTCGGCGGTGCCATCGGCGTAGCGCACCTCCAGCCGCGCCGGCATCACCATCGTGCCGCGATTCTCGAGCTCGACGACGCTGCCGCCGTCCGCCGACCGGATCCCCGCGATCGCCTGGTCGAGCCGTGCGGTGGTGAAGACCCAGCCGCGCCAGAACCAGTCGAGGTCCATCCCGCTCCGGTCGCGCATCAGCCGGAAGAAATCGGCCGGGGTGGGATGCCGGTAGGCCCAGGTCCGCATGTAGTCACGGAAGGCATCGTCGAATCGGTCGGGCCCGAGCACCTCGTCGCGGAGCAGCGAGAGCATCAGGGCCGGCTTCTGGTACGCGCCCCAGAACAGGTCGCGCACCTCCACTGGCCGCGTGATCAGCGGCTGCTCGGCCCCGGGCACCGCGTGGTCCGGATGGAGGTGCAGCGGGTGCACGCCGATGGTGTCGCCGTAGGCGGTGCCGGCGAAGTACTCGGCGACGTTCGCCAGGTCGATGAAGGTGTTGAACCCCTCGTCCATCCAGGGGTAGAGGCGCTCGTTGGAGCCGACCACCATGGGGAACCACTGGTGGCCGAGCTCGTGCGCCAGCACCCAGTGCAGGTCCTCGCGCGTGGGCGAGTCCGGCACGAAGGTGAGCATCGGGTACTCCATCCCCTCGATCGGCCCCTCCACCGACGTCGCGTGCGAATAGGGGTAGCGCATCCAGCGTTCGGAGAAGTGCCGGATCGCGCCGCGCGCCATCCGGTTCGCCTCCTCCCATTTGGTGGCCGCCGGGCGGTAGAGTGTCTGGATCAGGATCCCGTCGTACCCGGAGGCGTCCCAGCGGAGTCCCGGACCCGCGGCGAACGCGAAGTCCCGGACGCTGTCGGCCCGGAAGTGCCAGGTCAGCGTCCCCGCGATGGCGGGTCGGTGCCGGGCGGGGACCAGCGCCTCGGCGGCGGTGACGATCGCCACCGGCTCCTCGGAGTTTCGCGCGCGGGCGAGTCGGGCGCGGGTCTCCGTGGTGAGGACGGCCTCGGGATTCATCAACTGCCCGGTCGCGGCAACGGTCCACGCCGCCGGCACCGTCAGCTCCACCTCGAAGCTGCCGTACTCCAGGTAGAACTCCCCGGCCCCGATGTACGGCTCGTGGTTCCATCCCCGCACGTCGTCATAGACCACCATCCGCGGGTACCACTGGGCGACCTCGTGCAGGTCGCCGTCGCGTCCCATCCGCGCGGCGCCGCTTGGCGGCACCGTGAAGTGCCAGGCGATCGCCAGGTCGGTCGAGGCCCCGGGTGCGAGCGGCTCCGGGAGGTCCACCCGGAGCGTCGTGCCGTAGCGGGTCGCGCGCGCGGCGCGACCATCGACCGCCAGCGCGGTCATCGTGCCGCCGCCGGCGAAGCCCTGGCACGAGAAGTCAAAGGCCGAGCCGAGGAAGACCAGCGGCGGCTGGTTGAGCCGGTTGGTGATCGACTCCGGCGCGCAGATGTTCTGCTCGACGTGCAGCCACAGGTGCGGCAGGGCGTCGGGCGAGCGATTGTGGTAGGTGATGACCTCCTCGCCGGTGATGCGATGGGTCGCCGGATCGAGGGTCGCGCGGATGCGGTAGTCGGCGCGCTGCTGCCAGTAGCCCGCGCCCGGGCGCCCGCTCGCCGTGCGCACGGCACTCGGTGCGGGGAGGTCGAGCGGCCGGAACGGGGAGGAGTCGGCGACGGCGGTCCAACGCGCCTGGGCGCCGAGCGGTGCGGCGAGCAGCAGGGACGCGACGGTGACGCGGACGATGGCGGGTTGCATGGGGCCTCGCGAGGGGAGACCCGGGGAAGCTAGCGCCGTTCGCGGAAGAAATCCCGCAGCAGCTCCCCGCAGGCGACCTCGTCGACGCCCCCGACGACCTCGGCGCGATGGTTGAGCCGCGGGTGACGCAGCAGGTCGTGGAGCGAGCCGGCCATCCCCGCCTTCGGGTCCCACGCGCCGAAGACCACGCGCCCCACCTTGGCCAGGACGATGGCTCCGGCGCACTGCGCGCAGGGCTCGAGGGTCACGTAGAGCGTCGCCCCGGGCAGGCGATCGGCCTGCAGTGCCTCCAGGGCGCGCCCGATCGCGAGCACCTCGGCGTGCGCGGTGGGGTCGCGCCGGGTCAGCGTCTCGTTGTGCGCCGCGCCGTGGACGACGCCGTCCTGCATCACCACGGCGCCCACCGGGACCTCGCCCACCGCCGCCGCCCGACGCGCCTCGGCGAGGGCAAGGGCGATCCCGTGGAGGTCGGCGGGCCTGGGCGGCAGGGTTGTCACGCCGTGAACGCGCGCGTGATCCGGAGTCCCTCGTCGGACGTCTCGACCCGGATCGTGTCACCCTCCGCGTAGTCGCCCTCGAGCACGGCGAGCGCGATGGGGTTCTGCAGTTCGCGCTGGATGACCCGCTTGAGCGGCCGGGCGCCGTAGAGCGGGTCGTATCCCGCGTTGCCGAGCCACTGCATCGCCTCGGGGGTGATGTCGAGCACCAATCCCTTCGCCGCCAGCAGCTGGCGCAGCCGGGCGAGCTGCAGGGCGACCACGCCGTCGAGGTCCTCGCGCGTGAGCGGGTGGAAGACCACGATGTCATCGACGCGGTTGAGGAACTCGGGGCGGAAGTGCGCCCGCAGCGCCTGCAGCACCTGCGCCTCCACCAGCGGCCAGCTCTCGGCATCGGTGCCGCCGGACTCGAGGATGTGCTGCGAGCCGATGTTGCTCGTCATGATCACGACGGTGTTCCGGAAGTCCACCACCCGACCCTGCGAGTCGGTGAGCCGGCCGTCCTCGAGGACCTGCAGCAGGATGTTGAAGACGTCGGCGTGGGCCTTCTCGATCTCGTCGAGCAGGATCACGGCGTAGGGGCGGCGCCGGATCGCCTCGGTGAGCTGCCCCCCCTCCTCGTAGCCGACGTACCCCGGCGGGGCACCGATCATTCGCGCCACCGCATGCTTCTCCATGTACTCGGACATGTCGAGACGGATCATCGCGCGTTCATCGTCGAACAGGAACTCGGCGAGGGCGCGCGCGGTCTCGGTCTTCCCGACCCCGGTGGGGCCGAGGAAGATGAAGGAGCCGGTGGGCCGGGCGAGGTCCTGGAGGCCGGCACGCGAGCGGCGCACGGCATTGGCGACCGCGGCGAGCGCCGCCGGCTGGCCGACGACCCGCCGCCCCAGCTCGCGCTCCAGGTGGGCGAGGCGTTCGCGCTCGGACTCCAGCATCCGGGTCACCGGGATGCCGGTCCAGCGGGCGACCACGCCGGCGATGTCCTCGGTGCCGACCTCCTCGCGCAGGTAGCGCCCGCCGGACGCGCCGTCCCCCATCGCCGCCTCCTCGCTGGCGATCTCGCGCTCGAGCTCCGGGATGCGCCCATAGCGCAACTCGGCGGCTTTCTGCAGGTCACCGCTGCGGGAGGCCTGGTCCACCTCGGTCCGCAGGCGCTCGACTTCCGCCTTGGCGGCCTGCAGCTTCTCGATCGCGGACTTCTCCGTCTGCCACTGCGCCTTCATCCCGGCGCTGGTCTCCTTCAGCTCCGCGATCTCCTGCTCGAGCGCGGTCCGACGCTCGACGGCCGCCTTGGCGGTCTCGCGCAGCAGCGACTGGCGCTCGATTTCGAGCTGGAGGATGCGGCGCTCGACCTCGTCGATCTCGACCGGCAGCGAGTCGATCTCGATCCGGAGGCGCGACGCCGCCTCATCGACGAGGTCGATCGCCTTGTCCGGCAGGAAGCGGTCGCCGATGTAGCGATCCGAGAGCGTGGCCGCGGCCACCAGGGCATCGTCGGTGATCCGGACGCCGTGGTGCACCTCGTACTTCTCCTTCAGGCCGCGCAGGATCGCGATCGTGTCCTCGACCGAGGGCTCGCCCACGAGCACGGGCTGGAACCGGCGCTCGAGGGCGGCGTCCTTCTCGACGTGCTGGCGATACTCATCCAGCGTGGTCGCCCCGACGACGTGCAGCTCGCCACGCGCCAGCGCGGGCTTGAGCAGGTTGGAGGCGTCGACCGCCCCCTCCGCCTTCCCCGCCCCGACCAGGGTGTGCAGCTCGTCGATGAAGACGACGTAGCGCCCCTCCGCCTCGGTGAGCTCGCTCACCACCGCCTTGAGCCGCTCCTCGAACTCGCCGCGGTACTTCGCCCCGGCCAGCAACAGGCCGATGTCGAGCGCGACGATCTCGCGCCCGCGCAGCGAGTCGGGGACGTCGCCGTCGACGATCCGCTGGGCGAGTCCCTCGACGATCGCGGTCTTGCCGACGCCCGGTTCGCCGATCAGGACGGGATTGTTCTTGGTCCGCCGCGAGAGCACCTGCATCACGCGACGCACCTCCTCGTCGCGGCCGATGACCGGATCGAGCTTCCCGTTCCGCGCCGCGTCGGTGAGGTTGCGGGTGAAGCGCTCCAGCGACTGGTACTTCCCCTCCGGCTCCTGGTCGGTCACCCGGTGCCCGCCCCGGATCTCGTCGAGCGCCTCCCGGAGCGCGGTGACCGAGAGCCCCTCCTGCTCGAGGAGCCGATGCGCGGTGGTCCCCTTCTCCTCGGCCAGCGCGAGCAGCAGGTGCTCGGTCGAGATGTACTCGTCGCCGAACTCGGCCGCGAGCTTCTCGGCGCGCGAGAAGACCTTGCTGGTCCCGCGATCGATCGTCGGCGTGCCGGAGCCCCCCTCCTGCCGCGGGAAGGTGGTGATCTCCGCCTCGGTCTGGTTGGACAAACGCGGCACCACGACCCCCGCCTTGCGGAGGATCGGCTGGACGATCCCGTCCTCCTGGGCAAGGAGCGCCGCGAGGAGGTGGGCATCGTTGACCACCGGATTCCCCAGCTCGCGCGCGCGTTCCAGCGCGGCGCGCAGGGCGTCCTGGGCCTTCAGGGTCAATCGTTCTGGGCGAATCATGCGGGCCTCCTCCTCGGATATCCCCGAGCAGTGGCAATGACCGGACCACGCGAAACCTGCCGGATCGGCAGGTCAGGGGTCAGAACGCCGGAACCAGGACGCGTCGAGTGCGGAGAACCGGGGCGGCCCCGCTGCGGCCTGTCCGGGAGGTATCGACCGCCATCTGGAGGTACCAGAGGCCCGGGTCGGCGACCCGCAGCGGCCCGGCGAGCGTGCCGTCCCAGCGGGCGACGTGGTCGCCGCAGCGAATGGCGCGGCCGTCGAGGGGGAGCCCGTCGCGCCCCCGGAGGACCAGCGTGTCGAGCGGCTGGGTGAGCCGGTCGAAGATCCGCAGGAGCACGCCCGGCGAGCGCCCCCCGCGGCAGTACTCGTCGGGGATCGAGAACGGCACCACGAGGGCCGGGAAGAGCGGCATCGGCCGCGCCTCGTCGAGGGTCGGGAGTGGGAGGGTCGCCGGCCGCTGGCTGTTGGCCGACCGCGGGGCGGCCAGCAGCAGCGCAGCGACGGCCACCGGCAGGACATGCCGGCGCATCGGCTACCCCCAGCATCCGGATTCGGGTCGCGGCGCGGTACACCTCCCATCGATGACACGGCGCGCAAGTCGCGGCGCCCCTTGAACCTAGCCGACCCCCAGCGGACTGTCATCGCCGCGGACCCACCCCTCGACCGCCGGCAGCGGTCCATCGGTCACGTGCCGGGTGAGCCAGCGGCCGAGCAGGCGGCGGTGGGCGCGGGCGTAGCGTGCGTCGAGGTCCGGTGGCGGCGCGTCGCCCGCGAGCAGGAACGCCAGTGCCTGCAGGTCTTCATGGGCGAGACGGGTTGCCCCGCCCCCGCTGGCACAGGTCGCACAGAGGACGCCGCCCTCCTCGATCGCGAAGGCGGCGCCACCCGCCGCGTCGACCGGCCGACCATCGCGGACACAGCGGTCGAGGACCGGCGCGTGGCCCAGGGCGGCGACGAAGCGCCACAGCGCGGCGAGGCCGGCGATCTCGGCGGCGGGCTCCGGGGCGGCCTCGATGAGTCGGATCCCGTGCCGGAGCGCATCGTGGACCTCGGGGTGATGCGCCGGGGGGATGGCACGCCCTGCCACGGCGGCGAGGGCGGACGCCGCACGAAAGGCGATCAGTCGACTGGCAAGCGGGGTGTGGAGGTCGAGCGGATCGAAGGCGGTAAGCGTCGCCAGCTCACCGCGGCCCTGCAGCAGGTGGGCCGTCCCCTCACTGAGCAACTGCAGGCCCACGAAGCGGGAGCGCGGCCGGGCGACCCCCTTCGCGATCGCGGACTGCAGCCCCAGCTCGCGGGTCGCGAGCCGGACGATGCGCGACGTCTCGCCGTAGCGCACCACGCCGACCACGATCGCCGGCGTGAGCGTCGGGGACCCGGCCACTCAGGGCTGGTCGAAGAAGCGATCCGCCGGCACCTCGGCGATCGCGGCCGCGATCGGGCAGGAGCCCGCCTGGATCGAGAGCTGCTCGATGAGACTGGTCCCGAAGACCCGCACCCGCCCCGGGGCGGCCGCGCTGCAGCCGCCACGCTGCAGCACGTACGCGCGGCCGATCGCGTCGCCAACAAGATCGGTCGGGAACTCCAGCGGGATGCCATTGCCGAACGGCAGCGTGAATCGGCGCAGCCGTGTATTGAAGACCAGCAGGCCACCCGGTCCGCTGGCGATCAGCATGCGCTCGCCACCGTCGTTGATGATCCACGAGGGGATCAACGGTCCGACGCCCCCGAACGAGGCGATCTCGGAATTGCGGATGGGGTCGACGATGGACAAGCGCCCTTCGCCGTTCGCAAAGTCGTCTCCCTCGCTGAGGACATAGACCAATCCATCCGCGCCGATCGCGCTCGGCCCGGCATTCCCGGGGCCCGAGAGCGGGACCGAGTCGCGAGGAAGGTCGGGCTCGGCCTGTATAAGCCAGCTTGGACCGCGCCCGCACGCGATAGGGTCGATGGCACAGGCCTGCCGGTTGCCGATTGTGGCGAACACCTTTCCTCGGGTCACGGCGAAGCCCTGGGGGCCGCCAGGAGCTGCGAGGAGCTCGACCGCACCATTGGCGAGGTTGATCCGGCTGATCGCGCCGCTCGTCCAGCTGCCAATGAAGGCGTGATCGTCATCCGCGATGGCGACCGCGGCAATCTGGCCATCGAGGAGGGTGACGATGTCCTGGATGCCGGACGCGGCGAGGTCCACGATCGCGATGCGCGCCGTGGAACCGTCATTCCCCGCCACGACCGCCTTCCGTCCGCGCGCCGCGAGGAACGACGGGGTGAAACCGAGTGCGCCGCCGAGGTCGATCTCGCGGACGACGGTCGGTGAGTCGACGGGGATCATCCGCAGCGTGTGGTCCAGGCTGTCGAGGACCACCAGCACCTCGAGGGGCAGCGAACCGGTGCTCGTCGTCGGGGCACAGGCCCCGAGGGCGAGCGACGCGGCAGCAAGCAACGAGGCACGACGCATGGTGACTCCGGGTGACATCAGAACGTGAGCCGGGCCCCGGCGTGCAGGGTGCGGCCGCGGGCCTCGAAGCCGAACACCTGCTGGTACGCGGCGTCGAACAGGTTCTCGACCCGGGCCAGCAGGACGGCTCCCACCCCCGGTGCGTGAGTGAGCGGCAGCTCGAGCGCCGCATCGAGGGTGCCATAGGAGGGTAATGTCACGCGGCTCGACGGGAAATCCCGGAAGTCGGCGTCCTCGCGTGCCCCGACCCAGGTCGCGGTCGCGCTGGCCACCATCCCGCGGCGCCGGACCGTGGCGGTGACCCCGCCCCGCGCCCCGGGACGCCGCAGCAGCCGGGCCCCCTGGGTGAAGACCACCGACGAGGTGGCCCCGGTGTCGGTGACCTCGGTCTCGAGGAGCGAGAGGTGCGCCCGCAGGTCCAGCCAGCGGCGCGGTGCGAGCGCCAGCGACGCCTCGAGGCCCCGCGCCCGCGCCGCCTGCAGGTTGGCATAGGTCGGGTCGCCCGGCGCCCCCGAGACGTACTGGATCAGGTCCCGCATCGATTGCCGGAACGCGGTCACCGCGAGGGTGACGCCGTGGAGCGTCGCCTCGGCCCCGGCATCGATCGTGGTGCTGGACTCCGGCGAGAGCCCCGGGTTGCCGACCTCGAAGGGCGACGCCGCGAAGAGTTCCGAGAACGTCGGCGCCTTGAAGCCGCCGCCCGCGGCGGCCCAGAGGCGCACGCCGCGGCCCGGCGAGAGGGTGAGGCCGGCCCGGCCGGTCAGGAACCGTCCGAAGGCGGAGTTGTCGTCGGAGCGGACCCCGACCTGGAGATGGGCTCCCGGGGCGAGGGTCGCCAGTGCCTGGACCCAGGCGTGCCGCGTGCTCCGCTCGGCGCGGAAGGCGGCGCTGTCCTCCAGCACGCCGAATCCGAAGTCCGAGCGTGTGACGCTCTCCTGATCCTCGGATTCGCGCTCGATGCCGGCCCCGACCCCGAGACGGAGCCAGGGTGCGGCGCGCCAATCGCCACGCAGGGAGACGCCCTGCCGCTCGAGCACGGCATCCCGGGTGCCGGCGAATCCGAAACCGGTCGTGTCGGCGGCCGAATCCTGCTCGTCCCGCGCGGCCGAGCGGAGGCGGTGACCCCATCCCTCGAGCGCGACCTCCACGTCGTCGCCGAACGCGCGCCGTGCCGCCACCTGAGCCGCCAGGTCGGCTGCCTGGCGTCGGGCGTTGCGGTCCACCAGCGCGCCGTTGCCGTCGGTCGGGAACTGGTTGAGCGCGTCGCTCCACCGGACCACGACCCGGGCACTGCCGCGGCGGCCGCCATCGACGCCGGCGTGCAGCGAAGCATTGACGTCCTCGAAGCCGCTGTTGAAGGCGTAGATCCCGTCGCTGGCGAACCGGGAGACCGCGGCGGAGGCGTGCCAGCCGCGCGAGGCGCCGGCGAGCCGGGCGCGCACGTCCTGCCGCCCGAAGCTGCCGCCGCTGGCCTCGACGTCCCCGTGCAGCGGACCGCGTCCCTGGCGGGTGAACACCTGGATCACCCCCGACATGGCATCCGCACCGTAGAGCACGCTCACCGGACCGCGCACGATCTCGACGCGCTCGACATCCTCGAGCGACAGCGAGGCGAAGTCGAACGCGCCGCCCGGATCGTTCATGGTGACGCCATCGACGAGCACCTTGACGTGATCGCTCTCGCCGCCGCGCAGGAAGAGCGAGGCCTGGGCGCCATAGGACCCCGCCTGCGCGACGGTCGCGCCGGGAACGTCGCCGAGGGCGTCGAGCAGATAGGTGATCCCCCGGGCGCGGAGCGCGTCGCCATCGAGCACCGTGATGGCCGCCGGGACGGTCGGGCGCGCGGCACTCGCCCGCGTCGCGGTCACCTGGAGGTCGGGGAGCTCGCGGGCCTGCGCGCGCAGCGCCCCGGGAACGGGGGCACACAGGACGGCGGCGAGCGCCACGGTGCGAAGCGTCATCGGGCGGGATCCTCGGGGATCTGGACGGAATCGGGAGGGACGGCGCCGGCCAACCGCCGACGCGGCACCAGGTGCGGCGCGCCGTCGCCGAGGACCTCGAGCGCGATCGGCCAGCGGAAGACCGTCGTCAGCAACTCGGCCGTGAGCACCTCGCGGGGCGGGCCGTCGGCGGCGACGCGGCCGCGATCGAGCAGCACGACGCGATCGGCGTAGCGCAGCGCGGCGTTGAGGTGGTGGGTGATGGCGAGGACGCCGAGTCCGTCGTCGACGAGTCGCGCGAGGAGCTCGTAGAGCGACATCTCGTGGGCAAGATCGAGCGCGGTCCCCGGCTCGTCGAGCAGCAGGAGCTCGGGCTCCGCCGCGAGCGCGCGCGCCACCCGCACCCGTTGCCACTCGCCGCCGCTCAGCGTGTCGGTGCTGCGCGTGGCGAATTCCTCGAGCGCGGTGGCGGCGATGGCGCGCGTCACCGCCGCCTCGTCGGCCGCGCCGGGCCGCCCGATCGGGCCGAGTCGGGCCCATCGTCCGAGCGCAACGGCCTCCCGCACCCGCAGCGGGAACGCCGGTTCCTCGCGCTGTGGCAGCGCGCCGATCCGCCGCGCCAGGTCGGGCCGCGTCCACCCGTCGATGGCACGGCCGTCGAGCTCGACCACACCGGTGGTCGCCGCCTGCAGTCCGAGGAGGGCGCGGAACAGGGTCGTCTTGCCACTGCCGTTCGGGCCGGCGACGACCACGAACTCGCCCGACTCCACCGCGCAGGAGACCCGGTCGAGCGCCGGGCGCTCGCCTCGTGGGTAGCCGGCGGTGACCTCGCGCGCGGCGAGCCTCACGCCACGCTCCGGCGCAGCAGCACCGCGAAGATCGGCACCCCGACCAGCGCCGTGACGACGCCCACCGGCAGCTCGCCCGGGGCGACCACCGTGCGGGCGGCGGTGTCGGCGAGCACCGTGAACGCCCCGCCCGCGAGGAAGACCGCCGGCAGGAGCCGGTGATGGAGCGGGCCGACCAGCCAGCGAATCGCATGCGGCACGACCAGGCCGACGAAGCCGATGATCCCGGCGACCGAGACGGTGGCAGCGGTGAGGACGGCGCTGGCGAACACCGCGAGTCGACGCACCCTGGTCACGTCCGCGCCGAGTGCCGCGGCGGGCTCGTCGCCGAGGGCGAGGAGGTCGAGGCCGCGACCGAGCCACCAGGTGAGCAGCAGGGCCGGGGTCGCGATCGTGACGAATCGCCCTGCGCCGGTCCAGTCGGCGCCCGCGAAGCCGCCGAAGAGCCAGAGGGCCGCCGCCCGGAAGGTGAACGGGTCGGCGCGGGCGAGCAGCGCGGCACTCACCGCGCTGGCGAACGCGCCGACGACGACACCGGCGAGCAGCAACACCCGCGGATCGAGTCGCCGACCGGCCACCAGCGCGACACGATAGACCAGCAGGATCGCCACCCCGGCCCCGATCGTGGCCGCCGCCGCGACACTCCACCCCGGTGGCAGG
Source organism: Gemmatimonadales bacterium (assembly GCA_020633775.1). Lineage (GTDB taxonomy): Bacteria > Gemmatimonadota > Gemmatimonadetes > Gemmatimonadales > GWC2-71-9 > Palsa-1233. Next base: position 19,923 of record JACKDA010000015.1, on the reverse strand, counting down.
CCGAGCACCACCGCCACCACCGCCCCGAGCGAGGCGCCGCCCGACAGCCCCAGGAGCCACGGTTCGGCCAGCGGGTTGCCCACGACCGCCTGCAGGGTCGCCCCGGCCACCGCGAGCGTCCCGCCGACCGCGAAGCCGAGGACCACGCGCGGGGCCCGGAGGCCGCGGATGATCGCCCCGGACGGATCCCCCGGCTCGAGGAACGCGCGGAGGACCTCCGCCGGGGTGTACCCGACCGCGCCGACGAGCAGCCCGATCACGCACGCGAGGAGGCTCGCGAGGACGAGGAGCGGAACGACGGTTCGACGCGATGTCGATGTGGCGGTCACGAAGGGCGCCCGGGTCCTTGCTGGGACGGAGCCGGGCGCGCGGACGGTGAGTGGACCTCGACACCACCGGATGGTGGCGACTCACGACCACGCCACCGTTCCCTCCCCCGAGGGGTCATGGTGGCGCGAACGGAGAGGTCTCCTGGCTTCGGGTTCGCGGCTCGCCTTCCCGGGACGTGCCCAGTGGCATCTGGAGCCGCGATCATCCTGCACCCGTTACAGTGGCGGGGCCGCACCGGTCTTGCACCGGACTTCCGATCGTCACCGTTCGCTGGCTTGCAACAACCTCGCGAAGGTACGGGGTCAGGATCGCCGCGGCAAGAGCGCGCGGCGCGTGGCGAGCGCGAGACCGACCAGCAGCCCGCCGAGGAGGAGGTAGAGGGTCCATCCCGGCGCGGCGGTGCGCCCGGCGAGCGTCACCACGACGCGCGCCGCGAGGCGCTCGCCGCCGCCGGTGCTGCGCTGGAACACGCGCCCGGCGACCTCCTCCTCGCCCACCGGTTGCGGTCCGCCCGTGATCCGCAGGTCGCGCTCCTCGGTGAGGATCGACATCGTGTCGGGTAGTGGCCCCAGGGGCACGTCGAGGGTGCGGGCGCCGGGCGCGAGCTGGTAGCTGAGGAAGAACTGCCGCTCGCCGGGCGGGATGGCGGCGTGCAGCAGGAGCGTGTCGCCGTGGACGTCGAACGCCTCGGGCGAGAAATCGGCGTCACCAACGGTCACGTTGGCGATGTGCGGCGGCAGCGGCATCCGCCACGTCGCCGTGAGCGAGTCGGGGGCGACGCGCGTCCGCTCGCCGCGATTGGCGAGGATGAAGAGATCGACCACGTCGCGCGCGCCATCGGGTGCCGGCCCCGCGATGATCAGGTGCCGGGCGGCGAACTCGACGGCCTGGGTGCTGGAGGTGTCCACCACCACCACGGTGACGTCGGACGATCCGGTGAGCGGCGGCGCGAAGTACTCGATCCCCGCCCAACGGGCGCTGACGAGGAGGATGGTCCCTGAATCAGGGGTGACCCGGAACCGGAAGGCACCCGTCGCGCTGCTGGGCAGCGAGTCGAGCGGCCCCTGCCGCTCGGGACCGACGCCGTGCAACACGACCGATGCGCCGCCGACCGCGAGCGTGTCCCCATCCACCACCCGCACGACCCGGCCGGTCACGAGCACCGGATCCGGCGTCGCGCCCGTGAGCCCCGCGAGGAGCGCGAGGAGGACGATCACGGTTCGAAGCGCCCGAAGTCCTCGGGCCCGAGCCGGCGCAGGTGCGCGCGCAGGGCGGCGTCACTGAGCGGTTCCGGGGCGAGCGGCGGCGCCGCGCCCTCGACCGTGAGCAGCGACTCGGCCGCGACGAGCGACGCGCCGAAGCGGAGGGCCAGCGCGATCGCATCGGAGGGACGCGCGTCGAGCACCACGCTCGGCGCCGCCTCGCGCGCCAGGGTGAGTTCCGCGAAGTAGGTGCCGTTGCGGACCGCGGTGATCGCCACCCGGTCGACCGTCGCGCCGGCCGCCCGGAGGGCCGACGCCGCGAGGTCATGCGTCATCGGCCGGCTGGCATCCTCGCCCTGCAGGGCGAGGGCGATCGCATTCGCCTCGGCCGCCCCGATCCAGATCGCCAGCCCCCGGTCGCCGACCACCTCGCGGAGGAACACGACCGGGGTGTTGGTGGTGCGGTCCATGGCGAGCCGCGCCACCTCGATCCGGAGCAGGGGCTCAGGTGCCAGCGTCCCAGCTCGCGAGGTAGGTGACCTGCTCGTCGGTGAGGGTGTCGATGCCGACCCCCATCGCCGCGAGCTTCAACCGCGCGATCTCCTGGTCGACCTCGGGCGGCAACCGGTGCACCGCGCGCTCGAGGGTCGCCTCGTGGGCGATCAGGTACTCGGCGGCGAGCGCCTGGTTCGCGAACGACATGTCCATCACCGAGGCCGGGTGGCCCTCCGCCGCGGCGAGGTTGATGAGCCGCCCCTCCGCGAGGACCAGGACCCGGCGTCCCTCGACGACGTACTCGTCGATGAAGCGGCGCACCTCGCGCTTGTCGCTCGCGAGTACCTCGAGGCCGGCGATGTCGAGCTCGACGTTGAAGTGCCCGGAGTTGCAGACGATCGCGCCGTCCTTCATCGCGCGGAAGTGCTCGGGCCGGATGACGTGGAGGTTGCCGGTGAGGGTGCAGAAGAGGTCGCCGAGGGGCGCGGCCTCGGCCATCGGCATCACGTCGAAGCCGTCCATCCGCGCCTCGAGGGCCGCGACCGGCTCGACCTCGGTGACGATCACGCGCGCCCCCGCCCCGCGGGCCCGCATCGCGAGGCCGCGACCGCACCAGCCGTAGCCGGCGACGACGATGGTGCTGCCGGCGACCAGCATGTTGGTCGCCCGGATGATGCCGTCCAGCGTCGACTGCCCGGTGCCGTAGCGATTGTCGAACATGTGCTTGGTGCGCGAGTCGTTCACGGCGATGACCGGGAACTGGAGCACGCCCTCGACCGCCATCGCCTTGAGCCGGATCACGCCGGTCGTGGTCTCCTCGGTCGAGCCGCGCACGCCGGCGACCAGCGCCTCGCGCTCCTCGGCGGACATCTCCTCCACCATCGCGCGGACCGGACCGGAGAGGTCGTCGAGGCGGCCGAGCTTGATCATGTGCAGCGAGCCGACGAGGTCGGCGCCGTCATCCTGGGTGAGGTCGGGACCGAACGCGAGCGCCTGCGCGATGTGGGTGTAGTAGGTCTCGTGGTCCTCGCCCTTGATGGCGTACACGTGCACGCCATGGTCGCGCACGAGGTGGGCCGCGACGTCGTCCTGGGTCGAGAGCGGGTTCGAGGCGCACAGCGCCACCTCGGCCCCCGCCGCGCGCAGCGTGATCATCAGGTTGGCCGTCTCGGTCGTGACGTGCAGGCAGCACGCGATCCGGCGACCGGCGAGCGGCCGCTCGGCCGCGAACCGGGCGCGGATCTGGCGCAGCACCGGCATCGAGCGCTCGGCCCACTCGGTGCGGCGGCGTCCCTCGTCGGCGAGGGCGAGGTCTCGGATGTCGTGCGGAGCGTCGAGGGACTTGGTGGTCATGCGGTCCTCAGGCCTTCGCGGCGGTCAGGAGGTCACGGACCCTGGCGGTCCGCTCCCAGGTGAACTGGTGCACCCGCCGCGGGCGAAGGTCGCCGTCGGCGTAGGTGGTCCGGGTCGGGGTGCGCCCGAAGTGCCCGTAGGCGGCAGTGGCGCCGTAGATCGGCTGCCGCAGCTCCAGGTCGCGGATGATCGCGGCCGGGCGCAGGTCGAACACCTCGCGCACCGCGCGCTCCAGCCTGCGATCCGGCACGACGCCGGTGCCGAAGGTGTCGACCAGGATCGAGACCGGGTCGGCGACGCCGATGGCGTAGGCCACCTGCACCTCGCAGCGGCGGGCGAGGCCGGCGGCGACGATGTGCTTGGCGACCCAGCGCATCGCGTAGGCGGCCGAGCGATCGACCTTGCTGGGATCCTTGCCGCTGAACGCGCCGCCGCCGTGGCGGGCCATCCCGCCGTAGGTGTCGACGATGATCTTGCGGCCGGTCAGCCCCGCGTCGCCCTGCGGCCCGCCGATGACGAAGCGCCCGGTCGGGTTCACGTGGATCCGCGGCCGACCCTCGCCGAGCTCGAACTCCTCGAGGATCGGGAGGATCACGTCGGCCCGCATCGCCTCGGCGATCCGGCGCTGGGAGAGCGCACGGCCGTTCCAGCGATCCTCGTGCTGGGTCGAGACGACGACGGTCTGCACGGCCACCGGGCGATCGTCCTGGTAGGCCACCGAGACCTGGGTCTTGCCGTCGGGACGGAGCCACGGGTGGTGGGCGTCGGCCGTGCCGCGTCGCACGGCGGCGAGCTGCTCGGCGAGGCGGTGGGCGAGGACCGCCGGGAGCGGCATCAGCGCCGGCGTCTCGTCGGAGGCGTAGCCGAACATCATCCCCTGGTCGCCGGCGCCCTGCTTCTCGGGATCGGCCCGATCGACGCCCTGCGCGATGTCGGGGGACTGGCGATCGATCGAGGTGAGCACCGCGCAGGTCCGGAAGTCGAAGCCCATCCGGGCATCGGTGTAGCCGATCTTCCGGACGGTGTCGCGAACGATGTCGGGCACGTGGACATACGCGGTGGTGGTGACCTCACCGGCCAGGACCGCCATGCCGGTGGTCACCAGCGTCTCGCAGGCGACCCGCGCGTCGGGATCTCGCGCCAGGATCGCGTCGAGGACCGCGTCGCTGATCTGGTCGGCAACCTTGTCGGGATGGCCCTCGGTGACCGATTCCGAGGTGAAGACGTGGCGGGCAGCGCTCGACATGGAATGTCCGGACTGGAAGGGGCTCAATAGGCGTCCGGCAAGCTAGTCCCCGACGAGACGCGGGGCAACGCGCCCCCCGGGTCTACCAGCCGCAGGTCGAGGTAGCGACCGAGCACCTCACGCAAGCCGGCGTGGATCGCCGCCGGATCGTCGGCCGCGACCGCCGCCACCGCGGCCTCCCGGGCCACCGCGTGGGGGACGTTCCGGACGACCCACTTCACCATCGGCACCGCGGGCGGCGCGACGCTCAGCCGGTCGAACCCGAGGCCCAGCAGCAGGGTGACCGCGACCGGATCGGACGCCATCTCGCCACAGACCGACGAGGCGATGCCGGCACCGGCCGCCGCGTCGCGGACGGCCGCCAGCTGCCGCACCACCGCCGGGTGGAGCGGGTTGAAGAGTCCGGCCAACCGGGCGTTGCCGCGATCGACCGCGAGGGTGTACTGGGTCAGGTCGTTCGACCCCACCGACAGGAAGTCCACGTCGCGCGCCAACCGCTCGGCGAGGAGCACCGCCGCGGGCGTCTCGACCATCACGCCGAGGGGGACGGTGCGGGCGGCACGGATCCCCGCCGCGGCGAGCGAGGCGGCCTCCTCGGCCAGCAGCTCGCGGGTCCGGAGCACCTCGTCCGGCGTGATCACCAGCGGCAGCATCACATGAATCGCCCGGTCGGCGGCGGCGCGCAGTAGCGCGCGCAGCTGGGGCCGGAAGATCTCCGGGGAATCGAGGCAGACCCGGATCGAGCGCCAGCCGAGGAATGGGTTCGCTTCCTGCGGGGCGTCGAAGGCGGTGGGGAACTTGTCGCCGCCGAGGTCGTAGGTGCGGACCACCACCGGGCGACCGCCGAAGGCGGCCCCGACGCGGCGGTAGTACTCGGTCTGCTCGTCCTCGGTCGGCATCGCGGTCCGGCCGATCACGAGGAATTCGGTCCGCAGGAGGCCGACCCCCTCGGCACCGAGTCGCACCGCGGTCTCGACCTCCTCGGGGAGATCGACATTCGCGAGGATCTCGACCCGCACCCCATCGGGGGTCGTGGCCGGCTCGTGCACGATCGCCTCGAGCTGCATCTCGAGCTTGGCACGGCGCGTCGCCTGGATCTGGGCGACCTCGAGCTCCTCGGAGGTCGGGTCGACGATCACGGTGCCCGCCTGCCCGTCGATCATCACCAGCGCGCCGGGCGGGATCGCTTCCATCGCGGAGCGCACGCCCATCACCGCCGGGATGCCGAGCGAGTGGGCGAGGATCGCGGCGTGCGAGGTGCGGGTCCCCTCCTCGCTGATCAGGCCGACGACCCGGTCGCGATCGAGCTGCACCGTGAGGCCGGGCAGCAGCTCGCGCGCGACGAGGATCATCTGCTCGTCGACGTCCCCGAGCCAGACCTCCTCGGTCGTCCGGCCCATGAGGTAGGCGAGCATGCGCAGCTGGATCGCGGTCAGGTCGGCGAGCCGCTCGCGCAGCACCGCCGTGCGCGAGCTCGCCCAGGCGTTGCGCAGCTCGAGGGCCTTGAAGTCGTAGGCGGTCTCCGCCGCGAGGTTGTTCTTGCGGATCAGCGCCTCGACGCCGGCCAGGAACGATTCGTCCTGGACCATCATGACCTGCGCGTCGAAGATCCCGGCCTCCTCCGGGCCGGCGCGCTCGAGGGTCCGCTGGCGCAGGTCACCGAGCTGCTCGGCGACGACGCTCACGGCATCGTGCAGGCGCAGGATCTCCTGCTCCACCTCGTCGGGCGCGACGGTGCGATCCTCGACATTCGGCAGCGACCACCGCACCGCGACCGCGTTGGCGATCGCCAGCCCGGGGGAGACCCCGACCCCGCGCAGCACCCGGGAACTGCTCACTCGCCGAACCCCCGATCGACCAGCTCGCCGAGGGCGGTCACCGCCGCCTCGGCATCATCGCCTTCGGCCCGCAGCGTCAGCTCGCAGCCGCACTCCGCCGCCAGCATCATCACGCCCATGATGCTCTTGCCGTTGACCGCCATCCCGTCGCGCTCGATCTCGACGCGCGCCCCGAAGGTGGAGGCGAGTCGCACGAACTGGGCGGCCGGGCGGGCATGCATGCCGAGCTCGTTGCGGATCGTCACCGTCCGTTCGACCATCACCACCCCCCCATCAGGAGAATCGCCGCGCCGAGGAGCGCGAGCCCGAAGCGCAGCCCCGTCACCCTGGTGCGGGTGCCGGGCGCCAGCGTCAAGACGGTCCCGACCAGGACCAGGGCGAGGATCACCTCACCGCCCTCGTGAATCCCGTCGAGCCAGAGCCATGCGGCGGTGACGGGGAGTGCGAGGCCGACCGCGAACGCCGCAACCCGCTGCGCATCCTTCGCGGCCCGCGGCAACCACGACTGCTGCAGCGCCGCGCCGACGCCGAGCCCGTGGGCCAGCCCGAGATCGAGGCTCCACCGGGTGAGCCGGAACCGCATCACGTTGTGCACCAGCACGGCGGCCGCCACCGCCCACCAGCCCACCACCGGCAGGAGCGCGAGGGTGAACCCCATCAGGGCGGGGACCTCTCCGGTCCAGATCAGCTGGTCGCCGAGGGCGCCGAGCGGTCCGGAGAGGGCGGTCCGCAGGCGGGAGATCGCCCCGCCCGGGACCCCGTCCCGTTCCGAGCGCACCACGGCGCCGACCGCGATGCCGGCGAGGTACGGGTGCGAGTTGAAGTACTCCGCCGAGCGCGCGACCGCGGCGCGCCGCTCGATGGCGTCGCGGTCGCGGAAGAGGTCGCGCAGCATCGGCGCGGCCGCATGTCCCACCCCGATCCCGGCCATCCGCTCGTAGGTCCACGCGGCCTGGACGCCGTAAAGGCGGATGATCGTCTGCCACCGGGGACTCAGGCCCACAGCACCACCACCATGCCGGTCAGCAGCCCGACCGCGAGCCACCGGCGCCGGGCCCCCTTCCCCGCGATGCGCAGGGCGCCGCCCAATCCGGCCGTGAGCCCCCCCGCGAGGACTGCCCAATCGAGGTACTCGCGCCGCGGCACCAGCCCCCAATCGATGAGGTGGACCGCCCAGGCCACGGCGAGCCCGACCGCGGCGAGGACGCTGCCCCGCGCCGCATCGCGCCAGAGTCCCTCGCGCTGGAGATGCCAGATGGCGCGCGCATCGCCCGCGGACACCCGATCGAGCTGCGCCCCGACCCGGACCGCGTTGTGGCGCCGGTGACGGTGGACGCTCCAGCCGCCGAGCAGCCCGAGCGGCAAGCCGATCAACCCGGCGATCCCCAACGGCCCCGCCTCGGGGATGAGTGCCGCCGCGGCACCCGCCGCCACCGCCCCGGGACCGTAGTCCGGATAGCGTGCCGCGCCGATCGGCAGCACCTCGAGGTTGTACAGCTCCAGCACCGCGCCGGCCATCATCCCGGCGACGACGTCGCCAGCCATCGCCCCCGCCACGGTCGCTGCGACCAGGGGCCGCGACAGGAGGCCCTGGGGGACGGTGATCAGGTCGAGCGCCACGACGCTCCCCCAGAGCAGCAGCGCGATGGCCAGCCACGGCGTCACAACAGGTCGTCCAGCGCGACGGCCGGGGCGGTCGGCAGGTCCTGCGCGGCCACCGACGCCCCGGCATGGCGCAGCCGCTCGAGTGCCGCCACCTCCGCGGGTCCGAGATACAGGTACGGCAGCTTCTCCACGCGCCCCGGCTGGTGATGGATGCCCCCGAGGTTGATGCGCGGCACCAGCGCGGGATGGGCCTCGCGCAGGGCGACCATGGTGTCGAGGTCGCCGGTGAGGAGGAGCGTGCGATCGGCGGCCTGCGCCCACCCCGGCAGGCCGGCGATGCCCTCGACGGTCGAGGCGAAGGTCACCCGGAGCCCGTCCGGCGCCGCCATCCGGTAGAGGTCCTGTTCCCAGGGACTGGTCGCGACCGTGTCGTCGACCAGCACGACGTGGTCCACCGACATCGGCCGACCCCAGCCGATGACGACCTGGCCGTGGACGAGCCGATCGTCGACGCGGAAGAGGACGATCGCCATGGCGCGCTAGCGCAGGCCGACGGCCCGCGCGCCCGCGTCGGCGACGGTGGTCGCGACCTCGTCGACCCCCTCGTCGCGGTGGAACACGAACTCCAGCAGCATCGCGAGGTTGACCCCGGTGACGATCCGGACGCCCGGCATCCCGGCCAGCCGGCGCATGGCCGCGAAGAGGCACGACCCGCTGGGCATGTCGATGAAGATCACGCTCGGCCGGTCGCCCACCGCGGCAAGGATCCGCTCCTCCAGGGTGCCGCGATCGCAGTCGGTGTTGCTCACGGCGACGAGCCCGTGCTCGGCGCCGGCGATCTGCTCGACGGCGCTGATCAGCGCCGCCGCGAGGTTCGCGTGGCCCACGACCACGCCGGCCAGCCCGCTCATTCGAAATCGTCCCGCAGGTATTCGCGCACGCCGCGCTTCTCCCGCATCTTCTTGATGAGGCGCTCGTTGAACGCCGACGCCACGTCGACGCCGCTGTAGCGCAGCAGGTGCATCATCGCCACGACCTCGGCGACCACGGTGATGTTCTTCCCCGGGTTGAGCGGGACCATCACCTTCGGGATCGGCACGTCGAGGATCGACTGGGTGTCGCGCTGGAGCCCGGTGCGATCGGCGTCGCGGGCGGTCTCCCAGTCCTCGAGCTGCACGACCACCTCCAGGCGCTTCTGCTGCCGCACCGCGCGGACGCCGAAGATGGCCGGGATGTCCACCAGCCCGACCCCGCGAATCTCCATGTGGTGCCCCGCGAGCTCGTGCCCCTGCCCGATCAGCACGTCGCTGCCGCGCCGGGTGACCTTGACGACGTCATCGGCGACCAGCCGGTGGCCGCGCTCGACCAGGTCGAGCACGCACTCGCTCTTGCCGATCCCCGAGCGCCCGACGAAGAGCAGCCCGACGCCGTACACGTCCGCGAGCGAGCCGTGCAGCGTGGTGCGCGGGGCAAAGGCGTCCTCGATGATCGGCTTGACCCGCCGGTAGAACTCCGCCGTCTTGAGCCGGGTCCGCAGCACGGGGACGAGGCGGCTCCGGGCGAGGTCGAGCAGCGGCTCCGGCGGCTCGAGGCCCTTGGTGATGAACACGACGGGCAGGTCATACTGGAAGAATCCCTCGAGCGAGGTGCGGCGCGCCGCCGCGTCGAGCGAGGCGAGGTAGGTGATCTCGGTCTCGCCGAGGACGTGCAGCCGGTCGGGGATGAATCGTCCGTGGAACCCGGCCAGTGCCAGACCCGGCGACGCGATGTCGGCATCGGGGACCAGCCCGTCGAGGCCGAGCTCGCCCGTCAGCGGTTCGAGCTGCAGCGTCTCGCCGGTGGCCAGGAAGTCGCGGAAGCGCACGTCGGCTCAGGTCGCCAACGCGTGCCGGTGGGCGCGCGGTCGGGTGTGCGAGCGCCGGAGCTGCCGCCGCATCCTCGCGTCGGCGAGATCGAGGGCGGTGCGATGGTCGTCGGCGCTCGCCGTGGCGACGAGGAGCTGCCCGGGCGCGAGGTGGAGGCGAAGCTCGACCCACGGCATCCCCCCGACGACGTCGAGGATCGCGTGGGCGGTGATGATCCGCTCGCCGATCCGGTCGAGTCGCCGGACCACCTCCTCGACGCGGTCGCGGATCGTCGGCTCGAGCGGCATGTGGCGGGCGGCAATGTCGATCTGCACGGTCAACCTCCTTCAGGATGCGAAGGATGGCGGGGGGAACGCCCCCGCGGCGAGGTCCCGGAGGTGCGCCTCGACCCGATCGGTGGCCGCGTCCCACGAGTGCTCCAGCGCATGCTGGCGCGCGGCGCGGCCGAGGCGCGCGACGAGGGCGGGATCGCCGGCCAGCCGCACCATCGCGCGAGCCAGCGCCGCCGCATCGCCGTGCGGAACCAGGAGACCGGTGAGGCCGTCCCGGACCGAGTCGCGCAACCCGGGGGCGTCCGACGCGAGCGACGGCGTCCCGCAGGCGGCGGCCTCCATCACGGTGATCCCCCACCCCTCCTTGGGAGAAGGAAATACGTTCGCCACCGCCTGCCGCAAGAGCGACAGCTTGGCCGCCTCATCGACGAAACCGAGAAACCGCACCGCATCGGCGATCCCGAGCGACCCGGCCAGGGCCTCCAACCGGGGCCGGTCGTCGCCGGAGCCGGCGATGTCGAGGGAGAGGTCGCCTCGCTCGCGCCGGGCGAGGGCGAGGGCGCGGAGCAGGTGCTCGACCCCCTTGTACCGCTTCAGGCGACCGAGGTACACGAATCGCGGCGGATCGGCCCGCTCGACGGCCGGGTCGGGCGCGTAGCGCTCGGCATCGACCCCGGGATGCACCACCGCGATCCGGTCGGCCGGGATCCCCCGGGCGACGAGGTCGTCGCGCGTCGACTCGCTGATCGCGTGGAACCAGGCGCGCCGGTACGCGACGGGAATCAGCCGCTCCGCCGCCCACACGGTGGCGGCCATCGGCCAGGAGACCTCCTGGAATGCGGTGGTCCCGAACAGGTGCGGGATCACGGCGTACACCGGCCGGTCCGTGAGCGTCGGGACGCAGAGCGGCAGCTTGTTGACATCGTCGACGACGACATCTGGACGCTCCGCGCGCAGCGCCCTCCGCACCGCCCCGCGGCCGCGCAGCGCAAACGAGAGCCGGTCCCCGGTCCGGTGCACCTCGATCCCCTCGACCACCTCGACCGCCGGGGCCCCGGCGAAGCCCGAGCAGACCAGCCGGACCCGGTGGCCGCGATCGGCCAGTCGCCGGAACAGCTCGAACAGGTGGATCTCGGCGCCGCCCGACTGCGGGTTGCGCAGGTCCTGCCAGTTGACCAGGAGGAGGTTCACAACCGCCCGAGGGAACGGGCGACGCGGTCGAGCACCCCGTTGACGAAGCCGGGTGCCCGCGGCCCGGCGAACCGCTGCGCCAGCCAGATCGATTCGTCGAGCACCACCTTCGGCGGCGTCACGCCCACCAGCAGCTCGGCAACGCCGAGGCGGAGGATGTTGCGCTCCACCATCGCGATCCGATCGAGCCGCCAGTTGTCCGCCGCCGCCTGGGCCAGTCGATCGAGTTCCCCCTGGCGCACCGCGACGCCATCGGCCAGCTGGCGGGCCTCCTCGAGGATCCCCGGCTCGGGCCCCACCAGCCGCGCGAGGCCGCGGTAGGCCGCGTCGTCGCCCTGTTGCGGACAGGCCTCGCGGGCGCAGAGCAGCTGCAGGGCCCGCGCCCGGCGCCGGGACTCGGGCCGGATCACCGGCGCACCTGCGCCAGCAGGGAGGCGGTGCGGAGCGCGGCCTCGGCCGCCTCGGCACCCTTGTTCCCGGCCGCGCCGCCCGAGCGTGCCTCGGCCTGCGCCAGGTCATCCGTGGTGAGCAGGCCGAAGCCGATCGGGACCAGGGTCTCCGCCGCCGCCGCCGAGAGGGCGCGCGCCGCCTCGCCGGCGACGAAGTCGAAGTGCGGGGTCTCGCCCCGGATCACGATGCCGAGCGCGACAACCGTGGAGTAGGCCCCGCTCCGGGCGAGCGCCGTGCAGGTCACCCCGAGTTCGAAGGCCCCCGCCACCCAGCAGGTGTCGACGTCCGCGTCGGCGACCCCCGCCGCGCGGCACGCCTGTCGCGCCCCCTCGGCGAGCCGCCGCGTGAGGCGTTCGTGGTAGCGCGACACCACCAGGGCGACCCGCCCGGTCGCCTCGAGGCGTCCTTCCAGTTCGGCCATCGCTCAGCTCGTGAAGAGGTGGCCGAGCTTGTCGCGCTTGGCCGCCAGGTAGGCCCGGTTCTCGGGCGTCGCATCGGCCTGCAACGGCACGCGCTCGACGATCTCGAGGCCGTACCCCTCGAGGCCGACCAGCTTGCGCGGGTTGTTGGTCATGATGCGCAAGGTCGAGAGGCCGAGGTCGCGCAGGATCTGCGCCCCGATCCCGAAGTCGCGGAGGTCGGCCTTGAAACCGAGGCGCTCGTTGGCCTGGACGGTGTCGTCGCCGTCGTCCTGGAGGGCGTAGGCGCGGAGCTTGTTCAGCAGGCCGATGCCGCGTCCCTCCTGGTCGAGGTACACGATCACTCCCTGCCCCGCCTCGGTGATCAGCTCCATCGCCCGGTGCAGCTGCACCCCGCAGTCGCAGCGCCGCGAGTGGAAGACGTCGCCGGTGAGGCAGCGCGAGTGCATCCGCACGAGCACCTCCCGGGCGCCCTCCACGTCGCCGTGCACCAGCGCGACATGCTCGCGGTCATCGACGTCATTGCGGTAGCCGATCACCCGGAACTCGCCGAACTCGGTCGGGAGGCGCGCGTCGGCGACCCGGTGGACCAACTGCTCGGTGCTGAGGCGGTACGCCACCAGGTCGGCCACGCTCACGAGCGCGAGGCCGTGGGTGCGGCAGAACGCCTCGAGCACCTCGCCGCGCGCCATCGTGCCGTCGTCGGCGAGGATCTCGCAGATCACGCCGGCCGGGCGGAACCCCGCGAGGCGCGCCAGGTCCACGCTCGCCTCGGTGTGACCGACCCGCCGCAGCACCCCGCCCGGGCGGGCGCGCAGCGGCGAGACGTGGCCCGGCTTGCGCAGGTCCGCGGGTCCGGTGGCGGGATCGGCGGCGACCCGGATGGTCGTGGCGCGGTCCGCGGCCGAGATGCCGGTGGTCACCCCGAACTGGCGCTCGGCGTCGATGGTGATCGTGAACGCGGTGGCCATCGACTCGGTGTTGTGCTCGACCATCTGCGGCAGCTCGAGCCGGTCGCAGTCCTCGGAGGTGAGCGAGAGGCAGATCCAGCCGCGACCGTGCTGCACCATGAAATTGATCATCTCGGGCGTGACGACCTCGGCCGCGCAGACGAGGTCGCCCTCGTTCTCGCGGTCCTGGTCATCGACGACGACGATCATCCGTCCCGCGCGCAACTCCTCGAGCGCGCGCTCGATGGACGCGGTCTTCATCCGGCCTCCTCCATGGTGCGCCAGGCGGCGGCCTGGGCCCGGACATGCTTGCCCACGAGGTCGCCCTCCAGGTGGACCGGGTCGCCCGGCCCGAGCGCCCCGAGCGTGGTCTGCTCCAAGGTAAACGGCACGATCGCGAGCTGGACGACACCCGGACGGGGGATGGCATTGGCCGTGAGCGACACCCCCGCCACCGTGATCGACCCGAGCGGGATCGTCACCGCCGCGACCTCCGCCGGCATCGCGACCTCGATCAACCAGGTGTCGTCGCGCCGGGCCACGGCGAGCACCTCGCCGACGCCGTCGACGTGCCCCTGCACGAGATGGCCCCCGAGTCGGTCGCCCACCTGCAGCGCCCGCTCGAGATTGACCCGGTCACCCACCCGCGTCCTGCCGAAGGTGGTGCGCTCGAGCGAGGTGGCGACGACATGCACCGCGAAGCCGTCCTCGACCACGGCCGCGACCGTCAGGCACGCCCCGTCGACGGCGATGCTCTCGCCGAGCACCAGGTCGGGCCAGTCGACCGCGATCTCGAGGTCGAGGCCGCCGTCGCGCGGGTCGGCCACCCGCACGGTACCGATCGCCGTGATGAGTCCGGTGAACATCAGGGTCGCTCCAGCGTGAGGATCGCATCACCATCCGCGACGCGAGCCTCGGTGAGCGTCCAGCGGCGCGCATCGACGATCGACGGCGCGCCCAGGCCAGCCCACGCCGGGACGCCGTCGCCCAGCCAGAGCGGGGCAACCACCTGGTGCACCCGATCGATGAGTCCCTCGCGCCAGAGCGCCCCCGCCAGGCGGCCGCCGCCCTCCACGAGCAGCGCGTCCACTCCGTGCGCGGCCAGTTGGCGCAAGGCGGCCTCCAGCGTGTCCGCGTGCAGCACGGTCACGCCCTCACGGGTCTCGAGGCCCGGGGTCGGTGCCAGCTGCGAGTTCCGGATCACGATGACGGGAACGTCCGCGGCGTCATGGAAGATCCCCTCCCCGCCGGTGAGCCGTCCGGAGCGGTCGAACACGACACGGGTCGGCGGCACCCGGGGGGTGATGCTCCCCCGCACCGTCAGGCGCGCGTCGTCGGCGATCACGGTCGCGGCTCCGGCCCCGATGGCCGCGTACTCCGCCCGCACGCGATGGACCCATTCGCGGGACTCCGCCGAGGAGAGCCAGCGGGCGGCGCCCGCCGCGTCGGCGATCCGGCCATCGAGACTCACCGCCAGCTTGACCGTGACCCAGGGCATCCCGGTCGAACGATGCGAGTGGAAGAAGCGGAAGTTCTGCCGGCGCACCTGGTCGGCCAGCAACCCGGTCTCGACCGCGATGCCCGCCGCGCGCAGCCGCTCGGCCCCGCCGCGCGCCACCGGGTTGGGGTCCTCGGCGCCGATCACCACGCGGGCGATACCCGCCGCAATGATCGCGTCGACACACGGCGGGGTCCGACCGTGATGGGCACACGGCTCCAGCGTCACGACCAGGGTGGCACCGCGGGCGCGCTCGCCGGCCTCGGCGAGTGCCATCACCTCGGCGTGGGGGGCCCCGAGTTCGGCATGCCAGCCGCGCCCGATCCACTCCTCGCCCCGGAGCACGACGGCGCCGACCAGCGGGTTGGGATGCACCTGCCCGAGCCCGTGCCGTGCGAGGAGGCAGGCGCCCGCCATCGCCCGCTCCTCGGGCGAACGCCCGCCCGATGCGGGCTCAGTCGGCGAAACGGACACCGCGGGTCCCCCGGGTGATCTCGCCGATCACCCATGTCGGGACCCCGGCGTGCGCCGCGGCCTGGCGCACCGCATCGACCTCGGCGGCCGGCACCGCGGCGATCATCCCGACGCCGAGGTTGAAGACATCGCGCATCTCGGCGAGCGACACAACGCCGCCGGTCATGATGGCACCGAAGATCGGCGGCCACTCCCAGCTCGCGGGGTCGATCACCGCCTCGGCCGCTTCGGGGAGGACGCGGACGAGGTTCCCCGCGATGCCGCCCCCGGTGATGTGGGCGAGCCCGTGGATCCGGTCGAGCACGGGGCGGATCGCCCCGACATAGCTGCGATGCACGGCGAGGAGGGCGTCGATCACGGGCTCATCGCCGCCGGGCAGCGTCGCGTCGAGCGCCAGCCCCATCTCCTCCAGCAGCACGTGGCGCGCGAGGGTGTAGCCGTTCGTGTGCAGGCCGGTGGAGGCGTAGCCGACCAGCACGTCGCCGGGGGTGATCGCCTCGCCGTGGATCGCGGCCTCGGCCTCCACGACGCCGATGATCGTCCCGGCAAGGTCGAAGGTCGACTCGGCGTAGAGGCCGGGCATCTGGGCGGTCTCGCCACCGGCGAGCACCATGCCGTGGGCCCGGCAGCCGCGTGCGATCCCCTCGACCACCGCCGCGATCATCTCCACCGGCAACCGGTGCCCGGCGATGTAGTCCATGAAGGCGAGCGGGGTGGCACCATGCACGAGGATGTCGTTCACGGAGTGGTTGACGAGGTCCTCGCCGACGGTGTCGTAGCGTCCCGACTGCTGCGCCAGCAGCACCTTGGTGCCGACCCCGTCGGTGCTCATCACCAGCACCGGCTCGCGCATCCCGGCGGGGACGCGCACCATGCCGCCGAACGCGCCGACGGCGCCGAGGGTGAGCGGCGTCGCGGTCCCGGCGACCAGGCGCCCGATCCGGGCCTTGGCGTCGTCGGCCTGCGCGAGATCGACGCCGGCCCTCGCGTAGCGGGAGTCGGTCACGTGAGCGGTCCGGCCGCGGGAATGTGCGTGAGCGCGACGAACCGCTCGACCCGCTCGGCGACATCGGCGGCGGTGACGCCGTCGAAGCCCTTCACCGTGAACCCGGAGACGGCGAACGACCCCATCGTCGAGCCGTACACCATCGCGCGGCGCATCGCGTCGGTGCTGGTGGCGCCGCGCTGGGCCATGTAGCCCATGAACCCGCCGGCGAAGGCATCCCCCGCCCCCGTGGGATCGAACACCTCCTCGAGCGGGTAGGCCGGGACGGCGAACGTCTGGCCGTCCTCGATCAGGAGCGCGCCGTACTCGCCCTGCTTGATCACCACGCGCGACGGGCCCTGCTTGAGCAGCCAGCGCCCGGCGCGATGGATGTTCCAGTCGCCCGAGAACTCGCGCGCCTCCGCATCGTTGACCATCAGCAGGTCCACCCGCGCGAGCAGCGCGAGCAGCGCCTCCCGCTTCGACTGGATCCAGTAGTTCATCGTGTCGCAGGCCACCAGCTTCGGCGCCTTCACCTGCTCCAGCACGCCGAGCTGCAGCTCGGGGTCGATGTTGCCGAGGAAGATGTACTCCGCCGCCTCGGCGCCAGCCGGGAGGCGCGGGCGGAAGTCGGCGAACACGCCGAGGCGGGTCTCCAGCGTCTCGCGGCTCTGGAGGTCGTAGGAGTACTTCCCCTTCCAGCGGAACGACTCGCCCGGGGCACGCTCGACGCCGCCCCAGTCGATCCCGAGCGGGGCGAGCCGCGTGAGCTCCTGCATCGGGTAGTCGTCCCCGACCACGCCGACGACCTGCACCGGATGGAGCCGCGAGGCGGCGACCGAGAAGTACACCGCCGAGCCGCCCAGGGCGTCGGCGGTCTCGCCGAACGGGGTGTAGACGGAGTCGAGGGCGACGCTCCCGACGACGAGCAGGCTCATCGGATCACATCCGATCCGGCGCGGAGACGCCGAGGAGGGTGAGGCCGTTGGCGAGCACCTGTCGCGCGGCGCGGGCCAGCAGCAGGCGGGCGTGCTCGACCGCCGCCGGTTCGCCGAGCACGCGGCAACCGTGGTACCAGCCGTGGACGAGGCGGGCGAGCTCCTCGAGGTAGGTCGTGACCTGGTGCGGCTGGAGGTCGCGCGCGGCGCGCGCCACCGCCTCGGGGAAGGCGGTGAGCCGCTGCAGCAGCTCGCGATCCTGGTCGGTCAGGACGCCGAGATCGATCGGGCCGGCGACCGCCGCCGGCTCCCGCCCGGCGGTGCGGAAGATGCCGGTCATCCGGGCGTGCGCCATCTGCACGTAGTACACCGGATTCTCGTCGGTGTGCGCGGTCGCCAGCTCGATGTCGAAGACCAGGTGCGAATCGCCGCGACGCATCAGGAACCAGTAGCGGGCGGCGTCGACGCCGGTCTCCTCGAACAGGTCGCGCAGCGTCACGAACTCGCCCGAGCGCTTCGACATCTTCACCTCGTCGCCGCCGCGCACCACCTTGACGAGCTGGACGAGCGAGACCTCGAACCACGCCGCCGGGATGCCGAGCGCGACGAGCGCGCCGCGCACCCGCGGGATGTAGCCGTGGTGGTCGGCCCCCCAGACGTCGATCACGCGGTCGAAGCCGCGGCCGTGCTTGTCGAGGTGGTAGGCGATGTCGGGGACGAAGTAGGTGTAGCTGCCGTCCTGCTTGCGGAGCACGCGATCCTTCTCGTCGCCGTAGGACGACGTGCGCAGCCAGAGCGCGCCATCCTGCTCGTAGGTCAGCCCGGCGGCCGCGAGGCGATCGAGCGCGGCGGCGACCTTGCCGTCGTCGTACACCCGCTGCTCCGACGACATCACGTCGAAGCGCACCCCGAACTCGGCGAGCGTGGCGTCCTGCTCCGTGCGCTGCATCACCAGCGCCGCCGCACGGCAGCGGGCGACGCCCTCCGCCTCGGGCAGGTCGGCGAACGCCGCGCCCTCGCGCGCGAGGAGCTCACGGGCACTCTCGACGAGATACGTGCCGTGGTAGCCGCCCTCGGGGATCGCGGCCTCGCGCCCGACCGCCTGCTGCACGCGGGCCCAGAGTGACTGCCCGACCCGGTCGATCTGCACCCCGGCGTCGTTGATGTAGAACTCGCGGGTGACCTCGTGCCCGGTCCACTCCAGCAGCGCGGCGATCGCATCGCCCTGGGCGGCGCCCCGGCCGTGGCCGACGTGCAGCGGACCGGTCGGATTGGCGGAGACGAACTCGACGTTGACCCGCTGCCCGGCGCCGCCGTCGGAACGCCCGTAGCGCTCCGCCTCGGCGAGGATGCGCGCGTGATCGGCCGCCAGCGTCCCCGCGGCAAGCCGAAAGTTGATGAAACCGGGACCGGCAATCTCGGTGGCCTCCAGCATCCCGGTGGGCAGCTGGAGCGCCGCCACCACCCGCTCGGCGAGAGCGCGGGGATTGCCCCGCATCCGCCGCGCGAGCTGCATCGCGAGGTTGGTGGCAAAGTCGCCGTGCGACGGGTCGCGCGGCCGCTCGAGCGTGAACTCGACGTCGCCCTCCCCGAGCAGCGCCGCGACCCGCGCGAGTTCCTCGCGCAGCAGGTCGCTCACGCGTCGGCCTTCGGCGTCGGCGCGGTTGCGGCGGGAGCCGCCGAGTCGCCAGCGGCGGGGGTGGAGGCCGGCTTCTCGGCAGCGGGCGCGGCCTCGCCACCGTCGGCCTTGCGCGGGCCCTTGCCGTCCTTGCCGTAGTCGGTGATGTAGAAGCCGCTCCCCTTGAAGATCAGCCCCTGCCCGCCGCTCACCCGGCGGCTCGCCTTCGCGCCGCACGTGGGGCACTTGGCGATCGGCCGGTCACTCATCTTCTGGAACTGCTCGAAGGCATGCCCCTCGGCGCAGACATACTCGTAGGTCGGCATCACCACTCCCGGGATTACGCGAACTCCGCACAGCCCTTGAATTTAGCGGCGCGCGAGTCCCCCCTCAACCGGCCAGACCGGCCAGGGTGGCGGGGTCGATCCCGTGGCCGCCCTCGACCTCGCGCAGTTCCACCGCCACCCCGGCCTCCCGCAGGCGCCCGGCGTCCGCGGCGACTTGGGCCGGCGTCACCAGCCGATCGTCGCGGCCCACGACGAGCCGGACCGGATCGCGCGCGGCGAGCGACCGGAACCGGCCAAGGTCGAGCTCCGGCGGGACGGTGCCGGCCCAGAGCACGAGCCGATCGATGGGGATGGGCGTCCCCGCGACCCATCGGCAGGCCGTGGCGACCCCCTGGGAGAAGCCGTGGACTTCGAGGCGCCGCCGGCCGCCCAGCCAGCGCGCCGCGACCGCCTCGAGGTAGCCCTGCTGGTCGGCGATCTCGTGGTCGCGATCATCGCGGGTCATCCAGGAGGCACCCACGGTCCGGAGCCCGCGGCGCTCCTGGTAGAACCGCGAGAGACCCTCCGGGGCGACGAGGAGCCGGTCGGCGCGGGCGGCGGCGCGGAACCAGTGGAGGATGCCCCGGGCGGTCATGCCGTAGCCGTGGAGCACCAGCCAGGCCTCGCTGGCCCGCACCGGGTCGCCAAGCAGGGCCACCCGCGCGTGGCGGGAGACGACCAGCGACTCGACGTGGATCGGGACGCGGTCGTCGGGAGCGCCGTCACTCACCCGCGGTAGGTGCCCCACGTCTCGCGGAGCACGTCGCTGATCTCCCCCAGCGTCGCGCGGGCCCGCACGGCCTCGATGATCGGCGGCATCAGCGGGGTGGCGCCGGCCGCCGCCTCGCGCACCGTGGCGAGCGCAGTG
>JACKDA010000014.1 GCA_020633775.1 Gemmatimonadales bacterium | reverse complement strand
GCGTACGACAGCCGGAAGTTGGTCCGCTCCGTCACCGGGAACGCCACCTGGATGTGCGGCGACAGGTAGTCGTGCGAGGTGTACTCCTCGAGGTACTGGTCGAGGTTCTCCGGCGAGAAGCCCGGCGCCGAGCTGATGCGCGGGAAGTCCTTCCACTTGCTCGCGCCGAGGTCGAAGTAGTCGTAGCGGATGCCGCCGACGAGCACCACGTCACCCAGGTCGAGCCGGTCCTCGGCGAAGATGTTGTAGCGCACCGGCTGGGCGAGCCAGATGTCCGAGAACCCGGCGTTCGACGCGCCGATGTTGTAGGTGTCCATCTCGCTGTCGGTGTACTCACCGCCGATCTTGACGCGGTTGTAGCGGTCGACCTGCCAGTCGAGGTTCGCCTTCGCCACGATGCGGGTCTCGTTCGCCGCGTTCAGCGTCCCCGGCGCGCCGCCGAACCCGCCGACGCTGCCCGGGTTGCCCAGCGTGCCGCCATAGCCGTTCTGGGCGAGGTACTGCTGGGTGTTGGCCCGGTCGTAGAGCGTGATCGGGGCGGTCGGGTCCTGGATCCGGTAGGCCCGGACCAGGTCGTCGTTCACCTCGAAGTCGCTGTCGTCATACTCGTAGTCGAACCCGCCGACGTACCAGCCGAGGAACGGGTCGCGGGTGCTCCGCTCCGACTCGGCCGTCAGCAGCGAGTTGATCGAGCGGTCCTTCTGGTACGACAGGTACGCGTCGATCGCCACCTGCCGCGACGCGCTCCGGCTCAGCACCTGGTTCCAGTTCAGCGTCAGGACCTGGTTGGTGTTGGTCGTGCCGAAGGTGTTGTCGATCCCGCGGCCACCGCGGGCGAGGCCGCGCGAGCCGAGGTAGGTCAGCGCGATGCGCGAGCCGCTGCCGAAGGAGTAGTTCAGCTTGCCGCTCACCTGCGCGTTGCTGTTCGACCCGCCGCCACCACCGAGCCGGCCGCGGCAGTCGTAGCCGTAGTTGTTGCGGATGTCCGGATCGGCCGCGTTCGCCACGTACGGGGCGTCGCAGTTGCCGCGCGACAGCGCGTAGTTGTACACCGGCAGGAAGAGCGTGTCGGCCGTGGCGCTGGTGCTGGTCGGGATCGCGAACGTCGTGTCGACGCTCACCGCCGTCCAGCCCGGGACCTCGTCACCGGCGTAGCCGAAGTTGCCGAACCGGTTCCCCTCCATCACGCCGCTGACGAAGAAGGTCAGGTCGCCGGTGATCGGGCCGCCCAGCGACGCCTGCAGCCGGTTGAACCCCGACCCCATCTGCGTCCCCGACAGCTCGTCGGTCTCGAAGCCGACGTTGCCGCTGAAGCGCTGGCCGCCGGTCTTCGTCGTGATCGCGATCACGCCGCCCTGCGCGTTGCCGAACTCCGCCGACGTCGCGCCGGTGGTGATCGAGGCGTCCTCGAACGCGTTCGTGCCGACCTGCAGCTGCGGCAGGGAACGGCCCGAGCCGGTGCCGCGGTTGCCCGACTGCACCGGCACGCCGTCGATGTACGTGTTGTTCTCGTCCGTCCGGCCGCCGCGCACCGACAGCTGCGTCGTGCCCGGGCTCGCCACCACGCCCGGCTGCAGCGCGAACACCGCGTTCAGCCGGTCCACCGGCAGCTTGTCGGTGTAGCCACCGTCGATCAGCTGCTTCGACGTCACCTGGTCGCGCGGCACCAGCGCGTTGTTCGCCGCGACGACGGTGATCTCCTGGATCTCCACCGCCGTCTGCTCCAGCGCGAAGTCCAGCGTCACCGTCTGGCCCGAGAGCACCCGGAACCCGCGCGTCTCCTTCGGCTTGTAGCCGACGTAGGAGACCCGCACGTCATAGACGCCGGCGGGGACGGAGTTGAAGAAGTAGTACCCGGCCGGGTTCGCCGTGGTCGAGAACGCGGTGCCGTTGATCCGCACCTGCGCGTTCGCGACCGGCTGCCCGCCCAGGTCTCGCACGTATCCCTCGATCTTGCCGGTCGCGCCCTGCGCCGCGAGTGCCGTGGCACCCGTGCCCAGGACGACCGCCGCGAGCGCCACGTGGCGCACCGCGCGGGCGAGGGTCCGAACAAAGCTTTGCGTCATGGAACCATCCTCCGAAGGCGAGTAACGGGAAAGCCGCTCCTTCGATGCGTCGGGTGATCAGGCGACCACCGCGTCGCGTCCTGCCGCGCCGTGCCGGGGGCACTGGCGTCGTGAACCACCTGAGGCGCCCTGGCGGGGTGAGTGGATCGCCCCGACGCGCACGGTTCCCGCATGGTGGGAAACCGCCGACCCGGTGTCACGCACACCGGATCGCCAAAGCCTGTATTCAGCCGCTGGAAAGCCCCGGGCGGATGCCGGGATGGCCGAATATGCCCCGCACTTAAACGGATGTCAAGCAACGGTAACAATCCCGGCCGACCACGGCCTCACCACCTAACCTGCTCTCGCTATTGGGGATCGGCCGTGCCGGGAAGGAGCGGCGCGCAGGGTGCGGACCCACCCCACGGCTCACCTTCAGTCCAGAGACCCCCTGCTCGGCCGGAAGGTCACACCGGCCCCGGATCAGTCGCTCACCAGGGTCAGCCGACCCACCGCCGCCCCCCCGCCGGGGGCACTGACATGGTAGAAATAGACCCCGCCGGCCACGAACCGCCCCGACCGACTCCGCAGGTCCCAGCTCGCCTCGCCACTCCCGTCCCGGTGCTCGAGCACCCGCACCAGCACCCCGGATGTCGTATAGATGCGGATCGTGGCCTGATCGGGGAGGTTGACGAACCGGAGCGGCTCCGTGGCGGCGGTCAGCGAGAACGGGCCAACTGCGTAGTACGGATCCGGCACCGGATGCACCCTCGCCAGGGCCGCCTCGGTCGGCACTTCAACCCGGCGTTCCACATCGTAACGGAACCGGACCGCCGCCCCCACCGCGCTGAACGGGCGCCGGAGGTAGGTCGCCTCGAGCGAGTAGGGGCCGCCGTCCCCGGAGCGGCCGTTCCCCCCCGCGATCGCGCCGACGTAGTCGCGCAGCGTCCAGAGCGTCCCCTCCGGCGGCACCCCGCCCTCGAGCTCGACGAGGAAGAGGTGCCCCTTGAGGTAGAGGACGAACCCGAGGCCAGCGGCCGCCTGGGCGTTCCGGATCCCGGTGGTGGCACCGGTCGACGAGTACGCGACCGGACCGGGGACGACAGTCCGACCGAGCGCCGCCGCGGGACCGGTGCAGGCGATCCCGCCCGGGTTGAGGGTCCGCAGCGGCTCCAGGCAGCCGGCATCGGTGGTGGTCAGCGTGCTCCGCTGGTCGAAATAGCTGGCGCCGTTCTGCGTCGCCTGCGCGTTGAGGATGCCCCAGCTCGCGCCGAGCTGCTCGGCGAAGGGGACCGCCACGTCGTGGGTGAGGTCGATCACCGAGTCGATCGTGCCGCCCGCGCCCCAGTGGACGGCATAGTCGGCGGCCGACAGGAACGGCATCAGCACCGCCTCGACGTCGCGATAGGTGTTGCTGTAGTCGTCGTAGGCCCGCGGTTCGTGGATCACCCGCACCCCCGGCAGGCGACCGACGTTGTTGAATTCGACCCGGGAGAGCCCCGTGTTGAATCGATCCGGGTTCGAGGCATTCGGGTCGGGCGTCGTGGGCGACGTCCCGATGAACCAGCGCGGACCGTTGTTGCTGCACGCCGAGCCGAAGGAGGGGAAGCCGGGGGCGCGGTTGACGCAACCGCGACTGCGGACGGTCGCGTAGTAGCCGCCCGGGAAGTTCAGCGCGAAGCTCGCGCCGACCCCGAACGTCGCGGCCGAGCCGCCGTTGGCCGCCACGCGGGCCGGATCGTAGCGGAGCGCCTCGAAGCGTCCCGAGGCGGAGGTCACGCCGGTCGTGGCCGAGAGCCGGATCGGCACCGCGATGGTCGAGGTGCCGTGGGGCGTCACCGCACGCAGGTGGTACACCGCGTCGACACTCGACGCGGCGGCGAACCCCTCGACCGCGATCGAATCGAGGACCAGGGCCACCTCGCCACTCCCCTCGAGCAGTTCCGGGACGAGGTCACCGAGGAGGAGGGACGCGCCGTTCGCGGGCGGCATCCGCTTGCTGAGGCGGCCGGTGACGGGGTCGATCGTCGGCAGTACGTCGTCGACCAGCGCGCCGGCACGGCCGACCAGCTCCGTCGTCGCGGCAAAGGTCGTCTGTCGGTTGCTCGGGTTCGGCCGCGGGGTGACCGCGCGCGGGACGCGCACCGACTCGAGCGAGGTGCGGCCCGGCCCGGTCGCGTTGATCGCGTTCACGTCGAACGCGGTCACGGCGTAGAAGTACTCCAGTCCGTTGCGCACGTCGAGATCGAGATGCACGAACGGCACGCCGGAGTCGGCGAGTGGCGGCAGGCCGCTCGCCGCCCCGGTCACGGCGGTGTCGGACCGGGTCGTGAAGACATCCCCGTTCGGCAGCGCGAACCGATCCCCAAGGGCGACCTGCACGAACGATCCCGAGAGCGGGTGCTCCACGTAGCGGGTCAGCTGCACCCCGCGGCCCGGCGGGTCGAACAGCCCGGCGCACGACGCGTCGATCCCGACCTCGGGGGCGCAGGCCTGGTCGAGCCGGTTGACCTGGCCGGTGTGATCGCGGAACACCGTCCCGGCGTAGTCGTACTGGGCGATGAGCTGCATCGACGAGGGCGCATCCGTCCGGCCCCGGTAGAGCCGGTACCCCTCGACGTCGAACTGGCGGTAGTTCGGATCGTAGAGCGGATTCGGCACCGGCGGCCCACCGCCGGGCTGGACCGTGGTCGCCTCCGACGCGACCGCGAAATACGGATCGCCGGTCGCCTCGGTCGGCGACGGACGCCAGACCACCGTCACCTCGCCATCGCCCGGGACCAGGAAGAACTCGGGCGCCGCCGGTGCGGCCGGCGCCGCGAATCGGCTCTCGAACACGGCCTGCGCGAACTGCGCCTTGGCGAGCAGCGACCCGCGCACGGTCCGCAGCTCCTCCGCGTCGACGACGCCATCGCCATCGTCGTCCACGTACCCCGCGAAGCCGGCGATCGAGTCGATCAGATTGGCGCCAGTGGCGAGTTGCGCCGCATCCATCAATCGCAGCGGGTTGCCGGGAAAGACCCGGGTCCCGCGCTGGTAGCCGGGGACGTCGACCGGCGCCGCGTGCACGTAGGCATACACCATCGTCGCCGAGGCACCGGGTGCCAGGGCAATCCCCGGCACCGAGATCATGCTGCGCAGGTCGGTGGGCGTGGCCTGGTTGATGAAGCAGATGTGCGAGACGAGCGGGTCGCCCTGGTTGCAGGCCACGCCGTCGGCGGGGGTGATGGCCCCGGCGTGGTACTTGAAGGCCCGGACGGCGCTGTTCGGATCCGGGAAGGCGCCGCCCCCGGTGAAGCCCGAGTAGAGCTGGACCTGTCGGGTCCCGTCCAGCCCGCGCAGGACCTGCTGGCCGACGATCCCGGAGCCCGCAAAGAAGGGCGGCCCGAAGATGTCCGCGGGAAAGGTCCACGCCTGTGCCCTCGGGAAGTCGGCATGCCACGCCATCGACATCGCGAGCGGCAGGTTGACACTCGAGAAGTTCAAGCTGGCCTGGAAGGTGACGTCGGGATCGCTCACCTGGGCGGCGTGGAACTGCTCGATCGTCCAACCGGCATCGGGGAGGTCGATGCCGAACTTCTCCTCGTTGCGCACGTGCAGCTGCTCCGCCTGCGCGGCGAGCAGCTCGCGCAGGCCGGGACGGTGATTCGCGTACGCCGACGGCGTCCGGGCACTGATGTTGTGGAACGTCGCGAGGACGTAGAGGATGTCCTCGTTGCCGCGCGGGGCATTCCAGCCCATCACCCGGTACTCCACCACGATCCCGAGCGGATGCGGTCGCGCCGCGTTCAGGTTCGGGTCACCCTCCCAGGCGAGCCACCAGAGGTCGCCCTCGGACGCCGACACGCCGCCGCGACGGGCTGTCTCATACCACTCGGCGGCCTGACCGACGCTCGGGACCCGGGCGGCATCTGGCCACCGCTCGGCATCGGCAGGGAGCAGCGCGTTGAACACCTCGGTGACCCCGGTGCCGTGCTGCCTGAGGCCGCTGGCATCGAAGAACATCCCCGCCGTCGTGTCCCCGGCCCACGGGTTCATGGCCCGCGACCCGCCGATGATCCCGGAGACCTGCAGGCCGGAGTTGTAGATGTACTGGTTGAATGTCCCGCGGGGCCAGACACCGCGGTCACCGAAATCACAGCATCGCTCGAGGCCGAATTCTCCCCGCGCGTTGACGTTGTAGGCGACCCGATTCGAGAGCGAGGCGGCGAACGAGCCCGTGAAGAGGCCGGCGGCGAGGGCACTCGCCTTCGGCGAGACCGGCCCGGAGGACTGTGCGGCCGCGCGACCCGGAGCGAGACACGCGGCGAGCAGGAGGGCAGCCGCGCGGGCGCGGAGTGATCCGGGCATCGGCACCTCAGGCGAGGGGGAACGCCCCTATCACCCCCCGATCCGCCGGTTGGTCACGTGGTGGCGGTCACCAGCTCCCGCTGCGGCTCGGTCGGGGTCACCACGATCCCGTCCGGTCCCCAGTAGAGGTTGATCTCGCTGCGCACCCCGAACTCCCCCGTGAGGTAGATCCCGGGCTCCACCGAGCAGCCGGTGCCGGGGAGAAGCGAGCGGGTGTCATGGGTCTCGTAGTCGTCGAGGTGCGGCCCGGAGCCGTGCAGGTCGCGATCGATCGAGTGGCCGGTGCGGTGGACGAACCATTCGCCGAAGCCCGCCGCCTCGATGTGCGCGCGGGCGGCGCGATCGCCGACGTAGCCCGGCACCTCGCCGCCGGCCGCCACCCGCTCGCGCAGCGCGGCGACTGCGGCATCGCGCGCATCGCGCACCGTCTCCCACACCCGCTGGACCCGGTCCGGGACCACCGTCCCGGAGAATCCCATCCAGGTCTGGTCGGCGAACACCGCTCCCTCGCGCATCCCCCCCCAGAGGTCAAGCAGGATCACCTCGTCCGGGCCGAGGGTCCGGTCATGCCCGGCGATCGGCTCGTAGTGCGGGTTGGCGCCATTGGGGCCGAAGCCGACGATCGGCAGGGTCGTCAGGAACAGTCCCGCGGCGCGCATCGCCGCGACGACCTCGCCCTGCATCGCGCTCTCGGTGAGGGTGCCATCGGTGCGATGCACCGCGCGCCCGAGCGCCTCGAGGGCGATCCCCCGCAGCAGTTCGGCCGCCTGGGCGTGCTCGGCCGTTTCCTCGGCGGTCCAGGTCGCGGCGAAGTGGGTCACCAGGTCGGCGCTCGACACCACCGTCGCGCCGAGCGAGTGGAGCAGGTCCACCACGCCCCACGGGATTCGGTCGAGGTAGGGCACCGCATCGCCGGCGCTGATCTCCATCGCCGCGACCTTCCCGCCGACGACCTCGGTGAGCGCCGCGTGCAGCTCCTGGTGGCGGGAGTAGGGGATGATCCGTCCGGAAAACCCGGCGAACGGCTGCATCTCGATGCGATGGACGATTGCGGTGATCGGCCCCTCGCGGGGGATCCAGGCGAAGGTGCGCCGGGTGGTGAGGTTGCCGCCGGGCAGCAGGCGGGCCGCCACCGGGTTGCAGCCGTGGAAGTCGAAGAGGAGCCAGCCGTCGGCGCCACTCGCCACGAGGCCGGCGGCAAGTCGGTCGCGATCGAGTCGCTCGAGCATCAAGGTCATTCGTACCCCGCGGCGGCTTCGGCCCGCCAGACGCAACGGCGATCGCCGCGACTGCGGCACGCCTCGTGAACCATCGCCCCCTCGATCCCGGCCACCACGCGCAGCAGTTCCGCGAGGCCGGCGGTGTAGAAGCGGCACCCCACGCCATCCTCGCGCGCAGCCAGCGGGAGCGAGTCCTCGGCCTCGGCGCGGGCGAGCCCGCCGACCGGTTCCATCGTGACGAGCAGCCATCGCCGGGCCAGCGCCCCGGCCGAGCGGAGCCGGAGGGCCCGCCCGAGCTTGCCGGGCGAGACGGCGCCGAGGGCCCGGCTGCCGCCCCCGAGCTGCCGGGCGGCGTAACGCGCGGCCCGGCGCCCGGCATCGGCGTACACCAGCTCCGCATCGGGCCGGCGTCCGACCAGCCGGAAGACCGCCAGCGCCTCCTCCCGGTCGATCCCGCCGCCGGCGTCGGCCCGCTCGCGATAGCGCTTGACCTGGGCGGCGACGGTGCTGCTCAGCCCGAGTCGCTTCGCCGCCAGCTCGTGCTCGAGGGCACCGAGCCCGTCGTCGGCGGGGGTGTCGATGTTCTGGACCGCCTCGAGGACCGAGAGCGGCAGGATGGCGGGGACCGTGTCGGGCATAGGGATGGGGACGATTGTAACCGGGAATGCCCCGCTGCGCCTACCTTTGGACCATGAGCGCACCGCCTGCCCCTGCGCGCTTCGGCGACGAAGCCCTGCCCCACCTCGACCTGCTGTACCGGGTCGCCCTCCGGCTCACGGGCGACCCGGCCGCGGCCGAGGACCTCGTCCAGGACACCATGCTCAAGGCGCTGCGGGCATGGGGGTCGTTCCGTCCCGGGTCGAACGCCCGTGCCTGGCTGGTGACCATCCTGCGGAACCAGTTCATCAACACCTGGCGCAAGCGGACCCGCCGGCCCACGGCGATCGACCTGGAGGCGATCCCCGAGCTCGGCGACGAGGACAACCCCGACCCGGAAGGGCAGTTCTTCGCCTCGCTCGTCGATGATGAGGTGACCCGTGCCCTCGACGCCCTCCCCGAGGAGTTCCGCGACGTGGTGCTGCTGAGCGACCTCGAGGGGCTGCCGTACCAGGAGGTGGCGGAGGCGCTGGAGATCCCGATCGGGACGGTGAAGTCGCGGCTGTTCCGGGCCCGGCGGATCCTGCAGGGGCAGTTGCGACGTTATGCGGTGGAGACCGGGATCATCCGGCCCCAGGAGGAGGCACAATGACCGAGCGCGAGACAGGATATGACTGCGAGAAGGCCGGTGCCGAGCTCGACGCGTTCGTGCGGGGGGAGCTGCCGCTCGAGGCCGCAGGGCGGATGCAGGCCCACCTGGTCCGGTGCGGGCACTGCGCCCAGGTCGCACGCCACGAGCAGGCCTTCCGCGACCGGCTCCGCCGGTTGAGTGCCGGCTGCTGTCCCGACCACCTCAAGGCGCAGATCGTCGAGCTGCTGGAGACCGCCACGGGACCCGATGCCGCGACCTGAGCCAGTGGTGGTGGTGGGTGGCGGCCCGGGAGGGAGCGCCACCGCGGTCCGCCTTGCCCGGCGGGGTCACGCGGTGACCGTGCTCGATCGGGCCCGCTTCCCGCGCGACAAGGCGTGCAGCGAGTACGGCTCGCCCTCGACCGTGCGCGAGCTGGCGCGACTCGGGGTGCTGCCCGCCGTCGAGGCGCACGGCGCGACGGCACTCACGGGAACCCGGGTGGTGGCGGCGGCGGGGAGTGCGCTGCTCGGGCGCTTCGCGAACGCGGGCGGCCGGCCGTGGCGCCCCACCGGACTCGCGCTGCCCCGTCGCGAACTCGATGCCGCCCTCCTCTCGCGGGCGCGCGCCGAGGGGGCCACGGTGCTCGAGGGCGCCCGGTGCGTCGGGGTGGAGCGGCAGGGCGGCACGATGCGCGTCACCTACGAGGACGCGGGGCGGCGACGGGAGATCTGCGCGCGCCTCGTCGTCGGCGCCGACGGCCTCCGCAGTCGCGTGGCACGATCGGTCACCGGGGTGCGTCGAGGTCGGCTCGCGCGGCTCGCCTTCGTGGCCCATGTCGAGGGGGTGCGCGGGCTCGACACCGACGCCGAGATGCATGTCGGCGCCGGCGCGTATGTCGGCCTCAATCCGCTGGGTGGCGGGGTGACCAATGTCGCCCTCGTGGTGCGCCACGATGAGGCCACCAGCGCCGCGGGCGATCCCGCGAGGTTCGTGGCCGAGCGACTCGCCGGCTTTCCCGGCCTCGCCGATCGGGTCGATCCGTCGCGGCTCGTGCGCGAGTGGCTCGTCACCGGTCCGTTCGATGCCGCGGCCCGGCGCAGCACCGCCGATGGGGCGCTGCTCGTCGGCGACGCGGCCGACTTCTTCGACCCGTTCACGGGCGAGGGGATCTGGAGCGCCCTGATCGGTGCGCGGATGGCGGCGAGGACCCTCGACGGCGCCCTCGCGCAGGAGGGGCCGGTCACCGAGGCGATGCTCGCGCCGTACCGCGCGGCCCGGCGTCGGCGCTTCCTCGGCAAGTGGATGGTGGAACGGATGATCGGCTACGCGATGCTGCATCCCCGCCTCTTCGACCGGTGTGTCGGTCGCCTCCAGCGCCGCGGGATGGCCGACACCCTCATCGGCGTCACGGGCGATTTCGTCCCCGCGTGGCGGGTCCTCAACCCCGCCTTCCTCGGTCGCATGGTGGCCTGACGATGGATCCGTACCTCTTCCGCAATCTCTGTGGCCGCTTCGCCACCGGCATCACCGTCATCACGACCTTTCGCGACGACGAGTCACCGGTGGGGATGACGGCAAACTCGTTCGCCTCCGTCTCGCTCGACCCCCCGCTGGTCTCGGTGGCGGTGGATCACGCCGCGTCGGCCCACGCGGCGCTGGTCGCCGCGCCGCGCTGGACGGTGAACATCCTCGAGGCGAACCAGGAGGCGCTGTCGCGCCGCTTCGCCGCCACCGGCAGCGACCGCTTCGACGGCGTGGGATGGCGTCGGGGTCCCGAGGACGCGTTGCTCCTCGACGGGGTGCTCGCGCACCTCGTCTGCACCCGTCATGACACGGTGGAGGCGGGCGACCACACGATCCTGATCGGCCGGGTGGTCGCGGGTGACGCCGCCGAGCACGGGCGGCCGCTGCTCTACTATCGCGGCGGCTACGCGGACCCTGATGGCCTCTGACCTCGCCCTGCTCCCGTCGCCGATCGGCATCGAGGTGCTCGACGACCCCGGCGCCGACCCGGTGCTGGTCCGCCGGATGCTGGGGGAGATCGCCACCGCGAACCGGCTCTTCGGCGGGGTCCGGGCGCTGCACCGCGGACTGCGCACCCTCTTCGACGCCCCGGACCGCGGCCGCTCGGTGTCGCTGCTCGACATCGGGACCGGTGCCGGAGACCTCCCCCATGCGGCGAGCCGCTGGGCCACCGCCCACGGGCTGCACCTCGCCGCGTTCGGGCTGGAGCGCCACCCCACCGCCGCGCGCCTCGCGACCACGGCCGGCATTCCGACCCTCCTCGGCTGCGGCGGCACCCTGCCGCTCCGCTCGGCGAGCATCGACGTGGTCCTCCTGAGCCAGCTGCTCCATCATCTCGACGACACCGGCGCCACCCGGATGCTGGCCGAGGCGCACCGCGTCGCCCGCCGGGGCGTCCTGGTGCTCGACCTGCGGCCATCGCGACTGGCGGCACTCGGCTTCCGCGCCGCGGGAACCGCCATGGGATTCCACCGCAGCACGATCGACGATGGAGTGGTGTCGCTGGCCCGCGGCCGGACGGCCGCGGCACTGGCCGACCTCGCGCGATCGGCGGGCGCACGGGCACCGCATGCGGTTGCGCTGCCGTTTGCCCGCGTCCTCGTCAGCTGGCGGACGGACCGCTGATGCGCACCGTCGATGCCCACCGGATCGCCGCGCCGATCGAGGCGGTGTGGCCGCACGCGACGGCCGTGGAACGGTGGCCCGCGATCCTGCCGCACTATCGCTGGGTGCATCGACTCGAGGGGACGACCGCCGGCGATGGCCTGGTCGAGATGTCGGCGTGGCGCCCGTTCGGCGGGCCGCTCGACTGGCCGACCTGGTGGTGCTCGCGGATGTGGGTCGATCCGGAGGCGCGGGAGATTCGCTACCGCCACGTCGGCGGGATCACGACCGGGATGGATGTCCGCTGGTCCCTCGAGGCGGTCGACGCGATGACCACCGATGTCACGATCGTGCACGAATGGGGCGGCCCCGGCTGGCCGCTGATCGGCGGACTCGCGGCGTCGCTGGTCATCGGGCCGGTGTTCGTCTCCGGCATCGCCTCGCGCACCCTCGCGGGCATCGCGCGCGCGGCGGAGCGCGCATGAGCCGTCGCGATGTCGTCATCACCGGCGTCGGGCTGGTGACGCCGCTCGGCGCCGACCGGGAGCGGTCCTGGGCCCGGTTGCGCGAGCCCCGCTCGGCGGTGGCGCGCATCACGCGATTCGACCCGAGCCCGTTCCGCTCGCATGTCGCGGCCGCCATCGACGACTTCGATCCGGTCGCGCTGCTCGATGCCAAGGTGGCGCGACGGACCGACCGCTGCTCGCAACTCGCCCTCGCGGCGACGCAGGAGGCGCTGGCCGATGCGGCACTCCCGCTCGCCGAGGAGGCGCCGGAGCGGGTCGGCGTGATGATGGGCACCGCGCTCGGCGGCATCGGCTTCGCCGAGCAGGAGAACGCAAAGTACGTCGAGGGAGGGCTCCGCGCCGTGGACCCGCTCCTCGCGCTCACGGTGTTCGGTGGGGCGGTGAGCTGCAACATCGCGATCGCCCACGCGATCACCGGCGTCAACGCCACCAACGCGATGAGCTGCGCGTCGGGGACGCTCGCGATCGGCGAGGCGTACCGCGCCATCGCGGACGGGCGCGCCGACGTGATGCTCGCGGGAGGGAGCGAGGCGCCGCTCTATCCGCTCTGTTTCGGGTCGTTCGCGATGATCCGCGCGATGAGCACGCGCAACGACGACCCCGCCACCGCCTCGCGCCCGTTCGACACCGGCCGCGACGGCTTCGTGATGGCGGAGGGCGCCGCGGTGCTGGTGCTCGAGGAGGCCGACCGGGCGATGCGGCGCGGCGCCACCATCTACGGCCGGGTGGCCGGGTTCGGGCTCACCAACGATGCCCACCACATGACCCGGCCCCGCCCCGACGGCCGCGAGGTGGTGCGCGCCATGACGACCGCGATTGCCGATGCCGGCATCGCGCCGCGGGACGTGGCGTGGGTGAACGCCCATGGCTCGTCGACCCCGCTCAACGACGCCGGCGAGGCGGAGGCGATCCGCACCGTCTTCGGCCGCCACGCCGACCAGCTCCTCGTCAGCGGCTCGAAGGGGTGGCACGGCCACGCCCTGGGCGCCAGCGGCGCGATCGAGACCGCGTTCGCCGCGCTCGCGCTCCGCGACGGCTGGGTGCCGGGGTCGCTCAACTGCGAGGACCCGGTCACCGAGGGCGGCCTGGCCTTCCTGCCGCCGGGCGGCGTGACGGCCCGACCGGCCACGGTCCTCAAGCAATCGTTCGGGTTCGGGGGGACCAACGCGGCGCTGGTGCTGGCGCGGGACTGAGCGACGACTGGCATGCGTGTCACCCTGAGCGCAGCGAAGGGGCGGAGCCATTCCACTGGTTCCGCCCCTTCGCCTTCGGCTCAGGGTGACATACTCGCTTCTCGCTTCTCGCTTCTCGCTTCTCGCTTCTCGAACCTACCTCCGCCCGCGCCGCCAGAGACTCGCGGTGTAGAGCAGGACGACCACCGCCACGACGACATAGGCCGACACCATGTACTGCCCATTGTCAGGCGGCATCGGCGGTCTCCTCGAGCAGGCGTCGCACCCCGATGCCATAGCGCTGCATGGCGAAGCCGAGGTAGAGAACGGTGAACGTGGCGAACCCGGTCAGGAAGGCGCGCAGCATTTCCGGCGGCAGTTCCGGCTTCTTGGTGCCCACGACGACCGGGGTCGGGTGCTGGCTGGCGAAGAGATAGACCGTCAGGTGGTTGAACGGCACCAGCACGAGCGCCGTGACCCCGACGACCGCCGCGAACTTGGCACGCTCGGCGGGTTCGCGCATCGCCGATCGGAGCGCGAAATAGCCGGCGAAGACCAGCAGCTCGATCACGGTGAAGGTGAGCCGCGGCTCCCACTCCCACCACGTCCCCCACACCGGGCGACCCCAGATCGGCCCGGTGATCACGACGATGGCCCCCATCCACATCCCGACCTCGGCCGATGCCTCGGCGAAGGCGTCGAGCCGCGCGTCGCGCAGCCAGAGATAGAGCGCGCTGGCGATGCCGGTCATCACGAAGGCCAGTTGCATCGCGTAGGCCGCGGGCGGGTGCACATAGAAGATCTTCTGGACCAGCCCCTGGAACCGCTCGGTCGGGGTGTACAGGACGGCCATCACGTAGAGGCCGGCGAGGGCCGCGACACCCAGGAGGGTCACGATCCGTCCCCGGGTGATGGCGCGATCGGCGGCGGCAGCATCGAGCATCATTCGTCCACGACGAAGGGGAAAAGGAGCGAGGCGGTCGCCAGGAAGGCGACGTCGTACATCACCAGAATCCTAAGCCATCCGGCCACCTCGTCGAATGGCCGCTCCTGCAGCAGCCGGATCGAGCCGGAGGCCCCCGCGAAGATCGGCGGGATCAGGAACGGCAGCAACAGCACCGGCAGCAGCAGCTCGGCGTACCGGGTCCGGGCGGTCATCGCGGCGAAGAGGGTCCCGGCGCCGGTGAACCCGAGCGCCGCCAGGACCGCCAGCCCGTAGACACCGAGGAGCGAGGTGCTCGGCGCCACGTTGAAGAAGAGGAGCCAGAGCGGGAAGGCGAGGGTCAGCACCGCCACCACGAGGACGGCGTTGGCGAGCCACTTCCCCCAGAACAGCGCCATCCGGGACACGGGGGCGAGCAGGATCCCCTCGATCGCCGCCTGCTCGCGCTCGAGGAGGAAGGCCCGGTTGAGGACCACCAGCCCGGCGAGGGCGAAGGTGATCCAGAGGACGCTGGGTGCGAGGAGGGAGAGGGAGACCTCTCCCGGCGGCCGCGCGAAGACGAAGACGAGCTGGACGAGGATCGCGAAGGCGCCGGCCGTGAGCATGGCGGTGCGGTTGCGTGTCTCGATCCGGAGATCCTTGGCGGCGATCGCGAGGGCGGCGCGCAGGACCGTCCTCATGCCGCGAGCAGTCCGGAGAGGGTGGTCCGGAACGCCTGCAGGTCGCCGGGGTGCGGGGAGTCGTGGACGACCGTGCCCCCGCGCAGCACGACGACCCGCGAGGCCAGCTCCCAGAGCTCGGCCGGGTCATGGGTCACCGCGACGATGGCCCGGTCCCGCGCCCGCCAGTCGCCGATCCGGCCCCGGAGCTCTCCCGCCGCGAGCGGATCGAGACCGGTGAACGGTTCGTCGAGCAGCAGGACCACCGGATCGTGCAGTGCGGCGCGCGCGAGGGAGAGCCGCTGCAGCATCCCGCGGGAGAACCCCCGCGCCGGCGCGTCCGCGCGCGCCGACAACCCGGCTGCCGCGAGCGCCCGGTCGATCTCGCGTTCCGCGGCGTCGAGTCCATGCAACGCCGCGTGGAAGCGCAGGTTCTCGCGGGGGGTGAGGTCGTCGTACACCATCGCGTGATGCGAGACGAAGCCGAGGGCCGCGCGAGCGCCGGGGTCGCGGTGGACATCGGCACCGGCGATCCGGACCGTGCCGCGCAGCGGGCGGACCAGTCCGGCGAGGATCCGCAACAGGGTCGTCTTCCCCGCCCCGTTGGGTCCGAGCAGCAGGACCATCTCCCCGGCGGTGGCGCGGAAGTCGACGCCGGCCAGCGCGCGCACCATGCCGAAGCGACGCACCAGGCCGGTGGCCTCGATGAGGGGGTCCGCGGTCATGCGCGGAATATGGCCTTGACGAGAAGCGAGAAGCGAGAAGCGAGAAGGGAGAAGCGAGCATTCAGCCGCGACCGTCAGGTCGCGGGACACGCCACGGTACCGTCAGGTTGCAAGACGCGCGTCAGCCGCGACCGTCAGGTCGCGGGACAGGCAACGGAACCGTCAGGTCGCGGGACACGCCACGGAACCGTCAGGTCGCGGGGCGACCCGCCGTCGCGCGGGGCTAGGCCCGGCGGGCCTTGCCCTCGAAGGCGAACAGCTCGTCGAGCTTGGTCAGCACCAGCAGGTACTCCAGCTCGGGTCCCACGCCGCGCAGGACGACGTCCAGCCGGCGCTCCGCGGCATGGCGCTGGATCATGATCAGCGCGCCGAGGCCGGAGGAATCGACCTGCCGGGTCGGCCCGAGGTCGATCACCAACTCGCCCGTACCCTCCGGCATCTCGTCGAGCAGCTCGTTCGCTGCGCGGCGGAATGCCTCGCGGGTCGGGAGGCCGAGTTCGCTGGGTGCGCTGAGCACCCGACGCGATCGGGGTGCGTTGGTCACCGTCAAGGGGCCTCCGGCAGGGGTCCGGTCATGCCCCGAAACAGGAGCAAGGGGCTTGCCACGTGGTCGGCGGGGGGCCCCGTGTCCAGAAATGGGACATCTCCCGTGGCGTGCCCCCCACACCCCGGAATCCCCCCGGGGGCCCCGCGGGGCGGCTGTACATTTGGCATCCACCCCACCAAGGACCGCCGGGACCCATGGCAGACCAACTCTCGACCCTGCTCACCGAGGACCGTCACTTCCCCCCGCCGGCAGGGTTCGCGGCGGATGCCACCGGGACGGCCGCCACCTACGAGCGGGCCCGGACGGACCGCCTGGCCTTCTGGGAGGACGAGGCGCGCCGCCTGGAGTGGATCACGCCGTGGGATCGGGTTCTCGACTGGACGCCGCCCCACGCCCGCTGGTTCGATGGCGGGGTGCTCAACGTGAGCGCCAACTGCCTCGATCGGCACATTGCGGGTCCGCGGCGGAACCAGGCTGCCCTGATCTGGGAGGGGGAGCCCGGCGACACCCGGGTGCTGACCTACTGGGAACTGCACCGCGAGGTCTGCCGGGCCGCCAACGCCCTGCGCGCCCTCGGGGTCGGCAAGGGCGACCGGGTCGCGATCTACCTGCCGATGATCCCCGAGGCGGCGATCGCGATGCTCGCCTGCGCCCGGATCGGCGCCATCCACTCGGTGGTGTTCGGTGGCTTCTCCGCCGACTCGCTCCGCGACCGGATCAATGATGCCGAGGCGATCTGCCTGATCACCGCGGACGGCGGCTACCGCCGGGGCGGGGTGGTCCCGCTGAAGAAGTTCGCCGACGAGGCGGTGGCGGGGTGCCCCTCGATCCGCCACGTGCTGGTGGTCCACCGCGGCGGGGGCGCGATCGACGCGACCCACTGCCCGATGCGGGACGGCCGCGACCACTGGTGGCATCGCCTGCTCGATGCCCAGCCGGGTGTCGCGGCGGCCGAGCCGATGGCCTCGGAGGACCTGCTGTTCATCCTCTACACCTCGGGGACCACCGGGAAGCCGAAGGGGATCGTCCACACGACCGGGGGGTACCTGGTGCAGGCCGCCGCCACGACGCGGCTGGTCTTCGACCTCAAGGACGACGACGTCTTCTTCTGCACGGCCGATGTCGGCTGGATCACCGGTCACTCGTACGTGGTATACGGCCCGCTGGCCAACGGCGCCACGGTGGTCATGTACGAGGGTGCGCCCGACTGGCCCGAGCGTGACCGCTTCTGGGAGCTGTGCGAGAAGTACGGCGTCACCGTGTTCTACACCGCCCCGACCGCGATCCGCGCGTTCATGAAGTGGGGGGCCGACCACCCCGCGCGCCACGACCTCTCGATGCTGCGCCTCCTCGGCACCGTGGGGGAGCCGATCAACCCAGAGGCCTGGATCTGGTACCACACTCACATCGGGGGCGAGCGGTGCCCGATCGTGGACACCTGGTGGCAGACCGAGACCGGCGGGATCATGATCACCCCGCTGCCAGGCGTCGTGACGACGGTGCCGGGAAGCGCGACGATCCCCTTCCCCGGCATCGAGGTGGAACTCGTCGATGGCGACGGCACCCCGGTCGAGGGGGCCGGCGGCGGGTTCCTCACCATCACCTCGCCGTGGCCCGGGATGCTGCGCACCATCTACGGCGACGACCAGCGCTACCAGGACACCTACTGGAGCCGGTTCCCGGGGCGATACTTCGCCGGCGACGGCGCCAAGCGCGACGACGAGGGGTACTGGTGGATCCTGGGGCGCGTCGATGACGTGCTCAACGTGGCCGGGCACCGGATCGGGACGATGGAGGTCGAGAGCGCGCTGGTCGACCATCCCGCAGTGGCGGAGTCGGCCGTGGTCGGCAAGGCGCACGACCTGAAGGGCCAGGCGATCGCCGCGTTCGTCACGCTGCGCGAGGGACAGGTGCCGAGTCCGGCGCTGCGGGACGAGCTGCGCGAGCATGTCGGCACCAAGATCGGCGCGATCGCCAAGCCGGACGACATCCTCTTCGCCGGCGACCTCCCCAAGACCCGGAGCGGGAAGATCATGCGGCGGCTGCTGCGCGACATCGCCGAGGGGCGGGCGCTGGGTGACACGACGACGCTGGCCGACCCGAACGTGGTCGCGCGGCTGAAGCAGGAGTACGAGGACAAGGAGTAGGGGTCACGGCGAGCGGGCACGGGATTGCTTCGGCCCTGCGGGCCTCGCAATGACGGTCGCCGCGCACCCCGTCATCGCGAGCCGGCGCAGCCGGCGAAGCAATCCCGTGCCCCCACCCCGGTGCGGCCGAAGCAATCCCGTGCCGCCACACCGGTGCGGCCGAAGCAATCCCGTGCCCCCACCCCGATCAGACCTGGATCTGCGCCCCCAGCTCGACCACCCGATTGGGCGGCAGGCCGAAGTAGGCCGCCGCGCTCTGCGCGTTGCGGGTCATCACGCCGAACAGCTTCGCCCGCCAGGCGGACATCGCGCCGGGGGCCTTCGCCTGTCCCGGTCCGCGGGGCCGGATGATGAGGGTCTCGCGGCCGAGGTAGAACGAGATGTCGGTGAGCCGCATCGACGGCGCCCTGGCATCGCCCTCGGCCTGCAGCGAGGGCCCCGCCGCCGCGAGGACCGCGGGCACGTCGGGTGACTCCATGAAGCCGAAGCGGGCGATCACCTCGAAGAACCCCTCGCCCTTGTCGAGGACGGTGACCCGTTCGTCCTCGGGGACCTGCGGGATCTCCATCGGCTCGATCGTCATCAGCACGACCTTCTCGTGCAGCACCTTGTTGTGCTTGAGGTGGTGCAGCAGCACCGACGGCGCGACGTCGGGGATCGAGGTCATGAACACCGCGACGCCCGGCACGCGGTGGGGCTTGCGCCGCGCGATGTCGGGGACGAAGAGGTCGAGCGGCAGCGAGCTCTCGCGCAGGATCGCGGTGACCTGCCGCCGTCCCGCCTTCCAGGTCCACATCAGCAGGAAGATCAGCCCCGCGATCAGGATCGGGATGAAGCCGCCATCGGGAATCTTGAGCAGGTTCGCGCCGAGGAAGGCGACATCGGCGATGATGAACACCAGCGTGATCAGCGCGACCTTCGGGATCGACCACTCCCAGCGGTTCCGCATCACGTAGGCGAACAGCACCGACGTGGTGAGCATCGTGCCGCTGACCGCGACCCCGTAGGTGGCGGCGAGGTTCTCCGAGGAGCGGAACGAGACCACCAGGGCCAGGCAGGCGACCCACAGCGCGGCGTTGACGCCCGGCATGTAGATCTGCCCCTTCTCGTGGTGCGAGGTGTGGATGATGCGCATCCGCGGCGCGAAGCCGAGTTGCATCGCCTGCTGGGTCAGCGAGAACGCCCCCGAGATCAGGGCCTGCGAGGCGACCACCGCCGCGCCGGTCGCGATCACGATCATCGGGTAGAGGCCCCAC
Organism: Gemmatimonadales bacterium; assembly: GCA_020633775.1. Lineage (GTDB taxonomy): Bacteria > Gemmatimonadota > Gemmatimonadetes > Gemmatimonadales > GWC2-71-9 > Palsa-1233. Next base: position 19,757 of record JACKDA010000014.1, on the reverse strand, counting down.
GACGGGACCAGCGCATAGAACGGATTGAACCCGGCGAGCGCCGCCTCCTCCGGATGGGCGAGCAGCCATGCGCCCTGGCCGAAGTAGTTGAGCACCAGCGCGGGCAGCACCACCGCGAACCAGGCCAGCCGGATCGGCCGCGGACCGAAGTGGCCCATGTCGGCGTAGAGCGCCTCGCCGCCGGTGATGACCAGCACGACGGCGGCGAGCACCGTCACCCCCACCAGGCCTTCCCGCAGGAAGAACGAGACCGCGTGCCACGGGTTGATCGCGGCGAGCACCTCGGGGTTGTGGGCGATCCCGCCGATGCCGAGGAGCGCGATGCAGACGAACCAGACCGACGTCACCGGGCCGAAGATCCTGCCGACCCCGGCGGTGCCGCGCCGCTGCACGAAGAAGAGCGCCGAGATGATCACGACGGCGAGCGGCACGACGTAGGGCTCGAAGACCGGGGTGGCGTAGTCGAGCCCCTCGATCGCGCCGAGGACCGAGATGGCGGGGGTGATGACCCCGTCGCCGTAGAGCAGCGCCGCCCCGAAGAGGCCGAAGAGCAGCAGGATGCCGCGACCCCGCGGCTTGCCGCCCGGCCGGGCCAGCGCCAGCAGGGCGAGGATGCCGCCCTCGCCCCGGTTGTCGGCCTTCATCACCATCCCGATGTACTTGAAGGACACCACGAAGTTGAGTGCCCAGAAGACCAGCGAGAGGATGCCGAGGATGTTCTCGTGGGTCACCGGGACCGCATGCGGGCCCCGGAAGCACTCCTTGATCGCGTACAGCGGCGAGGTCCCGATGTCGCCGTACACCACCCCTATGGCGGCGAAGGCGAGCGCTCCGAGCGACGCCTTCTGGCCCGGCGCGCTCACTCGGTCGGCGCCGCCTGCGACGCGATGAGGGAGTCCACGAGCTGCACCATCATCTCGGCGTTCATGCCGGGATAGATCCGCCCCGCGAGGAGGAAGGTCGGCGTCGAGGGAGCCCCGACCCGGAGTGCCTCGGCGTGGGACGCCTCGATCCGCGCGGCGTGGGTCCCGGCCTCCATGCATCCCTGCCACGCCCCGACGTCGAGGCCGACCGCGCCCGCGATCTCGGTGAACACGTCGTAGGCCTTCCCCTCGCTCCCGACGTAGGCCCAGTCGTTCTGGCGCGCGTAGAGCCGCTCCTTGATCTGCCAGAAGCGGCCCTGGTCGTTGGCGCAGGCGGCGGTGTGTGCCGCGAGGCGCGCGAAGGGATGGATGTCATCGAGCGGGTAGTCGCGGTAGCGAAACCGCAGCTTGCCGGTGTCGACCAGCCGGGCCTTCACGTCGGGCCACTGGACCTGGTCGAAGCCGGCGCACGCCGGGCACTGGAAGTCGGCGTACTCGACGACCTCGACCGGGGCATCGGGCGACCCGAGGATGTAGCCCTGGAAACCGGTGGTGTCCGGGGTCCCCTGGGCGGCCCGGACCGGGAGATCCGGGGCCCCGAGGGTCCGCATCCCGAGCCACGCCACGCCCCCGACGGCGACCGCACCGAGCACCATGTAGAACGACTTCTGGCCAGCCATGCGACCTCTGCCTGACCCCTCCGGCGAGCGCGGCATCCCGGCTGGGATCGCCTCGGAGGGCAGGAGAAACACGTCGAAACCGCGCTCGCGCGGGGAGCGACTCCCCGGGCCCATCAGCCCCGCAATCTATCCCGGATTTGCCCCGGGGTGAACAGATTCCCTATATTGGGAGGACTGAGAACGATTTCACGCGGGGCAGATGTCCCGCCCCATTGCACTTGCGAAGGAAGGTCAATGTCGAAGAAGGAAAAGAAGGCCCCCCGGTCCTCCTCGATGCCCACGGCACTCGACCAGGCGCGGGACGAGCTGTTCAGCCACATCCTGCGGTGCGGCGTCCTCGAGGCGGCCCCGGAGCACCAGAAGGAGTGGATGGACGACACGATGCAGTACATCGCCGACCGCTATCCTGACCTCGGGGCCGATGAGCTCGGCCGGGTCCGGGTCCTCGGCGAGCGCTTCTGCCAGCCGGTGGTGAAGCACACCACGGCGGCCGAGGTGGTCGAGTCGTCCACCGACGAGTCGGTCGAGGGGAACGCCGAGGAGCCGGAGACGGCCGAGGCGACCGCCTGATCACTCGCTGGACCAGCTCCACCGTGCGGCCGGCTTCCCTCGGGGGAGCCGGCCGCATTGGTCTGGCACCCCATCCCCGCCGAGGCTCGATGCCGTCGCTCCGCCCCGCCCTCCCCCTGCTCCTCGGCCTCCTCGGCGCCTGCGCGACGAACCGTCCGACGCCCTGGCCCGATGACCTGAAGTGGGTGCGGACCTCCGCGGAGTACCCCGCCCTCACCGTCGAGATCTATCGGGTCGCCACGCGCGCGGTCCTCGACGCGGCCGATGGGCGTCCTGCGGGCTCCTGGGCGGTGATCCTCGACGCGGACGAGACCATCCTCGACAACTCCGAGCACGAACGCCGGCTGGTGGTGGCCAAGGAGGAGTTCTCCGACGCCACCTGGGCGCCTTGGGTCCGCGAGCGGGCCGCCCCGGCGATTCCGGGTGCGGTCGGGTTCGTCCAGGCGGTCCAGGCGGCCGGTGGGCGGATCGCGGTCGTCACCAACCGCGCCGACTCGCTCTGCGCCGACACGCGCGCGAACCTCGAGGCGGTCGGGGTCCGCGCCGACCTGGTGCTGTGCCAGCCGGTCGGCAGCAGCGACAAGAACCCGCGCTTCGAGGCGGTCCGCACCGGCGCGCCGCCCAGCACGCTGGGGCCGCTCACGATCGTGGCGTGGGTGGGCGACAACATCCGCGACTTCCCGGGACTGGGTCAGGACGCCCGGGGCACGCCGGGGGCCCTCGACCCGTTCGGCGCGAGGTGGTTCATCCTGCCGAACCCGATGTACGGGTCCTGGAAGGGGAACCCCGAGCGCTAGGGGAGCCGGAACAGGTAGAGGTTGGGCGGCGTCCCCGGGTCCTGCCGCTCGGCCACGAGTCGGGTGCCATCCGGGCTGAGGGCGAGCTCACCCCATCGGGCCCCATCGACCTGATGATCGAGGACGGCGACCTCGCCGTCCTCGCCGAGCAGCCCCACGACGCTGTGGTGCGCGCCGCGCTCCTCCCAGCTCCAGCTCACCGCCATGCGCCGCGCCCCGACCCCGAGGCCGGTGATGGTCACCCGCTCCCGATCCGGCGATCGCGGGGCCTGCCAGACCAGCGTCGGCGTCCCGCCGGTGGCCGCGATCGACTCCACCCGGCCGTGGCGGGCGAAGAAGAAGGTGCCCAGCGCGCGGTCCCATCCGAGGAACCTCGCGGCCGGGAGCGGGGTGATCACCTCGACCGCACCGCTCGCGTCGAGCGGGATCCGGACGAGATCGACGCCGACGTAGGTCGTGTCGAAGTCGCAGACCGGGCACGGCGCATCGATGATCGCGCTCACCGCGAGCGCCGTGACCGCGCGCTCATCGGCGGTGGGGACCAGTCCGTGAAGGAAGTCGTAGCGCTCGCTCGCGCCGTCGGGTCGCCGCAGCAGCTCGAATTGGCGTTGGGCGCCCGTGATCGCCGCGGTATCGGCGAGGTAGAGACTCGCCGTGACGGGGATCGGCTGCTTGACGCCGGCGCCGGCGTGGTGGGTGAACACCAGCCGACCATCGGAGAGCAGCGTGCCGGCCTCGATCCCGTCGCGATGCAGCCCTTCGTCGAGCGACTGCCAGCACCATTCGAGGACCCGGGCGCCGCCGTCACGCGGGAGGGCGCCGAGGCAGCGGTCCGGATACTCGGCGAGCGGGAGCCAGCGCTCGAACGCGTAGAGGAGCAGGTCGCCCGACGGGCTCCACTGCGGGTGAAGGTCCGCCCGCTCGTTGAACGTCAGTTGTTCGGGAAGGATCGCGAACCCCGTCGGCCGGTCGTCGAGCCCGACCGCCACGAACGGGTCGGAATGCCCGCAGCCGGCACCCGCGAGGGTCACCGGCAGCAGGGCAGCCAGGACGCGGGCGATCGACGGCATGCGCACGACGCTCCGGAGGGAGGACACAGGGGGCTTCCCTTGGACCCGGGAACCGGCACCCGGGTCACATGGGCCGGCCGGTCAGCCCAGGACGACCTCGGTCGTGACCGGGATGTCCGGGTTGAGCGAGAGCATCACCGAGCAGTACTTCGACACGCTCAACTCGACCGCGCGCTCGGCGCCGGCACGGGTGATCCCCTCGCCGGTGAGGTGGAAGCGCAGGGTCACCTCGGTGATCCGCCGCGGATGATCGGCGGCCCGGCGACCGATCGCCTCGATCCGACAGGTGACCAGGGTGGCGCGCTGCTTCTCCAGGATGCTGACCACGTCCATGCCGGAGCAGGCGGCGCCCGCCAGGAGGAGTGCCGTGACGGGGGACGGCCCCCGCACGCCGGCGCTGTCCATCGTGATGCTCGGGCCGTCGGGCGCTCCACCGGTGAAGACGAGGTCGCCATCCCAGGTGATGGCCGCGTGGCGGAGGTTCGGATCGTCGCTCATTGCTGGTCCAGTTTGCGAAAGAAGAGCCGGTTGTAGTCCCAGAGGGCGTAGAGGGCGACCGCGCCGGTGGCCCACGCCAACTGCGGAAGGTGGTCCGAGTCGAAGAGGAACGCCAGCAGGGTCAGCAACTGCAGCAGGGTGACCGCCTTGCCGCCGATCCGGGCCGGGACCGCGGTGGGCCGTCGGGCGCCGACCGTGATGAACACCGCGATCGAGGCGATCAGGTCGCGGAGCAGGACCGCGAGGACCTCGTACCAGGTCAGGCGTCCCGACGCGAGCACGACGCCGAAGGCGCAGACCATGAACAGCTTGTCGGCCACCGGATCGAGGACCGCCCCGATGCGCGAGGCCCCGAACCGGCGCGCAACCCAGCCGTCCCCCAGGTCGGTCGCCGCCGCGAGTGCGAGGGCGGCGAGGCGGACCTCGAGTCGGGGCACGACGACGAAGACGATCGCGAGCGGGATGCGCGAGGCGGTGAGGACATCGGCCGCGGAGAACCCCGGCCGGCGGGGTGCGGTCCCGGGCATGGAGACCCCGATCGCCGCCTAGGCGCGCCCGCCGCTGCCGAGCGGGCGGAAGCGCAGCAGCAGCAGGGCGGCCGCGACCATCCCCGCGCCGTAGAGCAGGACGTGCGCGAGGTCCCCGCCACTCGGCAGCGGCGCCCGGGCGGAGACAAGGTCGAAGGGCGGCAGCACCTTGAGGGCGAACGCCACGGCGGCCGGCACATCCCGGCTCATGGCGGTGAAGATCTGCTCGGCATCGTGCAGGCGTGCCTGCAGGAAGTAGAGCAGGAACGCCACCAGCCAGTCGCGCGAGGTGAGGGTCGAGAACAGCAGCACGGCGCCACCGATCAGCAGGTACGACAGGGCCACGACGCCGAAGACCTCCGCGCTCAGCCCGGTCCCCTTCCCGAACGCGACCGCGAACGCCAGGCCGAGCCAGACCGGGATGGTGAGCACCACCAGGCCGCCGAGGAGCCAGCGCTGCAGGTAGAACCACCACGGCGCCATCGGCTTGCTGAAGAGCGCGCGGTAGTACCCCTGCTTGATGTCGGTCCCCGCGACGCCCCCGGCGGCCATCAGGATCGCGATCAGCAGCGTTCCGGCGAGCAGGGCGCCCACCATGTCGGCCGCATCGAAGGCGCGTCCGACGTCGTCGCCGAAGATCTTCCAGATCACCCCCGCCAGTCCGGCGGAGACGACGACGAAGAGCAGGAGCTGGGCGCGGGCGAGGTCGAGCGCCTGCACGAGCAGGTAGCGGAACGGGGAGGTGTCGCGGGTCACTGGCGCACCGCCTCGCGGAAGGCGGAGGCGAGCCGGCCCTGCTCCGGCACGCACTCCACGAGGACCGCGCCGGACTGGAGCAGCGCGGCGAGCTGACGACTCATCGCGGCCCGCGGGGCGAGGACGCGCCAGCTCCCCGGTCGACCGGCAATCGGCACGGCCCCGGGCATCGCCGCCCCGATGTCGTCGTCGCCCTCGAGGACCAGGCGCCACGACACGCTGGCATCACTCGCCTCGGTCGCGTGCCCCACCACCCGTTGCAGTCGGCCATGGTCGAGGATCGCGACCCGGTCGGCGAGCATTTCCAGCTCGTCGAGGTTGTGCGACGCGATCAGGATGGCCCGATCCGGGCGACGCAACTCGACGACGATGTCGCGGAACCGCGCTGTCCAGACCGGGTCGAGCCCGTGGGTCGGTTCATCGAGCACCACGAGATCGAACTCGCCGAGCAGTGCCTGGCCGAGCCCCACGCGCTGGAGGTTTCCCTTGGAGAGCTGCTTGATCTTCTTGGTCGCGTGCTCCTCGATGCCGAGGCGGGCCATCGTGTCCGCGACGCGCCCCCGGCGCGCCGCGGCGGGCACGCCCGCGAGGATGGCGAGCCGGTGCAGGGCATCCTGCACGCGCCACTGGCCGGGGAGGTTCACGAGCTCGGTCAGGTAGCCGACGCCGTGCCGCTCGACGTAGCGTCGCGGCGCCAGTCCCTCGAGGGTGACGCTCCCCTCCGATGGGGCGAGGAAGCCGAGGAGCAGCGAGATCAGGGTGGACTTGCCGGCGCCGTTCGGCCCGGCGATGCCGACGACCTCGCCGCGGGCGATCTCGAGGTCGAGCCCCGCGAGCGCGGTGATCTCGCGCCGGCGCACCAGCGAGCGGTAGGTCTTGCCGGCCTGCGCGAACCGGATCACTCGAGGATCCGGATCACACCCGCCTCGGCCGCCCCGCGGAGGAACGCCTCGGCCCCGGTCACCGGGATGCGCACGCCGGTCTCGACGTGGCCCCGCTGGGCGAAGGCATGCATGAACTCGGTCAATGTCCCGTCGGGCCACGCCCCCTCGACCGCCTGCAGCTGGAGCAGCAGGTCATCCCAGGTCCCGCGCAACGTCAGCCCGTCGAGCGTCTCGATCACGTGGCCGACCGGTTCGCTGGCGCCGCGCTTGTGCATCTCGGGCACCTCGCGCATCAGCGTGCCGAAGAGCTCGAGCTGGTTGGGGTCGAGCCGCGAGCCGTCGGGCAGCAGTCCCTCGATCTCCCCCAGGAGCATCTCCTCGGGACTCGGCTCCCCGCCCAGCTCGGCGAGCCGCGCGAGCCACGGCAGCAGTTCGGCGTGCTCGTCCTCGAGGCCGCGCGCCACCTTCAGCAGCTCGATGGTGCGCCAGATGCCGAGGTCGTCGAAGTGGTCCTCGGGCCGGAGGCGGGCGAAATGGTGCAGGGCCGCGCCGTTCTCCCCGCGATCGTAGAGGATGTTGGCGAGGTAGATCCGCGGCTCGGGGTAGCCCTCGTCGAGGGCGATCGCCCGGCGCAACCAGTAGAACGCATCGGCCTCGAGGCCGAGGCGATGGGCGGTGTAGCCCAGCGACGCCGCCAGCTCGGCCGACTCGCCGTGATGGGCGCGCGCGAGCTCGAAATACCGCCGGGCCTCGACGAAGAAGCCCTCGCGGAACAGGGCGCGACCGACCTGGAGCATCAGCTCGTGGTCGTCGTCGTAGCCGAGATCGATGAGGCGCTGGAAGGCGGTGAGCGCCTGCTGGAGGTGGCCGATGACGAGTGCCGTCTCGCCGAGGCCGGCGAGGGCGTCCTCGTGCTCCGGGTCGAGGATCAGCGCGAACTCGAATGCCTGCCGGGCCCAGGCGTACTGCTCGGACGCGAGCTGGGCATACCCGACGCCGACATGGAGCTCGACGCTCTGGGGGTGCAGCTGGAGACCTTCACGCAACAGAGTCAGAGCTTCGTCGTAGCGCCCTTCGTTGTAGAGCTGGTGGGCCTGCTCATCGAACTCCTCGGAGCTGCGGAAGGGCTCCGTCATCTGGCATGCGCCTCCAGGAGGGGATGACGCAATGTCGGAGGTTGGCGGAACGCTGGCAAGAGGGAGCGGGATGCCCGTCGGTCACGGGCCGGCATCACGGCGTGACGCGCCGCACGATGCGTTCCTCGGTGAGGTCGGCGACGACCTCCACCCCGGCCACGATGGCGTGGGTGCGGGTGCGCAGCGCGCGTCGCCAGGTCACGGCCCCGAGCCCGTCCCAGGCGCCGCTGCCGTCCTCGGTCCGCTCCTCCTCGACCTGGAGCGTGAGCGAGTCGGCGACGACCCGCGGCACCACGTGACGCCCGGCGGCGTGCCAGCCGAAGCGGAGGACCGCCGCCGAATCGGGAAGCCGCCACCAGAGTCGTCCGGTGCCGTCGGGGAGCGAGTCGCCGACGGAGAGCGGGGGCGGGACCGCCGGGAAGAAGTCGTCCATGATCGCGGCCGGATCGTTGAGCTCGAGCAGCGCCGGCGGCACGAAGGGCCGCGCGACGACGCGGAGGTCGCCGCGCGGGTCGCTCACCAGCCGCCACCGTCCGCCGACGAAGCCATCGGTGTCGACCTGCAGGACCTCGTCCTCGGCGAGCTGCGTCAGCTCGAGCTCGAGGGCCTGCACGACCACCGTGTCCCGCGACCGCGTCACCGCATACTCGGCCCGCCGGCGCAGGAGTCGCTCGCGGCGGGCGGAGCCGGTGCCGACCGTCACCGTGGTCGCCGCGTGCTCCTGGTACCGGCCCGGGACCTGCGCCCCGGCCCCCGGGACCGCGCCGAGGAGCAGCGCGAGCGCGAGGAGCCCGGCCCGCGGGCTACCCGAGGTAGGGATACCGCCAATCGGTCGGCGGATCGCCGACCTCCTTCACCGTGCGCGGGGAGATCCAGCGATAGAGGTTCAGGATGCTGCCGGCCTTGTCGTTCGTCCCCGACGCGCGGCCACCGCCGAACGGCTGTTGCCCGACCACCGCGCCGGTGCACTTGTCGTTGACGTAGTAGTTGCCGGCGGCGTGCCGGAGGGCGCGATCGGCCTCGACCACCGCGGCGCGATCCTGCGCGAAGACCGCCCCGGTCAGGGCATACTCGGCGGTGGTGTCGACCAGGCGCAGGACGTCCGCCCACTGGTCATCCTCGTACACGTACGCCGTGAGGATCGGCCCGAAGAACTCCTCGCGCATCATCCGGTGGTGCGGGTCATCGACCCGTGCGAAGGTCGGGGCGATGAACCATCCCTCGCTGCGGTCGGAGGTCCCGCCCGCGACGATCTCGACCCCGCTGTCGGCGCGCGCCTCGGCGAGCACCGCATCGAGCTTGGTCCAGGCCCGCTCGTCGATCACCGCGCCGACGAAGACGCTGAAGTCGGCCGGGTCGCCCACCTGCATCTCGGCGATGCCCGCCGCCATCCGGTCGCGCACCTCGGGCCAGAGCGAGCGCGGCACGTAGCAGCGCGAGGCCGCCGAGCACTTCTGCCCCTGGTACTCGTAGGCGCCGCGCAGGAGGGCGGTGGTGAACGCCGCGACGTCCGCGCTCGGGTGCGCGAGGATGAAGTCCTTGCCCCCGGTCTCGCCCACGATCCGCGGGTAGGCCCGGTAGCGGTCGAGATGTTCGGCCGAGGTGCGCCAGAGGGAGCGGAAGACCGCGGTCGACCCGGTGAAGTGCAGCCCGGCGAAGTGCGGCGAGGCGAGCAGGGCCTCGGTCACCTCGACGGAGTTGCCCGGCACGAACTGGATCACCCCCGGCGGCAGCCCGGCCTCCTGCAGCAGCTCGTGGAAGAGCCAGTTCGAGAGTGCGGCGGTGTGCGACGGCTTCCAGAGCACCACGTTGCCGAGCAGCGCCGGGGCGGTCGGCAGGTTGCCGCCGATCGCGGTGAAGTTGAACGGCGTCACCGCGTACACGAAGCCCTCGAGGGGGCGATGATCCAGCCGGTTCCAGGCGTTGCGGCTCGACATCGGCTGCTCGTGCAGCAGGCGCTCGGCGTAGTGCACGTTGAAGCGGAGGAAGTCGATCAGCTCGCAGGCCGAGTCGATCTCGGCCTGGTGCGGCGTCTTCCCCTGCCCGAGCAGCGTCGCGGCGTTGAGCCGCTGGCGCCACGGCCCGGCGAGCAGCTCGGCCGCCTTCAGGAAGACCGCCGCCCGATCCTCGAAGCGCCACTCCGACCACTCCCGCTGCGCCCGCACCGCGCCGTCGATGGCCTCCCCGAGCAGCGCCGGGGTGGCGCCGTGCAGGTTGGCCAGGCGGTGCTGGTGGCGCTGCGGCGAGAAGACGCCCTTCGCCTCGCCGACGTGGTGATCGGTCCCGTTCACCACCACCGGGATCTCGGCCACCTCCGCGCCCATGCTGGCGATGGTCGACTGCAGGGCATCCCGCTCCGGGGTCCCCGGGGCGTAGCTCAGGATCGGTTCATTGACGGGGGCCGGGATGTTGCCGATGGCGCTCATGCAGCGGAGTCCTTGGGTTCTGGAGGCCGGAGGATCGAACGCCCAAGGGTAGGCCCCGAGCCCCGTGCCGACAAGGATGACCGGACCCGGGGAGGGGATTATCTTCGGGCCTGTCCACTTCCGTGCGGAGAACACCCTGATGCGCCGTCTCGTTCCCCTGGCCCTCGTCGCCACCCTGGCCGCCTGCCCGACCTACGACTCGCTGCCCTACGTCTCGTCGCAGGATGGCCTGATGGACGCCGATGCCTTCGCCGCCTACGGGCCGCAGCAGGCCATCGCCGTCGCCATCGGGCGGGAGTTCGCCGAGGCCGATGCGGCCAGGGCGACCGAGTACGCGAAGAAGTTCCCGCAGGTGACCTCGGTCGAGGCCGACTCGCTGGGCCATCGGCTGGTGGTGACCTTCGCCGACCACTGGAGCACGCAGGTCGTCCCGATCACCGACGGCAAGTCGGGCGACGAGACGGCGGGACTGCCGAAGTAGTCCGGTCGCAGCGCTTCCCCGAACGCCACGAGGGCCGGCCTCCCGGATGGGGGCCGGCCCTCGCGCCGTTCGGGGGCGGGGCACTCAGTGCCGGTGCATCCCGCCCTCCATCAGGTTGCGCGTGCCATCGCGCATCTCGGCCATCTGCCGCAGGATCTCGGCGCGCTTCTCGGCCCGGGTCCACTCGGGCTGCACGAGGATGTCGCTGATGATGTCGTGCATCATGTGCAGGTTGTCGAAGATTGCCGCGGCGCGCGGATGCGCCGCGGCGAACCGCGGCGAGACGTCCGCGGTCATCGGCATCACGCGGGGCATGCTGTCGGGGTGGCTGATCATCGCCCGGAAGCGGTCGAGCGTCCGGCGGACCCCCACCTCCTGCTCGGCCGGGGTCGTCGCCACGAGCAGGGGTTCGTAGAGTCCCACCTGCAGCCAGTGATAGGCCCAGATCAGGCCGTTGAACACCGGGTGCTCGCGCCGGAAGCGCTGCGAGAACGGCTGCTCGTCCATCAATGCCATCGCCTTGGGCCGATCGGTGAAGGCGTAGGCCGTCTCCGCGAGATAGTGATCGACCAGCGCCTCGATCAGGGCATCCTGCGCGGGACGTCCGAGCTCGGTGCGCGCGTAGACGTCGTAGATCTGCCGATGCAGCACGTGCGCCCGATCGAAGAACTGCTTCGCGGGCCAGGCGAGCTTGCTGTAGGCCGGGGCGATCGCCTCCTCCGCCACCGCGAAGCGCGGCGGACGGGCGAGGAGGTCGTCGACGAGGAAGCGGTACTCCGCGTCGAGGGCCGCCGTCACCGACGAGGCATCGTGGGTCAGCAGGCGCTCGTAGAGCACGGCGTGGCCGTAGTCGAACGCGTTGAAGAGGCGACCGGCCGCCGGGTGGCGCTCGAGAAAGGTCCAGTTCCAGTCGCCGGCGGGATAGTGCCGCTCGTCGCGGGTGTCCTGCGCCTGCAACGTGGCCTGGCCGAGGCCGAGGACGAGGCACGCGGTGAGGAGACGGATCATCGCTGCCCCCACCGGCCGAGGCCACCGAGTCCGAGGGTGCGCGAGGCGCCGAGGGTGAGCCCGAGATCGGGCCCGACGGGAGAGAGACGGCGATAGACCCCCGCATCGAGGACGAGGGCCGGGGTGACCTGCCAGCGTGCCCCGATGCCGGCGAGCCAGCCAGTGGGACCGCCGCCGAGCGACTCCTGCGCGGCAACCTCGCCGATGACGAGCAGCGACTGGCGCCAGAAGGTGTGATCCACGGCGAGACTGGCGACCCAGCGCGCCGGCGCATCCACCGTGGGTGCGTCGGCGGCGCGTCCGAAGGTGCGGGTCCCGTTGAGGTGCGCTCGCCATGTCCCCCAGGACCGGGTGGCGATCCCCTTGAGGCTCGCCAGCGCCCGGCTGCCGGCGGCGTTCCCCACGGGCATGCTGACGTCACCCCGCAGGGCAAGCGCGGGCAGCGTCGGCGACTCGGTGTTCAGGTTGAGCAGGGCGAAGGCGCGCGGACCGCCGACCGCCAGCCGGTGCTCCTGGCCGTCGCGGGTGGCGAGCGGCAGCTTGAGGCCGACCATCGCGTTGCGCAGGGCGCCCCACATCAGCTCGGGGGCGAGATGCAGGCGGCCGGTGCCGCGATCGGATTCCCACGCGAGCGGGAACATCGCCTCGAGGGCATCCTGCTCGATCGGGTAGGCGTCCTCGGTGGTGACCGGACGCTCATCGTCGAGGTTGCGATAGTCCAGCTGGGCGACCGCAGTCGCCCAGGGTGCCGCGACGAGTGTCGCCGCGACCAGGGTGGTACGGAACATGGGACCTCACGTGAAGGAGAGTGACGCGGACTGCGACTCGTTCAGGTGAGGGAGGTGAGTGGAGGAGGGACGGGAGGCGCGTGGCTGCGACTCGACCAGTGGGTGGCCGCCTCGCGGGCGCCGGTCCGGGCATCAGGCGCGAAGGTCGTCGCCATGCGACCGACCATCACGTGCGGCGTGCCGAACTGGGCACAGTGCGCCTGGATCGCGCACTGCGCGGGCGGACAGTGCGGGCAGTCCTCGTCGTGGCCGTCGGGCCCCTGCCCCATCGGGGCCCCCGCATGGGATGCGGCGGGCCCGGGGGCCATGCAGTGATCCCCGCCATGGGACATGGCGGCGTGCTGCGGGAGCATGCCGAGCAGCGCGGCGACGAGCAGGAGGAGGCGCACCCCTCAACCTAGTGCGGCGCCGCGCCTCGCGCGATTGCCTCGTGGTGAACCTGATGATGCGCGCCGAGGGCCATCACCCCGATCACGCCGAGCCCGCGAACCCGCGCCACGCTGCGCGCATCGGCCGGGGTCGCGCTCGTCACCCGGATCCGCGCCCCGTCTGCGGTCGGGGTCACCTCCATCCGCAGGTCCGAGCCGGCATTCATCATCGCCGCATGCGCAACCGTCATGCGCCGGATCGCCTCGCCGGTGCGCCCGGTGCCGGTGACGGTCGCCTCGAAGCCGCCCTCCACCGGTCGGGTTGCGATCTCGGCGTGCAGGGTCAGGTCATCCATGTCCCGGAGGTGCTGCCGCAGCGCCTCCAGGTCCACCCGGGACCAGTCGGTCATCGGATCGGCCTCGAGCCGGGCCACGATCTCGGCGATCGCGGCGAACGCCGCCTGCCCCGCCTCGCGGGGCGGCTCGACGGCGGCCGCGCCGTGCACCATCCCCGGGGTGTGCTGGTGCGCCTGCGCGGCCAGCGGGCCGGCGGCGAGCAGGAGGGGCACCAGGCAGGAGAGGGATCGCATCGGGCGGCTCCGGGACGGGGTGAACTGGGAGGGGCGTGGTGGTAGATTACACCCATGCAGCCCAAGACCCTCGGCTGGCTCGCCGTCCTCCTGGCCTTCGTGGCCTTCCTCACGTGGAGCACCCTCTCCGCGCAGAAGGTGGAGTGCGAGGTCTGCGTCGAGTTCAATGGCCGTCGCAACTGCGCCATCGCCTCGCACGAGACGGAGCTCGAGGCGGCGCGCTCCGCCCAGAACACGGCCTGTGGCCCGCTCACCAGCGGCATGAACGACGCCATCGCCTGCGACGCCCGGCCGCCCCTCTCCAAGAACTGCACCGGCGGCTGACCCGGCCCCAGCCCGCGCTCCGCACGATCCCGGGTTGGCGAGGCCCTGCACCGGGGCGAGATTCCGGATTGCACCCCCGCATGAGAATCCTTCTCGATGACGGGACGACTTCATCGGATCGGCAGACATGGCACTGACGGACGCCCAACGGCGGATGGCGCGAAAGGTCGAGGTCCTCGAGGATCTCGAGCCGATCGTGCAGGAGATGATGACGGAGCACGAGGCGAAGCGGGAACTCTGGTTCCCGATCGACCTGCTGCGGGAGGAGCCCGGGACCGATCCCGAGGCGCACCGTCGCACCCTGATCGAGCGGGTGCGCGGCTTCCCGGATGCCTGCCGCGCGGCCCTCGCCCTCAACACGCTCACCGAGGAGGGGCTGCCGCACTTCCACCGCCTCCTGGCGACGCACCTTGGCGAGGAATCGCACTGGTCGGTCTGGAACAATCTCTGGACCGCCGAGGAGGACCGGCACGGGGCGGTGCTGTCGGACTACATGCGCGACACGGGGTGCGTGGACCAGCGCGAGATGGAGCGGCTGAAGTTCGAGTACATCAAGGCGGGGTGGCAGCCGGCGTGGGACCGTGACCCCTACCGGGTGTTCGTGTACACGACCCTGCAGGAGCGGGCCACCCAGATGTCGCACGCGGGGACCGGCCGGGTGGTGGGCGAGTACGAGCCGATCCTCGGCGGCATCCTGCGGCGGATCGCCACCGAGGAGGCGCGCCACTTCACGTTCTACCGGCGGGTCTTCACCGAGATCCTCGCCCGCGACCCGAGCGAGGCGATGCAGAGCGCGGCCTTCGTGATGCCGGCGATCGACATGCCGGGGATCACCATCCCGGGATTCAAGGACTTCGCCGACGTGATCCGGCGCTCGGGCATCTACGGCCCGCGCGACTACCTCCGCATCGTGCAGGACGCGATCGCCCACTGGAAGCTCGAGGCGGTGACCGGCCTCGACGAGCTGGGGCGCAAGGCGCAGGAGAAGATCCTCGCGATCCCCGAGCGGCTCACCCGGATCGCCGACCTGATGGAGTCGCGGGCCCGCGCCAAGACGTTCGCGTTCGACGTCGCGTTCGCGCGCGAGTTCGCGCTGGAGTAGCGGATGTCGCTCGCGCTCCTCTTCGGCCAGATCCTGGGCGGCGTGCGCACCCTGATCGGGGTGGCGTTCCTGCTCGGGCTCGTGGTCGCGGGGACGCACTGGTTCGTGCGCGAGGGGAAGCTGGCGCCGTTTGGCGGCTGGGCGTCGTTCGTGCGGCGCTGGAGCGACCCGCTCCTCGCCCCGATCGAGCGGCGGCTGCGCGCGGCCGGCGGGAATCCGCAGCACGCGCCGTGGTGGCTCCTCGGCATCATCGTGGTCGGCGGGCTGCTGCTGCTGCAGTTGCTGCAGTTCGTGTTCGGGATGGTCCTCCAGCTGCAGGTTGCGGCCCGCGGCGGTCCGCGGGGCGTGCTGTACGTCGCCTTCGACCTGACCTTCTCGCTGCTGATGTTCGCGCTGCTGATCCGGGTGTTCTCCTCCTGGTTCGGGCTGACCCGGTACACGCGCGGGATCTCCCTCACCTACCGCCTGACGGACTGGCTCGTCGAGCCGATCCGGCGGATGATGCCCCCGATGGGGATGTTCGATTTCTCCCCGCTCGTGGCGTACCTGGTGCTGATCGTGCTGCGTTCGCTCCTGATGGGGGCTATCTTCTAGCACCTCGTGCCACCGGCACGACGACCTGATCACGTGGTGATTTCGCGCGCTTGCGGCCACGTAAAACAACCCGCTAAGACGCCGCCCGGGGGCGGTGACCTTCCCCCCGGGCTTCGTCGCAGGAGCCCCATGCCCGACCCGAATGCCGCCCGCCTCGCGCGCCTCGCCGTGCTGCCGCGCCTGCTCGCCGAGCGGATCCTCGTCCTCGACGGCGCGATGGGGACGATGCTGCAGCGCGCGGGGCTCACCGAGGCCGACTACCGTGGCAGCCGCCTCGCGGCGCACCCTCGTGACCTGAAGGGCAACCACGACCTGCTCGCCCTCACACGCCCGGACGTCCTGCGCGACGTGCACGACGCCTACCTCGGCGCCGGGGCCGATTTCGTCGAGACGAACACCTTCACCGCGACCGCCCTCGGCCAGGCCGAGTACGGCACCGAGGCGCTGGTCGCGGAGATCAATCGCGCCGCGGCCGCGATCGCCCGCGAGGCGGCCGATGCCCACGCGTCCGCGGAGCGGCCGCGCTATGTCGCGGGCGTCCTCGGGCCCACGGCGCGCACCGCGTCGCTCTCCCCCTCGGTCGAGGACCCCGGCTTCCGCAACGTCACCTTTGTCGAGCTCAGCACGGGGTACCGCGAGGCCGCCGCGGCGCTGCTCGAGGGTGGGGCCGACCTGCTGCTGGTCGAGACCGTGTTCGACACGCTGAACGCGAAGGCGGCGCTGTTCGCGCTGGAGGAGCTGTTCGACGCCCTCGGCTGGCGCGTCCCGGTGATGATCTCGGGCACCATCACGGACCGGAGCGGTCGGACGCTCTCGGGGCAGACCGCCGACGCCTTCTGGACCTCGGTCGCCCATGCCCGGCCGCTGAGCATCGGGCTCAACTGCGCCCTCGGCCCCGACCTGCTGCACGGCCACATCCAGGACCTCGCCCGCAGCGCGGACACCTTCGTCTCCGCGCACCCCAACGCCGGACTCCCGAATGCGCTCGGGGGCTACGACCTCGGGCCCGGGCAGATGGCACGCGACCTCGGGGCGTGGGCCAGGGAGGGGCTCGTCAACATCGTCGGCGGCTGCTGCGGCACGACACCCGAGCATATCGCGGCCATCGCGGCCGCGGTGGCCGGCGTGCCGCCGCGGCGCCCGCCGACCCTCCCGCCGCGCACCCGACTCGCCGGGCTCGAGCGCTTCGTGATCGGGCCCGAGACGAACTTCGTGAACGTGGGGGAACGCACCAACGTGACCGGCTCCCGCCGGTTCGCCCGCCTGATCGGCGAGCGCGACTACGAGGCGGCGCTCGGCGTGGCGCGACAGCAGGTGGAGGCGGGTGCCCAGCTGCTCGACGTCAACTTCGACGACGCACTGCTCGATGGTCCCGCCGCGATGACCACCTTCCTCAATCTCGTCGCCGCCGACCCGGACATCGCCCGGGTCCCGGTCGTGCTCGATTCCTCGCGCTGGAGCGTGCTCGAGGCCGGGCTGCGCGTGCTGCAGGGGAAGGGCGTCGTCAACTCGCTTTCGCTCAAGGAGGGCGAGGCCGCGTTCCTGCACCAGGCCCGCCTGGTGCGGCGGTATGGCGCCGCGGTCGTGGTGATGGCGTTCGACGAGGCCGGCCAGGCCGACACCGTCGAACGCAAGGTCGCGATCCTGGTGCGGGCCTTCCGCCTGCTGGTCGACGAGGCGGGGTTCGACCCGTCCGACGTCATCCTCGACCCCAACATCTTCGCGGTCGGCACCGGCCTGGCCGAGCATGCCGACTACGGGACCGCCTTCGTCGAGGCAGTCCGCGCCGTGAAGGCGGCGTGTCCGGGCGCGCTCACCAGCGGCGGGATCAGCAACGTCTCGTTCGCCTTCCGCGGCCACGACGGGATCCGCGAGGCGATGCATGCGGTCTTCCTCGAGCGGGCGATCGCGGCCGGGCTCGACATGGGGATCGTCAATGCCGGGGCGATGCCGCTGGTCGACGACCTCGACCCGGCGCTGCGCGACGCGGTGGCCGACGTGCTGTGGAATCGCCGGCCCGACGCCACCGAGCGGCTGCTCGCGCTCGCCGACCGCGCGCACGGCACCGTGGCGCCCGGGGCCGACCAGGCCTGGCGGGCGCTGCCGATCGCCGAGCGGCTGGCGCATGCGCTGGTGCACGGGATCACCGACCACGTCGAGGAGGACACCGAGGCGGCGCGACTGGAGGCGGCCAGCCCGCTGGCGGTGATCGAGGGACCGCTGATGGCCGGGATGGACCGGGTCGGCGACCTCTTCGCGTCAGGGCGGATGTTCCTGCCACAGGTGGTCAAGAGCGCCCGGGTGATGAAGCGCGCGGTCGCCCACCTCGTGCCGTACCTCGAGGCGGAACGGCACGAGGCGGGGAGTCGCACCCGCGGCCGGATCCTGCTCGCGACCGTGAAGGGCGACGTCCACGACATCGGCAAGAACATCGTGGCCGTCGTGCTGCAGTGCAACGAATGGGAGGTGATCGACCTCGGCGTGATGGTGCCGACGGCACGCATCCTGGAGGTGGCGCGTCAGGAAGCGGTCGACGTGATCGGGCTCTCGGGGCTGATCACCCCGTCGCTCGACGAGATGGCGTTCGTCGCGGCGGAACTGGAGCGCGAGCAGTTCACCGTGCCGCTGCTGATCGGCGGGGCGACGACCTCGCGCGCGCACACCGCGCTGCGCATCGCGCCGGCCTACTCGGCGCCGGTGGTGCATGTCCTCGACGCCTCGCGAGCCGTGCCGATCGCGGCGGCCCTGCGCGATCCCGCCCGCCGCGAGGCGCTGCACGCCGAGACCGCGGCGAGCTATGCCGCGCTGCGAGCCGAGCGGGAGGGGGAGCACGAGGGGCACCTCGCCTCGCTCGAGGAGGCCCGGTCCCGACGCGGGACCCTCGACCTCGGCGTCCCCGCCATCGCGCCGAGCTTCACGGGCGTCCGCGCATATCGGGACTGGCCGCTGGCGGACCTGCGCGATCGGATCGACTGGACGCCGTTCTTCCGCACCTGGGAGTTCACCGGCAGCCATCCCGCGATCCTCGACGATCCCGTGCGCGGAGCCGCGGCGCGCGACCTCTGGGCCGACGCCAATGCCCTCCTCGATGAGCTGGAGCGCGATGGCACCCTCACTGCGCACGCGGTGGTGGGCTTCTGGCCGGCCGACAGCGTGGGCGACGACATCATCATCTACCGCGACCCGGCTCGCGCCGAGCCGCTCGCGACCATCCCGACGCTGCGGCAGCAGGGCGGCCGCCACGCCGAGCGCAGCGCCCTCGCGCTGGCCGACTTCGTCGCGCCGCGCGAGAGTGGGGTGCCGGACTGGCTCGGGGCCTTCGCCGTCACCGCCGGGCACGGGCTCGACGCCCTCACCGCCGCCGCGCGGGAGGCCCACGATGACTACCGCGCCATCCTGCTCGCGGCGATCGCCGACCGGCTCGCGGAAGCGCTCGCCGAACGCCTGCACGAGCGGGTGCGCACCGACCTCTGGGGTTACGCCTGCGAGGACGGCCTGACGACGGACGACCTGATCCGGGAACGCTATCAGGGGATCCGCCCCGCGCCGGGCTATCCGGCCTGCCCGGACCACACCATCAAGCGCATCCTCTTCGACCTCCTCGGCGCCGGGACGCACGCCGAGATGTCGTTGACCGAAAGCTGTGCGATGTTGCCGGCCTCATCGGTCAGCGGCTGGTACTTCTGGCGCCCGGAGGCGAGGTACTTCGGGCTCGGGCGGATCGGCGCCGATCAGGTGGCCGACTACGCGGCCCGACGCGGGTGGGACGTTGCCACCGCCGAACGATGGCTGGGCCCGTCCCTCGGCTACCGATCGGAGGGATGATGGCGACCCTGCGCGACCTGCTCGCCGATGGCGAGGCGCACATCCTCGACGGCGCGATGGGGACGCTCCTGCATCATCGCGGGGCGACCACCGCCACCTGTTTCGACGAGCTGGCGGCGCGCCGTCCGGAGATGGTGCGCGCGGTGCACGACGCGTACGTCGCCGCCGGGGCCGAGGCGATCGAGACCAACACCTTCGGCGCGAACCCCTTCAAGCTCGCGGACTGGGGACTGGCAGCGGAGACCGAGGCGCTGAACGCCGCGGCGGCCCGCGTCGCCCGCAGCGCGGCCGGGGAGCGGGTGGTGGTCCTCGGGGCGATCGGGCCGCTCGGCGTCCGCCTCGAGCCGTTCGGCGACCTCGCGGTGGAGGAAGCGGTGGCGGCGTTCGGGCGCCAGGTCGCGGGCCTCCTCGAGGGCGGCGTGGACGGGTTCGTCCTCGAAACCTTCGCCGACCTGCCCGAACTCCTCGCC
>JACKDA010000013.1 GCA_020633775.1 Gemmatimonadales bacterium | reverse complement strand
GGGGGACCGCCGCCGCTCGAGCTGATGAACCGCTGGTTCACCCGATTCCTCTTCGGCGTGGAGAACGGCGTCGAGCACGAGCCCGGCGCGTTGATCGTCCGCGAGGGGGCGCCGCGGACCGAGCCCACTCCGTACGCGACCTGGCCGAATCCCGAGGCGGCGCCCGTCACGATGCGCCTCACCGCCGGGGGCAACGCCGTGGGTGGATTGACGATCGCTGCAGTGTCCGATCAGGGGATCGAGCGCCTCGCCGATGACGCGGCGCGCACGCTGACCGACCTCGCGGGGTCGCCGGAGTCGTCGAACCGGCTGCTCTACGCGACGGCGCCGCTCGCGGAACCGCTGCACCTGAGCGGGACGCCGACCGTCACCGTCCGGATGGCGGCCGATCGACCCGCCGTGAACCTCTCGGTGTACCTCGTCCAGTTGCCCTGGGTCGAGGGCGAGGGACGCCGGCCGAGTCCCTCGATCGTCACGCGCGGCTGGGCCGACCTGCGCAACCATGCCTCCCTCGAGCACGAGGAGCCGCTCGTCCCCGGCGAGTTCGTCTCGATGACGTTCGGGCTCGAACCGGATGACCAGATCATCCCGGCCGGGGCGCGACTCGCGCTCATGGTCTTCTCGAGCGACGGCGAGCACACCCTCCTGCCGCCCGCCGGGGCCCGACTCTCGCTGGACCTCGACGGGACCCGCCTCGCGCTTCCGGTTGTCGGCGGCGCTCCCGCGTTCGCGGTTCAGGTGCCCTAGCCGGCACCGCGAACCGTCATCGTCGCGACGAGCTCTCCTCACCCGACTGACACCGTCCTGCCATCCCTTCGGGAGGGCGGTGTCACCTCCACCACCGATCCTGCAGGAGCGCCGATGCCCGGCGCCCTCTCGAAAGGTGGTGTCCCGTGTTCGACACGCTGCTCGCCTCTCGCCCCTCGCACGCACGACCGCACGCCCAGGTTGCCGGCTCGATCCTGCTCCACACCCTTGCGATCTGTGCCGCGGCGCTCGTCACCCGCGGCAGCGCCGAGTCGCCGGTGCGGCCCGGTCCCGCGCTGCCGCTGCCGGTGTACCGCGAGACCGCGCGGACACCAGGCCCGACGCCGGCCTCGGTCGCTGCGACATCGGCCGCGGCCGCGGTCACCCCGGCACCGTCGGCCTTGCCGGTATCCCTTGTGGTCGGGGAGCTGGAACTGCCCGCGATCGAGGGGCTCCCGACCCCCGACGCGTGGAGTACGGCGGATCCCGGCCCGCCGACGTCGCTGACGGTGCGCAGTCTCGGTGCCGGGACGGCGGGGTCCGCCCTGGGAGGTGGCCAGCCACTGCGCGCCGGCGAGGTGGACGAGCCCGCGCGGCGACTTGCGACGGTGGCACCGATCTACCCGGCGCCGCTGCGGGCCGCGGGGGTCGAGGGGGCCGTGCGCGTGGCGTTCATCGTCGACACCGTGGGACGGGTGGAACCGGCCTCGGTGCGGACCGTCGCCGCGTCCCACCCCGGGTTCGTCGAATCGGCGGAGGCGGCCGTGCGCGCCCAGCAGTTCGCGCCCGCACGGAAGGGCGGGCGACCGGTGCGGACCCTCGCCGAGGTCACGGTGCGATTCACCCTGGATGCGGGAGGGTGATCGTCAACGCGGACGCGGCCTGATGCGTACTCGCCAGTGCCCCCACGACCACCATCACCGGAGTCCGCTCGTGTCGATCGTCCTGCGCGTCGTTGCCGGGGCCCTGCTCCTCTCCACGTCGGCGCTCGCGGCGCAGGCGCCGAAGCCCGAACTCCTCGCCGCCTTCTCGGGCGAGTGGCACCTCGACTCGGCACGGAGCGATCCGATGCCCCAGAACGCCGCCGCGCGCCAGCGGTCCGATCCCGCCGCCGCGGTCGGTGGAGCGCCGAGCGGCGGCGGGCGGCGCGGGAGGAGCGGCGGTGGGGCAGGCGGTGCTCCCGCAGGCGGACCTCCGGCCGGTGGCGGCTTCGGCGGCGGCCGGGGCGGCGGCGGGCGGCAGCTCCGGGAGCTGATGACGGAGCTGGCCCCTCCGCCGGTGCTGCTGATCACGGCGACGGCAGACAGCGCCGTCCTCGCGAACACCGAGGGAGGCGAGATCGGCTGGGCCGTCGACGGCCGGGTCCACCAGCATGTCCAGATCGACGGCACCTCGACGGAAGAGATGGCACGCTGGAAGGGCGATCGCCTCGAGCTCCACCTCGGCGTCACCGGGTCGCTCGA
This sequence comes from Gemmatimonadales bacterium, assembly GCA_020633775.1. GTDB lineage: Bacteria > Gemmatimonadota > Gemmatimonadetes > Gemmatimonadales > GWC2-71-9 > Palsa-1233. Next base: position 37,922 of record JACKDA010000013.1, on the reverse strand, counting down.
CCTCAAGCGCGAGCTCCGCGTGGTCGAGGACGGTGCCGTCCTGGAAATGAAGCTCGAACTCAGCGGCCCCGGGGTGCCCCGCAAGATGGCCCGCAAGGTGGTGTTCGTGAGGGGCGCGTCGTGAGTCGTGGGTCGGGATCGATGGCGGTCACCGCGACGGTTCGGCCCTGACCGCATAGGCGCGACCGTATAGGCGCGACCGTATAGGCGCGACCGTCAGGTCGCGCTGTCGATGCCGGCATCGTCCGTCGGCCTGGCCCTGTCGCACCGGTGGGCGACCGGTTATTGTATCCAATATGCAGCCGATCCCCCGCCGGACCCTGACCGAGGCCGCCACCGAGGCGCTGCGCGAGCGGATCCTGCGCGGCGTCCATCGGGCCGGTGAGCCGCTGCGGCAGGAGGCGCTCGCCGCCGAGCTCGGGGTGAGTCGGATTCCGCTTCGCGAGGCGCTGCATCGCCTCGAGGCCGAGGGACTGGTGGCACTGGTCCCCCACCGGGGAGCGATCGTCGCCGAGGTGCCGGTCGGCGACCTCGCCGAGTTGTTCGAATTGCGCGCCTTGATCGAGTGTGACCTGCTCGCCCGCGCCATCCCCCTCGCCACCCCGGAAGACCTCGAGCACGCGCGTGGCGCCGCGGGCGTTTTCGCACAGGCCGTGACCCGGGGCCGGACCGCCCAGCTCGGCGAGGCGAACTCGCGCTTTCATGCCGCCCTCTACGCGCCCGCCAACCGACCGCGCACGATGGAGCTCGTCGAACGCCTGCACATGCAGTGTGATCGCCTGCTCCGGCTGCAGCTCACCCTGACCGATGGTGGTGCCCAGGCGGTGCGCGAGCACGAGGCGCTCTGGCACGCGGTGTCCGATGGTGACCTGTCGCGTGCCACGCAGCAGCTCCAGGAGCACATTCTCGGCGCGGGCACGCGGCTCGCCGCCGCCATTGCATCCCAGACCCGGCAGGAGGGCTGATGTCCATGACCGCCCCGCTTCACATCGCCGGCGCACCACGTGCGGGCCACGGCTCGGCGTTCGAGCGCCGCAATCCCTCCGACGTGCGCGACGTGGTGGCCGCGGGACATGCCGCGTCGGCGGACGATGTCGCCGCCGCCGTCGATGCCGCGGCGAGCGCCGTGCCGGGTTGGCGTCGCGCCCCCGGGCGCGCGGCGCTGTTGCATGCCTGGGGTGACGCGATCGCGGCCCGCAGCGAGGAACTCGCGCAACTGATCGCACGCGAGGTCGGCAAGCCGATCGGCGAGGCACGCGGCGAGGTCGGGCGCGCGGTGGTCATCTGTCGCTACTACGCTGGCGAGGCGGTGCGGGAGATCGGCGAGGTGATCCCCGCTGGATCGCCCGAGACGACCCAGTTCACGCTGCGCGATCCGCTCGGACCGGTGGCCCTGATCACCCCGTGGAACTTTCCGCTGGCGATCCCGCTCTGGAAGGCGGCGCCCGCGCTGGCGTTCGGCAACACCGTGATCCTCAAGCCCAGCGAGATGGCGCCGGCAGTCGCGGCGGTGCTGGCGGAGACCTCGGTCGCCGCCGGGTTGCCGGCCGGCGTGTTCAATGTCGTGCAGGGGGCAGGGGAGACCGGGGCCGCGCTGGTGGCGCACGACGGCGTGCGAGGAATCTCGTTCACCGGCTCGGCGGCGGTCGGGGCCCGTATCCAGGCCGAGGGCGCGCGTCGCAACGTGCGGACCCAGGCGGAGATGGGCGGCAAGAACGTGGTCATCGTCCTGCCGGACGCGGATCTCGACCTCGCCGCCCGGCTCACCGCGGCGGGCGCCTTCCGGTTCGCTGGCCAGAAGTGCACCGCCACCTCGCGGGCCGTGGTGCATCACGAGGTCATGGCCCCGTTCCTTGAGCGCCTCGCCGAGGCGACACGCGGGCTGCCGCACGGTCCGGTCACCGACCCTGGCGCGGCGATCGGGCCGCTGGTGAGCGCCGCCGCACTGGAGCGCGTGCAGGGCGCCCTCGCGTCGCCGCCCCCGGTGGCCTTCGAGCATCCGGTGCCCGCAGGTGAGCCGTGGAGCCATGGGCACTGGTGCGCACCGGTCGCGTATCGGATCGAGGATCCGGCGCATCCGGTGGCGCGCGACGAGTTGTTCGCGCCCGTCCTCGCGGTCCTCGAAGCCGGGACCCTCGACGAGGCGATCGGGCTCGCCAACGACACGCGCTACGGTCTCTCCGCATCGCTCTTCACGCGCGACCTCGTGGCGGCATTCCGCTACGTCCGGGAGATCGAGGTCGGCCTCGTGCGCGTCAATGGTGACACCACCGGGGTCGATCCGCACGCGCCGTTCGGCGGCCTCAAGGGATCCAGCAGCGGCAGCCGCGAGCAGGGTCGCGCGGCCCGTGAGTTCTATACCGACATCCGCACCATCCAGATCCACGCCTGAAGGGAGCAGCATGACTCGCGACATGTGGCAGGGCGTCTTCCCTGCGATCACGACCCCGTTCGGTCCCGATGGCGGGGTCGATCACGACTTCCTCGGTGACCATGCCCGCCGTCTCGCCGCCGCCGGTTCGCGCGGCATCGTCGCGCTCGGTTCGCTCGGCGAGGGGGCCACGCTGCGCGCCGACGAGAAGGTCGACGTCCTCCGGACCCTCGTGCAGGCGGTGGGCGATCGCGTCCCGGTGGTGGGGGGCATCGCCGCCCTGTCGACCGACGAGGCGGTCGCCCTGGCCCGCGATGCGGCGGCCGTCGGGTGCCGCGGCCTGATGGTGCTGCCGCCGTACGTCTACCGCGGGGACTGGGCCGAGACCCGGGCGCACGTCGAGGCGATCATCGCCGCGACCGAGCTCTCCTGCATGCTGTACAACAACCCGATCGCGTACGGCACCGACTTCCTGCCCGAGCAGGTGCGCGAGCTGGCCCAGGCGCACCCCCGCCTCCACGCCGTGAAGGATTCGAGCGGAGACGTCCGGCGGATCACCGCGATGCGCGCGCTCCTCGGCGACCGACTGGCCCTCTTCGTCGGTCTCGACGACGCGTTGCTCGAGGGCGTGGCGGCGGGGGCGACCGGCTGGGTGGCCGGTCTCGTGAACGCGCTGCCCGAGGAGTCGGTGCTGCTCTTCGAGCATGCCCTCGCGGGGCGCCACGCCGACGCTCGCGCACTGTACGAGTGGTTCCTGCCGCTGCTGCGCCTCGACACGGTGCCCAAGTTCGTCCAGCTCATCAAGCTCGTGCAGCAGCACTGCGACCTCGGCAACGAGCGGGTGCGGCCGCCGCGGCTGGCGCTGAGCGGCACGGAACGGGAGGCGGCGACCGCGCTCATCCTCGAGCGGCTCGCCGCGCGACCGGCGGATCGGTGAGGCTCGAGCCGCGCGAGCCGATCGAGGTGATCGACTCGCACACCGAGGGCGAGCCGACCCGCGTCGTCCTCGGCGGCTGGCCGGTGCCCGCGGGGGCGAGCGTGCTGGCCCGGCGCGAGGCGATGCGGGGTGCCCACGAGGCGCTGCGGCGCGCCGTGGTGCTGGAGCCGCGCGGGCATGATGCCGTCGTCGGCGCGCTGCTGGTCCCGCCGGATCGCGCCGAGGCGGTCAGTGGCGTCGTCTTCTTCAACGATGTCGCGTGGCTCGGCATGTGTGGCCACGGCACCATCGGCGTGGTGCGCACCCTCGCGCACCTGGGGCGCATCGGCCCCGGCCCGGTCGAGCTCGACACGCCGGTCGGGCCGGTCGGCGCGATCCTCCACGACGATGGCGCGGTGACGATTCGCAACGTGCCCGCGTGGCTCGAGCGGGGCGACGTCTCGGTGGAGGTCGACGGCCTCGGCACGGTGACCGGCGACGTCGCGTGGGGCGGCAACTGGTTCTTCCTCACCGAGCTCCCCGGGGTCCCGCTGGACTTCGCCGACCGCGCCGAGCTGCTGCGGCTCACCACCGCGATCCGCACCGCGCTCCGGCGCGACGGGGTGACCGGGCGCGATGGGGCCGAGATCGACCATGTCGAACTGTTCGGGCCCCCGACCCGACCCGACGCGGACGCGCGCAACTTCGTGCTCTGCCCGGGTGCGGCATACGATCGCTCGCCGTGCGGCACCGGCACCTCCGCCAAGATGGCCGCGCTGCACGCCCATGGCCGCCTCGCGATCGGGGCGGAGTGGCGGCAGGAGAGCATCATCGGGTCGCGCTTCACCGGGTGGCTCGAACGGCACGGCGAGGAGTTCATCCCGCATGTCCGCGGGACGGCGTTCATCACCGGCCGGGGGACGCTGCTGTTCGATCCCGCGGATCCGTTTCGCAGCGGGATCGCGTGAGCCATCCCGACGTGCTCGTCGTCGGGGCCGGCCTCGTCGGCGCCGCGATCGCGCGCGAGCTCGCGCGGGCTGGCCTGCGGGTGCAGATCCTCGAGGCGGAGTTCGCCGGGGCGGGGAGCACCGGCGCGGCGATGGGGCACCTCGTGGTGATGGACGATTCCCCGGCCCAGTTCGCGCTTTGCCAGCATTCGTGCGCGCGGTGGCGCGAGTGGCTCGCCGAGCTGCCCGCGGCGGCGGAGCGCGACCCGTGCGGGACGCTCTGGCTCGCCGCGGATGATGAGGAGCTCCGCGCCGCGCGGGACAAGCTGCGCCTGTACCACGACCACGGCGTGCGTGCCGAGGTGCTCGATGCCGTGCAGCTCGCGGCGGCGGAGCCCGCGCTGCGTCCCGGACTCGCCGGGGCGCTGCGGGTGCCGGACGACCTGGTCTGCTACCCGCCGGCGATCGCGCGCGCGCTGATCGAGGATGCCGTCCGGCTGGGTGCCACGCTGACCGTCCGGCGGGCGGTGGCGCTCGAGCCCGGCCGGGTGCGCTGCAACGACGGCACCACTCACGCCGCGGGGGCGATCGTCGTGGCGACGGGCGCGCACGCAGCGGCACTCCTGCCGGGCTTGCCGGTCGTCCCGCGACGCGGGCACCTGGTCATCACCGATCGGACCCCGCTGCGCGTGCACCACCAGGTCGTCGAACTCGGCTATCTCCACAGTGCGCACACGATGGGCGGCGCCTCGGTCGCGTTCAATGTCCAGCCGCGACGCACCGGCCAGTTGCTGGTCGGATCGTCGCGCGAACTGGTCGGTTTCGATGGTCGCCTCGAACGCGCGGTCCTCGCGCGGATGCTGGCCCGGGCGACCACGTTCATCCCCGGGCTCGCGCGGGTGCCCGCCTCGCGAGCGTGGGTCGGATTCCGACCCGCGACTCCCGACGCGCTGCCCCTGATCGGGCCGTGGCCGGGAATGGAGGGGGTGTGGGTCGCCACCGGACACGAGGGTCTCGGCATCACGATGGCGACCGGCACCGCCGACCTCATCGTGGCGGGGCTCACCGGCGCGCCGCCGCCGCTCGATCCGTTCCCCTATCGTCCGGACCGTCCGATGGCGGAGGCCGCGGCATGATCGACGTCACGATCCTGGTCAACGGTGTCCCCCGACGCGTCCCGGCAGACCTCTCGCTCGCGGCGGCGCTCTGGCGCCTCGGGATCCACCGGTTCCGGACGGATCGCGACGGGGCACCCCGCGCGCCGGTCTGCGGCATGGGGACATGCTTCGAGTGTCGCGTCGAGGTCGATGGACGCACCGGCGTTCGATCCTGCCTGCTGCCGGTGCGCGAGGGGCTTCGGGTGGAGCTGCCGGCGTGAGCGCGCCGGTGCTCGCGCGACGGCTCGACCTGGTCGTGGTCGGGGCCGGGCCGGCCGGACTCGCCGCGGCCGATGCCGCCGCCGGCGTCGGACGGCAGGTGCTCGTCCTCGATCAGGCGCCGCGCCCCGGGGGGCAGATCTGGCGGCATCGGCCCGGCGATGTCCTGCCCGTCGAGGCACGGACGCTGCTGGACCGGGTCCGGCCGCCGCGGGTCGCCGTCGCGTGCGGCGCGTCGGTCGTCGATGCACCGGGGCCGGGGCAGCTCATCGTCGACTTCGGCGGTCGCCTCGCCGCCGTCGAGACCGGGGCGGTCGTCCTCGCCACCGGGGCCACCGAGCGCCTGCTCCCGTTTCCCGGCTGGACCCTTCCCGGTGTGGTGGGTGTCGGCGGGATGCAGGCCCTCCTCAAGGCGGGCCTCCCCGTCGCGGGATCGCGCATCGTGATCGCCGGATCGGGACCGCTCCCCTGGCCGGTGGCCGCGGCGTTGCACCACGAGGGAGCGGTGGTCGAGGAGATCCTCGAACAGGCCGACGCGCTCGCCGTGGCGCGCTTCGCGCTGTCCCTCATCGGACGACCCGCAACGCTCGCGCGCGCGCTCCGCTACCGGGCGGCCACGCTCGGCATTCCCTACCGCACCGGCGGGTGGGTCGTGCGCGCCGAGGGCACCGATCGGGTGACGCACGCGGTGCTCCGCGTCGGCGGGCGGGAGCGGCGGATCGCGTGCGACTGGCTGGCAACCGCGGCAGGGCTGGTACCGCGCACCGAGCTCGCGCAGCTGCTCGGATGCACGGTGCACGAGGAGCGCATCGTGGTGGACCAGCGGCAGGCGACGACTGTCCGCGGCGTCTGGGCTGCCGGCGAGTGTACCGGGGTGGCGGGAGATCGCGCCGCGCGGGTCGAAGGGACCATCGCCGGTCTCGCCGCGATGGGGGTGGAACGGATCCCCGGCGCGCTGTTCCGCCGTCGCGACCGCGAGCGTCGGTTCGGGGAGCTGCTGGCGCAGCGCTTCGCACCGCGACGCGAGCTGCGCGAGCGCGTGACCGCGGAGACGATCCTCTGCCGGTGCGAGGACGTTCGCGCCGGCGCGATCGACCCGGCCTGGTCGGCGCGGCAGGCCAAGCTGTGGACGCGGGTGGGGATGGGCGCCTGTCAGGGCGCCGTCTGCGGCCTCGCCTGCCGGACACTGTATGGGTGGGACACTGCCGTGCCGCGCCCGCCGCTGGGCCAGCCGCCGCTCGGGAGCTGGGCCCGGGCCCTCGGCGAGGCTACCCCTCCGTCCGCAACGCCACCGTCGCCAGCGCCGCCAATTCCCTGAGGCGACTCGCCGCGGCAGGACCGATCTCCTGCTCCAGGTCATCCCCGATCGCCCCGACGCTCCGTCGCACACCGGCCTCCAGCAAACGCGAACGTGGGGTCGGGTAGACGGTCCGGCTCCGGGCGTCGTCAGGATCCCGACGACGCTCCAACAGCCCGGCCCGTTCAAGCCGCCTCACCATCCTGGCAACCGTCGGCGGTTCGACACCGAGTCGATCCGCCAGCACTGATTGCCCCAGGCCTGGTGCGTCCCAGATCTCGCAGAGCAAGGCATCCTGACCGGGATGCAGCCCGTGCGGGGCCAAGGCTGCACCTTGCCGAACCCGAAGCGCCCGGGCGAAGGCAAGCAGCGTGCGGGAGAGCGAGACGGGTTCGGCGGACATCGGCGGTCGCTTGGTGGTGGGAACCGGAAATGTGGCGCGGGTCGGCTTGTCCGGGAACAGCTGGCGGGGTACAATACGTGTCCTGTTGTATAGAACGATTCTCATTCGCATTTAATTTCAGCCTTGGTCCGCTCTGTGACGACTCTCCGTTCCGTTCCCCTCCTCGCGGGGATCTGCCTTCTGATGCACGGCACCGTGGCCGCGCAGTTCGCCAGGGTCGCGTGTCCCGAGCCGGGGCTCCTGGTGGTTGCCCACGGCGCCGATTCGACGTGGAATGCGCGCGTCCGCGAGGTCATGACGATGGTCGACTGGGACGGCCCGGTCGAACTCGCGTTCCTCATGGGTCCCGCGTCTCGTACCGACTCGTGGACGGCTGGAGTGGGGCGGTTGGCGGCCCACGGTGCGCGTTGCGCCGTGGCGGTCCCCCTGATGGTGAGCTCGCATGGTGCCCACGTGCGGCAGATGCGGTTCTATGCTGGTGAGCTCGACGAGATGCCTGCCGGACTGGGTGGGATGGACCACGGCGCGCACGGGACGACCGGCAACGCCATCCCGGTTTCGGTCACCGCGGCGCTCGATGGAGCGCCCGAGCTCGGCAGGATCCTCGCGGACCGCCTCGCGGCAGATGGACGGGCGAGCGGGGATGGGCCGGTCGTCCTGGTGGCGCACGGCCCGAGCGGGGCGGCAGATGTTGCGGGATGGGTCGAGGGGCTCGACGCGGCGATCGAGCCGATTCGCGTCACGTTCCCCGGTCGCACACTCCGGATCGGGCTCCTTCGCGACGACGCGGAGCCAGCGGTACGCGATTCGGCGGTGAAGTCACTGCGCGACCTGATCTCGTCGCTCGCACGGGCATCGGGGGATTCGGTCACCGTGCTGACCGTCCTCGTGTCCAGCGGGGAGATCGATCGCATCCGCGTCCCGGCCGATCTTGCGGGCATGCCCATGCGCTATGTCGGCAGCGTGCTGGCACCGCATCCCGAGCTCGCCGGGTGGATCACCCGAATCGCCCGTGCCCATCGGGCGGCACCGCCGCTCACCCGTCCACCGGCAGCGCCTGGTGGACCATCGCCGCGGTGATCGCGATCACCCCGACGGCCAGCAGCACCTCGACCAGTGCGGCCCGGCGCAGGGTCCGCATCGCTGGCACGTCGCCGGCGACGAGGCGCGGCGTGAGCACCCGCCAGTTGTACCAGCCGAGGCCGAGGATCGGCAGCAGGACGAGCAGTTTCGCGAGCAGCAGCTGGCCCCACGCCACCTGCGGGAGCTCGAGGAGGGAGCCGGTGTAGGTCCAGGTCGCGGCGCCGCCGCTCACCACGAGCAGCGCCGCGCCCAGGCGGGCCCAGGGCGAGAACCCCGTGAGCACGCCGGCGAGCACGGCACGGGCCTCGGTGGCGACCAGCGCCGGGAAGACGGCGAGGGCCATCACCAGCAGCGTGCCGAGCCACACGCCGGCCCCGAGGAGGTGAGTGGCGTGGACGAGTCGCCCGAGCGGCGCGGGGGTCCACAGCGCATCGGCCCCGTGTCCCATGCCGGCCTCCGCGAGGACGATCACGATCACCAGGATCGTGATCGCGGTGCGCTGCTGCGCCGGGCGCGCCGCCAGCAGCCACGAGAGCGCGAGGAGGACGAAGGCGCCGGCCGTTTCCAGCATCCAACCCGTTCCCCAGCTTCCCTCGGTCAGCACGATCCGCATCAGCTCGGTGTCGAGCGGGGTCCCCGGGTCGTGGAAGGCCAGCACCTGCAGCGCGCCCCGCACCAGCGCCAGCATCAGCAGGAACCACGCGAGCAGCGCCGGGAGCCGCAGCAGCCAGCCGCGCACGACCGGTTCCGCGGCGGCACCCGCGAGGCCGGCACGATCGACGAGGCGACCCGCGACGACGACGCCCAGCAGCTGCATCAGCGTGAGGAAGGTGAGGCCGGCAACGATCGGCATCGCGAGCGCGTCGCGCATCAGCGGCCGTGCCGATCGCAGGTGCCGCTCAGGAAGATCTCGTGCGCCTCGAGCGTGTATCCGGACGGGACCATCGTCTCCAGTGCGCGGACGGTGCACGGGATGTCGATCACGCGGCCGCACCGGGTGCACCGGAAGTGGTGATGGTGCACCCGTGTCGCGGGTTCGTAGCGCGCCGGCTCCCCCGGCAGGTCGACCGCGGTCACCTCGCCGGCATCGAGGAGCCACCGGATCGTGCGATAGACGGTCGCGAGTCCGAGCCGGACCCCCTCTGCCGTGGCGGTCTCGAGGACCTCCATCGGGCCGAGGGGCCCGGGGGCCTCCTCGAGCACCCGGCGGATCGCACGGCGTTGGGTGGTGATTCGTTCCATGGGTCCCGGTGGGGTGTGAAGGCGTCGTGACAATAGTATGCTTTGTTGGCTGCTTCCCCAATCCGAGGCCGTGCCGTGTCCCGACGTGCAATCCTGCTCGCTGCCGCGATGACCCTGGGCTGCGTCCCCGCCGCGCCACAAGCCCCCGCGTCAGACGTCCGCCTCGTGGTCCACCTCTCGGTCGATCAGCTGCGGCCCGACTATCTGGCGCGGTGGCGGGACGAGCTGACCGGCGGATTGGGCCGTCTGGTCCGCGAGGGCGTGGTGTACCTGATGGCCGAGCAGGACCACGCCATCACCGAGACCGCGCCGGGCCATGCGTCGATGATGTCCGGGCGGTGGCCGGCCAGCACCGGCATCATCTCGAACGACCGGGGCGTGCCCGACCGTGCCTACCCGCTGCTCGGGTCGGCTGGTTGGGGTGCCTCGCCGGCCCGGTTCCAGGGGACCACCCTCTACGACTGGATGCGCGCAGCGTTCCCCGAGGCCCGGGCACTCTCGGTCTCCAGGAAGGACCGGGGGGCGATCCTCCCCGTCGGGCGCGCGGCGGCGAACGTCTTCTGGTGGTCGTCCGGGCGCTTCACGACCTCACGCTGGTACGCGACCTCGCTCCCCGCATGGCTCGAGGCCTGGAACGCCCGCGACCCGATCGAGCGCCTGCGCGGCTCGAGCTGGACCCCGCTCGCCGGGGTGCGCTATCCCGAACCGGATGACCGGCCCTTCGAGCGCGCCGGGCGGGAACCGACCTTCCCGCATCGCATGCCCGATGACTGGACCGCGGCAGCGAATGCGGTGACCTCCTTCCCGGTCATGGACTCCCTCACGCTCGATGCGGCCTGGCATGGTGTCCGTGCCATGGCGCTGGGGCAGGGTGACCACCCCGACTTCCTCGCGGTCTCGCTCTCGACCACCGATGCGGTCGGCCACGACTTCGGGCCCGGCTCCGTCGAGCTGCACGACCAGGTGCGGCGGCTGGACCGCCAGCTGGCGTGGTTCCTCGATTCACTCGCGAGCGTGGTGCCACCGGGGCGGACGATCATCTCGCTCACCGCCGACCACGGCGTGCAGGAATATCCGGAGGCCGGGGCCGGCGGGCGCCTCTCGCTGGCGACCGAACGCCGTGCCCTCGAGACCTGGATCCACGAGCGCTGGGCCCTCGATGCCGATGTGTCCGACGAGAGCGGCCTGCTCATGGCCAACACCGGCGACCTGCGCCGGCGCGGGGTCGACATCGATTCGATCGCCGCGGCGATTGCCGGTCGGTTGCGCGACCAGCCGGGTGTCCGTGACGTGTTCACGCCGACATCCCTCGCGCGCCGGGCGGACGCCGAGGCGATGCGCTGGCGTCGGCAGCTGGGCCCGCAGGCGGAGTGGCTGGTGGCGGTGTCGCTCGAACCGGGCTGGCTCTTCGCCAGCGGCGCGACGAGCACCTCGCACGGCACGACCAACCTGCTCGATCGGCGCGTGCCGCTGATCGTGCGTGCCCCGGGGCGCACACCCCGGCAGGTTGACCGCGTGGTCGGGGTCGTCGACCTCGCCCCCACCGTCGCGGCCCTGCTCGGGATCGCGCCCACGGAACCCCTCGACGGCACGGTGCTGCCCGAGGTCGTCCCACCACGGAGGTGATCGATGCGTCGCGCCCTTCTCCTGCTGCTCGCCCTGCCCGTGCTGCTCTCCGCGCAGGCCTCCGACGACGCCGCGCTGCGCCACGCGCGCGAACTCCTCGCCCGGCATCCGATCATCGATGGGCACAACGACCTCCCCTGGGAGATCCGCACCAACGAGGTCTCGCGAATGGACGTGGCGAAGTATCCGCTGCGCACCACCGCCCCCGGACAGACCGACTTCCCCCGGCTCGAGTCCAGCGGGATCGGTGGCCAGTTCTGGTCGGTCTATGTGCCCGGGGAGTACGCCGACTCCGGGTTCGCGCGCGTCCAGCTCGAGCAGCTCGACATCGCGCGCCGGCTGATCGCGATGTACCCCGATCGGCTCCAGCTCGCGCTGAGTGCCGATGACGTCGTCCGCGCCCGGCAGGCCGGCCGGATCGCCTCGCTCCTCGGCATGGAGGGGGGGCACGTCATCGAGAACTCGCTCGGCGCGCTGCGGATGTACTACGCGCTCGGCGCGCGCTACATGACCCTCACCCACAACGTCACCCTCGATTGGGCCGACGCCGGGGCGGACATCGCCCGCTACGAGGGGCTCACCGACTTCGGCCGCGAGGTGGTCCACGAGATGAACCGGATCGGCATGATCGTCGACCTGAGTCACGTCTCGGTCGCAACGATGCACGACGCCCTCGACGCCTCGGCCGCGCCGGTGATGTTCTCGCACTCCTCCGCCCGGGCGCTGGTCGACCACCCGCGCAACGTCCCCGACGAGGTCCTGCGCCGGATGCGCGACAACGGCGGCGTGGTGATGGTGACGTTCGTCGGGTCGTTCATCTCCAACCGGTTTCGCGAGTGGGAGCGCGAGGGGATGCGCGCCACCCGCGACGTGACCGATCCCGCGGCTCGCCGCGAGGCGATGCGGGCGTGGCGCGAGGCCCATCCGCAGCCGCAGGCCACGGTCGCGGAGCTCGCCGACCACATCGAGCACGTCCGCGATGTCGCGGGGATCGACCACGTCGGCCTCGGGGGGGACTACGACGGCACCTCGGAGCTGCCGGTGGGGATGGAGGACGTCAGCGGCTACCCGCTGCTGTTCGCCGAGCTGATCCGGCGCGGATGGTCCGACGCCGACCTGATGAAGCTCGCCGGCGAGAACATCCTCAGGGTGCTGCGGGAGGTGGAGCAGGTCCGCGATCGCCTCGCCGCCTGACGACGACCCAGCCGAAGGTCAGGATCGCCAGCGCGATCCCGAACCACTGGATCGCGTAGCTGAGGTGGGGGCCCTCATCGAGTGACGGGGCCGGTACCGTTGGCAGTCCCCCCGGACCGGACGCCGGGCCCTCGAGGTACACGAAGACCGGCAACCCGGCCGGATCCCTCCGGGAGAGCACCGAGCGGTCGAGCCGCTGCCAGGTCGTGTCGTCGGCGAGTGCGAGGGGCTGGCCGGCGTTCCGCGTCTCGGGTGGCTCGGCGGCGAGACCACTGATCCGGACCGTGCCCGGAGTCGGGCCGGGGAGGGGGCGCGGTGCGGACACCCCGTCGGCGGCATTGACGAAGCCGCGCAGCACCCACACCACGGTCCCGGTACCCTCGATGACGAACGGCGACACCACGTGCAGTCCCGGGGCGTCCCGGAAGGCGCGGTTGCGAAGCAGCAGGGTGCCCTGGTCGCGGAACCTCCCCCGGGCCGTGATCCGGCGCCCCGCGAGCTGCGAGTCCGCCACCTGTGGCGCGCCGAGGTCGATCGGTGGCAGGTCACGCGCCGCCAGCAGGGTGGCATTGGCGGCCCGGCGATCGGCGAGGCGGGAGAGCTGCCAGAAGGCCAACCGCACCGCCACCGCAGCAAGCACCACCACGAGCATCAGGGTCGCCGAGCGTCGAAATCCGGACACTACTGTCCTCGTGGCTATACAGTCGTGAAAAATGGGCGCCGCCAAAAAACGGCCCAAGTTGTTGCCTGACAGCAAGATAGCGTTTTGGTACGCGCCATGCTCAGGAAAGGGGTGGCGCCGCCATCCGGGCGGGGCCTGCGACAACGACACCCGACGGGACCATCCAGGAGATCCCTGCCATGCAACGCACCATCTCGTTCCTTGCTCTCGCTGCCCTGCTCGTCGGCAGCACCACGGCGGCCGATGCGCAGGGCCGACGCGATCGGGGACTGGTCGAGCTCGCGCCCGAATCGATCCGCGGCGGCTTCTACATCGGCGGTGGGCTGGGCGCCGGCCGTGAATCCTACAAGTTCGCCGACGAGACCGGCTACAGCGAGCCCCTCACCAAGCCGACCTTCACCCTCCGACTCGGCGGCACCCCCGACCCGTACGTGCGCCTCGGCGGCGAGCTCTTCGCCTGGGCCAATGATGACTTCGACCGCACGGAGTACTTCTCCACCCTCATGGGCGTGGTCCAGTTCTACCCGATCAAGGACGGCGGGCTCTGGCTCAAGGGTGGCGCCGGCATGGCGTTCAGCGGACAGTCCTTCGACGACCCGCAGTTCTTCGACGTGAACGAGACCGGATTCGGCTGGACGGTCGGGGCCGGCTACGAGGCGCAGCTCTCGCGGAAGGTCGGCATCGGCCCGTCGGTCGAGTTCTATCAGGGGTCGTTCACGAAGCGGAACGAGCCGACGCTCACCGAGCGGGTCCTCAACATCGGCGTGCAGGTCACCTTCCAGACCGGGGGCCGTCGGCGTTGACCCCCCGGGGCGGGGCGGGTATGTTTTCGCCCGCCACGCCCTGGTGGTGAAACTGGTAGACACGCTATCTTGAGGGGGTAGTGCCGAAAGGCGTCGCGGTTCGAATCCGCGCCAGGGCATGATGGTGCAGGCCCCGCTTCTCGCCACTGTAGCTCAGCGGTAGAGCACTCGATTCGTAATCGAGCGGTCGTCGGTTCGATCCCGACCAGTGGCTCTCGCTGAGCCGAGGCGCCCGATCCCCAGCAGGGGTCGGGCGCCTTCCCGTTTCAGCCGAGGCCGTCGAGGAATCGCCGGGCGGCGTCCAGCGCCTCGCGCGTGATCGTGTGACCCACCCCCTCATCGCGGAAGGTCGCCAGCGGCGCCCCGGCCTCCCGGAGCGCCTGCCAGCCCGCCTCGGCGAAGACGAACGGGATTGCGGGGTCGCGCGTGCCGTGCCCCCACCAGATCGGCGTCGCGGCAACGCTGTCCGGCATGAGCGTCACATCGGGATGGTCGGCGAGAAACCCGCTGAAGATGAGCAGTCCGCGAGCACGCCCGGGGTGACCCAGACCCCAGGCGAGCGACGAGGTGCCCCCCTGCGAAAACCCGCCGACGACCAGCGGCGTCCCCGGGCGCCCGAGGTGGCCTGGCATCCACTCGAGGAAGGCCGCCAGCCGCCGCTGTCCCTCCCGGAACGAGTCGGGTTCCGGCGTGGTGCCCTGCAAGTAGCGGTACCAGGCATAGCCCCCGCCGTATCCCCAGGGGGCTCCGGGGAAGGGGGCCCTCGGCGCGACCGTCGTCGCGTCGCTCGACAGCATCCGGCCGAGCGAGACGAGGTCGCCCTCATCCGCCCCGCGCCCGTGCAGCAGCACCAGGAGGGGGCCGTCGGCCGGGCCTTCGGCCATCTGGAATGCGAGCGGTGCGTCACTCATGCGCGTCTCGGGCCTCGTGTCCTGCGGTTGCCGCCCCCCCGCCCGACCGGCTAGCTTGTTGGCCCGCAGGACTTCGGGGCGTGGCGCAGCCTGGTAGCGCACCTGCTTGGGGTGCAGGGGGTCGTGGGTTCAAATCCCGCCGTCCCGATAGATAACACGACATGGCCCCGCCGATCTCGCGATCGGCGGGGCCATCGTCACTCTGGCGCGTGGGGCTACTGCAGGGCCACGACCACGAAGGCGAGGTCGGTCGGCACGCCGCCGAGGTTGTAGCAGCGGATGTCGAGCGTCCCGCTCCCCGACCCGGTACTGTAGGACCACCCCTGGTTCTGGCACCGCCCGGCCACGTTGCCGACCGCGGTGACGAGATAGGTCTCGGCGAGTCCAGCCGTCCGGAAGAATCCCTCGAATTCGACCTCGTAGATGCCGGTGCCGGAGCGCGTCACCGTGACATTGCCCGTCGGGCGAACGGCCGAGTTCGTCGGGGTGTAGCTGGCCGCGGCGGGCTGGTCGGCATGGACGAATCCGAAGGTCGCCCCCGGGCGGCCGCGGTCCGCGAGCAGGATGGTGAAGCGCGAGTCGGTCGGCACCCCTGCCGGGTCGAAGCAGCCGACGTCGGCGAGCAGGTCGTCGCCGTCGGTCGACCAGGTCGCGGGCTGGCAGGTCGTCTGGGAGCTGCCACCGTAGGCGGACGTGTAGATCGCCTCGCGATCGGCCGCCGTGGTGCGGCCGAGGCCGACGAAACGGACCCGGTAGCGACCGGTCTCGAGGTGCTCGGAGCGGATCTCCTGCCCGCTCGGGTTCCACCGGTAGAACGGGTCGAGGACCGCATCCGAGCTGGCCGACTGCATCCAGCCGTGCGCCGACCGGCCGCCGAGGGTCGCGTTGCCGATCGCCGCGATGGTGACGCGCGCGTCCGCGGGCGTGCCGTCGGGGCCGTGGCAGGTGAACGACGCGCTGCTGCTCCCCCAGCTCGACACGCGGCAGTAACCTGCGGCCGCCGGCGCATACACCGAGGTGAAGACGGTCTCGGTCCACCAGCCCGGATCGGAGTTCAGGCCACCGTACACGAAGGAGTAGGTCCCCGTGCCGCTGCGGTTGAACTCAAGGGTCCCCGCAGCGCTGTTGTAGGCGTAGCTGCCGGACGGGGTCGATGTCCCCGCGGTGGCTTGGTTGTTGTTCCACGCGAAGGCCAGTCGCGGCTCGATCACGTGGACGTACATCGTGTCGGCCACGGTCTCGACCGTGGCGACGATGCGCGCGGAATCACCCACGCTCACGCCGGTCACGACGCCGGTCTGCGCCACCGTCGCGATGGCCGGGTCGAGACTGCTCCAGGTGACGGTGCGCCCGCTCAGCACGTTGTCCCCGGCATCGCGTGCCTCCGCCGTGGCACGCGGTCCGGTCCCCACGCCGAGGACGAGGGAATCGGGGGTGATCGCCACCACGGCCACTGGTGCCGGCGTGATCTGGATGTTCGCGCTGCCGCTGATCCCGCCCGCGGTGGCCGTCACCGTGACGCCACCCGCGGAAAGGCCGGTGACGAGGCCCGAGGCACTGACCGACGCGTTGGCCGATGGGTTGCTCGACCAGCTCACGCTCGGTGCGGTCGCGCAGTCCTGGCTCGTGAGGGTGGCCGCGAGCTGCGCCGTGGCGCCCTCCTGGAGCGTCGCGGGCGCCCCGGTGACGGTGACGGCGGTGACGACGCACTGGGAGCCGGAGCCGGAGGGATCAGTGCTGCAGGCGGCGAGCACCACCGCCGTGAGGAGCGGGGCACACTGGAGGGGACGGCGGATCTGCATGGGAGGGCCTCGGTGATCGGGGAGACCCGTGAGTCTCGGCTGCCTCCCCGGCCGACTGAAGCCCCCGCGGGCCTCACGGCATGGCGTGCAGGTCGATCGCCAGCTCGGTGGTCCCCCAGGAGATCCGCCACTCCGCGGCGAGCCCATCGGGAGCGGGGATCAGCGCCATCGAGAGGGACTCCACCGGCGAGGTGAGGGTGCGCACGCGGAGGGGGAGGCGTGCGAGGTCCTGCGCCGCATCGTAGGTGGCGATCGTCTGGCCCGCATCCGGCTGGAGGATGAGCTGCCACCCGGCGGCGGTCGGCAGGGTGAACACCAGGTAGCGCCCGGGGGCGAGATGGGCGGAGCCGATCATCAGCCCGAGGTCGGTCTCGAGGGCCGTCGGTGCGTTCGCCCCGGTGCGCCAGACCTCACCGAACGGTACCAGCGATCCGGTGTGGAGGGTGCGCCCGCGCAGGTGCGGCTGGCCCCACTCCAGGGTCACGGCGCGCGCCGGGCCCTCGGCCCCCTCCGGGAGGGCGATCTCGATGCTGGTGGTGGCCCGGCCGCTGGGTGCAAAGCGGGTGGCGTCCTGTGCGACCCCGGGCGTCGCGAGGGTCAGGATGGCGAGCGCGGTGGCGGGCGGGAAGAGGCGTGACATCGGAACTCCGGGGACGGGCGTGGGAATGTTGATCGGGCGGTGAGGGCGACGAAGGTGCGACGGGTGCCGCTACCCTTGACGCTTCGCGAGTTCCTCGGCGGCCTGGGCGCTGCCGAGCTGGGCGGCGCGGCGAAGCAAGGTCATGCCGCGCGTCTCGTCCTGGGGCACGCCCTTCCCGTCGAGCAGGGCGCGAGCGGCTTCCCAGGCCCCCTCGGGCGAGCCGCCGTCGGCGGCCTTCGTGAACCACTCGACCGCCTTGGCTTCGTCCTTCGGCACGCCCCGCCCGCGTCGTGACCAGTCGGCCAGCTTCATCATTGCCAGCACGGACCCCCGACCGGCCGCGCGCTGGTACCAGATGGCGGCCTCGTCGTAGTCGCGCCCCATCCCGGCGCCGGTCTCGAGGCGGCTGGCGAGGGTGAGCGTCGCCTGCTGGTGCCCCATCGCGGCGGCCTCGCGCAGGTAGGTGATGTTGGCCTGCAGGTCACGGCCGGTCCCCCGACCGATCTCGAACAGGCGCGAGAGCTGGAACTTCGCCTCGGCGTCGTTCGGTGCCGCGCGGCGGTACCAGGTCACGGCCTGGGCCGGGTCCTCGGCTACCCCGGTTCCGCGATCATACATCCCGCCGAGCACTCGCATCGCCACCGGGTCGCCGCCGTTGGCAGCGGCGGTGCAGGTCGCAAGGGCGTCGTCCCAGCGATTCGCGTTCGCCAGCGCGCTGCACGTCGGCGTGGCGGCCCCGGTCGCGGCCGCCGCGGGTGCGGGCGCCGCGGGCGGCGGTGCGGCTCGCCCCCGGGCCGTCGTCGCGGTCGATCGCGGCGGGCTCGTCCGGGAGGGCACGGGAGGAGGAGTCGGCGCGCTCGCGTCGGACGCGGTCCCTTCCGATGGCGAGGGCGGTGTCACCGCCGGGTCAAGGTCGCCACCAAGCACCGAGGTGGGGATGAACTCGTCCTCGGGCACGGCCGGGGTCCCCCCGGTCATCGTCCGGATCGCCACCACGAGGAGCGCCAGGGCGGCCACGCCGGCGATGACCCGATTGCGGGTCGAGGCGAGGAGCCCACCCGCGGCGGCGCCGGTCCGGGGCGCCTGCTTCGGTCGGGCCGGCTTCGCGGGGGCCGGCTTCGTGGCGGGCGCCGCGATCGACTCGCCGATCGTGGTGGTGCCGGTCGCGAGCGCGGTCGCGAACGCCGTCATCGACTCGAAGCGGTCGCGTGGTTCCTTCTGCATCGCGCGGCCGATGGCGGTGGCGATCTCGTCCGGCACGCCGCTCACCCGCGTGCTCAGCGGGGTGGGTTCGGCGACCAGCTGCTGGTACAGTACGGCGCGCGTGGAGTCGCCCTCGAACGGCAGGGTGCCGGCGAGCATCCGGTAGCCGACGACGGCCAGGGAGTACTGGTCCGTGCGCGCGTCGATCGTCTTGTCGCCGCACGCCTGTTCGGGACTCATGTATTGCGGGGTGCCGACGATGATGCCGGTTGACGTCAGCGCCGGGGCGACGCCCTCCTCGGTCATCGGCGTGTCCTCGTCACCACCCACCGCCTTCGCGATGCCGAAGTCCATCAGCAGGACGCGCTGCTCGCGTCCCTCGAGCATGATGTTCTCGGGCTTGATGTCACGGTGGATGACGCCGGCCTCATGGGCCACGGCGAGCCCGCTGGCCGCCTCCCGGAGGATGCGGCGCACCTCTTCCGCCGGCATCGCCCCCTCGCGTTCCATCCGTGCGCGCAGCGACTCGCCCTCGATGAACGGCATGAGGATAAAGGCGATGCCGTCGCCCTCGCCGACGTCGTAGATCGGGACGATGTTGGGGTGGCGCAGCGCCGCGACGGTCTCGGCCTCGCGCCGGAACCGCTCCAGCATCCCGGGAGTCAGCCCCAGGTCGGGGCGCATCACCTTGACGGCGATGCTGCGCTTGAGGCGCAGGTCCTGCGCGCGGAACACCTCCGCGAAGCCACCCGCCCCGATCCGGTCGCCCAGCTCGTAGCCGGGGCCGAGGACGCGCTGGATCCGGCCGCGCAGGTCGGCGCTCGACATGGTGCTGCGCGCCACGGCGAGGCGCTCGCCGGTGGCCATGTCGATCCCGGTGGGCGTCGCGGTGCCGCAGACGTAGCAGAACGACGCCACCCCGGGGAGCGGGGTGCTGCAGGTCGGGCAGGCGCGCGTCGTTTGGGCCATTCGGGGATGCCGGTTGCGAGGTGGGAATTCGCGGAACCTCAATCGGGGAATTTACACCGAATCGGCCCCCGGGGGTGGCGCAGAGGCCGGGCCGATCTCGTGCGCGCCGGCCGCGGCCGTGGAACGGAACGCCACCGCCGCCTTCGCCCGGGCCGGGAACGCGGACCGATACGCCTCGAGCCACCGGGCCTCGAACGCGGCGGCCTCCTGCCGGGTGCTGAGCGCCCAGACGCTGCCCCCGAACCCTGCCCCGAACGCCGAGGCGGCAATCGCGCCCTGGCGACGTGCCTCGGCGACGAGGTAGCGCGTCTCGTCGACCTGGTTCCGGAGCACCGCGTCGGCGAGCTCGAACGACCGATCGACCGCTGCGCCGAGGCCCGTGGCATCGGCCTGCGCGAACGCCTCGCGCGCCGCCGGGATGATCTCCATCGTCTCGGCGGCGAACTGCGCCAGGCGCGCCCGGAGCGCTGCATCGTCGAGCATCCCCTCGAGCTGCTCCCGCGCGTTCGGCTCGGCGAGGATGTCGAGCAGCGACGTGGCCCTGGTGCGCCGCGCGGCATTCCAGGTGGCGATGATCTCGGCCATCTCGGTCGACAGCCGATTGTAGCGCGCCCGGACGGCACCCGCCTTCGCGGCGTGCACCCCCGAGCTCACCACCACGAAACACCACGCCTCGGGCAGTGCGACACTCCCCTCGGCGGCCACGGGCAGGAAGCGGAACTGCGACACCCGTCCGGCCTGGCAGGCCAGGATCGCGGTGTGGTCCTGGCTGCCCCCGAGGGTGCCGACCCCGAAGTCGGGGGGGAAATTGCCGAACGCGAGTCCATTCTCGACGGCGCCGAGGTAGCCCGGCAGGTCGCCCTCGTGGGCGAACGCGCGCCGCGCCTCGGGGCGTTCGGCAATGCGATTGAATGCCGCGAGCGGCAACCAGGTCGCGATGACCAGGGCACTGCTCGACGAGAGCCCCGCCGCCGAGGGGAGCGAGGAGGAGAGGATCGCGTCCATCCCCACGCCGCTCCCCGGGAAGTCGCGGGCCAGCCGACGGAGCACCGAGATCGGGTAGTTGGTCCAGCGCCCCGGCGTCGCGTCGAGGTCGGCGCGGAGCTCGCCGGCGAACGAGAGTCGCGAGCGCGCGTCCGTCAGGTGCACCCGGGCATCTCGTCGCGGGCGCGCGAGGACGTGGATCCCCTGGTCCACGGCCACGAGGAGCGAGCGACCGCCGCCGTAGTCGACGTGCTTGCCGAGCAGCTCGAGTCGACCCGGCACCCACCACTCCCGCGCACCGGCGAGGTCACCGAAGCGCGTCGCGAACGCGCGGCGGGCCCGATCGCGCGCCTCGGCGCCGGTCACGGCGCGATCGACCGGGTGCCCAGTCGCGCGGCGACCGTGGCGATGTCCCCGCGATTCGACAGGTCGAGCACGCCCGCGTGGGCCCGCACGACGCGCAGCCGGGATCCGCGCGCGACGGCGTGCATCGCGGCCTCGGGCAGCTCGAACTCGCCGCGGATCGAGCGCGGCACCTCGCGACAGGCGGCGAAGATCCCGGCGTCGAAGCGCCAGAGGTTCATGCTCACCCCGGCATGCGGCATCGCGCGCGCCGTGGCGGCATCGGGCTTCTCCACCAGGCGCGTGAGGTAGCCCTCGGTCGAGACCTCCAGCAGGGCGAAGGCCGGGATCCGCTCGGGGGCGATGTTGCCCTCGCGCGAGAGCGCGTCGGCATCGAAGGACACCAGCCCCGGCTCGCCGAGGGTGACGAGGCTGCGGAGCGCGACCTCGGGGTAGAGATTGTCGGCATTGCAGACGAGGAAGTCCGCACCCTCGACCGCCGCCTCGGCCGCGAGCACGGCGTCGGCCGTGCCGCGCGGCTCCGCCTGTACCGCGTACGCGAGCGACAGTCGGCTCGGCGGATGCGTGTCATAGTGCGTCCGGATGACGGCGTGCTCGGGGGCGACGACGAGCACCACCCGACGCACGCCGGCGTCCGCGAGGCCGGAGAGGATGTGGCTGAGGAACGGCCGACCGGCCGCGTCCGGGATCATCCCCTTGAGGCCCTGCGCCGCGAGCCCCGCCTGGGTCGGATCCAGCACGACCGCCGGATCGTCCCGGCGCATCCGGGTGCCGAGCCCGCGGGCGAGCACCACGGCCGTGGTGGCCTCGCCGCTCATTCGACCGGGGCGCCGCGCCAGAGCGAGGGGATCAGCCGCACCAGCCAGAGCGTCGAGCCCGTGGCCACGGCGGTCCAGAACACCGCCGTTCCGGTGTGGCCGTAGAGCCACGACCCGGTCCCGAACAGGGCGCCGTACACCGCGAGGCAGCCCAGGGTCCAGGCGAGGAACGCCTGGGGCAGCGAATCGGGCGAGGCCTCCAGCCCCTCGCTCGCCCGGATCGCCTGCCAGCCCGGTCCCGCGGGGCGGATCTTCCGGTAGAAGGCCACCAGCGTCTCGCGCGGCTCGGCGGGCGTCACGAACGCCGTCACCACCCAGGCCACCGTCGTGATCCCGACCGTCGAGAGCAGCACGACGTGCGACGGGATCGCCTGGCCCTGCTTCTGGAGCAGGAAGAACACCGTCGCGACCCCGAAGGAGACCACCATCGCCACGATCTCGCACCACGCATTGATGCGCCACCAGAACCAGCGCAGCAGGTAGAGCAGTCCGGTGCCCGCCCCGATCGAGAGCAGCAACTGGAACGCCTGGCTCGCGGTGTCGAGCACGAACGTCAGCCCGGCGGCCAGCGCCATCAGGAGCACGGTGGTGAGCCGGCCCATCGCGACATAGTGACCCTCGCTCGCGTCGGGGCGGATGAACCGGCGCCAGAAGTCGTGCACGAGGTACGAGGCGCCCCAGTTGAGGTGGGTGACGATCGTCGAGACGTAGGCCGCGAGCATGCCGGCGATCATGATCCCGAGGAAGCCATGCGGCAGGAACTTGAGCATCGCCGGGTACGCCATGTCGTGGCCCACCAGCCGCGGGTCCACATGGGGGAATGCGACCCGGATCGCCTCGAGGTCGGGGAACACCAGCAGTGACGCGAGGGCGACGAGGATCCACGGCCACGACCGCAGGGCGTAGTGTGCGGCGTTGAAGAAGAGCGTCCCGCCGAGCGCGTCGCGCTCGGAGCGCGCGGCGAGCATCCGCTGCGCGACGTAGCTGCCGCCGCCCGGCTCCGCGCCGGGGTACCAGACCGACCACCACTGCACCGTCAGCGGGATCACGAAGATCGAGAGCGCGGTGCCCCAGTCGCCGAAGTCCGGCACGAGCGCGAGCGTGGTGGCGGGCAGCCGCTCGACCAGTCCCGCCATGCCGCCCACCTCGGGCTGGGCCAGGGCGAACCAGGCCACCGCGACCGCCCCGGTCATCGCGATGCCGAACTGGATCAGGTCGACGTACATCACGCCCCAGAGCCCGCCCGTCGCCGCGAAGAGGACGTTGAGGACGGCACAGATCAGCAGCGTCTGGGTCATCGGCCAGCCCAGGACGACGTTGGCGATCTTCGCCGCGGCGAGGTTGACGGTCGCCATGATGAAGCCGTTGAACAGCAGGCCGAGGTAGATCGCGCGGAAGCCGCGCACCAGCGAGGCGGCCCGCCCGGCATAGCGCAGCTCGTAGAACTCCAGGTCGGTCAGCACCCCGCTCCGCCGCCAGAGGCGCGCGAAGAAGAAGACGGTGAGCATGCCGGTGAGCAGGAACGCCCACCACTGCCAGTTGTTCGCGACGCCGCCGGTGCGCACCAGGTCGGTCACCAGGTTCGGCGTGTCGGTGCTGAACGTGGTGGCGACCATCGACACGCCGATGAGCCACCACGGGGCCGCGCGCCCCGAGGTGAAGAACTCTGCGGTGCTCTGCCCGGCGCGGCGCGCCATCACCAGCGCCGGCACGAAGCAGGCGGCGATCGAGACCAGGACGATGGTCCAGTCGAGCCCGTTCGGCGTCACGGCCTGGCCTCGCGCTGCCAGTCGCCGCGGGTGAAGTCGGGGAAGCGCACCGGCGCGCTCGAGAGCGCCAGCGAGGCCTCGCTCAGCGGCCAGGGCGCGCTCCAGGCCGCGGCGTCGTAGACGTCGAAGTCCGGCGGGAGGCCCTCGCGCATCGTCTCGATGAGCCGATAGGCCATGATGTAGTCCATCCCGCCGTGGCCGCCCTTCTGGCGGGCGATCTCCCCGATCCGCTGCCACAGCGGGTGGGTGTAGCGGGCCTTCACCTCGTCGTCCAGCGGCCGCCAGGCATGGCCGCCGGGCTGCCCCTCGAGGAAGAGGCGCGGGGGGTAGTCCTCGAACGCCCCGCGCGTCCCGCGCACCGCGTTGAGGCGCGAGTACGGCGTCGGCAGGGTCACGTTGTGCTGCAGCAGGATCGTCTTCCCGCGGACGGTCTTCACCAGCGAGCTGTTGAGGTCGCCGGCGATGTAGGTCTCCTGCCACTTCGGCGAGTCGGCCGGGACGTGGTCCTCGCGCCAGGCGGTGAGTCCCCGCTCCGGGGTCGACATCGAGACGAGGTAGTCGAAGCGATCGCCCTTGTGGATGTCGAGGTACCAGGCGACCGGGCCGAGGCCGTGGGTCGGATAGAAGTTGCCGCGGCGCTCGGTGTGCGGCCGCCGGCGCCACAGCCCCTCGTCGCGATCCTCGAAGAGCAGCTCGCGCAGGTCGTGGATGTAGGCCGCCTCCGCGTAGAGCACGTCGCCGAAGGCCCCCGCCTTCACCATCGCGTCGACCAGCATCTCGTTGAAGTTGTAGCAGCAGTTCTCCATCATCAGGCAGTGCCGCCGGGTCGCCTCGGAGGTGCGCACCAGCGCCCAGCAGTCCTCGATGGTGCTGGCGGCCGGCACCTCGGTCGCCGCGTGCTTCCCGTGCGTCATCGCCGCGAGGCAGACCGGGACGTGCCACTCCCAGGGCGTGGCGGTGTAGACGATGTCGATGTCGTCCCGCGCGACGAGCCGCTCGAAGTCGCGCTCCCCGTCGGTGTAGAGCGCCGGCATCGGCTGGCCGGCGTCGGTGACCATCTTCGCCGCCCGCGCCGCCTTCTCCGGCACGATGTCGCACAGCGCCGTGATCCGCACCCCATCGACGGCGAGCCACTCGTTCAGCACCGACCGGCCGCGCAGCCCGGTCCCGACGATCGCGAGCCGGACGGTCTCGTGGCGGGCGAACGGGACGCCCAGCATCGACGCCTCGAGGGGGCGTCGCGGTGGCGGTGGCGCGCCCTCGAGCGGACGGGGCGGGAGGGCCAGGCCGGCACTGGCGAGGCCGGCGGCCTTGAGGAGGTCGCGCCGGGTGAGCGGCGCATCGCGGCGGGCAGGAGACATCGGCAGGTCCGGGCGGGGTGGGGAGGTGAGGGGAGCGGGCCCCGCACGCTACGCGCCCACCCGACGCACCACAAGAGGCCGACCTATCTTTGCCCGATGGCCGATCCCTCCTCGCTCCGGCGCCTCGGGTTCTCCGCGGCCCTGGCCACCGTGATCGCGAACGTCGTCGGCACCGGGGTGTTCACCACCCTCGGCTACCAGGTGACCGACACGACCGATGGCTTCGCGCTGCTCATGCTCTGGGCGGTGGGCGGCATCATCGCCCTCACCGGCGCGCTCTCGTACGGCGAGCTCTCCGCCGCCATCCGCGGCTCCGGCGGCGAGTACCGCTTCCTCGGGCGGATCTACCACCCCGGGCTCGGCACGATCGCGGGGTGGGTCTCGATCGCGGTCGGCTTCGCCGCACCGGTGGCGCTCGCCGCGATGGCCCTCGGGCGCTACGCCGGGCCGCTCGTCGGCGTGCAGGACCGTTACCTCGGCATCCTCGTGATCTGCGGCGTCACCGGGGTGCACCTGCTCGCGCCCGAGACCGGCGGGCGGGTGCAGGTCGCGGTGACCTCCCTGAAGGTGCTCCTGATCGTGGCATTCGTCGCCGCGGGGCTCTCCAGCGGCATCGAGACGCCGCTCACCTTCGCCCCCGGTGCCGATTCGTTGCGCCAGATCGCCAGCGGCCCGTTCGCGATCGCCCTGGTCTTCGTGTCGTACGCCTACTCGGGCTTCAACGCCGCCGCCTACTTCCAGGGCGAGGTGGTCGATGCCGAGCGCAACGTCCCCCGGGCGCTGGTCCTGGGGACGCTGCTGGTCACCGCGCTGTACGTGGCGCTCAACTGGGTCTTCCTGCGGACCACACCGATCGCCGACCTCACCGGCCAGATCGAGGTCGGGGCGATCGCCGCCGGTCGGATCTTCGGACCTGCCGGCGGGCGGGTCATGAGCGCGATCATCTCGCTCCTGCTCATCTCGACGATCAGCGCGATGACGCTGGCCGGTCCGCGCGTGATCGAGGCCATGGCCGAGGACCTCCCGCCGCTCCGCCCGCTCGCCGAACGGACCGGCACCGGCGCACCCGCGCGTGCCGTGCTCCTGCAGGGCGCCCTCGCGCTCGCCTTCGTGCTGACCAACTCGTTCGATGGCGTGCTCACCTACGCCGGGTTCACCCTGACCCTCTTCTCGCTCCTCGCCGTGGGCGGCGTGATGCTGCTGCGCCACCGCGAGCCCGACCTCCCGCGGCCGTACCGGACGTGGGGCTACCCGTGGACGCCGCTCTTCTTCGTGGCGTTCTCGCTCTGGACCGTGGTGGTGGTGATGCGGGACCGCCCCACCCAGGCGGTGGGCGGGGCGGTGACGTTGGGTCTTGCGGCGTTGCTGACGTGGGTGGTCGGCGAGGGCGACGGCGCGCCACCGGGGTGATGCGGCGGGTCAGGCCCCCGTGGCGCGCACCACGGCCGGGGCGGTGAGGACCTGCGCGATCGTCGAGGGAACCTCGTCCTGATGGGTGAACAACCGCCGGGCACCCTTCCAGAAACTGCTGCTGCGGCTCGGCAGGTTCGACTCCACCACTCCCCGCCGGCTGTTCGACGCGTGCACGTAGCGGCCGTTGCCGACGTAGATCCCCACATGGTTCACGACCCGACCCGTGCCGAAGAACAGCAGGTCGCCGGGAAGCAGCTCATCCGGGTTCCGGGCGATTTCCATCCCGATGCGCGACTGCTCCCGCGAGGTCCGCGGCAGCTCGACCGAGAAGTTCGCCATCAGCCACTGGACCAACCCGCTGCAGTCAAAGGCCTTCCCCGGCGCCGACGCCCCCCAGCGATACCGGGTGCCGATCTGGTCGCGGGCAAGGTCCACGAGCGAGTCGCGGGCCGAGGTGGGGAGGAACATCCGCGAGATCGTCGCGAACGGCTTCTCGCCGCGCGAGAAGGACGACTGGGCCGCCAGCGGACGGCTGGCGCCGAGGGCGGCGAGGCACAGGGTGGCGAGGGCGATCCGGCGGGGCAGCGACACGAGCGAACAGGGTCCTTGCGTGAACGGGTCCTGGCCGCCGTCGGGGCGGCCGCGGTCAGGATAGCCCCATGGGCGGCGATCGTCCACCCCAGTCTCGGTCAGTCGATGGCGAACGTGACCCGGATGACCCCGGTGATGTCCTTCTCCCGGTCGGCCGTGTCGTACATCCCGTAGTCGCTGATCTCGGTCGATTGCCGCTTCCGGACCTGGAAGACCCCGACCCGGACCGCCTTGATCCGGCCGACCCGGGCCCCGGCCGCGCCAACGATCTCCTCCGCCCGTCCCCGGGCGTCCAGGGTCGCCTCGGCGAGCAGCGGGCCCCGGATCGCCGGGAGGTCGGCATAGAGGTACTCCGGGGACTGGGGGACCACGGGGACGCCGAGATCGAGCAGCGCGGCGGGGTCGGCGGCGAGGGTGGCCACCAGGTCGACCGCGGGGGTGCGGACCTCGACCTGCGTCGAGACCCGGTGGCCAACGATCCGGCCGGTCGGGCTGCCGTTCACCCACTCCTCCTGGGTGAAGGTGGTGGGGGCCCTGGTGGTGATGGCACTGTCGGGGAGGCCCGCGGCCACCAGCCAGGCGCGGGTCGCCGTGGCGCCGGCGGCGGAGGCGCGCGTGGCAGCGAGCTGGTCGCGATCCTGGGCCACGACGTCGAGGCGCCAGACCGCGAGGTCGGAGGTGACCGCGCGGGTCGCCGACCCGGTGACGGTGATCTCGTCGCCGCCGCGGCGGACCCGCTCGACCGCGACGGCGCCGACGAGGGAGGCACTCACGATGGCGAGTCCGAGAATCGCCGCGGGCAGGGTGTTGGGCGAACGACTCACAGGATCCTCTGGCCGAAGCCGCTGGCCACCAGCCCGACCGCGAGCTCGGCGGTGTGGTTGAAGCGATCAAGGACCGGGTTCACCTCGACCAGGTCCATCGACACGATCCGCTTGGTGTCGTGCAGCATCTCCATCGCGAGGTGGGCCTCGCGGTAGGTCGCCCCGCCGCGCACCGGGGTGCCCACGCCGGGGGCCTCCTGCGGGTCGACGAAGTCGAGGTCGAGCGAGACGTGGATCCCCGTGGTGCCATCGCTCACGAGCTCGATCGCTTCCTGCAGCACGGCGCGCATCCCGCGCTCGTCGATCTCGCGCATCGTGAAGACCCGGATGCCCCACTCCTGCGCATGGGCGCGCTCGCCCTGGTCGACGTCGCGCGCCCCGACGATGACGAGGTGGTGCGGGGCGATCCGGGCGCCGTCGGACGCGAGCGCGGCGAGGTCGGGATCTCCCTTGCCCAGCAGGTGGGCGACCGGCATGCCGTGGATGTTGCCGGTCTCGCTCGACGTCGGGACGTGCAGGTCGGTGTGGGCGTCGAGCCAGATCACCCCGAGCCGCCCGCCGGTCGCGGCCACCGCATTGGCGGCCCCGGCGACGGAACCCGCCGCGATGGAGTGATCGCCCCCGAGCACGAGCGGGACCTCCCCGGCGGCGACGATGCGCGCCGTGCGGCTGGCGAGGTCGCGACAGACCGTGGTGATCGTCGGGAGGTAGTCGATGCCGCGGCCGGCCCCGAGCGTCTCGCGGGTCGGCACCGGGACGTCGCCGTCGTCGCGCACGACGTGGCCCAGCGCCTCGAGCCGTTCCTCCAGCCGCGCCAGTCGGACCGCCGACGGCCCCATCTCGACGCCGCGCCGCGCCGCGCCGAGGTCCATCGGCACGCCCAGGACGGTGATCGGGCGGCTCACTGGATCGTCTCGCCCGGGGCGGGGGAGAGGACCCGGTCCCGGAGGGAGGCCGGCAGCGCGTCGCGGAACGCGTCGACGGTGCCGGGGAGTCCCGGGAAGGTGCCGTAGTGCTGCGGGATCACCCAGGCCGGATCGACCAGCTCGACCGCCTTCGCCGCCTGCCGTGGTCCCATCGTGTAGAAGTCGCCGATCGGCAGCATCAGGATGCTCGGCCGGTAGAGCTCGGCGATCAGCGCCATGTCGCCGAAGACGCCGGTGTCGCCGGTGTTGTAGATCACCGTGCCGCCCGGCAACTCGACGACGAACCCGCACGGCGTGCCGATCGCGCGGCTGCGGCCGTCCGCACCATCGAGGGACGACGAGTGGGTGGCCTGCACGAGTGTCGCGCGCAGCCCGCGCGCCGTGGCCGCGCCGCCGATGTTGTAGGCGATCACCTGCGCGTCGGGCACCCCGTCGGCGACGAGCTCTGCCCCGACCTCGACCTGGCAGAGCACGGTCATCTCGTGGTCACCCGCCAGCTCGGCCGTGCCGGTGATGTGATCGAAGTGGCCGTGGGTCAGCAGGATCGTGCGCGCCGACGCGGCGAGCGATCGGGCGGTGTCCGGCGCCCGGGGGTTGTCGAGCCATGGATCGAAGAGGAACGCCGGGCCCTCCGGGGGCGCGACGTGAAAGGCGCTGTGACCGAGCCAGGTGATGCTGGCGCCGAGTCGGGACATGCGGTCCTCCCGGACGGAATGGGGCTGGTGCGTTCCGTTGCTGCCCACGTAGGATAAGGATGCCCCGCAGCCCCGGCACCCCCTTCCGTCCGCAGTGCGCCGACGACCGCCCAGGAGACCCGACCATGATGCGCCGCACGGCCGCCGTCCTGCTGTTCACCATCGCCTCCGTGCCGGTCCTGACGGCGCAGGACGGCTACCGCCAACCGCCGGCCGACATTGCGGCGATGCTCGACGCACGGCCGACGCCCAGCGTCTCGCTTTCACCGGACCGACGCTGGATGCTGGTCATGGATCGGCCGGGGATGCCGTCGATCGCCGAGGTCGCCGAGCCGCACCTGAAGCTCGCGGGCTCCCGGATCAACCCGCGGACCAACGCCACGGCCTCGACATTCGGGTACACCGGGTTCACGCTCCTGCGCATCCGCGATCGCTCCGAGACACCGGTGGCCGTTCCCGCCGGCGGCCGTCTCGGCGGGCCCGACTGGTCGCCCGACGGATCGCGCTTTGCGTTCACGCTCACCGAGGAGAACGGGGTCTCCCTCCACGTCGCGGATACGGCGGGCCAGGTCCGTCGCCTCCTCGGCCCCACGCTCAACGGGACCCATGGCAGCCCCTGCCAGTGGGTGGATGCCGGCCGCGCCCTGCTCTGTGCGACCATCCCCACCACCCGGGGCGCGGCCCCTGCCGCCACCGCCGTCCCGACCGGTCCCGTGATCCAGGAGACGAGTGGCAAGGGGGCCCCGGGACGGACCTATCAGGACCTCCTCTCCAGCCCTGAGGACGAGGCCCTGTTTGAGCACTATTTCCAGACGCAGTACGTGCGGGTTGCGCTGGATGGGACGACCACACCGGTCGGTCCGGCGGGGATGGTGGTCTCCCTCTCCCCGTCGCCCGACGGCGAGTGGTACCTCGCGGAGACGATCCAGCGGCCGTTCTCCTACCAGTTTCCCTGGTACAACTTCCCCTCGCGCACCGAGATCTGGCGCGCCGACGGGACGGTCGCGAAGGTCCTGAAGAACCAGCGGGAGGTCGAGGTCTCGCCGATCGCGCGCGGTTCGGTGCTCCCCGGCCCGCGCGCCTGGCGGTGGCGCGAGGACGCCCCGGCCACGCTCGTCTGGGTCGAGGCGCTCGACGGGGGGGATCCCGCGGCCAACGTCGACAAGCGCGACCGGGTGCTCGCCATGGATGCGCCCTTCTCCGGCACGCCGGTCACGCTGCTCGAGACGGCGTGGCGTGCCGGCGGCATCACCTGGGGCCGCGCTGACTTGGCCCTCGCGTCGGAGTCGTGGTCCCCGACGCGGATGACCCGCACCTGGGTGATCGATCCGTCCCGGCCGGGCAGCGCCCCGCGGCTGCTCTGGGAACGCTCCAGCCAGGACCGCTACAACGATCCTGGCAGCCCGCTGACGCGAGAGACCCCGGACGGTCGCCGGCTCCTCCACTTCTCGCGCGACGGGCGCGCGCTCTGGCTGAGCGGCGCGGGGGCCTCCCCCGAGGGCGACCGACCCTTCCTCGACCGGATGGAGATCGCCACCGGGAAGACCACCCGGCTCTTCCGGTCGACGGCGCCCTACTACGAGACCATCGTCGGGGCGATCGATGCCGACGCGGGTCGCTTCATCACCCGCCGCGAGTCGCGCACCGAGCCGGCCAACTATTTCCAGCGCGACCTCGTGCGCCGGATGGCGCCGGTGCAGCTCACGAACGTCGCCGATCCGGCGCCCGCCTTCGCCGGGATCACCTCGCGGTTGATCACCTATCACCGCAAGGACGGCGTCCAGTTGTCAGGGACCCTCTACCTGCCGCAGGGGTATGACGCCGCCCGGGATGGGCCGCTGCCGTTCCTGCTCTGGGCCTACCCGACCGAGTTCACGAGTGCGGCCGATGCCTCGCAGGTGAGTGGATCCCCGTACCGCTTCACGCGACCGGGCGGTTCCTCGCACCTCTTCATGCTCACCCAGGGGTACGGGATCCTCGATGATCCGTCGTTCCCGATCATCGGCGCCGACGGGGCCGAGCCGAACGACACGTACGTGGAGCAACTCGTCGCCAGTGCCGAGGCGGCGATCGACACCCTGGTGGCGATGGGCGTCGGCGATCGCGAGCGGATGGCGGTCGGTGGCCACTCCTACGGGGCGTTCATGACCGCGAACCTGCTGGCGCATTCCCGGCTGTTCAAGGCCGGCATCGCCCGCAGCGGGGCGTACAACCGCAGCCTCACGCCGTTCGGCTTCCAGGCCGAACCGCGGAGCTACTGGGAGGCGATGCCGGTGTACCTGCGGATGTCGCCGTTCACGTATGCGAACCAGGTCAAGGATGCGATCCTCTTCACCCACGGCATGGACGACAACAACTCGGGGACCTTCCCGATCCAGTCCGAGCGGATGTACGCGGCGGTGAAGGGTCACGGCGGCACCGCCCGCCTCGTGATGCTGCCCGGCGAGTCGCACGGCTACGCGGCCCGGGAATCGGTCGGGCACGTGCTGGCGGAGATGACCGAATGGCTGGATCGCCACGTCAAGACCGGGCGGCCGTCGGTGCCGTGAGCGACACCCCCGGCGCTCCCATCCGGAGGCCACATGCGCCATCTGATCCTGGGACTCGTGCTGCTCCTTCCCCCGGCGCTACCCGGAGGGCTCTCGGGGCAGGAGGTCGAGCGCCGGAACCTGTCGGGAGAGGTGATCTTCGATGCCCGCGCCACGCTGGGCGACTTCAGTGGGCACACGCGGGCGATCGCGGGCGCGATTCGACTCGGGGGACGCCTCGACCAGACACGCGGCTGGCTCGAGGTGCCGGTGCGGGCGATGCGCACCGGCAATGCCAGTCGCGATCAGGAGATGCGCGAGCTCCTGGGCGACGGAGGGCACCCCGCCATCCGGTTCGAGATCACTGATGTCGCCGTGGGGATGCCCGACGGGGATTCGATTCCCGTGACGGTGCGCGGCGGATTCACCGTCCACGGGGTGACACGCACGCATGCGGTCAGCGGCTGGGCCTGGCGCCGCCGCGGCGGAGCGATCCGCTTCCGGGGCCAGACCGTCCTGCGGCTCTCCGAGTTCGGCCTGCGGCGCCCGGGGCGCCTGCTGGGCATGCTCAGGATGCGCGACCCCATCACGATCCGGATGGACCTCACCGTCGGGGGCTGAGCCGCCCGGGATCCTGCCGGGGGCGGGAGGCGTACTCCCTGCATGACCCGTCATGCCGTCGTCTTCATCGCTGTCCTGCTGGCCGCCGGCGCATCCCGCGCGGTCGCCCAGGTCCCCGACCGCCTCCTCGTCACCGGCACCCTCGCCTTCGATGGCGAGGCGACCCTGGGCGACTTCACCGGCACCACGACCGCCGTCGCGGGGCGCCTCGAGGGCGCCGAGACGCTGGCCGGCGTTCGCGGCTGGGTGACCGCGCCCGCGCGGACGCTCGTCACCGGCAACGACCGCCGCGATCGCGACATGTACAAGTCGCTCGAGGTCGAGCGCCATCCGACGCTCCGGTTCGACCTCGACCAGGTCGTCCCCGGCCGCCCGGATGGCGACTCCACCGCCGTGACGCTCCGCGGCCGGTTCACGATCCATGGCGTCACCCGCGAGACCGCCATCCCCGGCTGGGCCTGGCTCGACGAGGCGGAGACCCGCTTCCGCGGGGCAGTCCCCCTCAACTTGAAGGACTACGAAATCGGCGGGCTCACCAAGCTGCTCGGCACGCTCCGGATGCAGGAGCAGATCGTGGTGCGGATCGACCTGGTGTTCAGGCCGTAAGGACGCGAAGCGCGAAGCGAGAAGCGAGAAGCGAGAAGCGAGAGGCGAGTGTCACCCTGAGCCGAAGGCGAAGGGGCGGAACCGTCCGGCTGGCTCCGCCCCTTCGCTGCGCTCAGGGTGACACAGACGCTTCTCGCTTCCCGCTCAGTCGATCAACGCATTGAACACGAACCGGTACGTCCCCTCCGGCTGGGCGCGGAACAGCACCTCGGGTCCGTAGGCGTAGAGGCGGCCCTTGCCGAGGTCGGCCTCGAACATCGTGACCCCGTTCTCGAGGTATCCCTGTCCGTACGCCCATCCCGAGCGGAGCGGGGTGGCCGAGCCGAACCAGGCCACCGGGCGAATCCCCCGCGCCGCCGCGTCGGGCGGCAGCGAGAAGACCGGCGAGTTGTCGAACATCACCGTCGCGGTCGAGTCGGCACCCGCGCTCACCGCGACGCGCGGGTTGACCGTGACCTCGAGGAGCGAGCCCGGGACGTAGTACTTGTCGCGGGAGAGTCGCTGGTCGGACCCGTCCGGCTGCCGCTCGACAAGGTGATTGGTGACCGGCAGCCCGAAGTGGTCGACCAGCGCGGTCGAGGAGCCGATGGTGATGATCCGCCCGCCCCCCTCCACGAACGCCCGCAGCGCGGGGATCGTCGTCTCGGCAGTGATGCTGCCGGTCCGGTCCCGGTACTCCTCGGGGAGGCGGTCGTTGCCACCCCCGCCGCCACCAAACCGCCCACCGCGACCCCCCGCCGGCGGGATGGCCCCGTCGACGAAGACGAGGACGTCGAAGTCACGCGCCAGGTCGCCGGCATCGAGCCGCTGCGGGTAGACGACCTCGAACGGCACGCCGTACTGCTCGAAGATCCAGCGGGTCCACCCCGACGGCATCGACCCGCCGTAGCGGTCCCAGAGCCCGACCCGGAGTGGGCGCACCGCGGTGCCGCGGGCACCCCGCGCCGGTTGGGTCGCGAGCGCACGCTCGCGCGCGAGGCCGGCGAGGACCTCCGCGGTCCGGCCGCCACGCAGCACGAAGTCACCGTTCGGGAGGCGCTCGACGCGGCCACCCGCCGCGGCGACGGCGTTGACCGCCCGGAAGGCGTCCGTCGAGGCCGGCGAGACGATCCACGCCCCGGCGCCCCGATCGAAGGCGACCGGGCGAGGCGTCACGTGCAGCGCGGTGACCTCCTCCAGCGGCCCGGTGACCTCGGACATCGCGCGGTCGAAGCGGAAGCCCATCTGCATCGCCATCGTCCAGCCGGCGTTGTCATACGGCGCCTTGGGCGGGCCGCCGGGGTACTGCAGGTCGGTCGGGTGATCCTGCGGCTCGAACATGTCGAGCACGTGGGGCCGGAACGCCTGGGCGGCCGGGATGACGAACGTTCCCGCCGCGTAGCGGGTCCCCTCGTGCTCGAACGCGGCGGTGGCCCGCCAGATCTCGATGCCGGAGATCCGCATCGCATCGAGGAAGTCGAGGGCGTTGCCGATCTCGGGCTGGTCCGCGGGGATGAGGTAGGCGTAGGGATCGCGACGGGCCGGGTCGCGCAGCACCGCCTCCATCGCGGCGGTCGCCTCGCGGCCGTTCTTCCCCTCGGCGGCCGCGCGCGCCGCGTCGATCAGGGTGGGGTCGTGCGTCCAGGTGTCGGTCCGGCCCCGCGCGATCGCGTTCGCCCCCATCTGCCAGAGGTTGAACAGCAGCGACTCGCGGTACCGCGACGCGAGGTCGAGCACCGCGCGGTTCGCCGTCATCGAGTAGTCGACCGACTGCCGGAAGCGCCACTCGCCCCACGCCACCGGGAGGGCCTGCCCGCTCGAGGGGAGCTGCCGCTCGAGGCGCAGCGGCACCTGCATCGGCGTCGGCGAGCCGATCGTCTCGGTCAGCAGGCCGATGATGTTGTGGAAGTACGCGGTGGTGCGGAGCCCCCCGTTCCACCAGGTCGAGTAGCTCGCGGCGTCGCGCGACACGGTGCCGCCCTTGCCCTCCGCCGTGAACCGCCGGTGCATCGCATCGCCGACGAAGTCGAGCCCGGTGACCAGCATCGGGTCATAGACGTAGTTGAACGGGTCCCGGAACGGCGGCGCGAACATCACCGAGCCGGCGGGACCGGTCTGGTGATGGTTGTACATGATCTGCGGATACCACTCCGTGTACATCACCCGGCTCATGTTGCGCGACTCGGCCTGCGCGTTGCGGTAGAGGTCCCGGTTGTTGTCGTGCCCGACGTACTTCTGGTACAGCACCGGGAGCCCGTTGAGCGAGCGCTGCAGCGTGTCGGCCTCGCGCATGTACCACGAGGAGACCAGTTCCATCCCGTCCGGGTTCGCGTGCACCGCGAGGATGATCACGTCGTCGAGGATCCGCCGCGTCTCGGCGTCGTCCCGCGTCACGAACTGCCAGACGAGCTCCATCAGCTGCGTCGCGCCGAGGACCTCGGTCGCATGCAGGCCGCCGTCGATCCAGATGATCGCCTTGCCGGAATCGGCGAGCGACCGGGCGGTGGCCGAGTCGACCCGACCCCGCGCGAGCCGCTCGCTGATCTGCCGGTAGTGCTCCCGACGCGCGATGTTCGCGGGCGAGGAGAGGATCGCCATCACCTGGGGCCGCCCCTCCGCCGTCGTGCCGATCGTGTCGAGCACCATCCGCGGCGACGCCGCGGCGAGCTGTTCCCACCAGCGGTGCAACTGCGAATACGTCGCGAGCCGGTAGTCGGCGCCGATCCCGAACCCGAGCGCCTGCTCCGGCGTGGGCAGCGGGGCCTGGGCCGCGAGCGGCGCCGTGAGGAGGGACAGCGCGAGGAGACGGCGAAGCATGGGCGGGACCTTGTGGAGAGGCGAGAAGCGAGAATCGAGAAGCGAGAAGCGAGAAGCGTGAAGCGAGAACGACAATCTACGTTCACGGCAGGGGGCCGTCCATCGACCACCTACCGCACGGCCCCCAGCCCCGCGAGTCGTCCCGTCACCCACGCCCAGGTGAAGTTGTAGCCGCCGATCGGCCCGAATGCATCGAGCAATTCGCCGGCGAGGAAGAGGCCGGGATGGATCCGGCTCTCCATCGTGACGGGGTCGATCTCCTCCAGGGCCACGCCGCCACCGGTGACCTCGGCCTTCTTGTATCCCTCGTCAGAGGTCCAGGGGAGGGGGAATGCGGTGAGCACCTGCAGCAGCCGCCGACGTGCGGTGCGCGGGAGCTGGGCGAGCTGGGTGTCGGCGGCGACATCGGCCTCCCGGAGGAGGCGGTCCGCGAGTCGGGTCGGGAGGCGCTGGCGGACGACGGTGGCGACGTGGGCCGGCGACGGGGCGAGCCATCCTTCCCATGACCGTGCATCGTGGGCGCCCCACGCCACCGTGAGCTCGGCGCGCGGCTCGCGTGCGAGACGGCCGCGCACCGCGACGTGCGAGACATCGAGGAGCGCGGGCCCCGAGTACCCTCGATGCGTGAAGAGGAAGCCACCCGTGGCGTCGCGCTGCTCGACCGGGCTCCGGGCCCGGATCGTCACCGGCAGCGACACCCCCGCGAGCTCCGCGAAGGCCGGCGGGTCGAGGGTGAGCGGGGTGAGGGCGGGGTAGGTCGGCTGGATGGTGTGCCCGAGGGCGGCGAGGGCACGGAATCCGAAGCCGTCGGAGCCGGTCTGTGGCACCGAGAGCCCCCCGGTGGCGAGGACCACCGCCGCCGCGGAGATCGGTTCGCCGTCGGGGATCGCGATCGACCAGCCGTCGGTGGTGGGCGTCAGGCCGACCACCTCGGTCGTGCCCCGGAACCGCACGCCCCGCGCCAGGGCGAGCGCGTGGAGCGCGTCGCGCACTGCCCGCGAGCGATCGGCCACCGGGAAGAGCTTGCCCGTCGCCTCCTCGACACGGAGCGGCAGCCCGGCCTCCTCCTCGAAGAAGCGGCGCATCGCATCGTGCGGCCAGCCGCGGAGGATCTTTCGCATCGAATTCGCCGAGGAGGCGGTGACGAATCGCCCGGTGTCGAGCGCGGCCGGCAGCACGTTGCACCGGCCGCCCCCCGAGATGAGGATCTTTCGGCCGCCGTCCGGCGTCCGCTCGAGGAGGATCACCTCCCGCTGCCGTCCCGCGGCGTGGATTGCCGCGAGCAGGCCGGCCGCGCCGGCCCCGATGATGACGATCGGATCGCGAGAGGTGGACATGGCCGGAAGCTAAGCCACGACCTGCTATTCTTGGGGTCATGCCGCACCGACTCATCCCCGCTCCGGCCGGTGGCCGATGAGCCACCCCGATCGCTCGGAGGCGTCCACGCCCGCGCCGCCGCGGCCCTCCCCGGCCGTGGACGTGGCGGCGCTGCGCGCCGCGCTCGATGGTGCCCAGCACGGCACCCGCGACTTCGTGCGCCAGCGGCTGACCGATCCGCGCTTCGCCTATCAGTACGGCCTCTCCAGTGACGCGTACCGCGAGCAGGTGCTGGCCTGGTTGCGCGAGCTGGCGAAGGACGGCCTCGGCGCGCTCGCCGTGCCGCCGGCCCTGGGCGGCAAGGGCGACCCCGCCGCCTTCATGGCCGCCTTCGAGACGCTGGCGTTCCATGATCTCTCGCTGACGATCAAGTTCGGCGTCCAGTTCGGGCTCTTCCAGGGCAGCGTGCAACTGCTGGGCACGGCCTGGCACCACGAGACCTTCCTGCCCGCGATCTCGCGCGGCGAGCTGCTGGGCGTCTTCGCGATGAGCGAACTGGGCAGCGGCTCGAACGTGCGCGACCTCGAGACCCTCGCGACGTACGACCCGGCGAGCGAGGAGTTCGTGATCCACACGCCGCACCCCGGGGCCCACAAGGAGTGGCTCGGCAACGCGGCGCGGCACGGCCGGATGGCGACGGTGTTCGCCCAGCTCGTCACGCCCGCGGGGCGACACGGCGTGCACGCCTTCCTGGTGCCGATCCGTGACGAGCGCGGCGAGCCGATGCCGGGTGTGCGGATCGGCGACACCGGGCTCAAGGAGGGGCTCAACGGCGTCGACAACGG
>JACKDA010000012.1 GCA_020633775.1 Gemmatimonadales bacterium | reverse complement strand
CCGTCGGGCCGCCGACCTCGGCGTCCCTGCAGTCGAGCTCCACACCGGTCGATACGCCAACGAAGGCGGTGTCGACGGCCCGGCACTCGCCGCCCTCCAGCAGGCCGCCGCGCTGGCGGCGGGCCTCGGTCTTGCGGTGCATGCCGGGCACGGGCTGACCCGCCGCAACGTGGTCCCGGTCGCCAGGATCGCCGAGATCGAGGAGCTCAACATCGGACACAGCATCGTCGCCCGATCCATCACTATCGGCATCGGTCCCGCCACCCGCGAGATCCGCCGCCTGATCGACGGGGCCCGGACGTGAACGCCGGATCGCGCCGGGCCGAGTTCTTCGCCCTGGAGGCCGGGGAGTACCTGACCGAGCTCGAGCAGGTCGTCGCTCGCTCCGACACCCCCGACCTCGAGCGACTCGTGCGAGGCGCCCGGGCGTTGCGAGGCGCGGCGCTCATGGCCGGCCTCGGCACCTTCGCCCGCGCCGCCGCCGCCCTCGAGGGCCTCGCCCGCCAGGTGCGCGACCACGCCCTCGGCTGGGAGCCGAATGCCAGGGCCGGCTGGCGCGAGGGACTCCAGACCCTTCGCGGTCTGGTCGGCCGGGCCGCCGGCTGGGAAGCCGCCGACGACCGCCACGCCCTGCTCCTCGCCGACCGGATCGAGCGCATCGGCAAGGGGGAAGCCCCTGCGGCCGCCGAGCCGTCGACCCCGACCGGCACCGCGGCGCCGGGGCTGACGCCGGGCGTCCGCGCCTTCATCGCGAGGGAATCCGCCCTGATCGCGGGCTCGCTGCAGGAGGCCGCCCGGGCGCTCGCGCCGATGGACCCGCCGGTGGCGCTCGCCGGCGTCCTCGACCGCCTCCGTTCGCTGCGCGGCCTCGGCGAGGCGGCCGAGTTGTCCCCGCTTCCCGAACTGCTCGACGCCATGGAGGTCACCACCCGCTGCCTGCTGCGCAGCGATCCGGCCCCGCCGGACGTGGCGATCGTCTTCGCCGATGCCGCCGACGCCCTCGCGGCGATGGCCCAGGCCGTCGCCGACCAGGGTCGCATCGTGGTCCCGAACGGGCTCGATCGGATCGCGCGCCGACTCCTCGAGGGGTTCGCCGCCGAGGCCGACGTGCTCCCCATCGACGCGCTCGCGCCCGATGGCGAGGCGGCGATCGTGACGAAGGGCGCCCCGCCCGCAGCACCGGCACCGGCCGAGCCGGTCCCGGTCGAACTGGTGGGAGTCGGCGATCACCTGCTGATGCACGCCGAGGCGCTGCAGGGTCAGGGCTCACCCGCCGCGCGCGACCTGCGGCTCTTCGTCCTCCACCAGACGCTCACCTCGATGCCAGCGCGGAGCCGAACCGGTCGCTTCCTCGCCCCGCTCGCCGGCGCGATCGCCCGGGCGATCGGCACCGGCGAGGCACACCGCGCCCCCGATCACTTCGTGGCCATGCTGCGTGACTGCGGCCGCTTCCTGGTCGAGCACGGGGGCGACGGCACCGTCGCGACGCTCACCGCTCGACGCGATGCGATCGCACGGGCCCTCGGCGCCGACGACCTCATTCCGCGACCGGCGGCGGCCCTCGCCCCCGAGAGTGACCGTGTCGATGTCGCTCCAGAAGCGACCGCGCAGGACCTTGAGCCGGCCCCGACGGCGTCCGAACCGGTCGTCGAGATCGCCGACCTCGCGCCTGCCGATGAACCCGCCGTCATCGACATCGCGGAGCTGGCGCCGGCATCGCCCGAGGCGGACGATCCGGCGATCATCGACATCGCCGACCTCGCGCCCGAGGCGGAGTCACCGATCGTCGACATCGCCGCCCTCGCGCCCGACGAGGAACCGCCGGTGATCGACATCGCCCGGCTGGCTCCCGACCCGTCGCCAGACGACGGCGAGGTGGTCGAGATTGCGACGCTGGCACCCGACGCGTCCGCCGGCGGCAGCTCGCGCCTCGAGCGCGCGTACCGACGACTCGCCGAACTCGAGGCCGCCGCGGCCTCGGCCGACGAGCCGATCGAGATCGGCGCCCTGGTCTATCGCGGCGATCGCGCCCTGACCCGGGCCAACGAGATCCGCGACGAGTTGGCGATCGTGCTCAGTGCCACCACCGTCGACCTCGACCGGCTGCGGCCACTCGTCGACGAACTTCTCGACCTGGTCCCACTCGCGCGTGACGCGGCGTAACCCGGCCGGGGCGCGCTGGTGGCAGGCGGTCCTCGGCATCGCGGTCTCCGTTGCGATGGTGTGGTATGCCTTCCGCACGACGCCGTTCGCCGACGTCTGGTCGCGAATCACCGCGATGCGCGTGGTGCCGATGCTCGTCGGGGTCGTGCTCGCGACCCTGTCCTTCCCGATCAGGGTTCCGCGCTGGTCCATCCTGCTGCGCCGTGAGGACGGATCGGCGATCCGTGGCACCACTCTGGCACGCGATCGCCATCGGGTTCGCTGCAACAACATCCTCCCGTTGCGCCTCGGTGAAGTGCTGCGCATCGGTGCGGTGTCCCGACTCGCCCCGTTCCTTCCGTGAGTGCGCTCGCCAGCGTCGCGGTCGAGCGCGTCCCGATGCCCTCACCGCGGTCGCGCCTCGCCGATGCCCTGATGGTGGTCGACCTGCCGCGGCTACCGGACTCGGGCGCCAGGCCGGGACGGCGGGATACTGGGACTTGTCGCGCTGGTCTGCGCCATCGTGGCAGGTGGCTGACTCGCCACGGGACCTGTCGGGCGGTGTTGCCGGACACCCGGCTGCGGTCGGTCCTCCTCGGAATCATCAGCGATTGGTGAGCGGACTGGGCCTGGAGATCCCGCCGCGATCCGGTTGTCGGGTGGTCAATCGCCTGTGGCTCGTGAATGCCGCCGCATTCTGGGCCGCATTCGGCGCGTTCGGGATCGACGTCTCCTTTGCGGGGGCCGTCATTGTGCAGGGGGCCCTGCTGTTCGGCATCGCGCTGCCGAGTTCGCCGGGCTACGCCGGCGTGTTCGAGACCGTGATCATGCTCACGCTGCAGGAGTTCTTCGGCGTGCCGGCCGATATCGGACTGGCCTACGCCATCACCTTCCACGTGTGCTCCTTCGTTCCGATCACGCTTCTCGGCGTCTGGTCCCTCCTGACATCGGGACTCTCCGTGCGGTCCCTGCGCGAGGCCGCGACATGAGCGACCGCGTCGAGCTGCCGTGCCACGCCAAGGTCAACCTCCTGCTCCGCGTGCTCGCCCGCGAGGCCGACGGCTACCACGGCCTGGAGACCGTCTTCTGCCGGCTCGACCTCGCCGACACGCTCGTCGTCGAGCGCGTCGCGGACGGGATCTCGCTGGTGGTCGAGGGCGCCGACGTCGGGCCCGAACGCGACAACCTCGCGTGGCGGGCCGCGGAGGCCGTGCTCTCCGCCACCGGACGGCGCTTCGGCGTGCGCATGCACCTGACCAAGCGCATTCCGGCCGGCGCCGGCCTCGGTGGCGGCTCCAGCGACGCCGCCGCCGCCCTGGTCGCGGTGAATCGACTCGCCGGCGACTCCGTGCCGTTGGCCGAGCTCCTCAACCTCGCCGCGCGACTCGGGGCCGACGTCCCGTTCTTCGTGATGGACGCCCCGGTGGCCCTCGGCTGGGGGCACGGCGAGCGCCTGCTCCGCCTGCCGCCGCTGCCACCCCGGCCGATGCTCCTCGTGGCCCCCGGGATCCACGTCCCGACTCCCGAGGCCTACGGCTGGATCGATGCGATGCGCGACCAGGCCGGCCGCCGCGGCAGCGTCGCCCTGCACCTCGACGCCCTCGGCAACTGGAGCGACCTGGCACGGATGGGCGGCAACGACTTCGAGTCGGTGGTCTTCGGCCAGCACCCGCCGGTGCGCGCCGCCTTCGAGGCGCTGGCACAGACCCGGCCGCTCCTGTGCCGGATGACCGGCTCGGGGAGCGCCCTCGTGGCGGTGTACCGCTCCGAGGCGGATCGCGCCGATGCCACCGCGATGCTCGGCACCCGGCACGGCACGGTCCTCGAGGTGCGCAACGCCTGAGGCCGGCGGCAGTCGCCACCCGCCGCGCGCCCGCCTACATTCCCGACCGGTTGCACGCTGCCCCGTCGTCCAATGGCAGGACTCCGGTCTTTGGATCCGGCTATGGTGGTTCGAGTCCACCCGGGGCAATCACCCAGCAGCTATTCCGACGAGGGGCCTCCCATTTGGGCGTCCCCTCCGTTTTCTTTGGGGGCGGTCCGTGGATCTACGGACCTGCGGACCGCTCCCCCAGACCGGGGGACCGACCTCGCACCGGCACACGACCCTCAGGAGCAGCCCACGATGTTGACGACCAAGATCGCCCGCCTTGCCCCGAACGCCCTGCTGGCCGTGCTGGCCGGTGGCCTGATCGCCTGCGGCGGCGGGGACGCCGCGCCGGCCGAGGATGCCCCGCCGGCCGCCGAGCCGGCGCCGATGGCGCAGACCGCTGGCATCGACGGCGCCACCGAGTACACCACCACCTGCAGCGCCTGCCACCAGGCGAACGGCGAGGGCATGCCCGGCGCCTTCCCGCCGCTGGCCGGCTCCGACATCGCCAACAACCCCTCCCCGGACCGGATGATCGCGATCGTCCTCAAGGGCCTCCAGGGCCCGGTGACCGTCAAGGGGATGGAGTACAACGGCATGATGGCGCCGTGGGAGTCGCTGAGCGACGAGCAGATCGCCGCGATCACCACCTACGAGCGGTCGTCGTGGGGCAACAGCGCCCCGGCCGTGACCACCGAGATGGTCGCCGCCGTCCGCGCCAAGGTCGCCGACCGGACCACCTCGTGGACCATGGCCGAGCTCGAAGCCGCCATTCCCTGAACGGTGGCCCGCTGAGCACCCGACGCCCCCGGACCCCCCGCGGCTCCGGGGGCGTCGTGCGTCCCGGGGGGTGCCCCCGGGGCGAGCCGCCGGATATCATTCGCCACCCCGGCCCAGGAGACCCCGTGAAGGACAAGCAGCTCGAGGCGCTGATCCGCAAGGCGACCGGCAAGGCCAGCTCGGACAAGCCCCAGCGGACCCGGTTCGTCGATCCCACCCTGCAGGCCACCCGCCCGGCCGAGACGGACCAGACCGACTCCGAGAAGCTCTTCAAGGAGATGAAGAAGCGGGAATTCTGACCCGCCAGCCCCTCGCGACCCCTCCCCCGCGCAGCCGTTGACCAGAGCGGCTGCAGCCCGGTATCTTTCCGGGCTGTCATCATGACGGAACTGCCACTGGTACCCAAGCCCATGCTCCTGATGAGCGGGTCGGCCAACCGACCGCTCGCCGAGGAGATCGCCCGGCAACTCGACACCGAGCTGTGCCGGGTGACGTCGCGCCGCTTTGCCGATGGCGAGCTGTTCGTCAAGATCGACGAGAACGTGCGGGGTCGGGATGTCTACATCATCCAGTCGACCAACCCGCCGGCGGAGAACCTGATCGAGCTGCTGCTGCTCATGGACGCCGCGCGGCGGGCGAGTGCCGCCCGGATCACCGCGGTGATCCCCTACTTCGGGTACGCGCGGCAGGACCGCAAGGACCAGCCGCGGGTGGCGATCTCGGCGAAGCTGATGGCGAACATGGTGTCGGTGGCGGGCGCCGACCGGGTGCTCGCGATGGACTTCCACCAGCACCAGCTCCAGGG
Organism: Gemmatimonadales bacterium; assembly: GCA_020633775.1. Lineage (GTDB taxonomy): Bacteria > Gemmatimonadota > Gemmatimonadetes > Gemmatimonadales > GWC2-71-9 > Palsa-1233. The sequence goes on along the minus strand of JACKDA010000012.1, from coordinate 39,828 downwards.
GTTCTTCGACCTGCCGGTCGACCACCTGTACGCGGCGCCGGTGTTCGTGCAGCACTACCGGCAGAAGAAGCTCGAGGACGTGGTGGTGGTCGCGCCCGACGTCGGGTCGGCCAAGATGGCGCGGGGGTTCGCGAAGCGGCTCAACGGCACGCTCGCGATCATCGACAAGCGACGCAGCGGGCCGAACCAGGCCGAGGCGCTGCACGTGGTGGGCGACGTGGCCGGGAAGAACTGCATCATCCCGGACGACATGATCGACACCGGCGGGACGATGGCCGAGGCGGTCCACGCGCTCAAGCGCCTGGGGGCCGGGGACGTCTACATCTGCGCGACGCACGCCCTGCTGTCGGGTCCGGCAGTGGAGCGGCTCGCCGCGGCACCGGTGACCGAAGTGGCGGTCACCAACACGATCGACCTGCCGCCGGAGCGTCACTTTCCGGCACTCAAGGTGCTCTCGATTGCGGGGCTCCTGGCGAAGGCGATCGGGTACACGCACAGTGACCAGTCGGTGAGCGCGCTCTTCGACTGACGAACGCATGGAGACGGGAATGGACGCAGTCACGCTGGACGCGGCAACGCGGAGCAACATCGGCAAGGGCGCCGCGCGCGCCCTGCGCCGCGACGGGAAGATCCCCGCGGTCATCTACGGCCACGGGCGCGACCCGCAGGCCCTCGAGCTCGACCAGCGCGCGGTGGGGCGGCTGCTCGACGTGATCGGCGGCGAGACCGTGCTGATCGACGTCGCCATCGACGGCGCCGCGCCGGTCCAGGCGATCGTCCGCGAGGTGCAGCGCAACCCCGTGCGTCGCGCCGACGTGATCCACCTCGACCTGTACGCGGTGGTCGCCGGCGAGCCGATCCTCGTCGACGTCCCGGTGCACCTCGTCGGCACCGCCGAGGGGGTCCGCAACCAGGGCGGCGTCCTCGACCATCACGTCCACCGGCTCACCATCAAGTGCCTGCCCCGCCACATCCCGGAGCGGGTCGATGTCGACGTGAGCAAGCTCCACGTCGGCCAGGCGATCCACGCCGGCGAGCTGACGGTGCCGAACGCCGAGGTGATGCACGACGCCGACGTCTCGATCGTCGGCGTGCTCGCCGCCCGGGTCGAGGTCGCGCCGGAGCCGACCGCCGAGGCGGCCGAGGGACCGGAAGTGATCAAGAAGGGCAAGGCCGACGAGGCCGAGGCGGACGACGAGGCGTAGGTGCCGAAGGCGATCGTGGGCCTCGGCAACCCCGGGGCCGAGTACGAGCGCACGCGGCACAATGCCGGCTGGATCCTCCTCGACCACCTGGCCCGTCGCGAGGGCTTCGGCCCCTGGCGGCGGGCCGACCGGGCGGTGGCGACGTCGGGGACGCTCAACGGCGTCCCCGTTCGCTTGCTGAAGCCGACGACGTTCATGAACCTGAGCGGCGAGGCCGTGCGGGGCCTCCGGTCGCCGACGTGGGATCCTGCGGAGGACCTCCTCGTCCTCGTCGACGAGGCCGCCCTCCCGATCGGGCGGTTCCGGCTGCGCGGCGCCGGGTCGAGCGGCGGCCACAACGGGCTGCGCAGCATCGAGGCCCACCTCGGCCGACAGGACTATGCCCGGCTGCGGATCGGCGTCGGACCGCGCCCGCCGGAATGGGACCTCGCCGACTTCGTGCTCGGGCGGTTCCGGGCCGAGGAGCAGGAGGCGCTGGCGGACCTGCTCGACGAGATGTGCGACGCCGTGGCCTGCTGGGCCGCTGATGGGATCGAACGTGCGATGAACCGCTTCAACCGGACCTGACCCCCGACCTTCCCTCACCCACCGAGACCATGACTGCATCCCTGACCCTGTACGCCCTGGCCATCGGAATCGCCGGCCTCCTGGCCACGGCGATGACCTACTTCGCCCTGCGCCGGCTCCCGGCCGGCTCGCCGTCGATGCTCGCCCTCGCCGGCGAGATCCAGGTCGGGGCCATGGCGTTCCTGCGCCGCGAGTACGTCATCCTCGTCCCCTTCCTCCTCGTCGTCGCCGCCCTGCTGAGCTGGGCCGTCGGCCCGAAGACGGGGATCGCCTACATCCTCGGCGGCTTCGCGTCGATCGCGAGCGGCTGGCTCGGGATGCGCGGGGCGACCCTCGCCAACGTCCGGACCGCCGAGGCCGCCCGCGGCTCCGGGCAGGCCGCGGCGCTGCGCGCCGCCTTCGGCGGGGGCTCGGTGATGGGGCTCGCCGTCGCCTCGCTCGGGCTCGCCGGGATCGCGATCGTCTTCCTCACGGTCGGCAAGGCCGAGCTGGCGAACGACACCAAGCTGTTCGCCGAGATCATCTCCGGCTTCGCGATGGGCGCCTCCTCGATCGCGCTCTTCGCGCGCGTCGGCGGCGGCATCTACACCAAGGCCGCCGACGTCGGCGCCGACCTGGTCGGGAAGGTCGAGGCCGGGATCCCCGAGGATGACCCGCGCAACCCGGCGACCATCGCCGACAACGTGGGCGACAACGTCGGCGACGTCGCCGGCCTGGGCGCCGACATCTTCGAATCGTACGTTGGCTCCGCGATCGCGACGATCGCCCTCGCGGCGACGTCGGTCCTGATCCCCGATGCCAATCGCAGCACCGCGATGCTGCTCCCGCTGGCGTTCATCACCGCCGGCCTGGTCGCCTCGCTCCTCGGCGTCCTGACCATGCGGCTGCTCGCCGCGGGCAACCCCGCCAACGCGCTCCGCTACGTCACCTTCATCGCCGCCGGGCTCTTCCTCGCCTTCGCCTGGTTCCTCACCGCGGCGATGCCGCTCGGGATGACCCGCGCCGATGGCACGCTCCTCCCGGCGATGGGGCCGTTCTGGGCGGTGCTCTCCGGCACCGTGTCGGGCATCCTGATCGGCCTGGTCACCGAGTACTACACCGCCGCCGCGCCGGTGCGCCGGATCGCCCAGTCCTCCGAGACCGGTCCCGCGACCAACATCATCGCCGGCCTCGCCGTCGGGATGGAGAGCTGCATCGTCCCGGTGCTGCTGATCTGCGGCGCGACCTACATCGCCTTCAGCGTCGCCGGCCTGTACGGCATCGCGATCGCGGCCGTCGGGATGCTCGCCACCGTCGGCGTGACGATGTCGGTCGATGCCTACGGGCCGATCGCCGACAACGCCGGCGGCATCGCCGAGATGAGCCACCTCGGCAAGGAGGTCCGCGCGATCACCGACGGCCTCGACGCCCTCGGCAACACCACCGCTGCGATCGGCAAGGGCTTCGCGATCGGCTCGGCGGCGCTCACCGCGCTCGCCCTGTTCAGCGCGTACGCCTCCGCGGTGGGCCTGACCCAGGAAGGCCTCAACCTGATCGACCCGATGGTGGTCATCGGCCTGTTCATCGGCGGCGTGATGCCGTTCTTCGTCGGCGCGCAGACGATGACCGCCGTCGGCCGCGCGGCGCAGGGCATGGTCGAGGAGGTCCGCCGCCAGTTCCGCGAGATCCCCGGCCTCCTCGAGGGACGCGAGGGCGTCAAGCCCGACAGCGCCCGCTGCGTCGACATCTCCACCAAGGCCGCGCTGCGGGAGATGATCATCCCCGGGGTCGCCGCGGTGCTGGTCCCGGTCCTCACCGGCTACTTCTTCGGGGTGAAGACCCTGGGCGGCCTGCTCGCCGGCGCGACCGTGACGGGCGTGATGATGGCGCTCTTCATGGCCAATGCCGGCGGCGCCTGGGACAACGCCAAGAAGTACATCGAGGGCGGCGCCCACGGCGGCAAGGGCTCCGATCCGCACAAGGCCGCCGTGGTGGGCGACACCGTCGGCGACCCGTTCAAGGACACCTCCGGCCCGGCCATGAACATCCTCATCAAGCTGATGAGCGTGGTGTCGCTGGTGCTCGCGCCGTGGTTTGCCTCGATGTAGGCGTGAGTCCTGAGTCCTGAGGAGTGAGAGACGCCCCCGAGGGGTCGTCCCGACGCGGGACGGCCCCTCGCGCCTTCAGCAACCCCATCACCATCCGGCCCACCTCCTCCGCCGTGGCCACGAGCGAGGCGGCCGGCTCTGGCGGCAGGTAGCCCAGGTCGCGGCCCAGGGAGAGCAGGGTGACCAGTTCCGTGAGCGAGCCCCGCGCGATCCACAGGAACCGCGTGAACTCACCCCCGCCCCCACGGCCAGCACCCTCGGCCACGTTGGCCGCAATCGAGACGGCCGCCCGGCGGCTCTGGCTGACCAGGCCGAATCGCTCCTCCGAGGGAAACGACGCCGTGGCCGCGTAGACATCCAGGACGAGTCGGTAGGCCTTCTGCCATGCCTTGAGGTGTCGATAGTCCGCCATCCCGCAGCCTCACCACCCCCGCCCGTTCCCGAGACCCCGGATGCCGCGGCACAACACTAGATTACGCGCCCGTATGACGACCTCACTTCTCAGGACTCAGGACTCACGACCCAGATGTTGAGCCTCGGAATCGTCGGCCTCCCCAACGTCGGCAAATCGACCCTCTTCAACGCCCTGACGCGCGCCGGTGCGCTCGTGGCCAATTATCCCTTTGCCACGATCGAGCCCAACACCGGCATCGTCGAGGTCCCGGATGAACGCCTCGATGCGATCGCCGAGCTCGTGCATCCGGAGCGCACCGTTCCCGCGACGGTCCAGTTCGTCGACATCGCCGGCCTCGTGAAGGGCGCCTCCCAGGGCGAGGGTCTCGGCAACCAGTTCCTCGCGAACATCCGCGAGGTGGACGCCGTCGTGCACGTGGTGCGCTGCTTCGCCGACGACGACATCCAGCACGTCATGGGCGCGGTCGATCCGGTGCGCGACAAGGAGATCATCGAGACCGAACTGGCGCTCGCCGACCTCGCCTCCCTGGAGAAGCGGCTCGACAAGACCGCCCGCACCGCGAAGACCGGCGACGCGCAGGCGAAGCTCGAGAAGGCGCTCCTCGAGCGCCTGATCGAGGCGCTCGGGGCCGGCCGCATGGCGCGGACGGTGGTGCCGACCGACGCCGAGGCCGCGGCGTATCGCGGCTTCAACCTCCTGACCGCGAAGCCGGTGCTCTACGCGGCGAACGTACGCGAGGACGAACTCAACGACGGCAACCCGCACGTCGAGGCCCTGCGCCACGCGATCCAGGCCAGCGGGGAGCAGGCCGATGTGGTGATCTTTTCCGCGAAGGTCGAGGCCGAGCTCGCGGAGCTGGAGCCCGACGACCGGGCCGCCTTCCTCGCGGACCTCGGCGTCAGCGAATCCGGCCTCGACCGGCTGGCCCGCGCGGCCTACCGCCTGCTCGGCCTGCAGAGCTACTTCACCGCCGGCGAGAAGGAGGTCCGCGCGTGGACGGTGCCGGTCGGCGCCCGCGCGCCGCAGGCCGCCGGGGTGATCCACTCCGACTTCGAGCGCGGCTTCATCCGCGCCGAGACGGTGGGCTACGACGACTTCATCCGGGTCGGTGGCTGGAAGCCGGCGCGCGAGCAGGGACTCGCGCGCGCGGAAGGCAAGGAGTACACGGTGAAGGACGGCGACATCATGCTCTTCCGGTTCAACACGTGAGGCACCCGATGACTCGCACTTGCACCCTGCTCACGCTCGTCGTCGTCACCACCGCCTGCGGCGCCGGCGGCGATGACGCGGCGTCGGTTCCCGTCGCCCACGTCCTCTCGGCCGGCGCGCTCGAGGAGTTGCCGACGCTCACCATCGAGGACGGCGCCCTCCTCTGCACCGCCGACGGCTACGACGACTGCCCGCTCCAGACCGCGGTCGCGAACCGTCTCGATGCGGATCGCATCGCGATCTGGGAGCCCGGCCGCACGATCCAGCTCTGGACGGCCGCGGACTCGCTGGCCGTCCCGCTCGGACACTCCGGCACCGCGGCCGGCGACTATCGCACCGCCGTCGCGCTGCGCGCCAAGGGCCGCGGGTTCGAGCTGGTCGAGGCCGGCGAGGGCAGCTTCGCGCTCCTGACGCTCGATGCCGAGGGGCGCATCACCGGGCGCGAGGCGATTCCCACCATCGGGCCCCAGTCGGTCCTCGGCTTCGTCGGCGGCACGCCCGTGCGCCAGGAGTACGCCGACTGGAACACCCTCGGCGGCGGCTCGCTGCGGGTGATCCGGCTCGACTCGCCGCTCGACTCCACCGGCACGCTGCTGGTCTCGGCGGCGATCCCGTGGATGCGGGGCGGCTCCGCCGACATCCCCCCCCTCCCGCCGCTCATCGCGGCGACGCCGAGCTGGGCCCTCACCCGCGACGGCGGCGTCGTCTGGAGTCCGGGGTCGCCGTTCATCGTGGAAGGGCGCGGCCCGGGGGGCGTCGTCCGCTGGACGCTCCGGGGTCCCGACGGCCCCGCCGTGACCGGCGAGGACCTCGACCGCCGCGAGGCCGAGCTCCGGGCGGCCAACCTCGCGTTCCCGCTGAACGACGAGGACTACGCCCAGATGCGGAGTCGCTCGGACTCGACCTTCCCCGAGGTCGGGGGGGTGACGACGCTGCCCGACGGTCGCGTCATCGTGGCCGGCGTCAATGTCCCCCGCGACAGTGCGGCGGTCTTCTACCGCCTCGACACCGAGGGGGTGCCGGTGGCGCGATTCACCCTCGACCGCCGCGCGCGGATCCTCCTCGCCGAGGGCGACTCGCTCCTGTTGCATCGCCCGACCGAGGGCGAACCGTGGGAACTCCGGTGGGTGCGACTCCGCGAGCCCTGATCACGACGCTGCCACGCGCCCTCGCGCTGGTCGCGGCCTGCGCGCTGGCGCCGTGCGCCGCGGCGGCCCAGTCCATTCCTCCCCTCCGGTGGCAGGCGCCGGCGATCGCCGGCGCCGCGATCGGCGTCGCGCTCCTCATCGACGTGCCGGTCGCCCGGGCCCTGCACGACGGGGCACCATCCCGCGCCGGAACCGCGCGCACGCTCTCCCGATTCGGCGAGGTCGAAGTCAGCCTTCCGATCGTCGCCGGGTTGGCCGTGGCCGGCACCCTGGCCCGCCGCCCGCACCTGACACGCACCGCCGCAATCACCACGACGGCGATCGCCGGCAGCGCCGCGGCCGTCACCATCCTCAAGCTCGGCCTCGGGCGCGCGCGACCCGAGCAGGATCCCGCGCTCGGCGGCGGGCCGGTGCGCCCGTTCTCGGGCCAGACCGCGATGCCGAGCGGCCACACCGCGGCCGCCTTTGCCCTCGCCACCACCCTGGGTGATGCCACCGGTCGCACCCTGCCGCGGATCGGCCTCTACGCGCTGGCCACCGGCACCGCCGCGGGCCGGGTGATCGGCCAGCGCCACTGGCTGAGCGATGTCGTCGCCGGCGCGGCGATCGGCGTCCTCGCGGGGAAGCTCGCCGGGGGACGGGTCTCGGTCTTCGGCGTGCGCGCGCCCCGGCTCCTCCTCGAACCGGGGCGCGTCGGCCTCCGCGTGCGCTGAGCGCGACGCTCAGGAAGCGGGTGCCGCCCTCGGCGGAGCCAGCGGGGTGATGAGGTCGAACCGCGACACGTGCACGTTCAACCCTCGCCCGAGCCGCAGGCCGGGGACCGAGCGATGGTCCTCCCCGCCGGTGGGGACCCGGAACATCTCCGTGCCATTGATGGCGAAGGCGAGCGCCTCCCCTTGATGCATCACCCGCAGCACGTACTTGATCACGTCCGTCCCGTTGTGGGGCGCCACTGCAGTGTCGCGAGTCCAGGGCACCATCACCTGCGCCTCGCCATCGTGGACCGCAGCGAGCGTGGCCGCCCCGTCGGCGCGCATCAGGAACTGCAGCACCATCGTCCCCTCCGGTCGATCGGCAGCCTCGAGGACCACGCCAAGCGGCTGGTCGCTCGGATTGGGGAAGAGGAACAATTCGACCTCGACCCCCCACTCCCCCGCCACCGAACGGCCGCGCGGGAACAGGGTGACGCCGGCCGTGGTCGTGGTCATGTGCCATCCGGGTGGCATCCGCTCGTAGCGGAATTGCCCATCGGCGGCGTCCTGCCCACTCACGACCTCCTGTGGCACGTCGAGGCGGATCGTCCAGTCCGCCGGCAGTGACCCACCCTGCGCGGCGGCGATTCCCGGCGCGACCACCAGGGCGGCCACGAGCGCCAGGATCCCATCGATCGGGGTGCGATGGATCATGAGTTCACCTCCGCGCGCCGGGGAACATGCCGCTGGGTCGCGTACCCGACGATCACGCCCACCAGCATCCCCGGAATGAGGATCTCCCAGAAGTACTTCTCGCCGGTGTTCGGGTCGGTGGCGAGGGCGAACGGCAACGCGAGCGCGCCGCTCACCAGCATCCCGATGAAGACGCCGAGCGGGAGATTGTCCAGCTTCCGCGCGACGAAGCCGATGATCCACCCGGCGACGAGGCCCTTCCCCATCGAGCCGAGGACGATCGTCATGATCTGGGGCGCGACTTCCGGTGCCGAGATGAGTGCGGTCAGCCCGTCAAAGACGCCGAGGATGCCGCCGAGGATCAATCCGAAGAGTGGCTTGCCCATCACTGACGCTCCATGCAAGGGGATGATCGGGGGTCACCTACGGGTTACGCATCCAACCGGGCCGCCTTGAGGCGAGCTCAGACGCCGCCCAGCCGGAGGATCAGCAATCGGACCAGCAGGTAGGCCAGCACGAGCCCGATCGGCGTCCGGTACCGCGAGATCCATCGCCCGATTCGCTCCAGGACGGTCTCGCGATGCGCCGCGACGGGCAGCCCGTCCTGGAACCGACGCAGGTCGTCGACGAAGGCGAGGACATCGGGGTACCGTTCGCCGGCCGCGGGCGCGAGCGCCCGATCCCGGATCGCGGCCAGCGCCCGGGGTGGCGCCTCGCCACGCGCGGCGAGCAGGTCGCGCAGGATCGCCCCGAGGCCGTAGACGTCACTCCGCACGTCGGCCGGGAGCCCGGCGGCCTGCTCGGGCGCCATGTACCCCGGCGTGCCCAGGACGGTGCCGTGCGCGGTGACGGGCGCGGTCGCGGGCGTCTGGGTGTCGGCAGCCTGATCCGCCCCGGAAGCGCCGCCACCCCCACCGATCGCGCCCGCGACCCCCCAGTCGAGCACCAGCACCTCGCCGAACGGGCCGACCATCACGTTCGCCGGCTTCAGATCGCGGTGGATGATTCCCTGTTCGTGCGCGTATGCCACGGTCTCCGCCACCCGGGTCATCAGGCGCAGCGTGTCACCCAGCGTGGGCTGGGTGCCCGCGGCCTCGTCGAGCCGACGCCCGCGCACCAATCGCATCGCGTACCAGGTGCGGCCATCGCTGCTCACGCCGGCGTCGTGAACCGCCACCACCCCCGGGTGCTCGAGCCGGGCCAGGATCCTTGCCTCGCGTGCGAGCCGCTCCGCGAGGCCGTCGTCGGCCAGATGCTCCGCGAGCACTTTCACCGCCACGTCACGCTCGAGCAGACGATCCGTCGCCCGCCACACCACGCCCATCCCGCCGCGGCCGATCTCCGACTCCAGGGCATAGCGCTCCGGTAGCTCCGGACGCGCGAGCTGCTCCCGGAGCCGAGCGATGCCACCCGCTCCCAGGCTGCTCACGGCGCGGTGATCCCCAGCAGGTCCTGCACGTCGTCGCGGTACTCCTGTTCGCTTCCCGCCAGGGTGCGGAGGACGTCGAGCGCGTGTGCACGGAAGCGCCGCCGCGCCCATGCCAGGTGATTGATGACCTGGCTCTCACCGAGGGCGTGGCGAAGGCCCAGCTCGCGATAGGTCGGTCGTGGTTCCTCCGCGAGGTCGTACGCCGTGAACAGTGCGAGGTGGACCGCGCGACCGCGCTCGCGCGATTCCGTCTCGAGTCGTTCGACCGCGAGGGCGAGCACGCTCCGCACCCACTCCTCACGAAAGCGCCGCTCCGCCTCGGCGTCGCCATCGCTCCCGGCCACCGTCACGACGTCGAGCCCGACCGTCGCAGCATCGCCACCCCGCTTGAGGCGACGTTCGGCCTGGCGCTGGTTCGCGGCGAAGCGGTCGGCGGCGACGCGCAGGAAGGTGCGGAACCGGCCGCGTGCCGGATCGAAACGGGCCAGCCATTCCTTCTGGAACGCAGTCGCGAGGAACTCCTGCACGAGGTCCTCCGCATCCGCCGGCTCGAGGTTCCAGCGCCACTGGAGCACCGAGAGCAGCGGCGCCCGATACGCCCGCGCCACCAGCTCCGCCGCGCGCGCGCGCACGTCCGGGTCGGCGCCGCCAAGCGCCTGGACGACGGAGAGATGCGTATCGGGGAAGGCCGGCATGATGCCTCGGAGGGAGAGCGCCAGTCCCAAGATAGGGGCCCGTCGCTTGCGCCGCACCGCACCCGGGATGACCATTGAGGAGTCGTCGCTCCCCCTGGAGGCCACCGTGCGCCGCACCATCGTCACCCTCGCGACCTGCCTCGCGATGCTCGACATCGCACCAGCATCGGCGCAATCCGCCGCCGATCGCACGCTGCTCGCCCGACTGGACGCCGCCGTCGCCACAGGCACCCTGCCCGCCGTGCCCGACGCCACGGACGGCACCGCGCGCACGCTGCAGCACGGCCTGCGCGAGTTCGCCGAGTGGGAGCGCGGCGGCTCGCTTTCGCTCGGGGAGCAGGCGCTGTTCCGCTTCGAGCAGGCCCGGTCGCGGCGCGAGGACTGGGGCTGGCCACACTACCTCCAGGCCCGGCTCTTCCTCGCGTTCCACCAGGCCAACGTACCCCTGCGCGCCTCCGCCGGAGCGGTCGAGGGCGAACAGCACCTCGAGGCCGCGACGCGACATCTCCGGGCCGCACTGGAGCGCGATCCCGACCTGCGCCAGGCCCGCCAGCTGCTCGTCGACCTCACCCTGCCCAGCGCCGACCGCACCCTCCGCGCCGATGTCCGCGAGGCGATTGCGCGGGAGGTGTCACGGCCCGACGCCCTTCCCGGTGCCCTCGTCGTCTGGGCACGGCACCTCCGCGCCGAGCGTCAGTACGACAGCGCCCTCGCGACGTTCAACCGCGCTGGCGACGCCGGCTTCGATCCGTCGGTCCTCGGGCTCGAGCGGGCCCGCACGCTCACCGCCCTCGGCCGACCTCGCGTGGGCCGTGATGCCTACTGGGAGGGCGTCGCACGGCTCACCGAGGCCGGGCGACAGGCGCTCCGCCAGGATCTTGGCTACATCCTGACCACCGACTCGCTGGCGTCCTTCGACGCGGTTGCCCCTGCCGACGTCGAAGCGTGGCTGCGCCGGTTCTGGGGCGAGCGCGACGCCGCGGTGGCCCGGGACCCCGGTGAGCGGCTGATGGAGCACCTGCGGCGCTGGGTCTATGTCTTCGAGCGGTACCGGCTCCCGGCGCCATGGCGGATCGAATTCTTCACCCGCATCGACTACGCCTTCGACGACATTCGTGCGCCATGCCTCGGCAGCGCGTCCGACTTCTACAAGTCGCTGCCGGTCGATCCGGTCGCCCTCCCGAACGATCCGCGTGCCGAGGAGGCATTGCTCGACCATCGCGGCCTGATCTACCTCAAGCATGGCGAGCCGTTCACGCGGATCACGCCCCCGCTGAGTTCGGAACTCGAGCCGGAGCGCGACCTCGACACCGCCGTCGGCAACGCGGAAACCACTGCGGGGCAGGAGGGAGCTCGACTGATCAGCCTCGGTGGCGCGTACCGAGACCTGGGCGTACTGGATCGAGGGGACCTGGCGCATCTTCAGCTTCAGGGGGAGCGACGCCCTCGGCCGGCACGCCGCAACCACGCTCACCAGCTACATGCCGCTGCTCAATCCGCAGGCATGGCTCGCAATGGCGAGCATTCTGCCGAGGTACCAGGCGGCAGCGAACCAGGTCACGAACTACACCGGCTGGCAGCCGAAGGGATGCCTGGGGAGGATCAAGGCAGCCATCGATCGACAGCGCGAGGACGCCGCGGTCGCCATCGACACCGACAGCGACACCCCGGCGATCGAGGAGCCGTGGAATGCGACGCTTCGCCTCTTCGGCCTCGGCGATGCCCGCGACCGGAGCGGCCGTGCCCTCGTCACCTTCGCGATTCCGACCGACCAGGTCCGGGGCGAACCCGTCGCCGATGGTCGCCAGCTCTGGTGGCTCGACTTCCGGCTCACCGCCTACCGGGTGTCCGATGGGATGCGGGTGGACCTCGACACCGCGCGCACCTTCGTCGCACCGAGCGCGCCCGCGAACGGGCAGCTCACCGGGTGGTTCGAGCTTCCCCTCGAGCCGGGGACCTGGCAGGTGGCGGTGCGCGTCAAGCAGCGCGGCAATGCCGCCGGCGGCGCCTACGCGCTGCGTCGCGGACTGGTGGTCGATGGCACCCCGGAGCTCGCATTGTCCGATGTGGTGACCGGGCGCGAGGGCGCCTCGCCCTGGCTCGCTCCCGACGGGCCCTTCCCGGTGAACGCCCTCGGCACCTGGCCGGTGGGTGGCGAGGTCGATCTCTGGTTCGAGGTGCGGGGTCTCGACGCCGGCGATTCCTATCGCACCACCATGACCGTCCGCCCGACCGAAGGGCGCCGCGGGCGCGACGTCACGATCACTACCGATGACCGGGCCAGCGGCTCGATCACCCGGGTCCGCAAGCTCCTGGGCCTGCAGCGCCTGGAGGCGGGAGAATATGAGCTGACGGTCACCGTCGAGGCCGACGGCCAGCGGGCGACCCGCTCGCAACGGATCCTCGTGGTGGAGGCGCCTTGACCCGCCGAACGGCGGCGCCTATTGTTGGCGCCATGACCGCCTGCCTGCACCATCGCCACCATCATGTCCCGGAGCCCGGGGCGGGTTGATGGCGTTCGGCGCGTAGCACGCGCAGGCACGAATCTCCATCAACGCCGACCCCCGGGTCGGCGTTGTTGCGTCCGGGACGCAACGGGCCGATCCGTCACCACCTGAGGAAGCCCATGAGTCCTGACCTGGACGCCGAGTCGCTGCGGATCGCCCTGCCCAAGGGGCGGATGCAAGCCGAGGTCTTCGCCCTGCTCGATGCCGCGGGCCTGTCGGTGCGGACCGGCAGCCGCGCGTATCGCCCGACGATCGCCGCCGGCCGCTTCAACGCCAAGATCCTCAAGCCGCAGAACATCATCGAGATGCTCGTCGCCGGCTCGCGCGACGTCGGCTTCGCCGGTGCCGACTGGGTCAGCGAGCTCGGCGTCGATCTCGTCGAGCTGCTCGACACCGGACTCGACCCGGTCCGGCTCGTCGCCGCGGCGCCGGAGGACCTGCTCGAGGACGGCCGCCTCCCCGCCCGACCGCTGCGCGTCGCGACCGAGTACCCCCGCAGCGCCCAGCGCTGGATCGACGCCGAACGGCTCGATGCCCGCATCGTCCGCTCGTACGGCGCGACCGAGGTCTTCCCGCCGGACGATGCCGACGTGATCGTCGACAACACCGCCACCGGGGCGACGCTGACGGCGAACGGCCTTGCGATCGTCGCCACCCTCGCCACCTCGTCGACCCGACTCTACGCGAACCCGGCGGCGCTGCAGGACGCCTCGCGCCGCGCCGCGATCGATGGCCTGGTGATGCTGCTTGCGTCGGTCCTCGATGCGAGGCAACGGGTCATGTTCGAGGTGAACGTCGCCGCCGACAAGCTCGAGGCGGTCTGCGCGCTGCTTCCGTGCATGCGTGAGCCGACGATCGCGACCCTGCACGATGCCGCCGGGTTCGCGGTCAAGGCGGCCGTCCGGCGCGACACGCTGCCGACCCTCGTGCCGCGCATCAAGATCGCGGGCGGCACCGACGTCGTGATCACCCCGATCTCGCAGATCGTCCCGTGACGGCCCTCGACCTCGCGCCCGGCGTCGCGGCGATCACCGCCTACCGCGTCCCGCGCCACCCCGCCCCGGTCGATCTCGACCTCAGCGGAACCGAGCTCCCCCCGGCCGATCCGGCTGCCGTGGCCGCCGCCCTCGCAGGCGCCGCGACCGAGTGGCGCTACCCCGACACGTCGGGGCTGGAGGCGCTCATGGCGACGCGCTGGGGCGTGGCGCCGGAACGCGTCATGGCGGCCGCAGGGAGTGACGACGCCCTCGAGCGGACCTTCCGCACGGTGCTCACCCCGGGCAGCAGTGTCGTGCTGACCGTCCCGACCTTCGAGATGTTCCCGCGCTACGCCGCCCTCGCCGGTGCCGCGGTCCGCACCGCACCGTGGCCCGACGGCGACCTCGACGTCGCCGCAGTCCTCGACGCAACGACCGAGGACACGCGCCTGATCGCGGTCGTCTCGCCGAACAACCCGACCGGTGCGGTGGCCTCCCTCGAGGCGCTGCGTACGATCGCCCGCGAGCGTCCCGACCAGGTCCTGCTGGTCGATGGCGCCTACGCGGAGTTCGCCAACGAGGACCCGCTGGCGCCGTTGCTCGCGGAACCCAATGTCCTGATCACGCGCACCCTCTCCAAGGCCTGGGGGATGCCCGGCTTTCGCATCGGCTTCGCCGCCGGCCCGCGGGAGCTGGTCACCGCGATGCGACGCGCCGGGACGCCCTATCCGATGAGCTCGCCGGCAATCGCCGCCGCCGAGCGGCTGCTCGCAGCGGGCAACCCGGCCACGACCGACCGGGTCCAGGCGATCCGTGCCACTCGGGTGCGGCTGCAGGCGGTTGCCACCGACCTCGGGCTGGCGCCCACCACCTCGGAGGCCAACTTCATCTGCACCGCGTCCCCCCGCGCCGAGTGGCTCCGCGACGGACTCGCCGGCCTCGGCATCGGCGTGCGCTGGCTCCCGGGCAACGACACCCCGCGGGTCCGCATCTCCTGTCCGCTGACACCCGCGGAGACCGACCGGCTGGACGCCGCCCTCCGCGCCGTGGTCGCCCCCGAGGCGCTGCTGCTCGACATGGACGGCGTGATCGCCGACGTCTCCCGCTCCTACCGCGCCGCGATCATCGCGACGGCGGCGGAGTTCGGCGTGACCCTGACACCGGAGCAGGTGCGCGCGCGCAAGGCCGCCGGCGGCGCCAACGACGACTGGGCCCTCACCCATGAGATGATCCTCGCGGGCGGCGGCAGCGGTTCCCTCGACGCGGTGACGACCGCCTTCGAGCGGCGCTACCAGGGGAGCACCGACGCCCCTGGCCTCCGCCACACCGAGACGCTCCTGGGTGGCCGCGCGCTGCTGGCCCGGCTGGCCGCGCGGCTGCCGCTCGCCATCGTCACCGGGAGGCCGCGCGAGGACGCCGAGCGCTTCCTCGCCGAGCAGGGGATCGCCGACCTCTTCACGGCGGTGGTCGCCCGCGAGGACGGCCCGATCAAGCCCGACCCGTTCCCCGTCGCCGAAGCATTGCGCCGGCTCGGCGTCCGCCGCGCCTGGATGGTGGGCGACACCCCCGATGACATCCGCGCCGCCCGCGGCGCCGCCGTGGTCCCCCTCGGCGTCGTCGCGCCCGGTGAGGATCCCGATGCCGCCCGCGACACCCTCTTCGCGTCGGGTGCGGCGCGCGTCCTGACCGACCTGGAGGAACTCTTCGCATGCCTGCCCTGACCCCGCGCACCGCCACCGTCACGCGAACCACCCGCGAGACCGACATCACCCTGTCGCTCGTGCTCGACGGCACCGGCCGCACCAGCATCGCGACCGGGATCGGTTTCCTCGACCACCTGCTCACGGCGCTCGCCTTCCACGCCCGCTTCGATCTCGACCTCGCCTGCACCGGCGACCTGCACATCGACGATCACCACACCGCAGAGGACTGCGCCCTTGCCCTCGGCGAGGCCGTGGCCACCGCCCTCGGCGATCGGTCCGGCATCGCGCGGTTCGCACACGCCTACGCCCCGCTCGACGAGGCGCTCGCCCGCAGTGTGGTGGACATCTCCGGGCGGCCGTTCGCGAGGGTCGAGCTTGGCCTCGTCCGCGACACCATCGGCACCCTCGCCTGCGAGAACATCACCCATGTGCTCTCCTCGTTCGCGACGGCGGCGCGGCTCACCTTGCATGTCGATGTCCTGACGGGAAGCAACGATCACCACAAGGCGGAGGCCGCGTTCAAGGCGACCGCGCTCGCGCTTCGTGATGCCGTCGCCCGCACCGGGGCGGGTGGCATCCCCAGCACCAAGGGGACCCTGTGATCCCCACCGACGTCGCCATCGTGCGCACCGGGACCGCCAACCTGGCGTCCGTCCTCGCCGCGCTCGGTCGGCTCGGCGCCATGCCGCGCGTGGTCGAGGACGCCGAGACCGTGCGCACGGCACGGCGGGTGGTGTTGCCGGGTGTCGGGCACTTCGGCGCCGCCATGCACCAGCTGCAGGCCGGAGGGCTCGCCGACGCGCTCCGCGAGCGACTCGCCGCCGGTGCGCCCCTGCTCGCGATCTGCCTCGGTCTCCAGCTGCTCGCCCAGGGAAGCGACGAATCGCCTGGCACCCCGGGCCTCGGGGCGATCGCGGGGGTCGCCACCCACCTCCCCGACACCGTCCGCGTCCCCCAGCTCGGCTGGAACCTCGTTGTCCCCGACCAGCAGGGAGGAATCGTCCAGGAGGGTCACGCCTACTATGCCAACTCGTACGCGCTGCGGGAGACGCCGGAGGGGTGGGCCGCAGCCCGGACGGTGCACGGGACCCCGTTCCTCGCCGCGATCGCGCGCGGGCCCCAGCTCGCCTGCCAGTTCCACCCGGAGCTCTCGGGGCGCTGGGGCGCCGCACTGCTCGAGCGCTGGTGGGCCGCATGCTGACGCGACGGATCATTCCCTGCCTCGACACCCGTGATGGCCGCGTGGTGAAGGGGATCAACTTCCAGGGGCTGCGCGATGCCGGATCGCCGGCCGAGCTCGCGGCACGCTACGAGGCGCAGGGCGCCGATGAGATCGTGATCCTCGACGTGGTGGCCACCGATCGCGGCCGCGCGCATGCCCTCGAGACGGTGCGCGAGGTCCGGCAGGTGCTGTCGATCCCGCTGACCGTGGGTGGCGGCGTGCGGGCGGTGGCCGATGCTGAACGGCTGCTCGACGCCGGCGCCGACAAGGTCGCGGTCAACAGCGCGGCGTGCGATCGCCCCGCCCTCCTCACCGAGCTCGCCGACCGCTTCGGCGTGCAGTGCATCGTCCTCGCCATCGATGCCGCACGAGCCGCCGAGGGGTGGCGCGTCTTCCGTCGCTCGGGGAGCGAGGCGACCGGCCGCGATGCCGTCGCCTGGGCCATCGAGGGGACGGCGTCCGGCGCCGGCGAGATCCTGCTGACCAGCATCGATCGCGATGGCACACGGAGCGGCTACGACCTCGACCTGCTGCGCGCCGTGTCTGACGCCGTCACCGTGCCCGTGATCGCCTCGGGTGGGGCGCGCACTGCCGATGACTTCGTCGCCGCGGTCGGCGCAGGGGCCGACGCGGTGCTTGCGGCCTCGATGTTCCACGACGGCGACACGACCGTCACCGCCGTCAAGCAGCGGCTGGCCGAGGCCGGCGTGGAGGTGCGACCGTGATCATCCCCTCGATCGACCTGCAGGGACGCCAGGTGGTGCAGCTCGTCGGCGGCCGCGACCACGCCCTCGATGCCGGCGCGCCCGGTCCCTGGCTCGAGCGGTTCGGGATCGCGGGCGAGGTCGCCGTGGTCGACCTCGACGCAGCGCTCGGGCGCGGCAGCCAGCGCGACCTGATCGCTCCACTCTGCGAGGCGGGCCGGTGCCGCGTCGGCGGCGGGATCCGCGACTACGACACCGCGCGGTGGTGGCTGGACGCCGGCGCCGAGCGGATCGTGATCGGCACCGCGGCCCAGCCCGACCTGCTGCGCCGCCTGCCGCGCGAGCGCGTCATCGCCGCGCTCGACGCGCGCGATGGCGAGGTCGTCGTCGAGGGGTGGCAGACCGGCACCGGGCGCGGCATCCTCGAACGGATGGCCGAGCTGCGCGAGCTGGTGGGCGGCTTCCTCGTCACCTTCGTCGAGCGCGAGGGCCGACTCGGCGGGACCGACCTCGAGATGTCACGGACGCTGGTGGAGGCGGCCGGCGAGGCCCGGGTGACGATCGCCGGTGGCGTCACCACCGCCGCCGAGATCGCCGAGCTTGATCGACTGGGTGCCGACGCCCAGGTCGGCATGGCGCTCTACACCGGGCGTCTTGCGCTCGCCGACGCCATCGCCGCGCCGCTGGTCACCGACCGCGAAGACGGCCTCTTCGCCACGGTGGTGGTCGACGAGCGAGGAACGGCGCTGGGGCTCGCCTGGAGCAATCACCAGTCGCTCACCCGCGCCATCGAGACGCGCCAGGGCGTCTACCATTCGCGGACGCGCGGACTGTGGGTGAAGGGCGAGACCTCGGGTGCGACGCAGGAGCTGCTGCGTATCGACCTCGATTGCGACCGCGATGCGCTCCGGTTCACCGTGCGGCAGGCCGGCGCCGGGTTCTGTCATCGGGACACGGCGACCTGCTGGGGCGACGCCCCACCGCTCGCCGCACTGGAGGCCATCATCGCCGAGCGGCGCACGACGGCACCCGCGGACTCGTACACCCGGCGGTTGTTCGACGACCCGACCCTGCTCGCGGCGAAGCTGCGCGAGGAGGCCGCCGAGCTGTCGGAAGCCACCACTGCGGAGCACGTGGCCCACGAGGCCGCCGACCTCATCTACTTCGCGATGGTGCAGCTGGCGCGACACGACGTCCGACTCGCCGATGTCGAGCGCATCCTGCACCGCCGCGCCCTCGGCGTCACCCGCCGACCGGGCAACGCCAAACCGGAGCACGACGCATGAGTGAAGTCGACTTCCCCGCGCGCACCCTCGACGAGCTGGTCGCGCGGCCGCGTGCCGTCCTCGATGCCGACACCCTCGCGCGCGCCGCGCGCATCGTCGCCGACGTGGAGCAGGGCGGCGAGGAGGAAGCCCTCCGGCACGCCGCGCGGCTCGACGGCTTCCAGCCCGGCGATCGCTGGCTGTTCGACCGGGCGGCGCTCGACGCGGCCCGCGATCGGCTCCCGGTCGGGATGCGCGGCGACCTCGAGGCGATGGCGGACCGGATCCGGCAGTTCGCGCTCGCGCAGCGTGCCGCGCTCACCGACGTCGACGTCGAGGTACCTGGTGGCCGGGCCGGGCACACTGTGTTGCCGGTCGCCCGGGCGGGCTGCTACGCGCCGGCGGGTCGGTTCCCCCTCCCCTCCTCGCTGCTGATGGGTGCGGTCACTGCACGCGCCGCGGGGGTGGGTGAGGTCTGGGTCGCGTCGCCAAGGCCCTCGGACACGATGCTGGCCGCCGCCGCCATCGCGGGTGCCGATGGCCTGATCGGCCTCGGTGGCGCCCAGGCGATCGCGGCGCTCGCCTTCGGGATCGGCACCGTCGCGGCAGTCGACGTGATCGTCGGACCGGGCAATCGCTGGGTCACCGCCGCCAAGCAGGCGGTTTCGGGCCGCGTCGGCATCGACATGCTCGCCGGCCCGTCGGAACTGGTGGTGCTCGCCGACGACTCCGCCGATCCGGCCATCGTCGCCGCGGACCTGCTGGGCCAGGCCGAGCACGATGTCGACGCGCTGCCGGTGCTGGTGACGACCTCGGCCGATCTCGTCGAGTCGGTCCGCCGCGAGCTCGCGGAGCAGTTGGCGGTGCTGCCAACGGCCCAAACCGCGCGGGCGGCCCTGGCGGCGGGCGGCGTGGTGGTCTGCCGCTCGCTCGACGAGGCCATCAGTGCGGTCGACCGGCTCGCCCCCGAGCACCTGCAACTCGCCCTCCGGGATCCCGGGGCCGTGGCGACCCGCATCGGCAACGCCGGGGCCCTCTTCCTCGGCGAGCGCTCGGCGGAGGTCTTCGGCGACTACGGCGCCGGCCCCAACCACGTCCTCCCCACCGGGGGCGGGGCCCGGTTCACGGCCGGCCTCTCGGTCTTCACCTTCCTCAGGGCCCGGACCTGGCTCCGGCTCGACGACGCCGAGCCGCTGGGCCTCCAGACAGCACGACTGGCCCGGGTGGAGGGGCTCGAGGCACACGCCCGGGCGGCGGAGGCCCGCGGCTAGCGCCCCGACCGCCCCTGTGGATATCTTTGAGGGCTGTCACAATTCATCCTCCTCGGGGCCGCACCAGCCCCGGGGCGATTCCCCAGACCGAAGGAAGGTGCCGATGTCTCGCATGTACGAGGCGGTCTACATCCTCGACAGTACCCTCGAGGAAGACGCCATCACCGAAAAGCTCAACAAGCATCACGAACTCGTCCCGCAGGCGAGCGGCGAGCCGATTGCCCTCGACATGTGGGGCAAGCGCACCATGGCGTACCCGATCGCGAACAAGGAGACCGGGTTCTACGTCATCGCCAAGTTCGAGGCGACCCCCGAGATGCTCCCCGAGTTCGAGCGCGCGCTCAAGCTCGACGAGGGTGTCCTCCGGCACCTGATCGTCCTCGACGAGGGCGCCGTGATGTCCACTGCACCGTCCGACCGCGACGGGGAGGACGACTGATGGCCCGCCCGAACAAGACCTGCGCCGTCTGCGAGAGCGGGATCCGCATCGTGGACTTCAAGGATGAGCGACTGCTGACCCGGTTCCTGACGGAGCGCGGCAAGATCCTGCCGTCGCGGCTGTCGGGCACCTGTGCCCGGCACCAGCGGCAGCTCTCGCGTGCCATCAAGCGGGCCCGCGAGATCGCGCTGCTTCCCTACATCAAGGGCTTCGCGGGCTGAGCTCGCCGGTCCCGGCACCCGGTCCGGCCCCGCGCCGTGCGCCGTGGCTCGGCCCGGTCGTGCTGGTGGGGTACATCCTCAGCGCGCCGAAGGCGTTTGTCCTCGGCCCGCTCGCGATCCTGCTCCTCCTCTCCCGTCCGCGGTCCGGGCGGGAGTGGCTCTGGATCGTGATCAGCGTGGTCGCCGCCGCCGTCGTGCTGCGGCTGCCCGCGACCCTGACCGATCGGACGGTCCGGGCGGCGGGGGCGTTCTTCACCGGGGCGTTCGTGATCGTGACCCTGATGGGGGTCCGCTCGCTGGTGCACCGCACCCTGGCCGCGATCGCGGCGAGCGCCACCCTCGTGGTCGGGTGGTTCGTCTGGCTGGGGATCTCCTGGGGTGAGCTCCAGGCCGCCTTCATGGCCGACTACTGGGCCACCTGGCGGCTGCTCTCTCCCGGGCTGCCCGAGTCGCCTCCGGTGGCCGGCGAGGTGGTCACGGGGGCCGCGGCCGACCTCGCGCTCCAGCTCGCGGCCGCCCTCCGGGACGCCAGCGGGCTGATGCCGGGGATGCTGGGGGTCTTCGCCCTGGGCGGCGGCTACCTGGCCTGGAACTGGTACTGGCGGGTGGCCTCCACCCCGCTCGGTCCGGCCCCGCTGCCGTTCCGGGCACTGCGGTTCAGCGACCACCTCGTCTGGGTGCTGATCATCGCGGCGGCCCTGGCGATGCTGGCCGGCCAGACCGCGGCCGGGGTGGTCGGGAGCAACCTGCTGGTCCTGATGCTGGCGTTGTATGCGGGCCGGGGGCTGGCCGTCATCCAGACCGCCCTCCTCCCGGCCCCGATGTTCTTCGCGGTGCTGCTCTCCATCACCGCGCTGGCGCTGTTACCATTGGCCTTGGCGTCCTGCGTGCTGATCGGCACGGCAGATACCTGGCTGGACTTCCGGCGCCGCCTGGCGCCCGACGAAGGAGTACCGTGATGATCGAACTGATCCTGCGCGACACCGTCCCCTCGCTCGGCAAGGCCGGCGACCTGGTGCGCGTCAAGCCGGGGTATGCCCGCAACTTCCTCCTCCCCCAGGGCCTCGCCTTCGAGGCGACCGAGGGGAACAAGAAGCGGATCGCCGCCGAGTCCCGCGTGCGGGCCGCGAAGGCCGCCGCCGACAAGGCCGAGGCGGAGGCGCTGGCCGCCCGCATCGGGGCGGCGCAGCTCAGCTTCACCGCCAAGGCGGGCGAGGACGGCAAGCTCTTCGGCTCGGTGACCTCGGCCGACATCGCCACCCAGCTCGAGGCGATGGGCTTCGCGATCGACAAGCGGAAGATCGAGCTCGAGCACCCGCTCAAGGAGCTCGGGTTCCATGCCGTGCCGGTCCGACTCCACCACGAGGTCCACGCCGAGGTGAAGGTCACCATCGCCGCCGAGGGCTGAGTTGGCAGCCCCCGCAGTCGGGATCGGGTACCTCGACGGCCCCCGGTTGGCGCGCGGATTCCTCGCCGCGAGCGACTGGGTGGCGGCCGGCCGCGAGGAGCTCAACCGGATCAACGTCTTCCCGGTCCCCGACGGCGACACCGGCACCAACTTCTCGCTGACCCTGCGCGCCGTCGCCGATGCCCTCCGGGCCCTCGGCGACGCGCCGCTTTCGGCCACCGCCACCACCGCGGCCCGCGCCGCGGTGATGGGCGCCCGGGGCAACTCGGGGATGATGCTCGCCCACTTCCTGATCGGCTTCGGCGAGGCCCTCGAGGGGCTGCCCACGGCAAGCGCCACCGACGTCGCCCGCGCGGTGCGCGAGGGGGCCCGCCACCTCGAGCAGGCGCTCGACGAGCCCCGCGAGGGCACCATCCTCACCGTCGTCCGCGACGCGGCGATCGCCGCCGAGCGCGCCGCCGGCGAGTCGGCCGACATCGGCCACTTCCTCCGCCGACTGCACGCCGAATCCGAACGCGTCCTCGCCCGGACCCCGGAGCTCATGGCGGTGCTCAAGGAGGCCGGCGTCGTCGATGCCGGTGGTAAGGGATTCGTCAGGATGGTCGAGGGCGTGGTCCGCGTGATCAACGGCGACCCCATCCTTCCGGCCGACAACTGGGCCGCGGACGACTCCGCCCTCGCGGCGGCCGCGCTCGCCGACATCGCCACCGAGCGTGACTTCCAGTTCTGCACCGAGGTCCTCGTCCGGGGTGAGGCGCTCCCGGCCGCGAACGACGTGCGGACCCGGTTGCACGACTTCGGTGGGTCGGTGGTGGTGGCGGTCGCGGGCGACATCCTGAAGCTGCACGTCCACACCGACACTCCGGATGCGGTGTTCACCCTGGCGGAACAGTGGGGGACGGTCACCGCCCGCAAGGCCGATGACATGCGGGCCCAGCACCGGCAGCTGAGCCACGTCGACCAGCGCCGGGTCGCGATCGTGGTCGATTCGACCAGCGACCTCGCCGATCCGATCCTCGACCGGCACGGGATCATCCAGGTCCCGCTGCAGGTGGTCTTCGGCGGCGAGACCTTCCGGGACCGGGTGGACCTGAAGCCGGCAGAGTTCTATCGGCGACTCCGCGCCGCGCGCGAGCTGCCGACGACCTCCCAGCCGGCGCCGGCCGAGTTCGTGAAGGCGTTCCGGGCGGCGCGGTCGGAAGCCGAGGAAGTCCTGGGCATCTTCGTGTCGTCGCGGCTGTCGGGGACCTTCGCCTCGGCGCAGGCGGCGGTGCAGGCGGCAGGGATCACGAACGTCACCGTGGTGGACTCCCGGGCCGCGTCACTCGGGCTCGGCCTCCTCGGACTCAGGGCGCAGGAACTCGCCGACGCCGGCTGGCGGGCGCCGGCGATCGCGACCGAGCTGCGGCGGGTGCGGGCCCAATCGGGGTTCCTGCTCACCGTCGCCACCTACGAGAACCTCATCCGCTCCGGGCGGGTGTCGAAGGGCAAGGCCTGGATCGGTGGATTGCTGAACATTCGCCCGCTGCTCGAGATCGACCAGGAGGGCACGGTGCAGGTCGTCGACCGGATCCGCGGCGACGACCAGGTCGTACCCCGGGTACTGGCCGAGTTGACCCGGCGCCTGACGCCCCGCCCCGCGCAGCTGCGGTTCGGGATCGCCCACGCCGAGGTGCCCGAGGTCGCCGAGCGGGTCCGGATGGCGCTGACGGCGGCGTTCAAGCCGCGCGAGGTGCTGGTGGCCCCGGCCACCGCGGTGCTCGGGACCCATGTCGGCGAGGGGGCCTGGGCCGTGGCGTACCAGGTCGAGGACGGCACCCCGGAGCCGACCGATGACTGAGCGTCGCACGCTGCCCCGCGAGGTCGCCCTCGCCGTCGGGGCGATCGAGGATGGCAAGGGGACCGACGTGCTGGTGCTGGACCTGCGCGGCCTGAGCGATGCCGCCGACTATTTCGTGATCGCCTCCGGCACCTCCGATGCCCACGTGCGCGGCATCGCCAACAAGGTGCTGGAGCAACTGGAAGGGGCAGGCGTCGATGCCAACCACGTCGAGGGACTGCCGAGCGGACGCTGGGTCCTGCTCGACTTCGTCGACATCGTGGTCCACCTCTTCCATCCCGAGACGCGGGCGTTCTATCGCCTGGAGCGGCTCTGGCAGGATGCGCCGCCGCTGCTCTCGATCGCCTGACGTTCCACCTGCCGGAAAGGTCCACCCGATGCGCCGCCTCAGCCGACTCCTCACCCTCGCGGTGCTGCTCGCCCCCGCCCCGCTGCTGGGCCAGTACTTCGGCCAGAACAAGGTCCAGTACACCACGTTCGATTTCCGGGTCATCGAGACCGAGCACTTCGACGTGTACTACTACGAGGAGGAGCGGGAGGCCGCCTTCGACGTGGCGCGCATGGCCGAGCGCTCGTACGCGCGGCTGAGCCGGATCCTGCGGCACCAGTTCCGCGAGCGGAAGCCGATCATCCTCTACGCCTCGCACTCGGACTTCCAGCAGACCAACACCACCCCGGGCGAGGTCGGCGAGGGGACCGGCGGGTTCACCGACTTCCTGAAGCACCGCAACGTCCTCCCGATGACCGGCAGCTACGCCGACGTCGCCCACGTGCTGCAGCACGAGATGGTGCACCAGTTCCAGTACGACGTCTGGTCCGGCGGGCGCGCCGGCGGCGGGCTCCAGACCCTGATCGCCGTCAACCCGCCGCTCTGGTTCGTCGAGGGGATGGCCGAGTATCTCTCGGTCGGTCCCGTCGATCCGAACACCGCGATGTGGTTGCGCGACGCGTCGGTCGAGGGGAAGCTGCCGACCATCCGCCAGCTCGAGACCGACCCGACGATCTTCCCGTACCGCTTCGGCCAGGCGATCGTCAGCTACATCGGCGAGCGCTGGGGGGACGAGGCGATCGGCGCGGTCCTCTCCGCCTCGCGGGCCGGCTCGCTGGAGGGCGCGATGCGCCGCGTCATCGGCCTCGACTTCGTCCAGCTCGGCGACCAGTGGCGCGATGCGGTCCAGAAGCAGTACCTCCCGCAGCTGCGGACCCAGTCGCTGGCGCGCGACATCGCCACGCCGGTGCTCAACAAGGCCCAGAGCGACGGCACCCTCCACCTCGCCCCCGCGCTCTCGCCCGACGGCACCCGGGTCGCGTACTACAGCGAGGCCGACTTCTTCTTCGTCGACCTCTACCTCGCGGAGGTCCCGAGCGGCAAGCGGATCCGGCGGCTCCTCAAGAGCACCTGGAGCTCCGACTACGAGACGTTCCGGTTCATCAACTCCTCGGCGGCCTGGTCCGCCGACGGCAAGTACCTCGTCTTCTCCGCCAAGCGGGGGCCGCGCGACGACATCGTGATCGTCGAGCCGGCGCGCAACCGCGAGGTCCGCCGGATCCGGGTCGACCTCAACGGCGTGACCACGCCGACCTTCTCCCCCGATGGCCGCCGGATCGTCTTCAGCGGCCTCGACGGCGGGATGAGCGACCTGTTCGTGATCGACGTTGATGGCACCAACCTGCAGCGGCTGACCAACGACCGCTACGCCGACATGCACCCGGTGTTCTCGCCCGACGGGTCGACCATCGCCTTCACCACCGACCGCGGCCCGGACACCGACTTCGAGAAGCTGGTCTTCGGCAACGAGCGGCTCGCGACCTACGACCTCGCGACCGGGCGGATCGAGCTCCTCCCCTCGATGGAACAGGGGAAGAACGTCAACCCGCAGTGGAGCCCCGACGGTCGGTCGATCGCCTATGTCTCCGATCGCACCGGCGTCAGCAACATCTTCCTCTACGACCTCGACGACCGGCAGACGTACCAGCTCACCGACCTGTTCACCGGGGCGCAGGGGATCACCCCGCTCTCGCCGGTGATCTCGTGGGCGGCCCCCGCCGATCGGCTGGCGTTCGTGTACTACGAGGACGGCGAGTACAACGTCTACACCCTCGACAATCCGCGCGGCCGCAAGGGCGCCCCGTGGCGTGCCGAGGACGCCCGGCTCGCCGTGCTCGCCCCGCCGACGCCGACGGCGCGGCAGGCCGAGGTCTCCGACAGCGTCGTTCCGCAGGCGAGCGGTGGCCAGGCGATCTATGTCTCGCCCCGCGGCCAGCTTCGCCAGGCCGACTCCCTCGGCGTCGTGCCCGACTCGCTCCGGCCCCCGCCGGTGGTGAGCATCCAGGCGCTGAACGACTCGAGCACCCTCGGGCTCCCCGACACCAGCACCTTCACCGAGCGACCCTACAAGGTCGGCTTCTCGCCCGACTTCGTCGCCCGCCCGTCGATCGGCTACACCCGCGACAACTTCGGCCGCGGCGTCTTCGGCGGCACCGCGATCTCGCTCTCCGACATGCTCGGCGACCGGCAGCTCCTCTTCTCCGGCTACATCAACGGCCGGATCGAGGAAGCGCAGGTCCTCGCGGCGTACAGCAACATCTCGCGCCGGTTCAACTGGGCCGTCGGCATCCAGCAGGACCCGTACTTCTTCTTCCAGGGCAGCGGGATCGCCGCGGTCCCCGAGAGCTTCGAGAACGTCCTCGTCACCGACATCCGTCGGCTCGTCCTCCGCTCGGCGTTCGCGCAGGGCGCCTACCCGCTGTCGCGCTTCCGGCGCATCGAGCTCGGGCTCTCGGCGACCCTGATCGATGACGCGATCGTCCGGCTCAACGAGTTCTTCGATCCGATCACCGGCCTCTACACCCGCGAGCCGTCGGTCGAGCGCTTCGGCCTGGAGTCGAACGCCTTCATCCAGCCGTCGGTCGCGTTCGTCGAGGACAACACGCTCTACGGCTTCATCGGGCCGATGTACGGGCGCCGGGCGCGTTTCTCGATCGCGCAGACCATCGGCGGCTGGAACTACACCCAGCTCACCGCCGACTATCGCCGCTACGACCGCCTCGTCGGGCCGTTCACCCTCGCCACCCGACTGCTCTACTTCGGGCGCACCGGCTCCGACGCCGATCGCTTCACCCAGTTCATCGGCTTCCCCGACCTGATCCGCGGCCACACCTCCGGCTCGTACCGCCGCAACGAGTGCGTCACCGCGCTCGACGACGCGGAGACGATCACCGGCTGCACCGCGCTCGACCAGCTCGTCGGCACCTCCATCGGCGTCTTCAACGCCGAGTTGCGCGTGCCGCTGATCTCGCCGCTGTACGACTGGTCGCCGCGCTTCCTGCCGCCGATCGAGGCCGCGCTATTCT
Source organism: Gemmatimonadales bacterium (assembly GCA_020633775.1). Classification (GTDB taxonomy): domain Bacteria; phylum Gemmatimonadota; class Gemmatimonadetes; order Gemmatimonadales; family GWC2-71-9; genus Palsa-1233. Next base: position 12,777 of record JACKDA010000012.1, on the reverse strand, counting down.
ACGATGCTGGCGTGGCGTGGGATGCCCGCAGCGTGGTGCAGTTCAGCGAGCGCGAGCCCGGGCAGTCGCCGCTGCGGGTGCGCACCCCCCTGCGGTCGTGGGGCGGCTCGCTGCGCACCAACCTGTTCGGGTTCCTGATCCTGCGCTTCGACTACGCCAAGCCGATCAACCGGCCGGGGACGTCGCCGTTCTGGACCATCTCGATCGGGCCGACCTACTGACCGTGCCGATCCGCCACGCCGTCGTCGCCCTCCTCCTCCTCGCGGCCTGCGGGGGGGAGACCCCGCTGGAGGGACCGCGCGAACTCCCCCTCGGCATCCCCGAGGAGGGTTCGCTGCTGCGCCTGCCGTCCGGCGGCGGCGAGGCCGTGCTTTACCGCGCGGATTCGCTCACGCCGCTCGACTGGCGGTTCCGCGGCACCATGCCGCCGATCCTCCGCGCCCTCGGCACCGACCTCGACGACCGGATGGTCTATGCCGTCGACCGCGACGGCGAGGTGATCGGCCTCGACCTCGTCGCCCGTCGGCAGCGCCCGTACCTCGACGATGTCCGCCGGATCACCGGGACCCCGGACGGTGCCGTCCTCGCCCTCGACTCGACCGGCAGGCCGATCGGGTTCCGCGGCCGCACCCGCACGGTCTTCAACGGCCCGGCGCTGCGCGGCAACGACATCCAGCTCGTGCGCGCACCCGGCCTCGCGCCGGGCCTGTCGGCGTACTCCGCCAGCAACCGGCGGCTGACGGTCCATCCCGAGAAGGGCGAGGGGCGCGAGTTCGCCGTCCCCGGCGGGGAGCTGGCGAGCAGCTGGTTCGGCGATGTCCAGGCGATCACCACCGACAGCGGGATCGTCGTGGTCGAGCCGGAGCGCAACCGCCCGCCGCGCTTCGTCGAGCTCCGCGGAATGCCGCAGACCAGCGCCTTCTCGCCCTCGGCCCACCGGCTCTACGTCGCGCGGGCCCGGGGCGACGTGGTCATCCTCGATCGGTTCCGCTGGGACGAGATCGGCACCCTGCCGCTGCCGGGCCCCGCCCGGGCGCTCCGCCCCGACCGGTCCGGCCGCTGGGTGCTCGCCCGACCGGCGCAGGGCGATTCGATCTGGGTCCTCGACATGGTCCGCCGCGAGCGGACGATCACGATCCGCGCCCCGTGGGCCGAGGACCTTCCGCTCGTGAGCGGGGGACGAACCCTCGTCGTCCGCGAGGGCGATGACGTCGTCGCCTGGGATCTCCTCAGCGCACCCCCCGCGCCCCGGAGCCGACTCACCGGCGTGGCCGAGGATCACTTCCTCCAGCTCCCGTGGTCGCCCGACGCCGCCGGGCCGACCCCGCCGGAGACCGAGCTGGCCACCACGGACGAGGTCCCCGCCGGCGATGCGGCCCAGGACCCCGCCTCCGGCGACGAGGCCGCGACCGACGGGGAGCCCGGCGCGGAGCGGATCTTCATCCAGGTCTCCTCGTCCCAGAACGTGGCCTACGCGAAGGCCCTGGCCACCCAGCTGGTCGAGATCGGCTTCCGGGCGCGGGTGCTCGATCCCCGGGCCGAGGGCGACGGCTATCGGGTCGTCGTGGGGCCCTACGCGACCCGCGAGGATGCCGATGCCGACGGGCGTCGGCTGGGGCGGCCGTACTTCGTGACGACCCCCGAATCCGGGACCCCCTGACCCCTCCCCACCCTGCTATCTTGCAGGATTCCGGCGCCCCTCGTCGCTGCGCGAGGCGGGCGCCTTCGTGCCCAACCCCGATCCCCACCGGCTGATGAAGCTCACCAAGCTGGAGCTGTCCGGCTTCAAGTCGTTCGCCGACACCGTGACCCTGAACTTCGACGATGGCGTGACCGCCATCGTCGGGCCCAACGGCTGCGGCAAGTCCAATGTCTCCGACGCCGTCCGCTGGGTGCTCGGCGAGCAGTCCGCCCGCCTCCTCCGGGGCGGCAAGATGGAGGACGTGATCTTCCAGGGCGCGGCCGGCCGTCGCCCGGTGAACGTCACCGAGGTCTCCCTCTACCTCGACAACAGCGACGGCCAGTTGCCGACGCCGTACACCGAGGTCGTCATCACCCGCCGCCTCTCGCGCAGCGGCCAGAGCGACTACCTGCTCAACCGCTCGACCGTGCGCCTGCGCGACATCCAGGACCTGCTGCGCGGCACCGGGCTCGGCAGCGACGCCGGGGTGGTGATCGAGGCGAAGCTGATCGACCTGCTCCTCTCCGATCGCGCCGACGAGCGGCGCTCGCTGTTCGAGGAGGCCGCGGGCGTCGGGCTCTACCGCGATCGCCGGCACGCCACCGCGCGCCGCCTCGAGGAGACCGGGACCGACCTGCAGCGGCTCGAGGACCTGATCGCCGAGGTGCAGTCGCAGCTCCGCTCGCTCGCCCGCCAGAAGGGGAAGGCCGAGCGGCACAAGGCGCTCTCCGAGGAGCGCTTCGCGGTGACGATCGCCCTCGCCCAGGAACAGCTCGTGCGGCTCGCCGCCGACGCCGCGAGCTGGGAGCAGCGCCACACCGAGCTGGGTGAGCATCTCCCGCGGCTCCGCGAGCGGGTCACCGCCGCCGAGGCCGACCGCGAGGAGGCGGCCACCGCGCGAAACGCCGCGGAGCGGCATCGCGCCGCCGTCGCGGAGGACCTCGCCACGGCGCGGCTCGAACTCGGGCGGCTGGAGGGCGACCTTGCCGTCGCCGCCGAGCGGATCGCGAATGCCGCCGAGCGGCGGCAGCGCGCGCTCGCCGAGCGCGGTGAATCCCAGCAGCGTCGCCAGCAGGCCGAGCGCGACCGCGAGGCCGCGACCGAGGACCTCGCCCTCGCCGAGGCCGAGGCGACCAACATCCGCACCGAACTCGCCGGCCGGAACGAGGCCGAGCAGGCGGTGCGCGAGCGCGTCGCCGCGCAGCGGGAGCTGGTGCGCACCACCGAGCAGGAACTGCAGCATCACGCCGAGACGCACCGTCAGCTGGAGGGCGAGCGGACCGCGCTCGATGGCGAACTCGCGTCGCTGCAGGAGCGGCTCGCGCAGGAGGAGTCGCACCGGGCCCAGCTCACCGACGATCGCCGCACCACGGCCGAGCGACTGGTGGAGGCCCGCGCCATCGCCGAGCGCCATGCCGACGAGGCCCGCCACGGCAGCGCCGATGCCGAGCAGGCCCGGCTCCGGCTCCGCGAGACCCGTGATCGCGAGGCCCGCGAGGTCGCCGAGCGCCGGGCGCTGGAGGAGGAACTCGCCACCCTGACCGCGCGGCAGAACGCGCTGCAGGCCCTCGAGCGCGATCGCGTCGGGGTCGCCCCCGCCGCCGCCGCGCTCCTCGCGCGCCGCGCCGACTTCGGCGACCGCATCCTCGGCACCCTCGCCGACCTGATCACCGTCGATGGCGACGAGGCCGACCTCGCCGAGCAGCTCCTGGGCGACTTCGTCCACGCCATCCTGGTGCGGGACGAGGCCACCGTGCGCGAGGTGCAGGCGTGGCATCAGGCCGAGCAGCCGGGCACCCTGATCCTCCTCCCGGTCGAGCCCGGCCCGCGCGATGCCGGTGGCCCGGTCGATGGCCGGCTCCGCGTCGATCCGGTCGCCACGCCGTGGGTCGCCGCGCTGATCGGCGGCACCACGCCGCTCGGCGCCGGTCGCGGCGTCCGCCGCGCCGATGGCTCGGTCTGGCTCACCGGTCCCGCCGCCACCGCCGGTCCGCTGCGCCGTCGCGCCGAGCTGAAGGAGCTCGGTCGCACGATCGCCGCGACGACGGCCCGCTTCGCCGAGGCCGACGCACGCCGCACCGGCACGGCGGCCGAGATCGTCGAGCTGGAGGCCGCCGCCAACGCAACCGAGCAGCAGGCCGCCGCCCTGCGCGAGCAGGAGCGGCAGGCGATCGCCGCGCGGGAGGATCTCGTCCGTCGACTCGCCACGCTCGACCGCGAGCTCGGCGAGATCGAGGCCCAGGTCGCCCGCCTCGGCGAACGGCAGACCCGGGCGCTCGGCCGTCGTGAGGAGATCGCCACCCTCCTCGGCGAGGGCGGCCAGGCGCGTGCGACGCTCGACGAGCGCCTCACCACCGCCCGCACCGCGCTCGGCGCCCTGGAGGCCGAGCAGGAGCAGGTCCGCGAGGCGCGCAGCGAGTGGCAGGTCCGCGAGGCGCACGTCGCCGCGCGCCTGCGCGCGGCCACCGAGACGATCGAGCGCGCCGGGCGGATCATCGCCGACGCCGACCTGGCCGAGCAGATGCGCAGCGAGGAGATCACCCGCCTCGACGCCGACGCCGAGTCGCTCGATGCCGAGCGGGCCCGCTGGCAGGCCGGCCGCGACGAGCGCTCGGCCGCCCTGCTCGCGCTGGAGACCGCCGCCGGCGAGGCGAGCGGGATCCTCCAGGCCGCCGAGCAGCGCCTCGCCAATGCCGAGCACGAGCTGACCTCCTCGCGCCGCGAACTGGAGACCCTGAGCGAGGAGCATCACGGCCTCGCCATCTCCGTCACCGAGGCCAAGGCCGAGCGGCGCCGGGTCGTCGAGCGGGTCGAGACCGAGTGGAAGCAGCCGTTCGAGGCGCTGGTCGAGCTCGCCCCGCCGGTCGAGGCCGACTTCGACACCCTGGTGGAGGAGGCCGAGCGGATCGGCAGCGCCCTCGAGGCGATCGGCATCGTGAACCCGCTGGCGATGGAGGAGCACGCCGAGGAGGCCAAGCGGCTCGCCTTCCTGCAGACCCAGCGCGATGACCTCGTGGCCGCCCGGCAGTCGCTGCTGCAGGCGATCCGCGAGATCGACGGCACCGCGAAGGCGCTCTTCCTCGAGACCTTCACCGCCGTCCGGACCAACTTCACCAACGTCTTCCAGACGCTCTTCGGCGGCGGCGAGTGCGACCTCCGCCTCAGCGACCCGGACGACCCGCTGGAGTCCGAGATCGAGATCCACGCGGCGCCGCGCGGCAAGCGCACCCAGCGGATCCACCTTCTCTCCTCGGGGGAGCGGACCCTGGTCGCGTCGTCGCTGCTGTTCTCGATCTACCTGACCAAGCCGAACCCGTTCTGCCTCATGGACGAGGTCGATGCCCCGCTCGACGACGCCAACGTCGGTCGGTTCCTGCGGCTGCTCGACGAGTTCAAGGCGCAGACCCAGTTCATCGTCATCACCCACAACCCCCGCACCATGCAGGCGGCCGACAGCGTCTACGGTGTGACCATGCAGGAGCCGGGCGTCTCCACGATCGTGGGCGTCCGCCTCGGCGAGCACGTCGACGCGGCCTGACCCCGCCCCAACCGGACGAGTACCATGCTGATCGTGATGAAGCAGGACGCCACCGAGGCGCAGGTCCGCGCGGTGGTCGAGGTCATCGAGGCGATGGGCTACGAGGCCCGGCCGATGCCGGGCCGCCAGCGCACCACCGTCGGCCTCGTCGGCAACGATGGGCGCGTCGACGATTCGCGCCTGGACGGCCTCGGCGGCGTCGCCGAGGTGATCCATGTCTCGAAGCCGTACAAGCAGGTCTCGCGCGAGTGGAAGGCGGAGCCGACCCGGGTCCCGCTCCCCGACGGCTCGATGGTCGGCGGCCGCGAGGTCATCGTCATGGCCGGCCCCTGCTCGGTCGAGAGCGAGGAGCAGATCCTCACCGCCGCGCGCCAGGTCAAGGCCGCCGGCGCCACCGTGCTCCGCGCCGGCGCCTTCAAGCCCCGCTCCTCGCCGTACGCCTTCCAGGGCCTCGGCAAGCTCGGGCTCGAGCTGCTGGCCCACGCCCGCGAGGAGACCGGCCTCCTGATCGTGACCGAGGCGATGGACCCCGCCGGCCTGGAGCTGGTGGTCGCGCACGCCGACATCGTCCAGATCGGCGCGCGCAACATGCAGAACTACTCGCTCCTCAAGGAGTGCGGCCGGATCCGCAAGCCGATCCTGCTCAAGCGCGGCCTCTCCGCGACGATCCCCGAGCTCCTCCTCTCGGCCGAGTACATCCTGGCGGAGGGGAACCCGAACGTGATCCTCTGCGAGCGGGGGATCCGCTCGTTCGACGCGACCACGCGCAACCTCTTCGACCTCGCGGCGATTGCGGTGGTGCACGGGCTCTCGCACCTGCCGATCGTCGCCGACCCGAGCCACGGGACCGGCCACCGCGACATGGTGCCGCCGATGGCGCGCGCCGCGATCGCCGCCGGCGCCGACGGGCTGCTGATCGAGGTGCACCCGAACCCGGAGCGCGCCCTCTCCGACGGCGCCCAGTCGCTCTTTCCCGAGCAGTTCGAGCGCACCATGCGCGAGGTGGCCGCCATCGCCGAGGTGATCGGCCGCGGCGTCGTGACCCCGGCGGGAATCGCCTCCTGATGCGGCGACTGCTCGCCCTCGCCCTGCTGGTCCTGCCGGCAGTCCTGCCGGCCCAGCAGGACCCGGACGCGCTCGTCGCGAAGACCTCCCGCCTCTTCCGGGCCTCGACCGGGTTCCAGGCCGAGTTCCGGCAGCGGATCGAGGACCCGCGCGTCGAGAGCTCCGAGAGCCGCGGCACCCTGTACCAGAGCGGCGACCGGTTCGCGATGCGCTTCACCGACCCGAAGGGCGGCGCGTTCGTGCTCGACGGGCGGTTCGCCTGGGTGTACACGCCGGACGAGAGCCCCGAGCAGGTGCTGCGCATCCCGGTGCAGTCCACCGACCGCTACGAGCTGAACCCGATCGCGTTCCTGCTCGACCGCCCCGCCGAGAAGTTCCGCACGACCTACCTGCGCGAGGAGCCGGTCGACGGGCGGATGGCCGATGTCGTCGCCCTCGATCCGCTGGTCGGGACGATGGGCTTCCGTCGCGCCACGCTCTGGATCGACCGCGAGAGCGGCCTGCCGCGCCGGTTCGCGATCGACGAGAAGCTCTACGTGCGCCACATCACGCTGTCCCGGATCCGGACCAACGGCACGATCCCGCGCTCGGTCTTCACCTTCACGCCGCCACCCGGCGTCCGGGTCATCGACCAGGAGCTCTAGGCCGGCCCACCCAGCAGGTCGCGAAGCTGCTGCGCCGCCTCCGGCGCGAGTCCCTCCCGCACCGCCAGCTCCACCGCCCCCCGCGCGAGCGCCACGTACGCCTCGCGCGCCCCGCCATCGAGCACCGCCAGGTGCGCCGCGACCGTGCCGACATCGCCGCGACGCACCGGCCCGGTGAGCACCGCCGCCGGGTCGGCCTCCGCAAGCCCGCGCACCGTCTCCGCCATGATCGGCGCGAAGAGCGCCGCCGTCACGTCGAGCCCTGCCTCGCGCGCCAGGCGCGCCGCCATCTCGGCCAGCACCACGAGATGATTCGATGCCGTCACCGCGGCCGCGTGGTAGGCGATCTTGCCCGCCGACGGCACGACATGCACCGATGGCACCTGCAGCACGTCGGCGAGCGCGTGCGCGGCCGCGATCGCCCGCGCATCGCCCTCCACGACCACCGGCGCCCGACGGAGGAGCGCCGGGTCGCCGGCCGGATCGCGGAAGGTCTGCAGCGGGTGGAACGAGCCGAGCGCGGCCCCGGTCGGCTCCAGCGCGACGAGTGCGCCGCGGTCGCGGCTGCCGGCACAGTGGAGCACCACCTGCCGCGGCGACACCGCCTCGGACGCCGCGAGCGCGGCGGCCACCTCGGCGATGGCATCGTCGGGCACCGCGACCAGGACGAGGTCCGCCGTCCGGATCGCCGCGGGCCACGCGTCGCGTTGCCGACCGAGGGAGGTCACGGTGATCCCGGACGCAGCGAGGGCGCGTGCGAGCGAGTGCCCGACGCGCCCCCGACCGACGACCGCGACGGCCGTCGGGATCACTGCCCGGTGATCTCGGACATCAGCGCCCGCGGGGTGGTCCCGACCTGGAGGAGCCGGACCGCCTCCTGCACCTGCTTGTCGTCGAGCGCCCGGCGGCGGATCTCGGCCTGCCGGCCGAACACGTACCGCGCCACCTGGTAGCCGAGCTGGTCGTCGAGCAGCTCGGCGCCGCCGGACCGCTCGTCCTCGGTGAGGGTGACCCCCTTGGCCTCCAGCTTGTCGTACACCGCCTGCCGCATCGCGGCATCGACCGTGAACTGCTCCGCCGTCACCGCCTTCCGCTCCTTGAGCTCCAGCGCGGTCACCACCAGCGCATCCTGGTAGCTCTCGATGTTGGCGGCGAGGGCGCGCGCGAAGGCCCGCTCGCCGTCAGTCAGCGTGTCGCCCCGGACGATCCGGTCGGGGACGATCCCGCCGCCGCCCCGCACGGTCCGGCCCCCGACGGTGCGGTGGGACGGCAGCGAGTCGAGCGCGCCGCTGTCCTCGCCGTTGGCGATCGCGGTCACTGCCCGCACCTGCGCCTCCTCGTTCGCCGCGTCGCGCTGGATCGTCCGGCCGCTCGGCGTGAACCACCGGGCCGTCGTCAGCTTGAGCGCCCGCGTCGGCCCCAGCCGGAACAGCGACTGCACCAGCCCCTTCCCGAAGGTCGGCACGCCGACCACCACCGCGCGATCGTTGTCCTGCAGCGCCCCGGAGATGATCTCGGCCGCTGAGGCGGTCCACTGGTCGACGAGGACGACGACCGGCATCTCTTCCCAGGCCTGGTCGCGCGACGCGGCGTAGGACATCGAGGTCCCCTCCGCGCGCCCGCGCGTCGAGACGATCTGCTGCCCCTTGTCGAGGAAGAGGTCGGAGACCGCCACCCCCTGGTCGAGCAGCCCGCCGGGGTTGCGACGCAGGTCGAGGATCAGCCCCCGCATCCCTGCCTTCCGCATCCGGTTGATCTCGGCGCTCAGCTCGTCGGCCGAGGTCTCGCTCACCGGGGTGAGCTGCACCAGGCCGATGGTCGGGGTGACCAGCACGCCGGGCTGCACCGAGCGGTTGTGGATCGTCTCGCGGGTGATCCGGAACGTCATCAGCTGCGACAGCCCGGGCCGGCGCACCTGCACCGTCACGCTGGTGCCGGGGGCGCCCCGCAGCGTCTTGATCGCATCGTCCTGGTTGAGTCCCTGGGTGCTCTTGCCGTCCACCGAGACGATCTGGTCGCCGGCCTCCATCCCCGCCCGCTCGGCCGGGGTCTCGGGCAGCGGGGCCACCACGGTGATCCAGCCGTCGCGCACGTCGATCTGGATCCCGAGCCCGCCGTAGTTGCCGGTGGTCTGCTCGGTCAGCGCGCGGAAGTCGTCGTCCTCGAGCAGCGTCGAGTACGGATCGCCGAGCTGCTCGAGCATCCCGGCGGTCGCCTTGTGGAAGAGCGAGTCGTTGGGCAGCGAATCGACGTAGTAGGTCTTCACCGCACCGAGGACCTGCTCGAAGAGCTGGTTGGCATCGACCTCGGGCTGGTCGGCGGTGCCGTGGAGCAGCCAGCCACCGCTCGCGAACGAGAGGACGCCGATGACGAGCACCATGCCCCAGCGATAGCGCGCGGTCGTCGTGGATCGAGTCGTCATGCCAGTTGCTCCTCCGGCCAGCGCCGGAACAGGTTCGGGAGGGCCGCGACCAGCACCTGCCACGCTGCATCGAGGACCGCTTCGGGAGACGCCGCGGCGTCGAGGTGGTGCACCCCGGGACCGGTCGCGGCGCGGTACGCCGCCGCCACCCGCTCGTGGAACGCCGCGCTCTCGCGCTCCATCCGGTCGGCGCCCTTCCCCGCGAGTCCCTGCCGGGCGCGCCCCACCGCCGGGTCGAGGTCGAGGACCAGCGTCACGTCCGGCACCAGCCCGCCGGTCGCCGCCGCGTTCACCCAGCGCAGGTGCGCGGCGTCGACGCCGCGGCCCGCCCCCTGGTACGCGTGCGTCGAGAGGTCGTACCGATCGGAGATCACCACTTGTCCGTTCGCAAGCGCCGGTCGGATCCGCCGGGCGACCAGGTCGGCCCGCGCGGTCACGATGTACAGCAGCTCGGCCTCGGGCGTGAACGTCCGTTCGGCGTCGAGCAACTGGTGCCGCAGCGCCTCGGCGACGTCGGTCCCGCCCGGCTCGCGCACCATCAGCGGCTCGTGCCCCTGCGCGCGCACGCGCCCACGCAGCCCCGCCGCGAGCGTGCTCTTGCCGGCCCCCTCGGGCCCCTCGAGGACGATGAAGCAGCCGGCAGCCATCAGAGCGTGATGATCCCGCTGGCGGCGCCCCGCTCGATCCCCTCACCGATCGCCTGGTTCACCTGCTGCATCAGCTTGTCGACGTTGGTGCGGGCCACGAGGTAGCCCTGGCCGGCCGGCGAGGTCTCGAACTCGCGCAGCGTCGTCTCGTACTCGGTCGCCTGCTCCTCGGTGGGCTGCTGCCCCTGCGCCATCAGCGCATCGAACTCGCGCGTGAGCCGCGAGATGATCTCGAGCTTCTGCTGGGCCTCGGCATCCTCGCGCATCGTCTGCTCGGCACGCCGCAGCGCCTTGTACTCGTTCGACTGGCCGATCAGCCGGCCAAGATCCTGCGCCTTCTCCGTGATCATCGTCCCATCTCCCGTCGTGCGAGGAGGTACCGCGCACGACCGAACAGGTCATCGTGGAGGGTGACGTCCTGCCACCCGGCGGCTTCCGCGAGAGCCGCCGTCTCCCGGGCACGCCGGGCATCGAGTTCGAGGGCGAGCCAGCCACCCTCCCGCAGCACCCCGGGCACGTCGGCGAACAGCCGCCGGTAGGGGTCGAGTCCATCGGGGCCGCCATCGAGCGCCTCGTGCGGCTCCCAGGCCGCCACCGAGGGGTCGAGGTGGGCCACCTCGTCGGTCGTCAGGTACGGCGGATTCGAGACCACGAGATCCACCGCCCGACCCTGCAGCGGCGCCACGAGGTCGCCCGCGAGCCAGGTCACCGTATAGCCGGTCTCGGCGCCGTTCTCCCGCGCCAGCGCCAGCGCGTCGGCCGAACGATCGATCCCGATCACCTCGTCGAACGCCCCCTCCATCGCGAGGGCGAGGGCGATCGCGCCGGTCCCGGTGCCGATGTCGGCCGCGACGCCGACCCGCACCTGCTGCAGCGCCAGCTCGACCAGCCCCTCGGTCTCGGGCCGCGGGATCAGCGCCCGGGCGTCGGTGCGCAACCGCAGGTGCCGGAATCCGGTCCAGCCGGTGACGTGCGCCAGCGGTTCGCCGGCGGCCCGCCGGGCCACCCCTGCAAGGTAGTCCGTCGCGGCATCCGCCCCCACCTCGGGCGGGCCAAGCACCGATTCGCTCACGAGGTCCCGCCACAGCCGGCCGGCCTCGCGCCGCGGGGCCGGCTCACCGGCCGCCGCGAGCTGCCGGGCGGCGAGGTCGAGCAGGTCGTCCCGGGAGACCGCCCCCGCCTCAGCCACCCTGCTGCTCCTCGCGCGACACCCGCCGCAGCGCCGTCACCAGCTCCTCGAGCTTGCCGTCGAGCACGTCGCCGAGGTTGTGGACCGACAACCCGATCCGGTGATCGGTGACCCGGCTCTGCGGGAAGTTGTAGGTCCGGATCTTCGCCGAGCGGTCGCCGTTGCCGACCATCGCGCGGCGATCGGCGGCCCGCTTCGCCTCGGATTCGGCGATCATCCGGTCGAGCAGCCGCGCCCGCAGCACCTCCATCGCCTTCAGCTTGTTCTGCAGCTGCGACTTCTGGTCCTGCTGCGACACCACGATCCCGCTGGGGACGTGGGTGATGCGCACCGCGGAGTCGGTCGTGTTCACGCTCTGCCCGCCGGGACCCGACGAGCGGAAGACGTCGATCTTCAGGTCCTGCGGATCGATCCGGACATCGACCTCCTCCGCCTCGGGGAGGACGGCGACCGTCGCGGCGGAGGTGTGGATCCGCCCCTGCTGCTCGGTCGCGGGGACCCGCTGCACCCGGTGGACCCCCGCCTCGCGGCGGAGCAGGCCGAACGCCTCGGGGCCGCGCACGGCGATCACCGCCTCGCGCACCCCGCCGGCCGTACCGGCCGTCTCGCTGATCCGCTCGACCCGCAGCCCGTGGCGCTCGGCGAACCGGGTGTACATGCGGACGAGGTCGCCGGCGAAGAGCCCCGCCTCGTCGCCGCCGGTGCCGGCGCGGATCTCGAGGATGGCATCGCGGTCGTCATGGGGGTCGCGGGGGACAAGCAGCTCGGCCAGCTCCTCGCGGAGGGCGTGCACCTCGTCGCGGAGCCGGGTGACCTCCTCGGCGGCGAGCGCCGCCATCTCGGCGTCGGCGCCCGCGGCGAGTTCCTCGGCGTCGGCGAGTTCGCGCTCACCCCGCGCGAGCAGATCGGCCGCGCGCACCACCGGTTGCAACCGGGCGTGCTCGCGGCCGAGGGACTGCAGCTTGGCCGAGTCGGCGGCGACCGCCGGATCGGCCAGGGCCCGGGCGACCTCCTCCGCCCGCGCGAGCGCCTGGCGGAGTCGGACGTCCATGGCTCAGCTCGTGGCGGTGTCCGTGGCGTACTTCCGGCGGAACCGGTCGATCCGCCCGGCGGTGTCCACCAGACGCTGCTTGCCGGTATAGTACGGGTGGCACTGGGCGCACACTTCCACCGAGATCTCCGGGATCGTGCTCCGGGTCTCGAACGCGTTGCCGCACTGGCAGTGCGCCTTGCTCACCTGATAGACGGGATGGATGTTCGGCTTCACGAGGACCTCCTCTGGACGGACGCCGTAGTTCCGTCGCGGAACCACGATAGCCCGGTAATATATCTTCCCTGCTCCCCGGCGTCCAAGGGTGCCCCCCTGGCTCGTCCCCTTGGATGACCCCAGACCAGGAGTCGCCATGCGCCCGATCCTCGCCGCCGTCGCCCTTGCCTCGCTCGCCCTCCCCGTCGCCGCCCCCGCCCAGGCGGGGGTCTCGATTGCCGGGTTCGAGACCGATGGCTCCGTCGGGCTGGCCCGGGCCGAGTACCAGGCGATCGGCCGCGCCCTCGGCGCCCTCCTCGGCGCCCGGCTGGGAAGTGCCAGCGG
>JACKDA010000011.1 GCA_020633775.1 Gemmatimonadales bacterium | reverse complement strand
CGCGGCGGGGCGATGTCGCGCAACCCGACGAGGTCGCCCCACTGGGTGACGTAGCCCGCGGACGAGAGCCGGATCCCGGGCCACGACATCGACGCCGTCTCGCGCTGGTAGCTCCGCCAGATCGCGAAGCCGAACGTCACGCTCGGCGCGGGGGCGAAGCGGAGCTGCGAGAACGGAATCCGGAACTCCGCCGTCCAGCCGAGCGAGTCGACGCGGGTCGCGACGTCCCAGACGGCGTCCCAGGCGTTGTCCTCGTTGCCGTTGTCGTTCACCGCGTAGTCCACCTGCACGCCGGCCGGGTTGACGACGAATCCGTGCCCCGTGCGCCGATCATGGTAGCTGTCGATCAGCACCGTGATCTGGTCGGAACTGGTCTCGTCGTCCCGGCGCGAGAGGAGCCCCACGATGCTGTCCGGGGCGGTGTCCCAGGCCCGCACCAGCACGTAGAGGTTGCGCGCGTCGTAGGCGACCCGCGCCTCGGTCCGCTGTCGCGGCGTGCCCAACTCGATCGGGCGCACCTCGGCGAAGTCGTCGATCACCATCGCCCGCTGCCACACCGCGTCGGTGGCGAGCCCATCGAGCACCGGGGCCGCGGTGGCCATCGCCGCCTCGACCTCGCCCGGCGGGTGCCGCCGGGGCGGCGGAGCGACGTCCGGGCTCGGAACGGTGGCCGGCACGGCGGGGCCCTGCAGGGCGAGGAGGAGGCCAAGGACTGGGGGCATCGGGTCGACTCGGGATTCGGGTTGTGCGGTTTGATGGAACAGGGAACCGGAAGGTTGCAATTCGATACATCGGCACTCGACGACGACTGTACTGCTACAGATGTAGTAGTTATGGGCATCGAGAACCCCCCTCGCGGGGGGCCTCGTTGCGCTAGCGGTCCTCGATGTCGGCCAGCGCCTCGACCGCGGCGCGCCGCACCTCGGGGTCGCTGTCGCCCAGCGCCCGGGTGATCGCCGCCGTGGCCTGCACGACCTCCATGCTGCCGAGCGCCTCGATCGCCTGGCGGCGGACGTCGGGAACCGCATCCGAGATCGCCGCGATGAGGACATCAGCGGACGCCGGGTCCTCGATGCTCGACAGCGCGTCGATCGCGCTGCGGCGCAGTCGCGGATCGGACGCGGATGCCGCCCGCATCAGCGCCGCCGGAGCGCGCCGGAGGTTGTCGAGCGAGCCGAGGGCGTCGGCCGCGGCGAGCGCAAGCTCGGCGTCGCCGGCCTCGAGGACACGGGCGAGCGGCTCCGCCGAACTCGCCGCCTCGATCTGCCCCAGCGCGTCGACCGCGGCGAATCGCACCCGCCGATCGGCATCGCGCTCGAGGAGTCGCTCGATCGGTACCGCGGCTTCGATCGCCTCGATGTCGCCCAGTGCCTCCGCGGTGGTGGCCCGCACGCCGACGTCGGCGTCGCGCAGCAGCGGGAGGAGGGCGGAGACCGCACGGGGGTCCTCGATCGTGCCGAGGGCCCATGCGGCGTTGGTGCGCACGCGCACGTCGGGATCGCGCAGCACGGCGGTCAGCGCATCGACGGAGGCGCGATCCTCCAGCGAGCCGAGGGCCCATGCCGCCATCGCACGGACGCCGGCCTCGCGATCGGTGAGCGCCGACTCCACCCGGGTCCGAAGATCCGGCCGGTCGTGGGTCCCGATGGCGAGCAGCCCCGCCTCGCGGATCCGCGGGTTGGCGTCGGTGGCGAGGCGTGCCAGCGCCGCGTCGGGGGCGGTGCTGCGCCCGAGCAGTCGCGCGGCGGTGCGTCGGACACACGGGTCGTCGCTCGCGAGCCGCGCGGTGACCAGGGCGATGGCTGCGGGGTCACGCAGTCGGCCCGAGAGGGAATCCCGCGCGGCGCGCGCGGCGACGCGGGCGTCGGCGAGCCGCCCGATGCCGAACTCCCCGCCGCTGAACCAGAAGTTGCCGAGCTGGTCGGAGAGCATCTCGCAGACCGCCGCGTCGGTCGAGCCCATGGCGCCCAGGAGGATCGCCACGCGGGCGGAGTCGGGGCCGGGGCGCTCGTCGGACCAGTCGGTCCAGTCACCGATATGGAGCGACTGCGGTACGGCCGTCGGCGGGGTCACGACCCGTGCCGCGGCCACCGAGCCGAGCCCGATGGCGCTGAGGAGGAGGGCGAGGGGCTTCATGGATTGCGCTCCTCGCCGAAGAACTCGACCGCGACGCGCCGCACGTCCGGATCGGCGTGTGTCATCGCGCGGCGCAGCGCCGCCCGTGCCGCATCGGAACGCATCTCCGTCAGCGCCTCGGCGGCACTCTCGCGGACATCGCCGTTGCCGTCGTCGAGCAGTCGCACCAGCGCATCGGTCGCGGCAGTGAGGCGCAGGTCGCCGGCGACCCACGCGGCGGTCTGTCGCACGTCGGCGTTGTCATCGGCCAGGGCGCGCACCACCACCGACGGCGCGATCTCCGCCTGCATCTCGTGCAGAGCGTGCAGGGCGGTCTGCCGGACGTCGGGACTCGTGTCCGCGACCCGCGCCGTCATGTCGGCTGCGACCGCCACCATCCGGCGGTTGCCGGCGATGTGGATCGCGGTCTGGCGGACGTCGGGGTTGTCGTCGCGCAGGCCGCGCTGGATGACGCCGACGGCGATCGGCGCCTCCATCTCGTCGAGCGCGTAGAGCGCCTGCTGGCGGACATCGGGGTTGTCGTCGTCGAGCATCGCCGCCACGGGGCCGGCCAGCTCCTTCAGCTTCTGGTCGGCCGCGAGGTGCAGCGCCCGGTGCCGGGTGTCCGGGTTCGGGTCGGCGAGCAGGGTGCGGACGATCGCGACGTCGATCGGCTGGTCCATCTCGGTCAGCGCCTCGAGTGCCGACTCACGGACGTCGGCGTCGGCGTCACCCAGGCCGCGGCGCAACACCGCCACGGAGGCGGGGTCGCCGATCTCGCCGAGGGCGTACATCACCTCCCGGCGCACCTCCGGGTCGGCGTCGCTCGCGAGCGCGGTGATCGCGCCGACCGCGCCGCGGTCCTGCATCTCGCCCAGCATCTCGATCGCATGCTGCCGGATCTCGGTGTCGGCATCCGACAGCAAGGCGCGGATCGGTGCCGCGGGGACGCCACCGTCGAAGCTGGCGAGCGCATCGACGACGGCGTGCCGCACGTCGCGGTCCGGATCGCCGATCGCCGCCACGAGCGCCGGGATCGCCATCGGATGCTCGATCCGGCCCAGGGCGTCGGCCGCGGCGCGGCGCACGCCGGCGTCTTCGTCGCGCAGTCGACCCATCAGCGCGCGCACGATCGCCGTGTCGGCCCAGGCGGTTCCCGCCGGCATCGCAAGGCCGGCCTCGCGGGCCGCATCGATCGCCTCGGTCCGCGGGGGCTGCGACGCTTCCGGCGTGGCGCTCGCCACCGGATCCTCCGCCGGTGCCACCGGCAGCGGGGCGGCGAGTTCGGTCGTGACCGGTTCGCTCGGCGCCGGCGCGGCTGCCCGCCCCGAGATGCCCGGTGCGACCGTGGTCATCACGGCGAGCGCACCGACCGAGGCGAACACGGCGACTCGCCCCGACCCGGTGCCGCGCGCGGCCTCGGGCTCGAGCAGGCGACCGACGCGGCTCGTGAGCCGCGAGCGCTCCTCGGCGAATCCGGCGACGGGCACGCCGAGCGGCGAGGCCTGCAACCACTCGGCGACCTTCACCAGCGCGCGCGCGAGCGGCACGCCGCCGGTGCGGCGCGCGGCCCACTCGTCGGCGAGGAACTCGGCGGCATCCTGGATCCCCTCGCGGGCGAGCCGGTTGAGCGGCTGGAAGAAGAACGCCCGCTCGATCAGGCAGGCCACCACCAGCCACGACGGATCGTGCCGCACCAGGTGGGCGAGCTCGTGGGCGAGCATCGCCCGCTGCTCGGCCGGCTCCAGCTCCACCAGCGCGGCGGCGGGGAGGCAGATCTCGCTCCGCCCCAGCGCGACGGGCGAGGCGATCGTCTGTGACGCGGTGAGCCGGACCCGCTGCCGCACGCCCGCGGCCGTGCGCAGCTCACCGAGGACAGAGGGGAGGTCGCCATCGGCGATCACGCGCCGGTCGCCGAGGCGGCCGACGAGGATCAGGCGCCGACCGAGGTACCAAGCCAGCAGGGCCGCGGCGAGCACGACCCAGACGATCGTGAGGGCGGGGGTGAACCACGTCGACGACGGGGCAGCCGTCGTCGGGGCGGAGACGACCGGGGTCGTCGCGCTGCGCTCACCCGCCGGTGGCGCCACCTCGGCGCCGGATTCGATCTGGGCGGTCTTGCTCTGCGTGGAACGGTCCGCGGCCTGTGACGGCGTTGCGGGCTCGGCCGCGGCGACCAGGGAGACCGTCCCGGCCGGGCGCAGGTCGAGCGCCGTCTGGACCGACGCGGTCACGATGCCACCGACCATCGCGACCTTCCAGAGGACGTCGCGGGTCCGCGCGTCGGTGCGGCGCGTCCGGAGGATCAGCCAGGCGAGGCCGAGGAGGACGGTCGAGTGCAGGGCGTAGGTCAGCAGCCAGCCGGCGAGGATGGGCAGGATCGTCGGCATCACGCGTCCTCCCCGGCCTGCCGCGAGGCGGCATCGACCAGCTCGCGGAGCCGGGCCAGGTCGCCCGGCGCCACATCCTGCGAGGTCAGCAGGTGGCTCACCAGCGCGGTGACGTCACCCGAGAAGAGTCGCTCGGTGAGCTCGCCCACCATGGACTGCTGCACCTCGCTCTCGGTGACCAGCGGCCGATAGACGTACTGGCGCTGGTCGACCCGGCGGGCGACCACGCCGCGGCGCTCGAGGCGGGTCAGCAGGGTGGCGATGGTGGTCTGGGCCAGGCCGCGCTCGGGGTAGAGCGCCTCCCAGACCTCGGCGACGGTTGCCTCGCGGCGGGACCAGAGCAGCCGCATGATGGCGATCTGGAGTTCGGTCAGGTCGTGGCTCGGGGCCATGGGGTTCCTCTCGGGTGAGTTCTACAGGCGTAGAATGACACTCGTAGAGGAATCTGTCAAGCGCGGATCTCCCCGGGCCCGGCGGTGGGCTCCCTACAGGTCGTTGGCGAAGCCGACCAGCTTGGCCACTCCGTCGCGTTCGACGATCGAGCCGAAGAGCTGCCCCTCCTGGTCGGTCCCGTCGGCGGTGAACCGGACCACGCAGCCGCTCTGCATCGTCACGCCGGTGCCGATGAGCTGGAGGGTGTCCCGGCTGCAGCTGACGCCCCGCAGCGTCAGGGCCTGGCCGCCGTAGCGATGCAGCAGCCGATCCGCGCCCTTCTGCGAGGAGGCCTGGATCTGGAGCCAGAAGATCGCAGGGTCGAGCTCGTACGGTGGTGCGCTGTAGCGATGCTCCGGAAAGACCAGCCACCCGAACTCCGAACGGGTGAGGGCGAGCGCGCCGAGGGCGGCCGAGTCTTGGGCACTGACGGCGGCCAGCACCCGTGCCGCGAGGGAGTCCGGCGACGGGGCGCCGCCGGACAGGCCGGTGGGGGCCGTCGTCCCCTCGCGGAAGCGCCGGAGGTACTCCTCCATCGGGAAGATCGAGTCGATCACGTCGCCCGGCTTGCGCCAGGGGCGTTCGGGGTCGAAGGCCTGCTCCTTGGGCGGCTCGGCCGTGCAGGCGACGAGGAGGGCGAGGAGGGCGAGGGTGAGGAATCGGGGCATGGGCGATGGTCGAGGGTCGATGGTCGATGGTCGATGGTCTGTGGTCGATCGATGTGCCGTCATCCCGACCGGAGCACCCGCGAAGCGGGTGCGGAGTGGAGGGATCCGTACCTCGACTGCCTCTCGGACGTGCAGATCCCTCGACTGCGCGACCCGGTGGGTCGCTTCGCTCGGGATGACGACACTCGCTTCTCACTTCTCACCTCTCACTTCTCACTTCTGGAACGGCAACGGCCGGCACCCGAAGGTACCGGCCGCGCCGTAGTGACACTACCCGACTCAGTTGTCGGAGTACTCGGTCCAGCCGGCGGTCCAGTCGGTGCCGCCCGGGGCGAACGCGCCGCGGTAGGTCGTCTGGTCGAGGCCGGCGCCCCGGCTGAGCAGGTCGCCCGACCAGCCGGTGAAGCCGCCGGTCGCGATCGGCGATCCGGCCGCCGGGAAGAGGTTGATGTCCGCCATCGAGGCCGGGTTCGCGTTGTAGCCCGCGAAGATCGAGGCCGCGGTGGTCGCCGCCGCATGGGTGACGTCCGAGGCCGGGCCTGCGTAGGTCTGCTGGCCGGACTGGAACGCGTTCGGCGTCTCGGCGATGTAGATCCCCTTCAGCGACAGCAGGCCGGCGTCCTCGCGCAGCTTGCTGGTCGCATCGCGGTAGCCGATGCCGTTCGAGGCACCCTTGGCGATCACGATGTTCACGTAGTGCCCGCCGGTGCCGCGGCGGAGCACCATGCCGTAGCCGCCCGAGCCGCCGACCACGCCGGGGCCGGTGAGCACGATCGTGCCGTTGGCGACGACCGGGATGGTGAACGGGGTCGAGTTCTGTCCCGCATCGCAGCCGGAGCCGTTGCAGCCGTCGTTCTCGATCCCCTGCGGGTCCGAGGCGACGTTGCCCGCCAGCGGCCGGATCGCCACCAGCTTGCTCTGGAAGGCGACGAAGTACTGGATCCGGCCCTGGTACCCTTCCGACATGTCGAAGTGGTCGTCACCGGCCTCGGTCGAGACCGCGTACTTCAGGTCGGCGGCCCCGCCGAAGAACTCGTAGGAGTCATCGAGGCCGTTGTGCGCCTGCAGGTGATCGAGGACCGTCTGCCCGCCGACCGCGGCGAAGGTGAAGGTGTTCAGCTCGGCGTCCGGTGCGGGGCCGAAGCCGGCGTACTCGACCCGGACGTAGCTCAGCCGGCCGCTGTTGTCGAAGTTGTTGTCGCCGCCCGAGTACGGCAGCAGCGGGTTGTCGGCCGACGTGCCGGTGCCCTCGATGTTCACGACGCCCGAGCGGTTGATCACGCCGTTGCCGATGATGATCAGGCCGCCCCAGTCGCCGGCGAGGCGCTGGCCGACCGGCTGCGAGGAGGTGAAGACGATCGGCGCGCCGGCGTTGCCGACCGCGTTGATCCGCGCCCCGCGGAGGACGAAGAGCGACGAGCCGGTGGTCTCGTAGTCGCCGATGATCCTGGTGCCGGCCTGGATGTTCAGCGTGGCGCCGTTGGCCACCTTCCGGAAGCCGACGATGCGGTAGACCTTGTCGGCGGTCCACTGGGTGTTGGTGGTGATGTCGGTCGTGACCAGCACCTCGTTCCCGCCACCGCCGCCGCCCTGGTCATCCGCGGTCGTGGCGCTCGCCTCGGAGGAGAAGCTGGAGGTCGCGCCGTTGCGGACCGCCGCGAGCCGATAGCGATACAGGGTGTTGGGGGTCAGGCCGGCGTCGGCGTAGGACGTCGCCCCGGCGGCCGGCCGGTTGATCTCGGCGAAGGCCCCGGCCGCACCCTCGGCGCGCTGGAGCACGAACTGGGTGACGGCGGTGGTGGGGGCGGTCCACGCCAGGTCGATCGCGGTGGTGCCGTTGGCGGTCGCGGTCAGCCCGGCGGGCGCCGGGTTCGACGGCTCCGGGTTCGGCGCGGTCGCATCGCTGTTGCACGCGCTCGTCAGGACGGCTGCGGCCAGCAGCGAGGTCCGGGCGAGCGTTCCGAGTCCGAGGTGCATCCTGGGATCCTCTCGAGGGGTCATGGGTGATGAGTCGTGAACGGCAGACGCCGACACACGCGGGCAAAGCAACTCCCGATGTGTCGGCGTCCGGCCACGCCGGGGTCACGGTCGCGTCACACGACCGGGAATCCCCGCGGGTTCACTGGCTCCAGCTGAATCCGACCGTGAAGACCCGCCCGGTCCGGTACGACTCGCGCGTCACGGCCCCCTGGGTGGTCAGGTACTTCGCGTCGAGCAGGTTCCGCGCGTCGACCCGGGCGCTCAGGGTGTTGAACACCGGCAGGCGGAGCGAGAGGTCGAGGACGTTGCGCGGCTGGACCACGACATCGGGCAGCGGCAGCTCGCCGGCCTCGTTGATCCGCTCGCCGACCCGGTTGAAGAGCACCGTGGCCGAGGCGTCGGACGTCGGGTGGGTCCAGGTCAGCCCGGCGTTGATGACGTAGGGCGCCTGGCCGACCATCCGGCGGTTGGCGTTGGTGACCGATCCCTGCGAGGCATCGATGTCGATCGACGACTCCATGAAGGTGGCGTTGGCGAACAGCGCCAGGGTCCGGAGCCCCTCGCTCAGGAAGTCGAGCTGCTTGCGGGCCTCGAGCTCGACGCCGTAGTTGTTGGCGCCGAGGGCGTTGACGTAGGTGATGATCCGGGTGCCCGAGGTCCCCTGGTAGATCCGCTCGATCGGGTTGTCGAACTGCTTGGCGAAGAGCGCCACGCTGAGGATCTCGCCGCGGCGGGGGTAGTACTCCAGCCGCAGGTCGTAGTTCTGGATCAGGGCGCGCTGCAGGTCGGCGTTGCCCTTGATGTTGTCGAACCCGATCACCTCGCGGTACAGGATCGGCGAGAGCTCGCGGTACTCCGGCCGGCTCAGCGTCTGGGTGGCCGAGGCACGGATGTTCAGGTTCTCGTTGGCCCGGTAGGTGAGCGCCAGCGACGGCAGGACGTCGGTGAAGGTCGGGTTCGCGAGCGACGGCTCGCCCGCGGTCGAGAGCGACGCGACGGCCACCGACGAGCGCTCGAGGCGCGCCCCGGCGACGAGGTCGAAGCGGCGCGAGAGCGGCGTCGCCAGCATCGCGTAGCCGGCCGCGAGGTTGTCCTCGGCGGCGTACGACCCACCCGCGGCGAGCGGCACGACCCGGAAGTAGTCATCCCCCGCATCGGCGTAGTCGGCGAAGAGGGCCTCCGGAGCCATCGCGTCGGCGTCCCCCGGGAGCGGACGGGCGAGCGAGACCGAATACGTCCGGTTGAGCGCGGTGCGCTCGGTGCGGCGCATCAGCCCGCCGAAGCGGAGCCGACGTCCCGCGGCGGGATCGCCGAGGGCCAGCATCAGGTCGACGTGCCCCTCGAGCGAGTTCTCGTCGAGGTCGCCGAAGGTCCGCACCGCGGCCTCGTTCGAGAAGCCGAACCAGCGCGGCGTGCCGCTCTCCAGCGAATAGACGATCTCGCTGCGATCCGGCTCCCGCCGGTTCACGCCCGAGACCGTGGCGCCCCAGTCGACGCCGAGGCGGCCGGCGCCGAGCTCGTGGTGCAGCTCGAGCTGCGACGAGTAGATGTTGCGCTCGACGTACTTGGTGCGCTGGATCAGGAGCGGGATCGCCAGGTTCTCGCTCGCCCCGGTCTCGCGGCGCCCCTCGTTGTCCATGGTGCGGTTGTAGGTGTTGTTGAGCGAGACCTTCGTGTGGCTGCCGAGCGTGGTCGAGAGGTTCGCGATGCCGCCCCAGAGGACCGACGTGATCCCGGTCGTGCCGGAGAACTGGTCGATCGGGGTCCCCTCGCCGCTGCCGATCGTCGCGGCGAGCGCGCGCTGCTGGTCGGCCCGGATCTCCTGCGAATAGCTGTAGGTCCCCGACAGGACATAGCCCAGGCGGCTCGACCCGGTCGGGATCGTCCCGCCGAGGGAGATGCCGGCCGAGCCGTTCGGCGAGCCGCTCCGTGCGGTGGGCGTCCACACGTTGCGCATCGACTGGACCAGCAGGTTGTTCTGCTCGGGGGTGATCTGGCCCCCGAAGTCGGTGCCGGCGAGCAGCCCCGGGACGGTGCGGGCGTCGGAGCCGAGCGCGAGCCAGTCGCGGCTGGCGGTCGGCCCGAAGAAGCCGTCGGTCCCGGTGCTGGCGGTGTTGTAGCCGGTGCTCAGCGAGAGCGCCCGGAAGCCGCGGCCCGGGAAGTCGCGGGTCTTGATGTTGACCGAGGCGCCCGAGAAGTCGCCCGGCTGGTCGGGGGTGAAGGTCTTGCTGGTGGTGATGCCCGAGAGCAGCGATGACGGGAAGAGGTCGAGCGGGACGACCTTCTTCTCCGGCTCCGGCGACGGGATCCGCGCGCCGTTGAGCGAGGCGGTGGTGTAGCGATCGCCGAGGCCGCGGACGAAGACGTACTTGCCGTCCTGGACCGTGGCCCCGCTCACGCGCTGCACCGCCGCGGCGGCGTCGCCGTCGGGGCTCTTGGCGATCTGCTCCGACGAGATCGCGTTGACGATGCCGACCGAGTTGCGCTGCTCGTCGAGGGCCGAATTGACGGAGCCGGTCTCGACCGAGGCCGTGACGGTGATCTCGTCGAGCTGGACCGCCTGCCCGGCGAGGGTCACGTCCTGCTCGGTGACGCCGCCCGCGGTGATCACGACGCCGGTCACCGTCTTGGGAGCGTAGCCGATGCGGACCACCCGGATGTCGATGGTGCCGGCCGGGATCGCGTTGAAGGTGTAGCGGCCATCGACCACCGAGGTGGCGCGCAGCGTGGTCCCGACCACCTCGACCCGGGCGCCACTGATCGGGACGGCACCGTCGCCGTCGATGATCAGGCCGGTCAGCCGACCGGTCGCCTGCGCCTGCACCAGCGCGGGAAGGAGGAGGAGCACGCTCGCCAGGGCGAGGCGGCGAAGCACCAGCATCATCATGACCACCCGGATCCAGGGTCCAGTGGAACCAGGGCGCGTGTCGCCCGGTCCCGCTCACAAGCGCAAGAGGATCGCGGGCGCGGGCCACGGTTGTGTCACGACGAAGGCAACAGTTCTGTCACGAATGCCCGGAGGCCCCGCGACCGGGGGCGTCCGGGTGTCACGAACGGGTCACGACCCGTCCGGATGCTCCGGGAGGCGGGCGTTGCGGACCAGCTCGGGCGGGGCGTTCGGCTTGACCCGGACGCTCTTCGCGGGGATGCCGACGTTGACGTGGTAGGGCCGGACATCCTTGGTCGCGACGGCGGCGGCGCCGACCATGCCGTTGCGGGCCACCCGCACGCCCGCCAGGACCGTGGCATGGTAGGTGACCCGGACGTCGTCCTCCAGCACCGTCCGCAGGCAGGTCACGTCCTGCTGGTCGACGATGCTGTGGGTGTGCGAGTAGATGTTGGCGTAGTCCGAGATCGAGACCCGGTCGCCGAGGACCAGGCCGCCGCGATCGTCGAGCAGGACGTGCCGGTGCACCACGACGTCGTCGCCGACCTCGAGGTTGTAGCCGAACGACACCTCGACGTGCTGGAAGCACTTGAAGTTGGCCCCGACCCGCTTGAAGACGTGGGGGGCGAGGACCCGCCGCAGCATCACCCCGAGGGCCACGTGCTGGCCCCCGATCGGCAACCGGTCGAAGGTGTACCAGAGCCAGAGCAGCGGCTTCACCCGCGCGAACCGCTCCGGATCGACGTCGGCGTAGTACTCGGGCTCCAGCGTGATGTTGGCGGGGTCGAACGCCTCGAGGGCGAGGCGGCTCGCCATCGGGAGCGAGGTGTCCGCGACCCGCTCCTCCCAGCTCCCCTGGCCCGGATGCGCCAGCTGGAACAGCGTCTCCCGGCAGGTGCGCCGCCAGTCGGCGTCCTCGGCCCGCAGCGCCGCGTCGAGGTCGGCGAGCCACTCCTCGCTGAGCCGGGTCATCCCGGCCGCCGGCGCCACGGTCCGCAGTGGCAGGACCGGCATCAGGGGGTCCCCGAGGTCGGTGCCTGCTTCACCTTCCCGAGGATCCGGGCCCGCTCCCGGTCGAAGCGGGTCAGCCGCCGCTCCCACTCGTCGGTCGTCGACCCGAGGTAGCCGATCGAGAACGGCTCGGTGACCGGGATGATGTCCTCGAACAGGTAGAGCCCCATCGCCTGGGTGCGGACCTCGAGCCGCTGGGCGCTGAACGACGCCGAGAGCGGGATGAACGCCGAGGGGCGGAGCAGGCGATTGCGGGTGGTGAGCAGCACGAGGTTGGGGTCGAACGGGGTGTTGGGCGCCAGCGCGAAGAAGGTGATCAGCGCGAGCCCCGGGCGGCGGATCCCCTCGACCGCGGCGAGCGAGTCGATCGTCGCCTGATAGCGGTTGGTGAGGAGGTTGAGGGACTGGTAGGCGTCATCGGCGAGGAGCCGGGTGACCCGCTCGTCGAGCGGCGTGAAGCGGATCTCGAGGTCGCCGCTCCGGAGCCGGATGGTGATGACGTCCTGGTTGAGCTGGCCGTAGCCCGGGGGCACCAGCCCGAAGAGCGAGTCGGTCGGCGAGGCGCTGGCGGGTTGCTGGGCCGGCGCGCGGCTGGCGCCGCACGCGGCGACGCTGGCGACGACCACGGCGAGGCGCAAGGCGGCAACCATCATGCGGGGATCTCCTGGGCGGCGGCGAGGATCGCGGTGCCGAGGTCGGCGATGCCGAGCCCGGTTTCCGACGACACCACCTGCAGCTGGTCGGCCTCGAGGCCGAGTTCGATGGTCCGGTCGGCGAGCGCCTTCGCCCGGCCGGTCTGGTTGAGCTTGTCGGCCTTGGTCAGCACCGCGAGCACCGGGCGGCCCGAGGCGACCAGCAGTGCGTGGAAGGCCTGGTCATCCTTCGACGGCGGGTGGCGGATGTCGAGCAGCCAGACGACCCCGCTCAGCGAATCGCGGGTCTGCAGCACCCGCTCCAGCAGCCGACGGTATCCCTCGCGCTCGCCCTTCGCGGCCCGCGCCCAGCCGTAGCCGGGGAGGTCGATCAGGTAGCAGGGGTCGAGGCGGTACACGTTGAGGAGCTGCGTCTTGCCGGGGGTCGAGGAGACCCGTGCGAGCGCGCGGCGGCCGGTGAGCGCGTTGAGGAGGGACGACTTGCCGACGTTGGAGCGGCCGATGAAGGCGAACTCCGGCAGGGCCGGCTCGAGGCGGTGGGCCGGGTCGGGGAAGGAGCCGACGAACTCGGCCGGATGGCGCGCCAGCGGCGACGGGGTCGCCACGCCGGCTATGCCTCCTTCTTCTGCCGCGGCCGCTCGGTGACGACCAGCGGCGTCGCGCCCTCGGCGATCGTCTCCTGGGTCACGATCACCTCGCGCACGTCGCTGCGGGTCGGCAGGTCGAACATGATGTCGGTCATCACGTGCTCGAGGATCGCCCGGAGGCCGCGCGCGCCGGTCTTGCGGGTGATCGCCTTGCGGGCCGCGGCGCGGAGCGCCTCCTCCTGGAAGGTGAGCCCCACCCCCTCGAGCTCGAACAGCCGGCGATACTGCTTGGTGAGCGCGTTGCGCGGCTCGACCAGGATCTTGACGAGCGCCTCCTCGTCGAGCGCCTCGAGCGGGACGAGCACCGGCAGCCGCCCGGCCAGCTCGGGGATCAGCCCGAAGTGGAGCAGGTCGTCCGGTTCGACATGGTCGTACGGCCGCCCGGGGTCGTGCTCGACGGTGGTCGTGGTCTCGGCGGCGAACCCGATCCGCTGCCGGCCCAGCCGCGCCTCGATGATCTTGTCGAGCCCGTCGAACGCGCCCCCGCAGATGAACAGGATGTCGCGGGTGTTGATCTGGATGTACTCCTGCTGCGGGTGCTTGCGGCCCCCCTGCGGCGGCACGCTCGCCAGCGTCCCCTCGAGGATCTTGAGCAGCGCCTGCTGCACCCCCTCGCCCGAGACGTCGCGGGTGATGCTCGGGTTCTCGCTCTTGCGCGCGATCTTGTCGATCTCGTCGATGTACACGATCCCGCGCTCGCACTCGGCGACGTTGAAGTCGCCGGCCTGCAGCAGCCGCACGAGGATGTTCTCGACGTCCTCGCCGACGTAGCCGGCCTCGGTCAGCGTCGTGGCATCGGCGATCGTGAACGGGACGTCGAGGATCCGCGCCAGCGTCTGGGCCAGCAGCGTCTTGCCGGTGCCGGTCGGGCCGAGGAGGAGGATGTTCGACTTCTCGAGCTCGACCTCGCCGTCGCGCGGCCCGGCGTTGATCCGCTTGTAGTGGTTGTACACCGCGACCGACAGCGAGCGCTTGGCGCGCTCCTGGCCGACGATGTACTGGTCGAGGGTGTCCTTGATCTCCTGCGGCGTCGGGACGCTCTGGCGGGTCTCGCCCGCCTCGCGCTCCTCATCCTCGGCGAGGATCTCGTTGCAGAGGGTGATGCACTCGTTGCAGATGTACACCGACGGGCCGGAGATGAACTTCCGGACCGAGTCCTTGCTCTTGCCGCAGAAGGAGCACCGCAGGTGCTTGTCGTTGGACATGGGAACCGCCGGTGTCCCGGCCGGGAGGAGGATGCCTGAAGCTGCCTCCCGGATCCGGATTGGTCAAATGTCAGGCCCCGGGCGCCGGCACCTGACGCGGGTGGAAGATCTCGTCGATCAGCCCGTATTCCTTGGCTTCCTCGGCGCTCATGAACCGGTCCCGATCCATGTCGCGCTCGATCTGCTCGATCGGCTGGCCGGTGTGCTTGGCGTACAGCTCGTTCATCTTGCTGCGCAGGTAGAGGATCTCGCGGGCCTGGATCTCGATGTCGGCCGCGGTCCCCTGCGTGCCGCCCGACGGCTGGTGGATCATGATCCGGGCGTGCGGCAGCGCGGCGCGCTTCCCCTTCGTCCCGGCCGCGAGGAGGAACGACCCCATCGAGGCCGCCATCCCCATGCAGATCGTGTTCACCGGCGCCTTCAGGTGCTGCATCGTGTCGTAGATCGCCATCCCGCTCGACACGATCCCGCCCGGCGAGTTCAGGTACAGGTAGATGTCCTTCTCGGCGTTGTCGGCCTCGAGGAACAGCAGCTGCGCGATGATGATGTTCGCGACGTTGTCGTCGATCCCCGCGCCGAGGAAGACGATCCGGTCCATCAGCAGGCGCGAGAAGATGTCGTACGTCCGCTCGCCGCGCGAGGAACGCTCGATGATGTACGGCGGATAGATGGCGGCGTGCGTCACGCGGCGCCCTCCGAAACGGTGGACTGCTCCAGCAGCCAGGTGAACGTCTTCTCCTCGGTCAGCTGCCGCTCCAGCTCCGGCAGCCGCTTGGCCTGCTCCAGCTGGGCGTACAGCTTGCCCGGCTCGGTCCCCCGGGCGGCCGCCATCTCGGCGATCCGCGCGTCGAGGTCTGCCTCGGTCGCCTGCAGGTTGTGGGCCGTCGCCACGGCATCCAGCACCAGCTCCCGGCGAACCTGCGCCTCGGCGATCGGCCGGAACTGGCTCGCGAACGCCTCCCGCTGGTCGGGCGGGACCTGATACCCCTCGGCGTAGGCCGCGCTCAGCCGGGCCACCAGCGAGGGCGGGGTCGGCACGTCGTTGGCGGCCACGAGCTTCTCGATCAGCTGGTCCCGGACCGCCGAATCGGCAGTCCGACGGGCCTCGGCCTCGAGGTCCTCGCGGATCGCGGTCCGCAGGGCGTCCATCGAGGCGAACTCGCCGAATTCCCCGGCGAACGCGTCATCGAGCTCCGGCAGCGCCTGCTCCTTCACGTCGTGCAGGGTGATCCGCACCTGCCGCGCCTCGCCCCGACGGGCCTCGTCCGGGTGATCCTCGGGCAGCTTCACCTCCGCCTCGACCGTCTCGCCCGGGGAGAGGGTCATGATCCGCTCCTCCAGGTCCGGGATCGCCTGGCCATCGCCGAGGACCAGCGAGTGCGGGGAGGCGGGGGCGGTCGGCTCGCCGTTTTCAAGCGTCGTCACGGTCACGGAGACGAGCTGGCCCGGCTTGGGCCGCACGCCGTCGCCCTCGATCGGCACCCAGGTCGCCTTCTGCTCCCGCAGCTTGCCGACCTGCTCGTTCACCTGGTCGTCCGAGACCGGCTCGATCGTGCGGGTGAGGGTGAACCCGCCCGTGGTGGCGAGTTCCAGGCTGGGACGCACCTCGACCAGGACATCGAAGGCGAGCGGCTGGCCCTCCTCGAACGAGAGGTTGCTGATCTGCGGGTCGGCGGTCGGCTTGAGGTCGCCGGACTTGAGGATCGTGTCCCAGCTCTCGCGGACCGCGTCCTGGAGCACGTACTGCTTGATCTCACTGCCAAAACGGCGGCGGACGACCGGTTCGGGGGCGTGCCCCTTCCGGAATCCGGGAAGCCGGACCTGGCGGGCGTATTCCTTGACGGCCCGGCGCTCGGCCGCGGCCAGCTTCTCGACGGGGACGGTCACGCGCAGGGAGCGGGAGGCAACATCCTGGGCGGTGGTTTCGATGGTGATCTCGGTCATAGCCCGGAAAGCTACCCGCCGCCGGGCCCGGGGGTCAAACGGGATCCGGGGCTAAGCTTTCGGCGCCCGCGTCCGATCACAGGGGGGTGACGCCCCTGATCCTCATCGTCGATGACGACGCCGACCTGCGGCGCGCCCTCCGCCGCCAGCTCGAGCGGGCCGCCTACGAGGTGGCCGAGGCCGACTCGCCGGCCAGCGCGTTGTCGACGATGGCCTCCGCGCCGCCGGACGTCGTCATCAGCGACGTGATGATGCCGGGCGGCAACGGCCTCGACTTCTATCCGCGCCTCATCGCCGAGCATCCGGCGCTGGAGGGGCGGGTGATCTTCCTGACCGGCATCGCCGATGATCCGCTGGTGAGCTCGCGGATCGAGGAGATCGGCGCCCCCCTCCTCGGGAAGCTCGAGGATCTCGCCGTGGTCGTCGACGCCGTGCGCCTCGCCCTCTTTCGTCGGGGCCGCGCCGCGTGCTGAGCGAGGGCCCCGTCGAGGCGGCGCCCGCGATCGTCCCGTCGGAGGAGGGGTGGACCTCACCGGTACAGCGGGCGATGCTCCCTGACATGCCTCCCACCCCCGATCTCCCCCTCGTGCTCCGGCAGCTCGATGCCGCGGCGATGCGTTCGCGCACCCTCGCCGCGACCCGCGCCGCCCTGTTCGACGCCGCGTTCACGCTGCTGGGCTGCCACCGGGCGGCGTGCATGCTCGCGCCGGTGAACAGCGACGGGGCGTGGTCGATGGTGATCCGCGAGCACGATGGCAGCACCACGGAGCGGGCCGAGATCCCCTCACCGGCGATGCTGTTCGGGCGACCGGGACTGGCGAGTGCTCCCTGGACCGGCGAGGCGTGGGCGCTCGGGTCGATCTGGCCCTCGCGCGATGCCGACGCCGCCGTGGCCGCCTGGCCGATCGAGGTGGAGGAGGAGACCCTGGCGGTGCTGGTGGTCCAGTGGCCCGAGGGAGGGACCACCACCGCCGAGCGGGCGGCCGATGGGCGGCAACTGGCGGAGCACGCCGCGCTCCCGTTCGGGACGGTGCTGCGCTTCGAGGAACTCGAGGCCGTCGGCACCGGCGCGATGCGGGCCGTGGCGCGGATGGTCGATGCGGTCTCGCCGTGGACGATGGGGCGCTCCGAGCGGGTCGCCGCCTGGGCCGTGGAACTCGGTCGGCGACTCGGGCTCTCCCGTCGCGACCTGCGCCACCTGGAGCTGGGCGGCCTGGTCCACGACATCGGCAAGCTCGGCATCCCGACCGCGGTGCTCGACAAGGTCGGGCCACTGACGACCGCCGAGCGCGACCTGATCCGTTCGCATCCGGACCTCGGCGTCCAGCGGCTCGCGGCGATCCCCGGGTTTGCCCCGCTCCTGCCGATGGTGCGGCACCATCACGAACTGCTCGACGGCAGCGGCTACCCGCTCGGCCTCAAGGATGACGAGATCCCGCTGCTGGTGCGGATCCTCACCGTGGCCGATGTCTTCGACGCGATGCGCTCCGACCGCGCCTATCGTCCCGGGCTCGACACCGACGCGCTCATCGGGGTGCTGCGCTCCGGCAGCGGGTCGCGCTTCGACGCGCGGGTGGTGGAGGTGCTCCTCGCGCTGATCGAGGAGGGGTGGGAGCCGTAGCCGGGGTCGCCGCGGCGCGGTGTGATGGTCTCCGATGCGAGCGCCGGGAGTCGAACCCGGACGGGTTGCCCCACAGGATCCTAAGTCCTGCGCGTCTGCCAGTTCCGCCACGCTCGCGTGCCCCAAGGTATCGGTCGAGCCCGGCCCCCCGCCAGCGGCTTCCCCCCGTCGCTACATTCCGT
The DNA here is from genome assembly GCA_020633775.1 of Gemmatimonadales bacterium. Classification (GTDB taxonomy): domain Bacteria; phylum Gemmatimonadota; class Gemmatimonadetes; order Gemmatimonadales; family GWC2-71-9; genus Palsa-1233. The sequence goes on along the minus strand of JACKDA010000011.1, from coordinate 28,842 downwards.
CCGAGATTCGACGCCCCACCACCATCCCCCGGACCTGCCCATGCGTGCGCTGACCCGTTCGACCCTGCTCGTTGCCCTGCTCCTCGCGGCCGCCTGCGGTGATGGCCGCCTCAAGAACCTCGCCGTCGGCATCGACCGCGACAGCGTCGCGGTGGTGATGGAGACCGCCGCCCCGTACCGCAGCGAGAGCTACCTGGTCGGCGGCAAGTTCTGGGAAGTGATGCTCTATACCCGGCCGGGGGCCGAGTCCTCGACCGACTCGATCCCCGCGCGCGATCTCTCGCCGGTGGTGCTCGCCGACGGCGCCGTGGCGGGGTGGGGCTGGGACTACTGGGAGAAGCAGGCCACCGAGATGAACATCCCGGTGCCGGCCAAGGACTGACCCTCCGCTCCGGATGCGAAGAGGCCCGCCACCCCGATTCGGGTGGCGGGCCTCGTCGCGTGTGGGACGCGCGGCCTACCGGTCGGTCGGGACCAGCCGGATCCGCTCGACGCGCGAGGTGTTGCGGTCGTCGAGCGCCACCACGGTGAGGGTGATGACGCCATTCTGGCCGCCGCCGGCGATTGCCGACTTGAAGTCGGCCTCGTTCCGCACCGGCTTCCCCTCGACCTCGGTGATGACGTCGGGCGCGCAGCGTCGTCCGTTCTCCGCCGGGCAGAGATGGTCGGTGGCCGGCGAGCGGGCCGAGAGCGAGCGCACCACGACGCCCTTGACGCCGGTCGGGATGCGCAGCTCCTGCGCGAGGGCACTGGTGACCGTCTCGGTCGCGGCGCCGAGGGCGTTGAGCTGCCCATCCGACGGCGGGGCCGGCGGGGTGACCTCGACCGGCTCGGAGCCCTCGGAGGTGCCGGCGCTCATCAGCCGCACCGTGGACTCCCGGGTGCCCGACGGGGTGGCGACGGTCACCCGCACCGTCTCCCCCGGACCGCGGAAGCCGACCAGCTGCTGCAGCTGGGCGACGTAGCTGACCGGCGTCCCGTCGACCGCGGTGATCACGTCGCCGGGCTTGAGGCCGGCGCGCTTCGCGGGCGAATCCTCGGACGAGAAGTTGTCGATCTTGACGCCGGCGATCGAGTCGAGGCCGAAGTAGATCGCGTCCTCCTCGGTCGCGGTGCGCACGTACACGCCCATCGCGGTGCGCTCGACGCGGCCGCGCGCGATGATCTGGTTCATCACCGCCCGGGCGAGGTCGATCGGGACCGCGAACGCGTAGCCGGCGTAGAAGCCGGTGTAGGAGGCGATCGCCGAGTTGATGCCGATCACCTCGCCGCGCACGTTCACCAGCGGACCGCCCGAGTTGCCGCGGTTGATCGCGGCATCGGTCTGGATGAAGTCCTGGATGTCGCGGTCGGAGCGGTTGAGCGGGTCGAGGCCGCGGCCCTTCGCGCTGACGATCCCCTGGGTCACCGAGAAGGTGAGGTTGTCGCCGAGCGGGTTGCCGATCGCCAGCACCCACTCGCCGATCCGCACCCCGGCCGAGGAGCCGAGGGCGGCGGGACGCAGGTCGGGCGCGTCGATCCGGAGGACGCCGACGTCGGTGTCCTTGTCGCTGCCGACGATGCTCGCCGGGTACACCCGGCCGTCGAGCAGCCGCACATTGACCGACTGGGCGCCCTCGATGACGTGGTGGTTGGTCAGGATGTAGCCGTCGGCGCTGACGATGAACCCCGAGCCGGTCGAGCGCTCGATGTTCTCGCCCTCATCCTGCGGCGCCTGCGGCTGGTCGGGGAAGAGCCGCTCGAAGCCGGGCGGCAGGTTCTGGGGCCGCCGCACCGCGGCGGCGCTCTGCGGCCGGCGCGACTCGATGAAGACGACCGACGGGCGGACGGCCTCCGCGACCGCGGAGAACGCCTCGGAGAGGTCGGCCAGCGGCCGCGCCTCGGGAATCCTGGGGGCACTGACCGGCACGATCGGCATCCCGCCGCGGCCGGGGTCCTGCGCCACGCTGGTGCGGGGCAGGTCGAGCAGTCCGGCAAAGAACAATCCCAACACGAAGGCGAGGGCGACGAGGCCCCCGAACTTCAGCCAGTTGCGTGCGTGGTGCGACATCGGGCAATCCATCCGGAAAGAGGAGGTCCTGTGGAACGTCCAGCAGGGAGACGCCGCAGGGCTGCTGGATAATACAGCGATGCGCGACCGGGGGGTCCGGTCGCGCATCGGGTCCTGCCGGTCCGGGCGCGCGACCGATCACTCGCCCTTGGGCGGCTCCTCGACGATCTCGTAGTCGGCCTCGACCGCCTCGTCGGCCGGCTTCGCCTCCGCCCCCGCCTCGCCGCTCGGCGGCGCCTCGGTGGTCGCCCCCTCGGCGCTCTGGTAGAGCGACGCCCCGGCGGCGGAGTAGGCCATGTTCAGCTCCTCGTAGGCGGCCTTGATGCCGGCGGTCTCGCCGACCCGGAGGGCCTCCTTGCCCGCCTCGACCGCCTTGTCGAGCCGCTCCTTCTCGGTCGCCTGGAGCCGATCGACCCACTCCTTCGAGTCCTTCTCGACCTTGTACACCAGCCCGTCGAGCTGGTTCCGGGTCTCGATCTGCTCGCGGCGCTCGGCGTCGGCCTTCGAGTTCGCCTCGGCCTGCTTCACCATGGCGTCGATGTCCGCATCCGAGAGTCCGCTCGACGCCTCGATCCGGATCTTCTGCTCCTTGCCCGAGGCCTTGTCCTTGGCCGAGACGTGGAGGATGCCGTTGGCGTCGATGTCGAAGGTCACCTCGACCTGCGGCATGCCGCGCGGGGCGGGCGGGATCCCGGTGAGCTGGAACTTGCCGATGGTCCGGTTGTCCTGCGCCATCTGCCGCTCGCCCTGCAGCACGTGGATCTCGACCGTCGTCTGGTTGTCCTCGGCGGTGCTGAAGACCTCCGACTTCTTGGTCGGGATCGTGGTGTTGCGCGGGATGAGCACCGTCGAGACGCCACCGAGCGTCTCGATGCCGAGCGACAGCGGGGTGACGTCGAGCAGCAGGACGTCCTTGACCTCGCCGCCGAGCACGCCGCCCTGGATCGCCGCGCCGATGCCGACGACCTCGTCGGGGTTCACCGAGCGGTTGGGCTCCTTGCCGAAGAAGTCCTTCACGATCTGCTGGATCTTCGGGATGCGGGTCGAGCCGCCGACGAGGATCACCTCGTCGATGTCGCCCGGCTTGAGGCCGGCGTCCTTGAGCGCCATCTCCATCGGCGGCATCGTGCGCTGGATCAGGTCGTCGCAGAGCTGCTCGAACTTGGCGCGGGTGAGCGACAGGTTCAGGTGCTTCGGGCCCGACTGGTCGGCCGTGATGAACGGCAGGTTGATGTCGGTCTGCGTCGTGCTCGAGAGCTCCATCTTCGCCTTCTCCGCGGCCTCCTTCAGGCGCTGGAGCGCCATCGGGTCCTTGGAGAGGTCGATCCCCTGGTCGCGCTTGAACTCCTCGACGAGCCAGTCGATCAGCTTCTGGTCGAAGTCATCGCCGCCGAGGTGGGTGTCGCCGTTGGTGCTCTTCACCTCGAAGACCCCGTCGGCGAGCTCGAGGACGGAGATGTCGTAGGTGCCGCCGCCGAGGTCGAAGACGGCGATCTTCTCGTCCTTCTTCTTGTCGAGGCCGTAGGCGAGCGCCGCGGCCGTCGGCTCGTTGATGATCCGGAGCACCTCGAGGCCGGCGATCTTGCCGGCGTCCTTGGTGGCCTGCCGCTGGGCGTCGTTGAAGTACGCCGGGACGGTGATCACCGCCTTGTCGACGCTGTGGCCGAGATAGTCCTCGGCGGTCTGCTTCATCTTCTGGAGGACCATCGCCGAGATCTCGGGCGGCGTGTAGCGCTTGCCCTGGATCTCGACGGCAGCGAGCCCGTTGGTGCCCTGGAGCACCGGGTACGGCACCCGCGACGCCTCCTCGGAGACCTCCTCGAGCCGGCGACCCATGAAGCGCTTGATCGAGAAGACGGTCTGCTTCGGGTTGGTCACGGCCTGCCGCTTGGCGACCTGGCCGACCAGCCGCTCGCCGTCCTTGGTGAACGCCACCACCGACGGGGTCGTCCGACCCCCCTCGGCGTTGGGGATCACCACCGGATCGCCACCCTCCATGACGGCCACGACCGAGTTGGTGGTCCCGAGGTCGATCCCGATGATCTTCGATGCCATTGCTGGTCCTCATTCCTGACGTCCGGGTGGGCCCCGCCACGGTGACGGGGCCTCGCGTGCTGCCCGAGAGGGGAGCAATGGGCATACCGGAGCTTCCTGCCGGATTGGCAGGGGCGGCCGGGCCGGGGCGGGGGCGAGGGTTAGGTTCCGGCAGGATTCCTCTCGGGAGCATGCATGGGTGACCTGCTGGATTCGATCACGCGCGAGGAGCTGCTGTCGGTGGCGGCGACGGTGCTGCCCAAGGTGGCGGCCGCGGTGGTGGTGTTCCTCGCCTTCGTGGTGCTGCTCCGGCTGGTGCAGCCGGCGCTCCGGGCGATCCTGCGGCGGGCGGACTTCGCCGAGGCGCTGATCCACCTGCTGGTGGACGGGGTGGTCCGCGGGGCGATCCTGATCCTCGGGATGGTGATGGCGGCGAGCCAGCTCGGGATCAACGTCGCCGCCGCGCTCGCCGGCCTGGGGGTGCTCGGGATCGCGGTCGGCTTCGCGGCCCAGGAGACGATCGCCAACATGATCGCGGGCTTCCTGATCTTCTGGGACCGGCCGTTCAAGGTGGGCGATTGGGTGACGACCCAGGATCGCTACGGCGAGGTGCGCGACATCACCCTGCGCACCACCCGGATCCGGACGCTCGACAACACCTACGTCGTGATCCCCAACAAGCAGGTGATCGGCGAACTGCTGGTCAATCACTCGATGTACGGCGAGACGCGGGTCAACATCCCGATCGGGATCGCCTACAAGGAGTCGATCGCGGAGGCGCGCGCGGTGATGCTCGAGGCGGTGCGCGGGCTCGAGGGGGTCCTCGAGTCGCCGGCCCCGACGGTGGTGGCCGCGGGGCTTGGCGATTCGAGCGTGGACCTCACGGTCCGGGTCTGGATCCACCATGCCGAGGACGAGGTCCCGGTGCGGTTCCGGGTGGTCGAGGCGTGCAAGGTCGCGCTCGACAAGGCCGGCATCGAGATCCCGTTCCCGCACCTGCAGCTCTTCGTCGACGACGTGAAGGACCGCGTCTGGGAGCGGCTGGGGAAGTAGCCGGAGGACGGCGCAACGGAACGAAGCACGACTGTCACCCCGAGGGAGCACGGCGACCGAGGGGGCGGAGCGCCGCATTCGGCGGTCTCCGCCCCCTCGCTTCGCTCGGGGTGACAGCGCATCCCTCCAAGGTCAGCCCCGCGTCGGCTGCGGTCGTGACGGGTTCGCGGTCGGCCGACCGCCGCTGCCGCCGTCGAGGCGGCGCACCACCACGCCGGCGAAGCCCTGCGCCTCGCTGGCGATCGGCACCCGGGCGGTGGCGTCGCCCACCAGCTCGAAGGTGCCGTCCATCCGGATGTCGAAGCGGGCGAGGTTGCAGGCGAACCGGCGATCGGCGGCGGCGTTCGGGCACGGCTCGGCGACACTGTTGAGGGTCGTGGCGAGCGCGCCGTCGATCGCGACGAAGCGGGCCCCACGGGCGAGGTCCGCCCAGGTGCCGGTGGCACGACCGAGATCGCCGGGATTGTCCTCGCGGCCGAAGATGGCCGCATCCGATCGCGACATCACCCGCAGCACCGCATCGGGACGATCGAGGCCGTGCCACGCGATGACGGTGCGCTTCAGCAGCTCGGCGCCATCCGGCCCGCGCTCGACGATGCCGAGCCCGACGGCGTGGTAGCGGTAGTCCTGGCCACCGACGCTGATCGCGATCTCGGTCGGGCGGGCACCGAGTCGGATCGCCAACGCGCCGTCGGCGTAGTCCGAGGCCGCGCGGCTGTCGCCGGCGAGCGACGCGCTCGCGGCGAGTTCGTCGAGCGAGAGGGCCACCGCCTCATCGGCCGTGCCGGTCGGGGGGGCGACCACATCGGGACCGGTGACGGTCGGGGCGTCGGCGCAGGCCGCGAGAAGCGCGGCGGCGACCAGGAGGGTCCGGGTGGAGAAGGGATGTGCGCGCATGGGGCAGCTCCAGGGGTTGGGTCCCGGGCGCTCCCCCGCGCTGGGGGGCCCCTCGGGACGGTGTGCCTGGAGGACACGGCAGGGTGGCTCGCACCCTGACACCGGATTCAGCCGGAACCGGTCAGTCGAGGTCGCAGGGTCTCGCGCAGCACCCGCAGCGCGCGTCCCATCAGCGTCTCCACCGTCTTCACCGAGATCTCGAGGGTCTCGGCGATCTCGCTGTACGTGAGGCCCTGGTCGCGCGAGAGGAGGAAGACCTCGGCGGTGCGCTCGGGGAGGGCGGCAATGGCATCGGCGACCGCCGTGGCGAGCTCCTGCTCCTCGAGGTCGCGCGCCGCCGTCGGCGCCACCGCCACCCTGTCGTCCACCGAGGCGTCGATCGACGTCACCGCGGGGCCGCGCAGCTTGTTGAGGGAGCGATTGCGCACCGCACGGTGCAGGTAGCCGGGCAGGGCGCCCGCGTCGGGAAGGGCGGTCCGGCGGCGCCAGAGGGCGACGAAGACCTCCTGGGCGACCTCCTCGGCGAGATCCGGCTCCCCCAACAGGTGCCGGGCGTGACGGACCATCCGCGGGTACCAGGCGCGGAAGAGCCGCTCGAAGGCGGCCTGGTCGCCGGTCGCGATCGCGGCGAGGAGGGCGGGGAGGTCGAAGGTCTCTGGCACGGTCTTTGGTGGACGATATCGCATATTACGGACCGTGAGGGCCCGAGTCAGGGTCCCTGCCCCGTGCCTGTGTCTTCCTGCTGCCCCCTTCCGGGACCGAGCCATGGATGAGATCCCCGTCACCGATGACCTGCTGGCCCGCCACGTGGCGGGGGAATCGTCGCTGGACGAGGACCAGGCGATCGCGATGTGGGTGGAGGCCTCGGACGCCAACCGCGAGGAGTACGAGCGGCTGCTGACGGCGTGGCAGACCCGGCCACCCGCTGCCCCGGTCGACGTGGATGCCGGGTGGAACCGCGTCTCGGCGCAATTGCACGCCGAGGACCGCACGCCGGATGTGATCCCGATTCCGAGCCGCCCCCGGTGGCCGACGACCCTCCTGCGCCTCGCCGCCGCGATCGTGGTGGTCGCCGGTGCGGGCTATGCGTGGACCGCGACCCGTGGGACCCCCGAGCCGACGGTGTACACCACCGCGGCAGCCGAGCGCCTCGAGGTGACCCTTGCCGATGGCAGTACCGTCGTGCTCGCACCACGCAGCACGCTGACGGTGCCGGGAGACTTCGGCGGGAGAGGCCGCGAGGTGGAGCTCGTGGGCGAGGCGTGGTTCTCGGTGACCCACGCGGAAGGTTCGACCCTCTCGGTGCGCACGCCGACCCATGTCGTGCGCGATATCGGGACCGTCTTCACGGTGGCGGCGCGGGCCGGCAGCCTGGTGCGGGTCGCGGTGATCGAGGGGGAGGTCGGCGTGCGGGGCGTGGAGGATCCGGTCGATGCCGAGCGGCGCCTGGTCGCGGGCGATGTGGCGCGATTCGGGCTCGGCGAGCCGAAGGTGACGTCGGGGATGCCCACCGATTCCCTCGACATGTGGCATCACGGGATCCTCGACGTGAACGATGCCCGGGTGGGTGACGTGCTCGCCGACCTCGCCACCTGGTACGGGACGCCGTTCTTCCTCGGGGACACCACCCTCGCCTCGCGCACGATCACCGGCACCTTCTCGCTCGACTCGCTGCCACAGGCGCTCGACGTCCTCGGCCTGCTGCTCGAGGTCACCCCGAGCCGCGAGGACAGCGGCATCGTGTTCCGGTAGGCGATGCGGGGCTGGCTGATCGCGCCGCTCCTCGTGGGGCTGGTCGCCGCCCCGCTCACGGCTCAGTCCCCGGATCCACTCGACCGGCGCGTCTCGCTTGACGTGCGCGATGTGTCACTCGGCGAGGCGCTCCTCCGGCTCCGACACGCGCACCAGCTTCCGCTGGCGTGGCGCGGCGACCGGATCCCGCGCCGACGCGTGAGCGTCTCCCGTTCGGATGTGCGACTCGGCGACCTGCTCGACCTCCTGCTGCGCGACACCGAGCTCGTCGCGGTCGTGAGCGGCTCCACGGTGGTCCTGATCGGCCGTCGCGCGTCGGCTGTCACGGACACCCTCGGATTGCAGGTCGCCTCCGGGATCCAGCAGCTCGACCAGCTGGTCGTGACCGGCACGCCGGTCGGTACCGGGCCGGCCGGCGACCAGCCGACGGCGCTGACGGTCGTCACGGCCAACGATCTCGCGGCGGCACCGCATCGGCGGCTCGCCGATCAGGTGCGCGCCTTCCTGCCGGGGGTGCTGCCGTGGGATCGCGGCGGGACCGGCCCCGCCCCGACCCTGGGGGCGGTTCGGGGCGTCGCCTCGTTCACGACCCGAGGGCCGAAGGTCTATGTCGACGGGGTCGAGGTGGCGTCATCCGAGTTGTTCACGCTGCTCGATGGTCGGATGGTGGACCGCCTCGAGATGATCCACGGTCCGCAGGGAGCCGCACTCTACGGCCCGGATGCGCTGAGTGGCGTGCTGCAGGTCGAGACCCGCAAGGGTCCCCCCGTCGCGACCGCGCTCGCGCCGCGCGGCGCGCTGGTCGCGGGAGCACTCCAGCGCGATATCGATGGCGGTTCACCGTGGTTCGAGGGTGCGCTCGGCGCGGATGCGGGACGACCGACAGCGGGCTTCGCCGGCATGGCGTCGGTCTCCCGCCTCGGGCACGATGCCCCGCTCGCGGAGGCGTGGCGGGTTCAGGTCGGGGGACGGGTCACGCGGGGCGCCGTCGCCGTCGAGATGTCGGCGCGTGCCGCCTCCCGCGACGGCAACCTCGAACAGCAAGGGCTCACCACCGGGGGGCTCCGCCGTCGCGACGTGCCGCCGCTCGAGGAGCGCGGCCTCGGCGTGCGCATGGTGCATGTCGCCGGTGCGTCGCTGTCGCAGACGCTCGTCGCGGGCGTGCATCAGGTGAGCGGCACGCGCGAGCCGTTTCGCTCCCCGATCCTCGCACCGCGCCTGCCGCTCGGCGCCACCAACGAGCTGGCGCGTCGATGGAGCGCGCGCTGGGCCGGTCGCGCCGTTGCCGGACCGCTCTCACTCAGCGTCGGGGCGGAAGCCAGTCGGCGGACCCTCGAGCGCTCGCTGCGCGGCGGGTTCGAGTCGGTCGGTCTCTCGACGCTCTACGCCGAGGCGCTCGATGCGCGCGGGGTCTTCACGCAACTTGCCGGTCGCCTCGGGGGCGTCCACCTCGTGGCCGGGGCGCGGCAGGAGTGGCTCAGTTCGGTGGGGCGGGAGGCGGATCGGCCGTGGGCGGCGATGGCCGGGGCGTCCTGGTCCCATGCGCTTGGGCCGGGGACCCTTCGCGTCCGTCTCGCCTGGGGGCGGGCGTTGCGCCCGCCGGAGCCCGGGATGAGCGAGGCGCTGCGCGCCGGCCAGATCCAGCAGCTCGCCAATCCCGTGCTCCGGGCCGAGCGGCAGGCCGGCTGGGAGGGTGGCGTGGACCTGTTCTGGCCGTCCGGCGCGTGGTTGCGCCTGACCGGATTCGACCAGCGTGCCGACGACCTCGTCCAGCAGGTCGACCTGCGGCAGACCGCGGCCGGCGCGCGCCAGTACCAGTTCCAGAATGTCGGCGGGTTCACCAACCGCGGTGTGGAGCTCGACGGCGGCGCCCGAGTCGGCCCGCTGGCGGCGGCCGCGCGGGTGCAGCTGCTGTCGTCGCGACTCGCGCAGGTGTCCCCGACGTATGCAGGAGACTTCCAGGTGGGCGACGCGCCGCTCGAGGTGCCGCGCTCTGCCGGCTCCATCGCGCTGCGCTACGAGCCGGGCCGTGCGCGGGTCGAGGTCGGGGCGCTCTGGGTCGGCCCGTGGACCGGCTATGACTGGGCGCTCATCGCCCGGATCGATGCCGGGCAGCTTGCCGTGCGTGACCGCACGCGCGACTACTGGCTGGACTATCCGGGGGTGCTGCGGCCGTTCGTGGGACTCCACGCCCCGCTCGGCGGCCGGGTCGCGCTCTGGGGTCGTGCCGAATTCGGCGGCGGCACGGTGCGCGACAACCTCGCCCCGGCGGTGGGACGCGTGATGCTGGTGGGCGTCGAGATGTAGGCCGTAGGCACGCGAGAAGCGTCATCCATAGCCGCGACCGTCAGGTCGCGCGACCCAGGTGTACCCACCGACCCGCACCAGCCGTGACCGTCAGGTCGCGCGACCCAGGTGTACGCACCGAACCGCACCAGCCGCGACCGTCAGGTCGCGCCGTTGCCGTCCGGTCGTGCGGCCGTCGCGATCAGCGCCAGCTGCGGGGCACCGCCTCGGGCCGGGTGGCGAGGACCGCGGCACCGGCCTCCAGCTCCGCGGCAATCCGCTCGCGAATCTGCCGCAGCTCACGGAACCCGACCAGTCGACGCTCGTCCTCGTCCCAGAGGGTGAGCCAGAGCGTCCTCACGCTGGCCGGGAGGGTGAGGGTCGTGACCCGCTGCAGGATCGGATTCTCGTCGAACGCTTGCTGGAGTCGGTAGTTGGGGATCCGGCTCGCGACGTGGTGGATGTGGTGCAGGCCGATGTTGGCGGTGCACCACTGCAGGAATCTCGGCATTACGAGATGGGATGCCCCCTCCAGGCCGGCGGCGTAGTAGTTCCACGCCTCGCGGTAGCGCCAGTAGGTGTCCTCGTACTGGTGCTGCACGTAGAACAGGTACACGCCGATCGCGCCGGCGATCAGCGTGATCGGGAGCTGGACCGCCAGGAAGGCCTTCCACCCGACGAGCCAGCACATCACCCCGACGACGACGGCGAGGGCGATGTTGGTTCCGTGCACGCTGGCCCACTCGCGCTTCCACGAACGCGGGATGTCGAGCGGCAGCCGGTGCTTGAGGATGAACTGCCACGCGGGCCCGACCACGAGCAGCGTCAGCGGGTGGCGGTACATCCGGTAGAGGAGCCGCTTCGCCCGCGTGCGGGAGAGGTACTCGCGCACCGTCAGCGTGTCGATATCACCGAGGTCCCGGCCGTCGAGGTCGCCCGAGGTGGCGTGGTGGATCGCGTGGGTCTTCCGCCAGTAGGTGTACGGCACCAGCGTGATCACGCCGAGGATCGCGCCGACGATCGTGTTGGCGCGCCGCGAGCGGAAGAACGAGCCGTGGCCGCAGTCGTGCTGGAGCATGAAGAGGCGCACCACCATCATCGCCGTGGGGACGGCGAGGACGAGGGTGAGCCACCAGCCCACCGCGAGGGCGCGATACGCCAGCACCCACAGGCCGACGAACAGCAGGGTGGTGCTCGCGAGTTGCCAGATGCTGCGGCCGAGCACCGAGGAGCGGTACGGGGCGAGGATCGCGTTCCAGTCGATGCGGTCGGCCGCCTCGGCGGCCCGGGAGGACGTGGTCATGGCGGGCAAAGATACCGGGTCCTCAGCTTCCCGAGCGCGGGGCGGCACCGACCGCCCCGGAGACGGGGAGGCCGAGGACCTCCTCGCCCTGCTCGAAGATCACGTCGACCGGGATCCCCTTCGCCGCGAGTCGGTCGAGGTCGGCCTGCAGCTCGGGGCGGATCACCCCCATTCGCTCCATCCAGGCGGCGACGCCATCGTAGTCGCCGGTGGCCTGGAAGCGCAGGATGGTCGCCGAGAGCGAGTCGGTCGCCTCGCGCATCCGGTCGAAGGCGACGCGGTAGGTGCCGGTGGCCGAGTCGCGGGTGAAGGCCCCGAGGTCCTGGAAGAAGTTGAACCGGGCCACGTTGGCGCGCCCGTGGGCGCTCGACGCGCCGAAGCGGATCGAGCGGAAGATGGACGCGATGAAGGTCACGTCGTTGGTGCGCATGTCATGGTCGCCGAGCTCGCCGGCCTCGGCGAGGGCGTTCACCATGTAGAGGCCGAGGACGTCGGCCTTCCCCTCCTCGAGGGCGCCGGCCTGCTCCTTGAGCGCGGTCCGCACCGGCCCCCGGCCGTTGATGGTGTTCTTGATGCCGAGGCCGTGGGCGACCTCGTGGAACATCGTGTTCTCGAAGAAGGCGTCGAACGAGAGGAACTCGCGCTGCTCGGGGGCGATCAGGGTCTCGGCGATCGGCATCAGGATCCGGTCGAACTTGGCGCGCATCGCGTTCTTGAGCTGCAGCCGCCGGGTGCCCTTCGCGAGCTGGACGGCTTCGTCGTTGGGGAGGTTGATCGCGATCGTCTTGCTGCCGGCGTTCGCCTGGCCGGCATAGAAGACCACGTCGTAGGCGTTGAGGTCGCTGTCGGTGCCGGGCGTCTCCGCCTTGAGCGCCGGTGCGACGGGGAGCCCGCGCTGCAGTCCCGGGAGCAGCGCGGCGTAGCGCGAGAGCCGCTCGCTCCAGGCGCGATCCTTGATCAGCACGTAGCCCTCGTGGGCGGCCTTGTAGCCGAAGAGGGCGTCGTCGTACGTCTCGATCGGGCCGATGACGGCATCGACGGTGTTGTCCTTCATGTCGAGCCAGGCCATGTCGCTCGCGCGGTAGTCGTCGTCGAGCAGGGCGTCGGCGCGGAGCTCGAGGTAGCGGCGCAGTCCCGGATCATCGGCCAGCGTGGCGGCGGCCCGCAGCTTGGCCGCGGCGCGCTCCACGATCGGCTTGTACGCCACGTGGTACGGCACGGCCGTCAGCCCGCCGCTGCCGTTGCGCCGGACCAGGGTGTACAGGCCGCGCAGCGCGCGCCCGCTGTCCGGCGCCAGCGCGGCGAGCGAGTCGAACTCGGCCCGGGTGATGTCGTGCGGGTAGAAGTTCTCGCCGGGCGGCAGCTCGCCCACCTCCGCCAGGAAGGGTCGGTTGCCGTTGAGGCGATCCCACGGGCCGTAGTTGATCTCGACGAACCGCCGCATCCCGTCGTGGGTGATCTTCGAGAGGACCGAGTCGCGCTGGCCGACGGCCTCCAGCCAGAAGATCTCGTCCATCGCCCGCGCCGCATCCATGAGGAGCGGCAGCATCTGCTTCTCGCGCTCGGTGAGCCCGGAGAGGTCGGCGTCGAGCCGGACCGTGGTGTACATCGCGAGCAGGGAGTCGGCGGCGGCGTCCGCGATGGCGCGGTCGGTGGAGGCCGCCGGCGCCCCGCAGGCGGCCACGACGAGGGCGAGGAGGAACGCTGGGCGACGCATGGAGAATCCCGGGTCGGGGTGGTGCCGTGGGGGAGCGGCCGAGGGGTGAAATCTAGGCAGGCCGGGCCGGCGGGATGGCCTCACGAGTCCGAGCGGGCGATCCACGCCTCGGCCAGGCCGAGGAAGTCCCGGTCGGTGACGATGCCGATCAACCGCCCCCGTTCCACGACCGGCAGGCAGCCGACCTCCGGATCCTGCAGGAGTCGGAGCGCATCGGCGCACGAGGTTGCCGGGGTGACGGTTCGCGGCTCCGGGCGCATCAGCTCCCGGACGGTGCGCGGGCGGTCCGCGGGCGTGCGGGCGAGCATCGCGAGCAGGTCGCGGTGCGAGACGAGTCCCACGAGCTGCCCGTCGGCGTCCTCCACGGGCACGTGGCGGATGTGCTTCCAGGCCATGACGCTGGTCGCGACGTCGAGGAGGTCGTCCGGCCCCACCGTGAAGAGATCGGTGCTCATGATGTCGGCGACCCGGCGGCACGGCGCGGCGGGCCCCAACCGCTCGGTCCCGTCGGGGTCGGGCCAATCGTGCACCGGAAGGCCGCGATGCTGCCGGTCGACGATCAGGCGGGTGACCGCCTGCGTCCGGGCATTCCGATTCCGGTGCGACGGCTCCAGGGCGCGGTAGGCCTCCAGCGTCCAGCGTGCGCCGGTGCGGCCGCTCGCGAGTCGGCCCCGGATGGTACCGAGGTAGCGGTCGATCTCCTCCATCGTGACCCCGGCGTGGCGCAGGCCGCGTTCCGCGAGCGGGAGCAGGGTGTCGGTGAGCAGCTCGCGCGCGGGGAGCGAGGTGCCGTCGAGCCAGCGCATCGCCGCATCGATGCCATAGCGCGCCGCGGCGGTGAAGTTGGCGCGGGCATCATCGAACGGCAGCCGCGCGGTGAGGTCCGGGATCGCCTCGGGGATCGCCTCGACCAGCCCCACGAAGAGCGCGGTGTTGGCGACCTCGTCGAGGATGGTCGGCCCCGCGGGGAGCGGTCGGTGCTCGATCCGCAGGTGCGCGACGCCGTCGGCGAGCCCGTAGCAGGGGCGGTTCCACCGGTACAGCGACCCGTTGTGCAGCGACAGGGCGCGCAGCCGCGGCAGGTCGCCACCGGCGAGGACGGCGGTGGAGGTCGCGCCGGGATCGCCGATCAGCAGCAGTCGATGCCGCGCGACCTGGTCGTGATAGATCTCGAGGATCGACTCCTGCACCCAGGCATCGCCGAAATGGACCCGTCGCCAGCCGTCCCGCCGACGGTGGTGCGCGTCCCGGATGTCGACGCCCTGCTGGAAGGCCGGGATCCGTGACTCGTCCCAGAGGCGGTGCTGCAAGAGCAGGGGCGAGTTCGCGGCGACCGCGACCATCGGCCCGGCGATCGCCTGGGCGGCGTTGTACGCCGCGACGAGCCGGTCGGGATCGACCTGCAGGTGGACCTGGATGGAGGTGGTGCAGGCCTCGAGCATGACGGAGTCGAGCTCGAGCTGGAGGTGGTCGTGGCCCTGGATCAGGGTGCGCAACGTGCCGCCGGCGAGCTCGACGATCATGTCGTTCAGCGCGTGGTAGCGCGGCAGCGGCGTCAGGTTCGCCACGGTGAGGTCGCCCGCATCGAGCGACGGGAGGATGCCGCCGAGGAAGACGTCCGCGCCGTGACGGGCCGCCGCGGTGCGCACCCGGGCGAGGGCGTCGCCGAGGTGGCGCTCGAGTCCCGCGAGGGTGCCGGGCCCGAGCCGCGCGGGCGGGACGTTGTGCTCGAGGTTGAAGAGGCCGATCTCGTGCGTGAAGGCGGTGTCGTCGAGGGTCTCGAGCACCTCCATCGCCACGGAGGCGGGTCGACCGTTGGCGTCGACGAGGAACATCTCCTGCTCGAAGCCGAGGCGGGTCACCCCGCGCTCGAGGCGATCCTCCGCGAGCATGGTCCCGAGCGCGCGCAGGTCGTCGAGCAGTGCCGCGGCGAACTGCTGCACGGCGACCGGATCGGTGGCGGGGCGGACGTCGATGTCACCCATCGGCGGGGCGCGGTGCGGGCATCGGGGAGACTACGTCGCGGCGCCGGTCGGTGCCAACCACGACCGCCGGGCTCGGGATTCGATGCGGGATTGCCTCAGGCCAGCTCGCGCCGCTCGGCCCGGCCGACGATGATCGTGATGTTGTCCGACCCGCCCCCCTCGAGGGCCTCGGCGAGGAGGGCCTCGCACGCGCCCCGGGCGGTGGTCATCGTCCGCAGGATCTCGGCGATCCGCTCGTCGGAGACGTGCTTCGTCAGGCCGTCGCTGCAGAGGAGGTGGACGTTTTCCCACGCGGCGGCGATCCGGGTCACCACCGGCGTCGTCTGCTGGGCCCCGATGGCGCTCGAGAGCACGTTGTTGAGCGGCGAGCGGTGCTGGTCGCTCCGCTTGAGGACGCCCTGGTCGACGAGGTCCTGGGCCATCGTCTGGTCGCGGGTCACCTGCGTGAGGGTGCCCTCGCGATAGAGGTAGTAGCGCGAGTCGCCGACCTGCAGCAGGTAGAACCACGGCCACACGCCGATCCAGAGCGTCAGGGTCGTCGCCATCCCGTGCGGGGCCCCGCCCTCGCGGGCGCGCGCGAGGACCCGTTCGTGGCTCGCGAGCGCCGCCGACTGCAGGAGGTCGACGAAGGTGTCGGTGCGGGCATCGCCCTGGTTGTAGGTCCGCAGGCTCTGGTTGAGGTAGAGCGTCGCCTCCTCCAGCGCGAGACGGCTCGCCTCCTCCCCGCCGGTGCGGCCGCCGACGCCGTCCGCGACCATCGCCAGGAACGCGACCCGTTCGTCGAGCTGCGAGAGCGCGTGGGTCGAGATCGAGGTGTCGTGCACCTCGAGCCGCTTCTTGATCTGTGCGATCAGGAAGTGGTCCTGGTTGTCCTTGCGCACCTTGCCGACATGGGTCAGCCCGGCCACGTCGATTTCGTCATCCCGAGGCTTGCGGGTCGCGTCGGTCATCGGGGGATCGCATGGTGGGAGGAGGCGGGACGGGAGGGCGGGCCGACAGGTCGAATATGCGCTGCGAGCGGCGAGCCCGTAACCCCTCACCTGACGGAGGTATCCTTCGACATGTTTCGAGTCTCGCGTGCCCTCGCGGTGGCCTGCACCGCGACCTCGCTCGGGGCCCAGGCCCCCGCGATTCCCCACGATCTGGTGGCCGCCCGGGTGACGACCGCGCCGGTGATCGACGGCCGGCTGGGCGATCCGGCGTGGCAGCAGGCACGCTGGAGCGAGCCGTTCGTCGACATCGAGGGGCCGCGTCGCCCGGACCCGCCGGTGGAGACCCGGGTGGCCATCGCCTGGGACGACGAGGCGCTCTACCTCGCCGCGTCCCTGGAGGAGCCCGATCTCTGGGGGACCCTCACCAGCCGTGATGCGGTGATCTACCACGACAACGATTTCGAGTGGTTCATCGATCCCGATGGCGATGCCGCGCGCTACTTCGAGCTCGAGATCAACGCCCTCGGCACGGTCTGGGACCTGTTCCTGGATCGACCCTATCGGGCTGGGGGGCGCGCGGACAATGGCTGGGACATCGCGGGACTGCGCAGTGCGGTGCACCTCGAGGGGACCCTCAACGATCCGCGCGACCGCGACCGCGGCTGGTTCGTCGAGATGGCCATCCCGTGGGCGGCGTTCGCCGACGGGGGACGCACCGTCATCCCGCCCCGCGCGGGCGACACCTGGCGGATCAACTTCTCGCGGGTGCAGTGGGAACTCGACGTGATCGAGGGCCGGTACCGGAAGCGCCGCGCCGCGTCCGGCAAGCCGTTGCCCGAGCACAATTGGGTCTGGTCCCCCCAGGGGGAGATCAACATGCACGTCCCCGAGCGATGGGGCACGGTGGTCTTCGCCGCCGCCCCGTGAACTTCCCGCCCTCGTCGAGGAGTCCCGACATGGTCCGCGCCACGCGCCTTCGCCCATTCCTGCTGTTCCTGCTGCCGCTGCTTGCCGCGGCCTGCGGCGGCAGCGCTCCGCCGTCGGGCGAGGAGGACGCGGTCCTCGGCGTGCCACCCCAGGTCCCGCCGCCGATCACCCGGGACCACCCGACCAGGGTGATCGTCCACCTCGAGGTGAAGGAACTCGTGCAGCGGCTCACCGACGGGGTCGAGTACCGCTTCTGGACGTTCGGGGGGCAGGTCCCCGGACGGTTCATCCGGGTGCGCCAGGGCGACCTGGTCGAGTTCCATCTCGACAATCCGCCAGACAGCAAGATGCCGCACAACATCGACCTGCACGCCGTCAACGGCCCCGGAGGTGGCGCCACCTCCTCGCTCACGGTGCCGGGACGCACGTCGACCTTCTCCTTCACGGCACTCAACCCGGGGCTGTACGTCTACCACTGTGCCACCGCGCCGGTCGGGATGCACATCGCCAACGGGATGTACGGGATGATCCTGGTCGAGCCGCCGGGCGGGCTGCCGCCGGTCGACCGCGAGTACTACGTGATGCAGGGCGAGGTCTACACTGCCGGCGACTACGGTGACCCGGGCCTGCAGCAGTTCGACATGGCGAAAGCGATCGATGAGCGTCCCCCGTATGTCGTGTTCAACGGCGCGGTCGGGGCGCTCAGCGGCGACCACGCCCTCACGGCCAAGGTCGGCGAGACGGTCCGCCTCTTCGTCGGCAACGGTGGCCCCAACCTCGCCTCGTCGTTCCACCTGATCGGTGAGATCATGGACACGGTGCACCAGGAGGCCGGCACCGCCACCAGCCACAACGTCCAGACCACCCTGATTCCCCCTGGTGGTGCGGCGATCGTCGAGTTCACCATCAACACCCCGGGGACCTACCTGCTGGTGGACCACGCCATCTTCCGGGCGTTCAACAAGGGGGCCCTGGGCGAGCTGGTGGTGACCGGTCCGACCGACAGCGCGGTCTACTCGGGCCGCACCTACGAGGGGATCTATCGCCCCGAGGGAAGCGCGGTGCAGACGATGCCCAGCACGAACGACTCGGCGCCGCGTGCGCGCACGACCGCCGAGCAGGTGGCGTTCGGCCAGCGGCTCTTCGAGAGCACGTGTGCCGCGTGTCACCAGCCCGACGGGAAGGGGCTGGCGGGGGCGTTCCCCCCGGTCGCGGGCTCCGACTTCCTCAATGCCGATCGCGATCGCGCCATCGCCACCGTGCTCCACGGTCGGAGCGGCCCGATCACCGTCAACGGCGAGGTCTTCGACGCCGTGATGCCCGCCCTGGGCCTCAGCGACGAGCAGGTGGCGAACGTGCTGACCTACGTCTACAGCCAGTGGGGCAACAACGGCACCGTGGTTCGGCCGGCCGACGTCGCCGCGGTCCGGGCGAGGGGCCAGTGACCGGCCGGCGCGACTTCCTCCAGGCCACCGGCGCTGGGCTCCTCGCGGCGCGCCGGTGGCAACCGGCCGCCACCGACCGGCGCTCGGCGTTTTCGCTCTGGACCTGGGTCCACGGCGGCGCCCGGGAGGTTGACCTCGCCGGGTGGCGGACGCGCTACGCCCGGCTGCGCGCGTCCGGGTTCACGGGCGTGCTCGTGAGCGGCGGCGAGGCGGCGATGCACGGGGAGGCGGCGCACGCGGAGGGGTTGGTGCTCCACCGCTGGATCTGGACGATGAACCGCAGTGGCGATGCGACGGTGAAGGCCGAGCATCCGGAGTGGTTCTCGGTCAGCCGCGAGGGGCGCAGCTCGCTCACCCATCCCCCGTACGTGGGCTACTACCAGTGGCTCTGTCCGACCCGGCGCGCGGTGCGGGAGTACCTCGCGGGGGTGGTCGACGGGGTCGCCGCCACCCCGGGGGTCGACGCCGTCCACCTCGACTACATCCGGCACCCCGACGTGATCCTGCCGCGCAACCTGTGGGAGACGTACGGCCTCGTGCAGGATCACGAGATGGCGCCGTTCGACTTCTGCTACTGCGAGGCGTGTCGCGACCGGTTCGCCCGCGAGACCGGCCGGGACCCGCTCGCGCTCGAGGATCCGGCGGCCGACGTCGCGTGGCGGGCCTTCCGGTGGCGGATGGTCACCGAGACGGTGGAGGTGCTCGCCCGTGCCGTGCACGCGCGCGGCAAGGCGATCTCCGCGGCGGTCTTCCCGACCCCGACGATCGCCCGGCGGCTGGTGCGGCAGGCGTGGGACCGCTGGCCGCTCGACGTGGTGTTCCCGATGACGTACCACGGCTTCTACCGGGAACCGGTCTCGTGGATCGAGGGGGCGGTGGCCGAGGGCGTCACCGCGCTCCCGACCGCGACGCCGCTGGTGGCGGGGCTCTACCTACCCGACCTGCCACCGCCCGCGCTTGCGGAGGCGATCCGCGCCGCCCGCCGCGGCGGCGCGTCAGGGGTGGCGATGTTCGAGGCCGGCGGTCTCACCGATGCCCACCTCGCGGCGGTGCGGGAGGTGCTGCAGGAAGCCGGCTGAGCTTCCTGCACCTCTCACGACTCACGACCGCCTCTCGCTTCACCCTTCTCGCTTCTCGTCCTTCGGCTGCTGCAACCGGCTCAGGATGTTCACCCCGGTGGCGGCCTCGATCTGCTCGGTGAGCTGGATCACCGCCGAGGGGAGCTGGCTTGCGGCCTTGCCGACCCCGGTGCCGGTGTTGCCGGAGTCGATCACGGTGACCTTGTCGATCGACATGTCGCCGACCGAGCGCGAGATGTCGCGGATGATGTCGGGCAGCATGTTGAGGATGAAGATCCGCTCCGCCTCGCTGCCGGCGCCCTGGTAGAGCCGGATCGTCTGCTCGAGCACGAGCAGGCGGGCGCGGCCGTCCTCGGCGATCGACGCCGCGGAGCCCTTCGCGCGCTGCTCGGCGGCGTCGCGGTCGGCCTTGGCCGGCAGCATGACGTCGGCCTCGAGCCGCCGCTGCTCCAGCCCGATCCGCTCCTGCTGCAGCGCCTGCTCGGCGACGACCCGGGCCTTCTCGCCCGAGACCTTCGCCTCGGATTCGCGCGCGAGCGCCTCCGCCTCGAGCTCGGCGCGCCGCACCCGCAACCGGTTGCTCTCCTCGGCGATCTTCAGGTCGGCCTGCAGCGCCGCGACCTGCGCCGCCTGGCGTGCCGCCGCCTCGGTCTGCTCGGCCTCCGCCGCGCGGTTGGCCTCGGCGACCCGCGCAAGCGTGAGGATCTCGGCGGTCTTCTGGCGACCGATCGAGTCGAGGTACTTCACCTCGTCGGTGACGTTCTGGATCTTGAGGGTGTCGAGCTCGAGGCCGAGCTTCTTGAGGTCCTCGTCGGCCTCCTCGATCAGCACGTTGGCGAACTTGAGCCGGTCCTCGTTGACCTCCTCGGGCGTCAGCGTCGCGAGGACGCCGCGCAGGTTCCCCTCGAGGGTGTCCTTGGCGATCGACATCACCTCGCGGAACGGCTTGTTGAGCAGTCGCTCCACGGCGTTGTCGCTGATCGGCGACCGGCCGCTCACCTTGACGTTGGCGATCCCCTGCACGTGGAGCGGGATGCCGCCCTTCGAGTACGCGTTCTGGACGCTGACCTCGATCGGGATCGTGGTGAGGTCGAGTCGCGAGACGCGCTCCAGCACCGGGATGCGCATCGTCCGGCCGCCGTTGAGCACCCGGTAGCCGACCTCGCGCCCGTCGGCCGTGCGGCGCTTGCGCCCGGTGATGACGACCATCTCGTTGGGCAGGCAGATCACGATCAGCGACTTCACCACCCAGGTGATGGTCGCGACGAGGAAGAGCGCGATGACGGCGAGGATGCCGAGGGTCAGGGTGTCCATGGGGCCTCAGGAGGTGGAGGGGGGAAGCTCGAGCGTGTCGGTCGGCAACACCTCGGCGACGCCGCCGGTGGTGCGACGGATCAGGACCTCGGTGCCGACCGGGAGG
Organism: Gemmatimonadales bacterium; assembly: GCA_020633775.1. Lineage (GTDB taxonomy): Bacteria > Gemmatimonadota > Gemmatimonadetes > Gemmatimonadales > GWC2-71-9 > Palsa-1233. The sequence goes on along the minus strand of JACKDA010000011.1, from coordinate 7,962 downwards.
GCGCGCTCGATGCCGGGCTCGAGGCGCGCGGTCAGGTAGGTCTGGCGACCGGCGGCGACGAGGGTCACCTGGCCGCGCCCCTCGGGCGTGATCGGCAGGGTCACGCGACCGATGGCGCCCTCGAGGTCGTGGTCGTCGAGCGCGTCGACGCTGCTGTCGGTGCGATGCAGGGCGGTGAACACCGCGTGCGAGGTGAACCACGCCGCCGCGCCCATGCCGACCGCGAGGGCCAGGGTCAGGGCGGGGGACTTCCCGGCCCAGGTGAGCAGCGACCCCGTTGCACCGAATGCGGCGAGCAGGAAGGTGAGGTTGCGCGGCTTGAACAGGCCGAGGATCAGGTCGCTCGCCAACCCCGGCGCCTCCGCGTCGACCTCGAGCTCCAGCTCGCCATCGAGGTCGAGGTCCGCGCCGTCGCCCGCATCGCCGCCCGCCAGCACCGAGAACAGCAGCAGGCCGACGCCGAACACCGCGCAGAACAGATAGACACCGAGCATCGTGCCCGCCCAGGTGAGGGGTTGCGTGCCGGACGCCGGAATCTACTCCCGACGTGCCGCGGTGCCCCCCGGTTCCGGCCGCTCCGCGAATTGGGTCGGGTGCCGAGCCATGCCGGCGCGGAAGCGGGCGCGCAGGGCGCGAAGGTCGGCCTCGACGTCGCCGCTGGTGTGCATCGCCGGCGTGATGCGGAGCTCTCGCGTGGACCAGTCGAGTGCGAGGGGGATGATCGGAACGCCCGCCCCATGGGCGATGCGCCAGAAGCCGGTCTTCCAGTGCTCGGCCCGTCGGCGGGTGCCCTCGGGGGCGATCCCGAGGTAGAGGGACTCACTCGCCTCGAAGCGCTCGATCGCGTGCTGCACGCGGCCAGCGTGGATCCGCCGGTCGACCGGCTCGCCACCGAGCCAGCGGAGGATCGGGCTCGCCGGCCAGACGAAGAGCGTGTGCTTCGCGATCCAGGTGATGCGCCAGCCGACGGTGAGCATCGCGAGCATGCAGATCGGGAAGTCCCAGTTCGAGGTGTGCGGGGCCAGGATCAGCACCGCCCGGGGCGTCGTCGGCTGCTCCCCCGTGACCGACCAGCCGAACCAGCGCAGGAGGCGGCCGGCGCGGGCGCGGCTCGCGGGGCTGCCGCGACGCGGTGGTCCGTCGAGGGGCGGCGTCGAATGATCGGGCGTCGGCATCGGTCCCGAGAATCTGCCGCGTGGGTCCGTGAACCGCCACCACGCACACGGCCGTGTGCCGGCACCCCAGGGAGTTCGCGGGCCCGGGCTCGGTCGGGATCGGTCTATCTTCCGCGCGGCATGCCTGTTCTCGAGCCGATCCCCCGCATCCTCGGCGAGCAGGGCCCGACCAGTGGGCCCCTGCTCGTGGTGCTGGCGAGCGTGCACGGGAACGAACCGGCCGGCTATCACGCCGCCCGGCGCGTGCTGGCGCGGTTGGCGCAGGACGAGATCCCGCTGTCCGGACGCCTGCTGTGTCTCGTCGGCAACCGCGCTGCCCTCGCGGCAGGCGTGCGCTACCGTGACGCGGACCTGAACCGGCTCTGGACACCCGCAGTGGTCGCGCGGCTGCGGAGCGGCGGCTCGCTCGCTGCCGCGCCGGCCGACGAGGAGGAGGCACGCGAGCTGCTCGCGATCCTCGATGCCCAACCGCGGACCGCGCGCCGCACCGTGCTCGACCTCCACACCACCTCCGGTGCCTCGCTGCCGTTCGCCGTGCTCGCCGATTCGCTCCCGAACCGTCGCCTCGCGCGCACCCTCGAGGTCCCCGTCATCCTCGGCCTCGAGGAACAGCTCGACGGCACCCTCCTCTCGGTGCTCGAGGCCGATGGCTGGATCACCAGCGGGTGCGAAGGTGGCCGCCACGAGGATCCGGCATCCATCGATCACTGCGAGGCAGCGATCTGGCTCGCGATGGAAGCGGCCGGTGTCCTCGAGGCCGATGTGGGGCGCGTGCCCCTCGAGGCGGCGCGCGCCCGCCTTCGCGCGGCCCGCCGGGGCGTGCCGCGCGTCTTCGAGGTCCGCTATCGGCACGCGATCTCTCCGGCCGACCGCTTCCTGATGAACCCCGGTTGGGCCTCCTTCCGCACGGTCGCGGCGAACCAGGCCCTCGGCGTGGACCGCGATGGCCCGGTGCTCGCCCCGGAACAGGGCCGCCTGCTCATGCCGCTCTACCAGCCGACGGGATCCGACGGCTTCTTCCTCATGCGGCCTGTCCCCCGTGCCTGGCTCGTGCTCGCCTGGGCCCTCCGCCGCCTCGGTGTCCCCCGGCTGGTGCCGCTGCTGCCTGGAGTCCGGCGAGACCCCGCCCGCGACGACGTGCTGCTGGTCGATCGGCGGACGGCACGGTTCCGCGCCCTCGACATCCTGCACCTCCTCGGCTTCCGTCGCGAGCGCGCCGAGGGCGACCTGCTCGTCGTGAGCCGGCGGCCGGCCGAGCTGTCGCGGACGGGGTGAGCGGGGCCCCACCATCAGGCCGGCGTTCTACGTCCCAAGCTGAAACCACGAGTCGCCCCGCCTCGTAGCGCTCCGGGTTGGCCCTCCCTTCACCGAGGACACACCCATGCAGGCTTCCGACTCCCTCCTCCTGGTCCTGGCGATGGCGGTGCCGGCGATCGGCTGCGGTTCCGACGCGGCGGCCGCCGGCGACGAGCGCCCCTATCGTGTCGCCGCGGTGGAGCGAGGCGACGTCGAGGTGTTCGTCGAGGAGACGGGGCTCGTCGAACCCGAGCGCCAGATCGTGGTGAAGTCGCCGATCTCCGGCGTCGTCTCGCGGCTGCTGGTTCGCGAGGGAGCGCGGGTGCGCGAGGGCCAGGTGCTGGCGCGGATCATCCCGGACATCGCGCAGGCGAATTCGCTGGCGCGCCTCCGCTCCGACATCGCGGCGGCGCGGATCGCGCGGGATCGGGCCCGGAGCGAATCGGAGCGCGCCACGGCCCTGGTTCCCACGGGAGGGATCACCCGGGAGGAAGCCGAACTGAAGCAGGCCTCCTGGCAGCAGGCCGAGAACGCGCTGCAGGTCGCGGAGGAACAGCTGCGGCTGGTGCAGCTCAGTGGCGTGACGGCGGGCGACTCGGCGCAGTACGCCGTGATCACCGCACCGACCTCCGGGGTCGTGATCCTGCGTGGCGTCGAGGAGGGCGAGACGGTCGTCGGCGGCACGAGCACCTTCGGCGGCGGGACCGAGCTGTTCACGATCGCCGACCTGTCGGCGCTGCGGGTGAAGGCGGCGGTGAACGAGGTCGACATCGGCAAGGTCGCCGAAGGCGATTCGGTGTCGCTCACCCTCGACGCCTTCCCCGGCGACACGGTGCGGGGTGTGGTCCGCCTGGTGCCGCCGGCCGCGCGGCAGCAGGACCGGGTCCGGGTGTTCGACGTCGAGGTGGCGGTGCGCGGCGACTTCGGCGTGCTGCGTCCCGGGATGACGGCGAACGTGCGGATCGCCGGACCGGCGCGCACCGGCGTGGTCCGGATCCCGGTGGAATCGGTCTTCCTCTCCGAGGGCCAGCCCGTCGTCCACGTGCTGCGCGCGGGCACGCCGGAGCGGATTCCCGTCGAGCTCGGGCTCGGCGACCTCACCTGGGTCGAGGTGCTGGGTGGGGTCGAGGTCGGCGACACGGTGGCGCTGGAGGATCCGGTCGCCGCGGCGGAGCGGGCGGCCCGCGTGAGCCGCTGATGGCGGCGCTGATCGAGGCCCGCGGCCTCACGAAGACCTACCGCCTGGGACAGGTCGACGTGCAGGCGTTGCGTGGCGCCGATGTCGATGTCGCGCGGGGCGAGTTCGTCGCGATCATCGGCCCGTCGGGATCGGGGAAGAGCACGTTGATGCACCTCCTCGGCTGCCTCGACACGCCGACCGCCGGTCGGTACGTGCTCGATGGCGAGGAAGTCGGCGGCCTGCACGGCAAGCGCCTCGCCGCGGTGCGGAACCGGAAGGTCGGCTTCGTGTTCCAAACCTTCAACCTGATGCCCCGCCTCTCGATCGAGGAGAACGTCGCCCTGCCACTCAAGTACCGCGGCGGGATCGCGCGGCGGGAGCGCCGGGCCCGCGCGGTGGCGGGACTCGAGGCACTCGGCCTCGGCCATCGGATCGGCCATCGGCCGGAGGAACTCTCGGGAGGCGAGCGCCAGCGGGTCGCCATCGCCCGGGCCCTGGTCGGTGGCCCGGCGATCCTGATGGCCGACGAGCCCACCGGCAACCTCGATTCCAAGGCCGGCGCCGAGGTGATGCGGACCTTCGAGGCGTTGCACGCCGCGGGGAACACGGTGATCCTCGTCACGCACGACCCGAACGTGGCGGCGCGGGCAGAGCGGACCATCGAGATGGCCGACGGCCGGATCGTCGCGTGACCCTGCTCGAGTCGATCCTCACCGGCCTCGACGAGGCGCGACGCCACCTCGGGCAGACGCTGCTCGCGCTTGCCGGGGTCGTGCTGGGCACCGCCTCGATCGTCACGGTGCTGGCGCTCTTCGGCGGGCAGGCCCAGCTGACGCAGCAGTACCTCGACGAGGTCGGCGGAGCGGGGACATTGATCGCGGGCGACGCCCCGCGCTCGCTCGCCCCCACGGCGCGGGAGCTGGCGTCGGAGCGCCTCACCTATCGCGACGCCCGCTACCTCCGTGCACGGAGCACGACCCTCGAGGCGCTTGCGCCGGGCTGGGAGCTGAACCTTCCCTACCGCGCCAACGGGCGCGACTTCTCCGGGCAGGTGGCGGGTGCGGTGCCGGACTACGCCCGCATCAACGCGATCCGTCCGATGGCCGGTCGCTGGCTCTCCGATCTCGACCTCGAGACCCGGTCCCGGGTGATGGTGATGGGCTGGAAGTACGCCGACTCGCTCTTCGACGACGCGGCGAGCGCCGTGGGCCGACTGGTCAACATCGGCGGCAAGCAGTTCACCGTCGTCGGGGTGATGGAGCGCGAGGTGTTCCGCTTCGCCTCGTGGGAGGACAACGCCCTGGAGTACCGGAACGAACGGGCCTACATCCCCCTCTCGACGGCGTTCAGCCAGTTCGCCCAGACCGACAACCTCTCCTTCATGACGCTGAAGGCGAAGCCGGGGATGGTGGAGCAGGCCGAGGACGAGGTGCGCGCCCTGCTGTACGCGCGCCACGGCGTGGAGGACTTCGAGCTGCGTCCCTCGGGCAGCTTCGGGGGTGGCGGGGAATCCGGGCAGTTCCTGCTGCTGTTCAACTACATCTTCCTCGTGGTCGGGGCGATCTCGCTGTTCACGGGGGGGATCGTGATCGCGAACATCCTGCTCGCCTCGGTCGTCGAGCGCGTCCGCGACTTCGGGACGCGGATGGCACTGGGCGCTACGCCCGGCGGGGTGTTCACGCACGTGCTCGCGGAGGCGCTGGTGGTCACCGTCCTCGGCGGGATCGTCGGCCTCGCGATCGGGGCGGGGCTGACCGGCACCGTCGCGCGGGTAATGCAGCTGCCCGCGGCGGTGACCCCCGGCATCGCCACCCTCGCGCTGGGCACCTCGGTCGTGGTCGGCCTCGCCGCCGGGCTCTACCCCGCGGTGCGCGCCGGGCGCCTCTCGCCGGTCGAGGCGCTTCGCTATGGCTGAGGCCCCGGGGCGGATCGCCATCCTGCTCGAGCTCGTCGGCGATGCCGTGCGGGAAATCCTCGCGCACCCGCTGCGTTCCCTGCTCACGCTGTCGGGGATCGTCTTCGGCGCGGCGTCGCTCGTGTCGATGACCTCGATCGCGGTCGGGATGCAGGCGATGGCCTACCGGGACCTCGAGTCGATCGGGTTTCCCCGCTCGCTGCGGGTGCGCGACCAGGGGCCTCGCGGTGATGCCACCCGTGCCGCCGACCTGCGCCACCCCGGGCTCCGGATCGCCGATGCCGAGGCGCTCGGCGCGATGCCGGGGGTCGCCTCGGCGATGCCGAACATCTGGGGCACCGACCAGGTGATCGTCGGGCCGGCTGGTCGTCGCATCGCGCCGGTGGAGGGGGTCGCGGCGGGCTACCTCACCGTGCGCAACAACCGCGTCATCGCCGGTCGCGATCTCGGGCCGCTGGACATCAGCAACGTCTCGCGCGTCGTCGTGCTCGGCGAGGCGGTGGTCGCCGACCTCTTCGGGACCGCGCCGCCGGTCGGGCGGACGCTGACCATCGGCGGGACCCGTTTCACCGTGATCGGGGTGGTGGCCGAGCAGGTGTACGAGATGGCGCCGATCGACAACTCGTGGATCACGCGGCGGATGTACGTGCCGTGGACCTGGGCCCAGCGCTACTTCCGCGAGCCGGGCCGTATCGACCAGGTGCTCGTCACCGCGCGGCCCGAGGCCGACCTCGGCGACGTGATCAGGCGCGCCGAGCTGCTGGTGCGCCAGCGGCACGGCGGGGCGGAGGACTACCGGCTCATCAACGAGGCCGCGGAGGTGCGCGCCAACCTCGCGATGGCCGACCAGGTCCTCGGGGGCTGGAACGCCGTCATGTACGCGATCTCGATCATCACGATCCTCGTCGGGGGCATCGGGCTCTTCTCGGTGCTGCTGATCTCGGTGCGCGAGCGGGTGCGCGAGATCGGCATCATGAAGGCCCTCGGGGCCGACGAGGGGGACATCCGCCGCCTGTTCATGACGGAATCGCTGACGCTCGCCGTCGTCGGGGCCGTGGTCGGGGTCGCCGCGGGCGCCGGGCTGATCGTGCTGACGAAGTGGATCGGGACCCAGTTCGGTCGGCAGTTCGAGATCCCGCTGCACTGGCCCGGGGCGGTGTTCGCGATCGGCTTCGCCATCGCCGTCGGGGTGCTCTTCGGCTGGTACCCCGCGCGCCGGGCGGCCGGCCTCGACCCGGTCGAGGCGATCAACGGCTAGGGCCGCGGCGCAGCGCCGATCAGGATGAGCTCCCGCTGGGGCGGCACGAGATAGTCCGCGCCCGAAGGGGTGATGACCGCCATCTCCTCGACCGAGATCGTCTTGCTCCCCTCGCCCCAGCGGCCGGTACCGCCCGGCAGCGTCCAGGAGTGGAAGCCGTCGAACGCGAAGACGTTGCCCACCTCCAGCGGGCGACGACTGCGCCGCGAGAGGGCCGGCCCCACATCGTGCGCCCAGTACCCCACCGGGTGTCCGGTGCTCCACGGCACGCTCGCGGAGCCGTCGGCCTGCATCCGGACCCGCTGGGCCGAATCGGCCTCACCGCCCGTGCCCCCCGGGCGGAGCTGGTCGAAGGCGGCGCGGCCCCCGTCGCGCGCCGCCTCCCAGCGACGCTGCACCGTCGGCGGCGGCGCGTCCTCACCGGGGCGCAGCACGTAGGCGAAGCGCTGGATGTCGGTGACCCAGATGCCGTGCACCCGGATGCCGAAGTCGATCTGGATGACGTCGCCCGGTTCGATGACCCGCTCGGAGGCGTGCGAGTGCCCCCGGTCCGGTCCCGAGTTGACGCTCGGATTCTGGGCCGGTGACCAGCCGTCGGTGACGCCCAGCTCCTGCATGCGCCGCTTCAGGAAGCGGGCCAGGTCACTGTCGCGCGTCGTGCCGGGCACGACGGTCGCGTACGCCTCCTCCTCCAGCTGCACGGTCAGCTCCGCGGCGCGACGCATGATCTCCACTTCGGCCGGCAGCTTGACCGCGAGCCAGGCGCTCACGAGCCCCGCCGAGGAGACGAGGCGGGCGGAGAGTGTCGGGCCGAGGGCGCGCTCGAGCGCGCTGCGCTGGGTCCACGACAGGCCATCGGCGGCGGCGAGGTTGCCGCTGTTGATCGCGATGGCCGCGGGATCGGCGGCGGCGAGGCGACTGGCGATGCCGCCGAGGAGCCCCCCCGACTCGGCGTCGTACACGACCACCGAGTCGTGCACCCCGAGCTCGCGCAGCGCGATCGCCTCGCCGAACCCGGCGAGCATCACCGAGCGGACCGTGTCGCCCTCGCGGAGGAAGATCACGCCGCTCGGCGCCCCGGCGTTCTCGCCGCCGACATGCGCGGCGAGCGGATCGTTGGCGTTCTCCCGCAGCAGGA
>JACKDA010000010.1 GCA_020633775.1 Gemmatimonadales bacterium | reverse complement strand
TGATCGGCTCGTTCCTGAACGTCTGCATCGTCCGCTGGCCGGCGCTCGAGTCGGTGGTGCGCCCCCGCTCGCGCTGCCCGCAGTGCCAGCTGCTGATCGCCTGGTACGACAACATCCCGGTCGTGAGCTGGCTGGCGCTCCGCGCGCGCTGCCGTCGGTGCGGGCTGCCGATCCCGTGGCGTTACCCCGCGGTGGAGCTGGCCACCGGGTTGATCTGGCTCGGGGCCGCGTGGCTGCTGGGCCCGAGCCTCGAGATGCTGCGCGCGGCGATGTTCTTCACGATTCTCCTGGGCATCGCGATGACCGATGCGCGCGAGTACATCATCCCCGATGAGTTCTCGCTCGGCGGCACGGTGCTGGGGTTCGGCTTCGCGTTCGCGGGCGGCGCCGTGTCGTGGCCGCAGGCACTGCTGGGGGCACTGGTCGGGTACGGTCTCCTCTGGGTCGTGGCGATCCTCGGCGAGAAGGCGTTCGGCCAGGAGGCGATGGGCGGCGGCGACATCAAGATGATGGCGATGCTGGGCGCCTTCCTCGGCTGGCAGGGCGTGCTGCTCACGCTCTTCCTCGGCGCGCTGCTGGGCACCATCATCTTCCTGCCGCTGAAGCTCGCCGGGCGCGAGAAGCTCGTGCCGTTCGGGATCTTCCTGGCCCTGGGTGGCGCGGCGACCTACCTGTTCGGCGGGTCGTTGCTGGCGTGGTACCAGGTGACGATGCTGGGGGGGTGATCAAGGAGAGACGAGAGAAGAAATCCACTGCCGATCACCCCCGCTCAACGATGCGCCACAGCTGCAGTTCCGTGGGCCAGTCACCCTCCTCCACCTCGCACTCGATCGCCATCCAGCCCGAACGTGCGAACGCGACCATGGTCCCCACCGCCGAGGGGTAGCACGGCAGCATCACTCGACCGAGATGCGTGACGCCCTCGAAGACATCGATCGCCGTCGAATCGCGGGCATACCCCACCACCCAGAGCCGACCGTACCCATCGAGGTGGAGCGGATTCCTCCCGAAGTGACGGATCCGCTCCCGCTCGAGGGTGTCGAGACGCGCCGTGGCGTCCGGTAGCCGCACCGCCTCGCCGTTTGGTCCGCGCATGAACTTGGGTCGTTTGGCGAGCTGGTCGCGCATGCGTGCGGCGCCCACGGGGCCCCACCGGTTCGGCGGTAGCGCGAGCGCGACGTCGTCGAGTGGGCTTCCCGCGGCATCGTACATCCGGATCCGATAGTCCCACGGTTCGGCGACCCAGATCCGGTTTGGGGTGGCAGCGTACGGAAAGGAAAGCGGCGGGTTCGTTCCCCGCGGGGTGATCGCGGCTGCGAAGATGCTATCCGCCTCCGTGAGGAGCGTCCGACCCTCGCGCTCCCCGGCAAGTGATCGCACGACGCGACGCGGTCCCATGCCGTCCGGTCCCCGCGGCAACGGCTCCCAGTGATCCACCGAGTCGCCCACCCAGGCGAGGGTGATGTCGCCGATGTACGCCGTGCGCTCCCGGAGCAGCTGACCCGCCAAGTCGAGGTCCACCAGTCGGGCCGTACCGCTGCTGTAGAGCTGGACGGTGTCGCCGAACAGCTCGATGCCCACGAGCAGCCGAATCTCTCCCGGCCCCTCGCCCGTCCGGCCGAACGCCGCGAGTCGCCGCCCGGTGGAGTCGATGACCCGCAGCATGGGGCCCTCCGACTCGGTCACGCGGTAGACCACTCGACCGTCCTCGGTCACATCGAAGGACATGAAGCGGTTGTCAGGACGATCCTCGGGATCCAAGACAAGCGTCCGACGCTCGAGCCTCGGCATCCCGTTTGCCGGCTTGGCGTCGGCTTGCACCGGAGCTGGCGGCGCACCGCGCTCGCAGGCCATCGTGATGGCAAGCGCCGATAGCACGACCCATCGACGACGGCAGGACATGGCGTGCTCCGATGGAGGGAGAGGGTCCTTCAGGGAATGCCGGGACCCGTCGAGACCTTACCGGTGATGACCTGCGAAGGGGTCGGGGGACCCCCACTAGAATACTCCCAGACCCGATTGCCCGGAGCACTCGTGAAGCCGCTGCATGTCCTCGCCTGTCTCGCCCTGCTCGCCGCCTGCCGCGGTGACGCCCCGGCCGCCCAGCAGCTCGAGCAGGCGGAGCTGGAGGCCCTGGTCGACACGCTGATGCCGCAGGTCGCGGAGGCCGCGGGGCTCGAGTTCCGGACCCGCCCCGCGGTCGCGGTCCGCAGCAAGGAGCAGGTGCGCACCTTCCTGCTGGCCAAGCTCGCGAAGGAGCTGCCGCCCGAGCGGATCGAGGGACTCGTGGCCTCGTACCGGTTGCTCGGCCTGCTCCCCGATTCGCTCGACCTCTCGACCCTCTTCGTCGACCTGTACACCGAGCAGATCGCCGGTTTCTACGAGCCCGACTCCAGCATGCTCTACGCGGTGGGGGGCGGCAACCGGCTGCAGCTCAAGGGGATCCTCGCGCACGAATTGACCCATGCGCTGCAGCACCAGTACGTCGCGCTCGATTCGATCCTCGCCGATCGCGCCGATGCCGATCGCCTCGCCGCCGCCCAGGCGGTGCTGGAGGGGCAGGCCACCGTGGTGATGCTGATGGTGCTGGCGCCCGATCGCGACATCCTGAGCGACGATGGGGTCTGGGAACTGCTCCGCAGCCAGCTCACCGGGCCAACGGCCGACCTCGAGGTCTTCAACAGCGCACCGCTGGTGATTCGGACCGGCCTGATCTTCCCGTATCTGGAGGGCGCCACCTTCATGCGGTGGTGGATCAACAACCGGGGGCGGGAGCAGCCCTACGGTGCCGCGATGCCGACCTCCACCGAGCAGATCCTGCACCCGTCGCGCCTGCAGCAGGGCGATGCGCCGGTGGCGCTGGCGTTCGAGGACGACGCCAGTGATGTCATCCACGAGGACACCTTCGGCGAGTTCGAGATGGACGTGCTCCGCAGCGGACTCGCCGGGATCCAGGCGGTGGCCACCGATCTCGCGCTCGGCTGGGGGGGCGACCGGCTGCGGGTGTACCGGACGCCCGAGGGGCCGGCGCTGGTCTGGTACAGCGTCTGGGACGAGCCGCGGTTCGCGACGAACTTCCGCGAGCGGGTCGTCGCCGGATTGCCGAAGGTGGCGCGCCCCGGCTATCGGGTCCTGATCAGCGAGGTGCCCGTCGGCGCGCACGCGGGCGTGCAGGTCGTCGTCGCGCCGGAGGGGTGGTCGCGCTGGAGTGCCCTGCCGACGGTCGTGGCGCGCTGACTCGAGGCGTCACCCCAGCAACTGGTTGACCCCGAACGCCAGCAGGCCCACCATCGCGCCGAGGACGTAGCCCAGCTTGACGATCAGGTCGAGCTCCTTCTGCGTCACGCGCCGGACGATCTCCTCCATCTTCTCGGTCGAGAACCCGAGCACCTTCTCCTCGACCATCTCCTGGATCTGCAGTCGGGCGACCACCTGCGGCACCTGCTCCTCGACCCAGGCCCACGCGCGCTCGTGGGCGCTGCGGCGGAGCTGGGCCGTCGCGTCCGGGCCCAGCCAGCTCGCCGGCCGACCGACCGGCCGGTCGAGCAGCGCCCGGCCACTGGAGGCGACCGCCCGCTGGACCGCGCTCCGGCCCGCATCACTGGCGAGCGCCCGCCCGAGCAGGTCGGGGACCCGCTCGCGCAGCGCGCCGCGGGCGCCGTCGAGGATCGACCGGCGCAGCGTGTCGCTGCGCAGGGCGTCGAGCAACCAGCCGCTCACCGTCGATTCGATCTCGGTGATCCGCTCCTGCCCCAGCGCGGCCATCCGCTCGGCGAGCGGGCGCTCGAGGACGCCGTGGATGCCACGATTGATGGCGACCTTGACCCGCTCCTTCACCTGCGCCGAGCGGACCGCCTCGACCAGCTTGTCGACGCCGGTGCGCTCGAAGGCGGTGAGCAGGCGGTCCATCATCTTGTCGTTGACGACGATCTTCGCGAGCAGGCGCTCGTGGATCATCATCTGCCGGACCGAGCGGTCGAAGGTCTCGCGCAGGGCGGTGGCGATCGTCTCGCGCAGCGAGCCGTCGCTGACCAGGGTGCCGAGCTGCTCGACCGCCCCGGGGATCGCATCGCTGATGCCCTGCTCGACCACCGGGACCAGCCCGGCCGGGATCCGTTCGCCGAGTGGCGCGGTGTCCTCGGCCATCCGGGCGAGCTGGCCGGTCACGATCCGGTGGATCCCCTCGCTCACCTCGGGTGACGCGGCGACCTCGCCCAGCCAGCGATCGACCGAGGCGCCGTCCTCCCCCTCCAACCGGTCGGCCCAGCGGTGCGCCACCCCCCGGAACTCCTCGGAGGCGACGTACTCGGAGAGCGACCCTGCCAGCCGGGTCCCGAGGTCGCCCATCGCCCGGTCCACCGCGGCGCGCGCCTCGGGGTCGAGCCGCTCCCCGAGCGGGCCGTGCTCCGCCTCGAGCACCGAGTCGAGGATCCGGTCGAGCGCCTCGGCGAACGCCGAGCGCACCTCGGGGGCCCGGAGCTTCTCCACCAGGTCGGTCGGGGTCAGCAGGCGTTCGCCGACCACCTTGCCGATCGCCTTGGCCAGGCGGGCCTTGTTCTTGGGGATCGCCCCGTGGAAGCGGAACGGCCCGACGGCCCGCTCCTCGTGGGGGTGGAACAGCATCCAGACCGCGATGGCGTTCGTCAGGCCGCCGGAAATGGCCCCGACCCCGACGGTGACCAGGGCAGCGATCCAGGGAGAGGAGGGATCCATAGGTGCGGGAATCTACGAGATGAGGGTGGGGGTCGGTTTCATGGTGAAACGGAAAGGTGAAGTGAGTCCTGAGTGATGAGTCCTGGGGGACGTCGGCCCCGCGGCCTCAGGACTCAGGACTCACGCCTCACACCTCCCCCAGTAGCCCCAACCCCCGCTCGGGGCTACATTTGAGGGCTATGTTCGACGAGCTCTCTTCCAGGCTGTCCGAGACCCTGCGCCGGTTGACCGGCCGGGGCGTGTTGACGGAAGAGGCCGTGAAGGAAGGGCTCCGGGAGATCCGCCGGGTCCTCCTCGAGGCCGACGTCTCCTTCGACCTCACCCGCGAGTTCCTCGCGCGGGTGCAGGAGAAGGCGGTCGGGCAGGAGGTCCTGCAGGCGGTCCGTCCGGGGCAGCAGCTGGTGAAGGTGGTGTACGACGAGCTGGTCGCGCTGCTCGGCGAGAAGCAGGCGCCGCTGGCGTTCGCGTCGGTGCCCCCGACGGTGATCCTCGTGGTGGGGCTGCAGGGCAGCGGCAAGACGACGACCGCGGGCAAGCTGGCGAAGCGGCTCAAGCTGGAGCAGAAGGCGCCGTTCCTGATCGCGGCCGACGTGTACCGTCCGGCGGCGGTGGACCAGCTCCGGACGCTGAGCGAGCAGGTGCAGGTCGGCTTCCACGGCGAGCCGGGCGAGACCGACGTGGTCGGCATCGTGCGGCGCGGCATCGAGGCGGCCGGCAAGGCGCGGGCGCGGTCGGTGATCGTCGACACCGCCGGCCGGCTGCAGATCGACGAGCAGCTCATGCAGGAGCTGGTCCGGCTCAAGGCCGCGATCACCCCGCACGAGATCCTGCTGGTCGCCGACGGGATGACGGGGCAGGACGCCGTGCGCATCGCGCAGGGCTTCCACGACGCCCTCGGCATCACCGGGGTGGTGCTGACGAAGATGGACGGCGATGCCCGCGGCGGCGCGGCGCTCTCCATCTACGGGGTGACGAAGGCGCCGATCAAGTACGTCGGCGTGGGCGAGACGCTCGACGCGCTGGAGCCGTTCCATCCCGACCGGATGGCCGGGCGGATCCTCCAGCAGGGCGACATCCTCTCGCTGGTGGAGAAGGCGCAGGCGAACGTCGACGAGGCCGAGGCGGAGCGGCTGGCCCGCAAGGCGGGGAGCAAGAAGGGACTCGACCTCGAGGACTTCTTGGCGTCGATGCGCCAGATGCAGAAGCTGGGGCCGCTGAAGAACGTGCTGGGGATGCTGCCGGGCGTCGATGCGAAGATGCTCAAGGGGGCCAACCTCGACGAGAAGCGGATCAAGCACGTCGAGGCGATCGTGCTCTCGATGACGAAGCAGGAACGGAAGGACCCGTCGCTCATGAACGGGTCGCGCAGGGCCCGGGTGTCCCGCGGGTCGGGACGGCCGGTGTCGGAGATCAACCAGCTGCTCAAGCAGTTCGAGCAGATGCGGAAGTTCATGAAGTCCGCGGGCAAGGGGGGCATGAAGCTCCCGATGGGGGGCGGGATGCCCTTCGGTCCCCGCTGAACCGCTCCAGGAGAGCACACGATGGCCGTACGGATTCGCCTGCGCCGCGAGGGGCGCAAGAAGCTCCCGATGTACCGGATCGTCGTCGCGGACAAGGATGCGCCGCGCGATGGCCGCTTCATCGAGACGATCGGGACCTACCGTCCCAAGCAGTCCACCGACATGGTCACGCTCGACGTCGAGAAGGCGCGCGCGTGGATCGCCAAGGGCGCGACCCCGAGCGACACCGTGGCCGGGCTGCTCAAGCAGGCCGGCGTCTAGTACCCGATGGCGGACACGGCCCCGGCGCTGATCGTGGTCGGCCGGGTGCGGAAGCCCCACGGGCTCAAGGGTGAGCTGTCGATCTTCCCGCTCACCGACCAGCCCGACGAGGTCTTCACCGCCGGCCGGACGCTGCAGGTCCTGACGCTCGCCGGCACGGTCGCGGGCGAGGTCGTGCTGGAGGCCGTGCGGGGCTACCACCGGGAGTGGCTGCTCCGCTTCCGCGGGCACGAGCGCCGCGAGGCGGTCGAGGGGTACCGGGAGCACTTCCTCGCGGTCCCGCGCGACACCCTCCCCGCGCTCGATGAGGGCGAGGTGTACCAGCAGGACCTGGTCGGCTTCGCGGTGCGGGACGCCGAGGGATCGGCGCTCGGGATCGTCTCCGCGGTGTACGACTTGCCCGCGGGGCTGACGATCGAGGTGCAGGGGCCCCGTCGGGAGTTCCTGCTGCCGTTCCGGGCCGAGTACGTGCTGGAGACCGACACCGCCGGGCGGCGGCTGGTGGTCCGGGTCCCCGACGGGCTGCTCGACTGATGGCCCTGCAGGTCGACGTGGTGACGCTCTTTCCGCAGGTGATGGCGCCGTTCCTCGAGGCGAGCATCCCCGGACGGGCGGCGAGGGCAGGGAAGGTGCAGTACCGCCTGGTGCAGCTGCGCGACTTCGCGACGGACAAGCACCAGAGCGTCGACGACACCCCCTTCGGTGGGGGGGCGGGGATGGTGCTCAAGGCGGAGCCCATGCTTGCCGCGGTGGACTCGCTGGGGCCGCGGACCGGCCCGGTGGTGGTGATGTCGGCGCGGGGCAGGCGGTTCGGCCACGCCGATGCGGTGCGGTGGTCGCTGGGGGAGCAGCTCACGATCCTCTGCGGCCACTACAAGGACATCGACCAGCGGGTGGTCGACGTCCTCGGCGCGGAGGAGGTGTCCCTCGGCGACTTCGTGCTGAGTGGCGGTGAGCCGGCGGCGATCTGCGTCATCGACGCGGTGGTGCGGCTCCTCCCCGGCGCGATCGGCGACCACGAGTCGGCGAGTTCGGATTCGCACTACGACGGGCTGTTGAGTCCGCCGAGCTACACCCGGCCCGCGGAGGTCCGCGGGCGGCAGGTCCCCGAGGTGCTGCTCTCGGGCAATCACGCGGCCATCGCCGCGTGGCGGCAGCAGGAAGCGGAACGGATCACCCAGGAACGCCGCCCCGACCTCTGGGACGCGTTCACGGCAACGGAGCGCCACGATGGGGGCGCGAAGTCCTGACGACGACACCGCGCACCGCGCGGAGGAGCACACGATGGGCCTGGAACTGATGAGCCAGATCGAGCGCGAGGGGCTGCGCGACGACATCCCGAAGTTCGACGCCGGCGACACCGTCAAGGTGATGGTGCGCGTGCGCGAGGGCGACAAGACCCGCCTGCAGGCCTTCGAGGGCGTCGTGATCGCCCGGCGCGGTGGCGGGATCAGCGAGACGTTCACCGTCCGCAAGGTCTCCGCGGGTGTCGGCGTCGAGCGGGTGTTCCCGCTCCACTCGCCGGTCTGGGCGACGATCGACGTCGTGCGCCGCGGGCGCGTCCGTCGCGCGAAGCTCTACTACCTCCGCAAGCTCTCGGGCAAGGCCGCCCGGATCCGGGAGAAGCGCGACCGGTGAGTCGCGGGACGTGAGTCCTGCGTCGTGAGGGGGCCCCGCTATCTGGCGGGGCCCCTTTCGCGTTAGACTCCCGCCATGCCTTCCACGCCGCCCCCCGGGAACCAGGACGCCGCGCTCCCCTCTCCCGGCCTCCTCGGCCTCGGCTTCCTCGCCAACTTCTTCGATGCCCTCGGCATCGGCTCCTTCGCCACCACCACCGCCGCGATCAAGCTCGGCCGCCTCACCGACGACGGGAACATCCCCGGCACCCTCAACGTCGGCCACGCCCTGCCCACGATCCTGCAGGGCGCGCTCTTCCTCGCGATCATCGAGGTGGATCGGCTGACGATGGCGCTGATGGTCGCGGCCGCCGTCGGCGGTGCGTGGTTCGGGGCGGGCCGGGTGGCACGCTGGCCACGCCGGGCGATCCAGCGCGGCATGGCGGCGGCGCTGCTGATCACCGCCGCGATCATCACGCTCCGCCAGCTCGACGTCTTCCCCTCCGGGGGCGAGGCGACCGGGCTCGGCGGCATCGCGCTGCTGCTCGCGGTGGCCGCCAGCGCCGTGATCGGCTCGCTCATCGCGCTCGGCATCGGGAACTACGCGCCGACGATGGCGGTGACCTACCTGCTGGGGATGTCGCCCCGCGCGGTCTTCCCGATCATGGCGGTCTCGGGCGGCCTGATGCTCGCGGTCGCCGCCATGCGGTTCGTCCGCGCCGGCCGCTTCGACCGCCGCATCGCCCTCGGCCTCGCGCTCGGCGGCATCCCCGGCGTGCTGGTGGCGGTGTACCTGGTGAAGTCGCTGGATGTCACCCTGCTGCTCTGGCTGGTGGTCGGCGTGCTCCTCTACACCGCCGCGATGCTCCATCGCTCGTCCCGGACCCCGGAGGTCGTTCCCGCATGAAGATCACCGCCATTCGCGCCTACCAGGTGGACCTGCCGCTGCACGAGGGGAGCTACAAGTGGTCCGGTGGCAACGCCGTGACGGTGTTCGATTCGACCGTCGTCGCGGTGGAGACCGACACGGGGCTCACCGGGTGGGGCGAGATCTGCCCGCTGGGACCCGCCTACCTCCCGGCCTACGCCGCCGGAGCCCGGGCCGGCATCGCCGAGCTGGCGCCCCACCTGCTCGGGGCCGATCCGCTCGCGCTCGATGTGCTGAACGACCGGATGGACGCGGCGATGCGCGGGCATCCGTACGTGAAGTCGGCGATCGACATCGCCTGCTGGGACCTCCTCGGCCAGGCGGCGGGGCTGCCGGTCGCGACGCTGCTCGGGGGCCATGTCGGCGAGGACGTCGTGCTCTACCGCGCGATCTCGCAGGAGGCGCCCGAGGCGATGGCGGCGAAGATCCTCGGCTATCGCTCGGAGGGGTACCGCCGGTTCCAGCTCAAGGTGGGGGGCGATCCGGACACCGACATCGCGCGCATCCGCGCGGCCGCCGCGGTGCTGGAGCCGGGCGACGTGCTGATCGCCGATGCCAACACCGGCTGGACCCAGCACGCCGCGGTCCGCGTCGCCGATGCGGTGCGCGACGTGGATGTGTACCTCGAGCAGCCGTGCCGCTCGTACGCGGAGTGCCTCGCCGTGCGCCGCCACACGAACCGACCGTTCGTGCTCGACGAGGTGATCGACGGCCTCGACATGGTCGTGCGCGCGGCCGGGGACCAGGCGATGGACGTGATCAACCTGAAGATCTCGAAGGTCGGCGGGCTCACGCGCGCGCGCCAGGTCCGCGACCTCTGCGTCGCGCTGGGGATCGCGATGACGATCGAGGACACCTGGGGCGGCGACATCACCACCGCGGCGATCGCCCACCTCGCCCACAGCACGCCCGAACGGCTGCTGTTCACCACCACCGACTTCAATTCCTACGTGACGGTCTCGATCGCCGAGGGTGCGCCCCAGCGCCGGCACGGGCGGATGGCGGCCTCGCGCGAGCCGGGGCTCGGGGTGCGGCCGCGCATGGCGGTCCTCGGCGAGGCGGTGCTCGAGGTCTCGTGAACCCTCCCGCGCGTGAGCGTCCGATGGCACCGCTGGACCACGAGCACCGCGCCTGGGCGGGCGGCGAGCTGCTGATCGGTATCGATGAGGTCGGCCGCGGACCGCTGGCCGGACCGGTCGTGGCGGCGGCCGTCGTGTTCGCCCGTGGCCATCCCGGGATCCCGGGGGTGCGCGACTCGAAGCAGGTCCGGCGCCCCAGCGAGCGCGTCGCGCTGGCGGCAACCATCCGGGGGGACGCGCTGGCATGGGGACTCGGGGCCGCCAGCGTCCGGGAGATCGAGCGCCTCAACATCCGGCGGGCCACCGCCCTCGCGATGCGGCGCGCACTCGGGCGGTGCGTCCACCGGCTGGGCGATGGCGACGGCGTCCGGGTGCTGGTCGATGGCCTGCCGGTCCCGGAACTGGGCCACCCGCACGACGCGCTGGTGCAGGGCGATGCCCGGTGCCACGCGATCGCCTCGGCCGCCCTCCTCGCCAAGGTCGTCCGCGACGACCTGATGCAGCGCCTCGCCCGCCGCCACGCGGCCTACGGCTGGGCGAGCAACGTCGGCTACGGCTCGGCGGGGCACCTCGCGGCGATCCGCACCCACGGCATCACGGCCCACCACCGGCCGGGGTTCTGCCGCGGGGTCACCGGCTAGCTCGCCGGCGCGATGGCGCGGAAGACGAGGTCGGTCAGGAACGCCGTGGTCGACTCGTCGGCGTCGCCCCGCGTCACCTCGGTGAGCGAGGGGAGGTGCTCGGCGAAGTGCTTCTGGATGTGCGAGCTCTCGATCACCGTGGACACCAGCGCCACGGGATAGGGGTAGGCCGGATTCACCTCGAGGATCAGGTCGGCGACCGCGCGGCAGAGCCGCTTGTACGGCCGGAAGATCCCCTCGCGGTTCTCGGCGTCGATGTCGGCATGGAGGTAGGCCTTCGGTGATTCGGCCACCACCACGCGGTACAGCGCCGCCTCGTCGATCCGCGGTGTCGCCTCGTCCTTCCGGATCCGCTGGGTCACCTCCTGCAGGGCGCGGCGCAGCCGCTCCTCCGCCGACGGGACGTTCGCGGTGGCGAGCTGGAGCCGGTACTCCATCCAGCTCCAGTACCAGGCCGTGAGGTAGAGGAGCAGCCGGTGCTTGCTGCGGAAGTAGCGGTACACCGAGGCCTCCGTCGTCCCGATCCGCTCGGCGAGCTTGCGGAAGGTGAAGGCCTCGTACCCCAGCAGGTCGAGCATCAGGATCGCGTGCTCGATGATGTCCTCGCCGAGGGCGCTGGACATCGGATCCTTGACGAAGAGCCGCTCGTCCGGCTGGAGGGCGACCCGGTGGCTCACGCCGCGCCGATCAGCATCTGGGCATCGTAGAACTCGACCGCCCCCGATTCGACGTCGTACATCCCGCCCAGCACCGCGATCTCGGACGCCTCGACCATCGCCGCGAGCGTCGGGCTGCGCTCCATGATCTGGCGCTTGACAAGCATCACGTTGAGCTCGGCGACCCGGGCGACGAACGCGGGATTGGCCGCCGTGCGGTCCCCCACCGTCTCGGTCTCGAGGGCCACCGCGTCCGCGATCTTCGCGAGCAGGCCGGTGAGGTTCCCCAGCTGCACCCCGTCGCACGCGCCCTTCACCGCGCCGCAGCGCGAGTGGCCGAGCACGACGATCGCCTTCGCGCCCGCGACCTTGCACGCGAACTCCATGCTGCCGAGGATGTCGTCGTTGAGGACGTTCCCGGCGATGCGGACCGAGAAGATGTCGCCGAGGCCCTGGTCGAAGATCAGCTCCGCGGAGGTGCGCGAGTCGATGCAGCTCAGCACGATCGCCAGCGGGTGCTGGCCCTCGCTGGTCTCGTTGACCTGCTGGAGCAGGTTGCGATTCGCCTTGAGGTTGTTCACGAAGCGCTCGTTGCCGCGCCGGAGCACGTCGATCGCCATCTGCGGGGTGAGCGCGTCACGGGTCTCGCGGGTCAGGGTTCTCATGGGGTCGCCTGGTCGAGGGTCAGGCCGCGGATCTCCACGGCAATGTCGCGTGCCGGGGCCCCGGCACGGAAGTCCCGCAGGATCTCGAGGACATCGAAGTCCACCACCTTCGAGCGCGTCGCGTCGATCACCACGTGGGAGCTGGGCGGGATGAGCTGCAGCTGCTGGAGGATGCGGCCCTTGTTGAGGAACGACACCTCCTCGGCGAGCTGGATCCGGTACTCGGGGGTCTCGGGGGGATGCTGCGCGACGGTGAACGGGTTGCGCAGGTTGTGGTGGAGCACCACCGCCACCCCGACGGCGAGCCCGATCCCGATCCCCCGGAGCAGGTCGGTCGCGAGGATCCCCACCACCGTGATGAGGAACGGCAGGAACTGCTCCCAGCCGTGGCGGTACATCTGCCGGAACAGCGACGGCTTCGCCAGCTTGTAGCCCACCACGAACAGGATGCTCGCGAGGGTCGCCAGGGGGATGAGGTTCAGCAGCGCGGGGATCGTGGCGATCGAGATCAGGATCAGGAAGCCGTGCAGGATCGCCGAGAGCTTGGTCCGGCCGCCGAAGGCGATGTTCGCCGAGCTCCGGACGATCACCTGCGTGATCGGCAGCCCGCCGATCATCCCGCTCACGATGTTGCCGAGGCCCTGCGCCTTCAGCTCGCGGTTCGTCGGCGTGATCCGCTTCTCCGGGTCGAGCCGGTCGGTGGCCTCGACGCAGAGGAGCGTCTCGATGCTGGCGATCGCCGCGATCACCACCGCGACCATGTACACGTCGGTCCGGGCGAGCGCGGAGAGGTCCGGCGTCGTGAACTGGCCGATGAACTCGCCCAGGCTCCCCGCGATCGGGATCGCCACCAGCTGGTGGTCCTCGAGGCCCCACGGCAGCAGGCCGGCCGACATCAGCAGCGAGAGGCCGATGCCGACGGCGACCGCGGCGAGCGGGCCCGGGATCATCCGGAAGAGCCGGGCCCGCGGTGCGAGCCAGCCATCCCACACGACCAGGAGGCCGAGGCAGACCAGGGTGACGAAGACCGCGCCCGGCGTGATCGACGCCAGCAGGTGGTCGAAGGCGTGGACCGCCTCGCCGCCACCGTGCTCCATGTCGAGGGTGTCGGGGCCGGGGACGGTGCCGAGCGCCTGGGGGATCTGCTTGATGATGATCAGCAGCCCGATGCCGGTGAGCATCCCCTTGATGACCGACGACGGGAAGTAGTAGGCGAGGCCACCGAGTCCCAGCATGCCGAGCACGATCTGGATGATCCCGGCGAGCACGACGGCGACCAGGAACACCTCGTACGAGCCGAGACTCGCGATCGCGTTCAGGACGATGACCGCCAGCCCCGCCGCCGGGCCGCTGACGCCGAGGGGTGACCCGCTCGCGGCGCCGACCACGATCCCGCCCACGATGCCGGCAATCAGCCCCGCGAACAGCGGGGCACCGGAGGCGAGCGCGATCCCGAGACAGAGCGGAACGGCGACGAAGAAGACGACGACGCTGGCCGGAAGGTCGTCCTTCGCGTGCCGGAACAGGGTGCGCATGGGGACCGGGCCATCAGGTGGTGGGGGAGTAATACAGACTGATCAGATAGTATTACTATTACCATCGCGAGGAGCGAACGTCAAGCGCCGCTGACGTCAGGTCGTCCGGTCCCGACCGCGGCGTCGCCGACTCGTGACCTGCGACCCGGCATGGCCGTGACGACGGGACGGCATCCTCCGGGGCGTACCCCTTCGAGGAGCGGGCCGCATGGGTGCCCTTGCCACACGCATCTCCGACCTGGACCGGCGCTGGCTTGTGGGTGTCGCCAGCCGGCACGCGCCGCCGTGGCTCGACATGGCACTTCGCGGACTCACCCACCTCGGGGGTGCCACATGCACCCTCCTCCTCGGCGTCGTCCTCCTCGCGGTCCCATCGACCCGGCCGGTCGGTCTCGCCCTCCTGCTCGCCAACGCCAGCTCGCACCTCGCGGTGCAGGTGGTCAAGCGCACCGCAGGACGGCCGCGGCCGCACTTCCCGGACGAGGGGATCGAGGCCCTGGTGGCCCACCCGGACGAGTTCTCGCTCCCCTCGGGACATTCGGCTGCCGCGATGTCGGTGGCGATGACGCTGCTCCTGTGGACGGGAGCGGAGGTGGCGGGGTGGGTCGCGGGCGTGGCGCTGGGGTTGGCGGCGGTGGTCGGCGTCTCCCGGGTGTACCTCCGGGTTCACTACGTGACCGACGTGATGCTGGGCCAGGCGCTCGGCGCCCTGGGGGCGGTGCTCGCGACGCGACTGGTGGGGTAGCCGTTCGCGGGTATCTTCGCGGATGCCCTCGTGCTGCCGCAGCCTGCTGCTCTGCACCGCCGTCGCCCTGTGCGGCGGCTTCCCGCTGGTCGGGCAGGAGATCCCCAAGCCCGATTACGTGACCTACCTGCCGCGGGAGACACCGCGCGCGGTCACCAGGCCGGCGGCCAACGTGACCTTCCAGCTCTACGGCAACCCTGCCGGCGCCGCCTGGCGCGACGCCGACCCGGTCGATGGCATCGACGACGCCCGCGGGGCGCTCCTGCTGCGATTGGCCGAGCGGTTCGCGCCGTGGGTCGCGCGCACCAGCTACGGCTTCCCGATGGACGCCCGGCGCTTCGTCGCCTCGGGGGCGACCTCGCCACTCGTGCGCGACATCTTCGACCTGGCGCGACCGAGTCCCGCGCTGGTCCGGTCGGACTCCATCGCCCTCGCCGGCCTCGCGAGCGCGCCGTGCCCAGTGGCGGCACCTCCGGGTGATCCCCGGCCGGACTGCCGACTGCGGGAACTGTTGCGCACCCTCGGGCCCCAGGCGCCGCGGATCATCGATCCGATCGGCGCCGATCGGGCGATCCATGAGGTGCTCTACCTGAACTTTCCCGGCGACTCCCCCGAGAGCTGGGCCGCCGAGTACGAGGGCGCGACGCGCGACGGGGTCGCGGAACGCTACCTCGGCTGGGCGAAGACGATGGTGCACCCGTTCATCGTCGAGGCCGGGGACGGGTTCGAGTTCGTGCTGCAGTACTGGCTGTTCTATCCGACGAACGACGCGGGGAACGTGCACGAGGGGGACTGGGAGCACCTCAACGTCGTGATCGCGCCGCGCGAGTCCGTGACCCGTCCCTTCGCCGCCGCCGAACTCCGTGCCCTGCTCGAGGGCACGCTCCCGCTCGAGGAGTTGGTCATTCGTCGGGTTGAGCACTTCTTCCACTACTGGATCCTGCCGCTCGACTACTCCCGCCCGAACGTCTACGCCCCGCGGGATGCGTGGGAGCGCGAGGTGCAGACGCTCCCCACGACGCGTCGCGGGCAGGCGGAGATCTGGCGGCTGCTGCGCGAACGCGCCTGGGCGGATGACGCGGAGACGGTCCCCGACCTGCACCCGCGCGTGTTCATCGGGGGCAACGACCACGGCCTCAACCTGCTCCTGGCCGGTCCGACGCGGCTGGGCCGCTCGAGCCATGGATCGTACCCGTTCCCGGGGTTGTTCAAGGGGATCGGCCCCGCCGGGACCGGGGAGTCGATCGACCTCGCCTGGGACGTCTTCGACGACCCGCCGGCCGCCGATGCACCCGAGTCCGAGCGGGTGGTGCGCTACGACCATCCGTCGCGCCTCGAGATCCTGCCCGATTGGGAGATGATCGCCGACCGGTCGATCGTGGAACCGGAGATCCGGGAGCGCTGGGGCTGGCTGCTGCTGCCGCTTCGGGTGGGGTATCCCGCCTCGGTCTCGCCGTTCGCCGGCGTGGTGCGCTACGCGGAAACGGGCAACCTCGCGCTGCCGCCGCCGTTCTACAGCGGCGGCTGGAACCGCAGCGGTCCCGGCCCGGGTCATGCCCTCTACGAGTTCCATCGGGTGCCCGAGGTGTTCCCGAAGGACCTCCAGGACACCTTCCGGCCGAACTGGGGGGTGTACAACCTCACCGTCCCGGTGGTCTCGATCCTGCCACCGTTCGACGTCGCCCTGCGCGCCCTCGGCACCCCGATCCGTGCCCTGCGCGCCGGGGCCCATCCGACCTACGTGCGCTCCGAGGACCTGCCGGTGCGCGGCATCGGTCTCGGGCTGGGCCTTGCCACGTTCGATCCGGGCAACGACTTCTGGCGATTGGTCGGATTCCCGGAACTGGCGGGGCCGTTCCTGCAGGAGATCACGCGCCGGACCGGCTCCGCCTTCTCGGCGGGCCTGCTCCCGGTGCGGCAGGAGCGCCTGCGCGGCGTGCGCGGCGAGCTGAGCCTGCATCTCGGCGACCGGTTCGTCAGCACGAATGCGCTCCTGCACGGTCGGGCCCGCTACACGCAGGGGATTGCCTACGACGGCGGATCCCAGGGCGACCTTGCGGCCGAGATCAATTTCTGGGAGTACACCGGCTCCCTGCGCTACAACCTCCGGACCGACGTCCTCCAGCCGTTCGTGCTGCTCGGCTACGGCCTGTCGTGGTATCGTCTCGAGGACGTGACCGCCTTCGGGGAACCGCTGGGCGACGGGGCGTCCCGATGGGTGCGCCGGCCGGGGCTGTTCCGGAACCTGCTGCCGAACACCTGGCACTTCGGTGCCGGCGTCGAGCTGCTGCCCGTGCGCGGGGTGAGCTCGGTGGATCTCGGGGTGAAGGCGACGGCGAACTACCACCTGCACGATCTCGGGTTGGCGACGGGCGACGCCACCACCCTCTTCTTCCAGAACACCTCGGTGCACCGCTGGGTCCTCGGGCTGGTGGCCACGCTCAGCTACTGAGGCCGGATCGGCGTATCTTTCCGGGATGCGAACCCTCGTTCCTGTCCTCCTGTTCGTCGCCCCGCTGGCGCTGTCCGCCCAGGCGATGCCGGCGAACCATCCGCCCCTCGCCGTCCGCGGCGCGACCGAGCCGGCGTGGACGCCGCACCGGGTGTACGACACCCGTGCCAAGCGGTTCATCGACACCGAGGCGATGGCGGCCGAGTTGGCGACCGCCGACGTCGTCCTGATCGGCGAGCAGCACGATGATCCCGGGACCCATGCGATGCAGCGTGCGCTGCTCGAGAGCATCGGCCGCCGCCGCCCGCGCGTGGTCCTCGCGATGGAGATGTTCGAGCGCGACGCCCAGCCGCTCCTCGACGGCTACCTCGCCGGGCGGCTGCCGGAGGACTCGTTGCTCGCGAGCGGCCGGCCCTGGCCGCGCTATGCGACCGATTACCGCCCGCTGGTCGAGTGGGCGCATGCGCGCGGGTGGCCGGTGATCGCGGGGAACGTCCCGCGGCCGATCGCGAGCGCGATCGCGCGCGGCGGGCTCGGGATCCTCGACACGCTGGGCGTGACCTCGCGGCAGTGGGTGGCGGCCAACCTGACGTGCGAGCACGACGACTACTTCGCCCGGTTCGAGGAGACGATGAAGGATCACGTCCCCGGCGAGAGCCCCGAGGCGAAGGCGGCGGCAATGGAGCGGTTCTACCAGGCGCAGTGCGCCAAGGACGAGACGATGGGCGAGTCGATCGCCCAGGCGCTGGTGAACGCCGGTACCGGCGCGATCGTGGTCCACGTCAACGGGGCCTTCCATTCCGACTACGGCCTCGGCACCGCGGCCCGCGCCGCGAAGCGGCTGCCGGGCAAGAAGGTCGTCGTCGTCTCGGCGATCCCGGTGGCGGACCTCGATCACATCACCGTCGCGAAGGACGACCACGCCCTCGGGCGCTACCTGATCTACACCCTCAGGTCCTGAGCCACCCCAGCACCACCTCGTCCCAACCCGGGTGCGCCGTCTCCACGATCGGCGTGGCCGGGCGCACCTCGTGCAGCGTCGCGGCGTTCCGGCCCACCGACGGGTCGGTCGCCGGGTCGGCATCGGGGAGGCGGTTCATCACGACCCCGGCGCACGGGACCCCGGAGAAGTCGAGCATCGACAGGGTGAGCAGCGTGTGGTTGAGGGTGCCCAGCCGGTCGGCGGCCACGACGAGCACCGACGCGGCGTGTCGCCGCGCGACATCGAGCAGCGTGCGGCGATGGTTGAGCGGCGCGAGCAGGCCGCCCGCCCCCTCCACCAGGGTGGACTCCGCCTCGCACGCGATGCGGATCATCTCCGTCTCGATCGGGGCGAGCTCCACCGTCTGCCCCTCCAGGCGTGCCGCGTCGGCCGGCGTGAGCGGGGCACGATAGCGTCGCAGCGCGGCGCTCGGGCTCGCCTGTCCCGCGGCCCGCGCCAGTTTCACCCCATCCTCGCTCTCCGACGGCTCCGGGTCGGTCCCGCTCTCCAGGAACTTGATGGCCCGGACCCGCGTGCCGCGCGCGCGCAGCGTCTCGGCGAGCCGACAGGTGACCCACGTCTTGCCGATGCCGGTGTCGGTCCCGGTCACGATCCAGAGTCTAGGCGTCACCGCACTCCCCGATCGCATCGGTCAGGACGTCGAAGAGCAGGTCGAGCTCGTCGCGCGTGATGGTGAGGGGCGGCATCACGACGACGGTGTCGCCGAGCGGACGCAGAAAGACGCCGCGCCGCTTGCAGGCGGTCGCGATGCGCATGCCGATCCGCTTCGCAGCGGGGTGGGGTGCGCGCGTGCGGCGATCGGCGACGATCTCGACGCCGAGGGCGAGCCCGAACCGGCGCACGTCGCCCACGGGAGCGAGGTCGCGCAGCTGCTCCGCTCGGGCGGCGAAGTGCTCGAGGGTGACGCGCAGGGTCGGGAGGAGCTCGTCGAGCAGGTCCGCGGAGGCGAGGGCCGCGGCCGCGCCGAGGGCGTTGCCGGTGTAGGTGTGACCGTGGAAGAACGTGCGCCCCTCCTCCGGCCGCCCGAGGAACCCCTCGAACAGCCGCTCGGTGGCCAGCGTGGCGGCGAGCGGCAGGTAGCCGCCGGTGAGTCCCTTGGCGAGGCAGAGCAGGTCGGGCGTGAGCCCGAGCAGGTCGCTCGCGAAGCGCACCCCGCTGCGGCCCCAGCCGACCGCCACCTCGTCGCAGATCACCAGGGCGCCCGCCCGCCGGGCGGCATCCTGCACGCGGCGGGCGTAGTCCGCGGGCTGGGTGATCATGCCCGCCGCGCCCTGGACGCCGGGTTCGATCACGACCGCCGCGATCTCGTCGCCGTGCTCGGCGATGATCCGCTCGGCCGCCGCGATGCAGGCCTCGCCGCACGACGCGCGCTCGAGCTGCAGCGGACAGCGGTAGCAATGGGGCGACGGGAGCCGGATCGTGTCGAAGACCAGCGGCCGGTACACCTCGTGGAACAGCTCGATCCCGCCCATCGACACCGCGCCGATGGTGTCGCCGTGATACGCCTCGCCGAGGGTGACGAACCGGGTGCGCCTGGCGTCCGCCGGTCGACCGGTCTGCTGCCAGTACTGATAGGCGATCTTGAGCGCCACCTCGGTGGCGGTCGAGCCATTGTCGCTGAAGAACACCCGCGTGAGCGCACCGGGCGCGACCGCGACCAGCCGCGCCGCGAGTTCCACCGCCGGCGCGCTGGCGTTGCCCAGGAAGGTGGCGTGCGCGACCCGGCCGAGCTGGTCGATGATCGCGCGGTCGATCCGGGGATGGCGATGCCCGAAGGCGCTGCACCAGAGCGAGGCGACGCCATCGAGGTAGCGACGACCCTCGGCGTCGATCAGCCAGTGTCCCTCGGCGGCGACGACCATCAGGGGATGCTCGTCGGCGTAGACGGCGTGGGGCGTGAAGGGATGCCACACATGCGCGCGGTCGAGCGCATGCAGGCGTGCCGCGTCGGTCATCGGGTCACGTCGCGACCACCTCGGCCACCGTGAAGCCGGCGTCGCGGATCATCTGCAGGTCGTGCTCGTATCCCGCACCCGGGGTCGTGAGGTAGCCGTCGACGAAGAGGGAGTTCGCCGGGTAGAGCGCGAGTACCTGCAGGTCGCGGAGGTTCACCTCGCGCCCGCCGGCGATGCGGATGTCACGCGTCGGGTTCACGAAGCGCATCATCGCGAGCGCCTTGAGGCACTCGGTCGGGGTCATCCGTTCGAGCTCGCCCATCGGCGTCCCGGGGCGCGGGTCGAGGAAGTTGACCGGGATCGACTCGACCTCCAGCTCGCGCAGCGCGAAGGCGAGGTCGAGCCGGTCGTCGAGGGACTCCCCCATGCCGTAGATGCCGCCGCAGCACGCCTCGAGGCCGGCGGCGTGCGCCCGGCGAATCGTGCCGACCCGGTCGGCCCAGGCGTGGCTCCCCACCACCTCGCCGAAGTACCGCTCGGAGGTCTCGAGGTTGTGGTTGAAGCGGGAGACGCCGGCCGCCTTCAGGCGCTCCGCCTGCCCTTCGCGCAAGAGGCCGAGGGAGGTGCAGATGTTGATCGGGTGCTCGGCCTTGATGCGGGTCACCGCCTCGCAGATCACGTCGAGGTCGCGCTCGCTCGGGCCACGGGTCGCGGTCACGATGCAGTACTTGACCGCCCCCATCTCGGCGGCGCGGCGCGCCCCGGCGACGATCTCGTCGGCACTCTGGAGCTTCTCGCGCCCGAGGCCGGTGTCGTGACGGGCCGACTGGGAGCAGAAGCCGCAGTCCTCGGGGCAGGCCCCGAGCTTGGCGTTCTGCAACACATGGAGCCGCACGTCGAGGCCGTGGGCGGCCCGCCGGACCCGGAACGCGGCGTCAAGGAGCGCCAGCAGCTCGGTCTCCGGGGCGGTGAGGACGGCGAGGGCCTCCTCGCGGGTCGGGGCGGCCCCGGTGAGGGCGGCGTCGGCGAGCGCGTTCCAGTCGGGCATGGGCCTGGGGGTGGAGGGTTGGTCGCGAGGCCGGGGATCGCGCGTGGCGGAGCGGCCGATCCGGCCTATGTTTCCCGGCGGGGGTGTAGCTCAGCTGGCAGAGCAACCGGCTTTTAACCGGCAGGTCGTGGGTTCGAGCCCCACCGCCCCCATCGGTCCGCGAAAGATACCTCCCTCCGTGGCCCGTCACTTGCCGTATCAGGTGGCGTGTCGTAACTATATGGTGTTGGCCCGGTTGCGGGCCCCGCGCCTCCCCCGGGGCGGTCCGAGTCTCATTTTCTGCTTGATGTGGTCCCCATGGCCTGGCGAACCCTGGCGCTCGACAATCGTGAATGGTCCGTCTCGGTGGCCGCCGAGCGCAGCCCCGGCTCCGAACAGTGGCGCCTGGTCGCGGCGTTCCGGTCGCCGGACACGCGGCGCGTGTGGGTGCCGCTGCCGTTCACGTCCCCCTCGAAGGCCGCCGTCTATGCCCGCGCCGACGCCCTCAGTCATGACGACCTCGCCACAGCGCTCCGCCAGCGGTTGACCGGCTGATGCGACGTCCGGCGCTCGGGAGGCATCGGGATCGGTCGATACTCATGCAGGCCGACCCCTCCACCGGAGGCGCCTCGATGGTTCGTGGCCACCACGCTTCACTGCTCCTGCTCTGCCTCGCCGCGGCCTGTGGCCGGATGAGCGTCGAGCCGTCGCCGACGCCCGCCCCGGTCGATCCCGCCCCCGAGGCCGTCGTCGCGCAGGCCCCGCCCCGGCGTGCGGCACGGCCGCCGCGCACGGTCACCGCGGCCGACTCGATGGCGGATGCCCGGGCGCTCGATTCGCTGATGACCGTCGAGCCGAGTGGTGCGCTCCCCGAGCTGGATGCCGGCGATCTCGACGAGCCGACCTGGGACCTCAACGTGCAGGCGTACGCGGAGCATCCGCGGGTCCAGTACTACGTCGACTACTTCACCGGCCGAGCCCACGACCGTTTCCAGGTGTGGCTCGAGCGGATGCCGCGCTACGAGGGGTTCGCGCGCGAGCAGCTCACCTCGCGCGGGCTGCCCGGTGACCTCGTCTACCTCGCCCTGATCGAATCCGGCTTCAGTCCGGTGGCGGTGAGTCGCTCGCGCGCGGTGGGGATGTGGCAGTTCATGTCGGCGACCGGCAAGGGCTACGGGTTGCGGGTGAACGCCTGGGTCGATGAGCGACGCGATCCGGTGAAGGCGACCGACGCGGCCGCGCGCTACCTGAGCGACCTCACCCGGCAGTTCGGCTCGCACTACCTCGCGGCCGCGGCCTACAACGGCGGGCCGGGGCGGGTCGGGCGCGGCCTGCTCCGCATCAGCGCGCTGCAGGGCGAGGGCGACGAGGCGGTGGACCCGACCAGCGACGACATGTTCTTCGAGCTGGCCGAGACGTCCTCGATCCACCAGGAGACCAAGGACTACGTCCCGAAGCTGATCGCGGCCGCGCTGGTCGCGAAGCATCCGGCCCAGTACGGGTTCACGGTGCCGGAGGATGTCGAGCCATTCCCGCTCGACAGCGTGCTGGTCGAGGGCGGGACGGGGCTCGACCTGATCGCGACGCTGGCCGACACCTCGCTCGACGCGATTCGCGACCTCAACCCGCACCTGCTGCGCGGGATCACCCCGCCCGGTGGCCGCTACCCGGTGCGGCTCCCCGCGGGGTCGATGGAGAAGGTCACCACCGCCTACGCCGCCACGCCGCCGACCAAGCGGCCGGCCGTGCTGACCCACGTCGTCCGGCGCGGGGAGACGGTGTCGGGGATCGCGGCGCGCTACGGCGTCTCGACCGACCTGCTGATGAGTTCCAACCGGGTGGCACGCGCGCGCTCGCTCCAGGTCGGGACCACGCTGTACATCCCCTCCACCGCGAGCTCGCTGCCGTCGACGGCGTTCTACGAGGCGGAGCCGGAGTCGCGCGCACCGATCACCCACATCGTCCGTCGGGGCGAGACCCTCAGCGAGATCTCCCGGCGGTACAACGTCCCGATGGCGACGATCCGCGCGAACAACGGGATCGGCGCAAGCAACGTGATCCGCGCCGGCCAGAAGCTCACCGTGCGCACCGGCACCGGCGCGGCGAGCGCGAGTGCGAGCCGGGCTCGGACGCACACCGTGCGGGCCGGGGAGACGGTGGGCGAGATCGCCGAGCGCTATGGGGTGGGGCAGAGCGTGCTGATCCGCGCCAACGGCCTCGGGCGGAGTGCGACGATCCGGGTGGGGCAGCGGTTGAAGATTCCTGAATAGACGAGACGCGAGACGCGAGAAGCGAGAAGCGAGTCGGATCATGTGCGAACGGGCCGGTTCCCAGAGGGGAGACCGGCCCGTTCGTTGATCGCTTCACGCTTCTCGCTTCTCGCTTCTCGTGCCTCAGCTCCCCTTCCGCATCCCCCCCATGACGGCGCGGGAGTAGCGGCCGCGGACCTCGAGGCCCTCCTCGAGCTGCGAGGTGACGAGGGTGGGGCCCTTGTTGTACGCCTCGAGGGCGAGGGGGAGGTCGTTGTCGAACTGCTTGAGCAGGTCGCGCAGGTAGCTGAAGCCGATCCGCAGGTTGACGTCCGGGTTCATCAGGTCGGACGCGGCGATGGTCGGCTCGTAGCTGCGGGCGGTGAGCAGCCGGAGCTGGGTGAGGCCGATCGCCGCGGCATAGCTGCGGGCGGTGTTCTCGAAGTTGCTTTCGATCTTGACGAGCTGGAAGCCGAGGGCCGCGGGGAGGCCGGCCTCGGTGGCGTGGTCGTAGATCCGCGCGGCGAGGTCGGCCGGGATCCGGTAGCGCCCGGAGAACTCGAGGATCCGGTGGGCGCGATCGAGCTCGCCACGGGTGGCAGCGAGTTCGCCTTCCATGGTCGCCAGCACCGACGTCGAGTCGACGGTCGGGGCGGCGGCGTTCGCGTCGGCACGCTCGGGGGCATCGGACAACATCGTCGCGATGGCGCCCAGGCCGGTGAGGGCCAGGGCCGCGACGCCGAGCGCCGCACCACGCACCAGGACACGCTGTATCATCTACACTCCTTCATTCGGGTCATCATCGGCGTCGGCCCGCCAGGTCCCGCGCGCGCCTCCCGCCTTCTCGGTGACGCGGACCGCCTCGATCCGCGCCCCCCGATCGACCGCCTTCACCATGTCGTACACGGTGAGGCAGGCGACCGTCACGGCCACCAGGGCCTCCATCTCGACGCCGGTCCGGGCGGTGGCCCGCGCCGTCGCCGTCACGCGCACGCCCGGCCATTCCGGCACCGGTACGATGCGCACCTCCACCCGGTCGAGCGGCACCGGGTGGCACAACGGGATCAGGTCACCGGTGCGCTTCGCGGCCATGATGCCGGCCACTTCCGCCACCGTGAGCACGTCGCCCTTGCGGGCGGTGGCGTGCTCGACCTGCTCCATCGCCTCCACGGACATCAGCACCCGCCCGGTCGCGGTCGCGTGCCGCGTGGTCACCGGCTTGCCGCCGACATCCACCATCCGCGCCCGGCCGGCCTCGTCGAGGTGGCTGAGCGTCACGCCGCCTCCAGTGCGGCGAGGTCATCCATCAGCACCGCGAGGGCGAGCTGCGGGTTCACGTTGCCCTGGGCCCGCTCACGGGTCTCCAGGACCAGCTCCACGCCCGC
Source organism: Gemmatimonadales bacterium (assembly GCA_020633775.1). Lineage (GTDB taxonomy): Bacteria > Gemmatimonadota > Gemmatimonadetes > Gemmatimonadales > GWC2-71-9 > Palsa-1233. Next base: position 29,169 of record JACKDA010000010.1, on the reverse strand, counting down.
GGCTGCCCGCCCTGCGGCCGGCCAACGGCCCCCGGCGGAGGCGCTCCTGGCCTGCTCCGCCAGTTCGACGGCGAGGGCATCGAGCAGGGCGGTGAAGTCACCGCGCGCCTGCGACACCCCCTGCCCGAGGGCGGCGCGCGCTCGCGCCGCCGGGCCACCGTCGACCGCCTCCAGCACCCGCCGCGCGGCGCCCCCCTGGGGGTCCGCACCGCCACGGCCAAGGCGTCCGATCGCGCCACCCGCCGCGCGGATGGCGAGCTCGTCGGTCGCGACCCCCGCGGCGGCGGCCCACGCCCGCACGTCGGCGTCGGCAAGTCGGCCGACCCGGACCGGGACCGCCCGCGACCGGATCGTGGTCAGGACCAGGCCTGCCTCCGGGGCCGTCAGGAGGAAGAGCGCCCGTGCCGGGGGCTCCTCGAGGAGCTTGAGGAGGGCGTTCGCCGCCTCGGGGCTCGACTCCTGTGGCACCAACCGCTCGGCGTGCCCGACCACGAACACCCGCCAGCCCCCTTCCGCCGCGGTGAGGCCGGCCCGCCGCTGCAGCAGCCGCGCCGAGGCGATGCCGTGGCTCGCCATCCCGTCGGGGCTGCCCCACTGGCCGCCCGCCCGCCGGTCGGCCAGTGCCGCCTCCAGCGATTCGGCGACCTCCTCGACCTGCTTGTCCGCGTCGCCGGCCTTCGGCCTTGGCACCGGGACGAACCAGTGCAGGTCAGGATGCACGAGGTCGAGCGTCCGTCGGCACGCCCCGCATTCGCCACAGGGCTCCGGCAACCCCCGCTCGCAGAGCAGGCGCTGGGCGAGCCAGAGCGCCAGGCGCTGCTTGCCGACCCCCGAGGGGCCGGTGAGGAGCAGGACCTGCGGCAGCCGGTCGGTCGCGATGGCGCTGTTGAGCCGATCGCGGAGCTCCTGATGCCCGAAGAGGGGGGTCATCGACATGGGCGCAAGGTAGCGAGCGGACGGCCAAATGGAAGTGACGAAATGGCCGTAAATGGTAGCAAAAAAACGAGTTACGGCACGTGGTGCTGGGGCTGAAACGGCCGGAACGGCAGGAACGGCGACTCATGTTTACTGGTGAGCGCTCACTGCTGTTTAGACGATGTGAGTATTTGCTCGCACTATAGTGACAAGATGTTGGTGTGTATGGTCATAGCGAGAAGCGAGAAGCGAGAAGCGAGAAGCGAGAAGCGCGAGGCGAGAAGCGAGGGGCGAGAAGCGAGAAGGGTGAAGCGAGAGGCGTGAAGCGAGGCGGACGTCACCCCGAGCCGGAGGCAAGGGGACGGGGTCAGTCCCGAGATTCCGCCCCTCGCTGGCTCGGGGTGACATCGCCCAGGCCCACCTCGCTTCTCGCTTCACCCTTCACGCTTCTCGCTTCTCGTCCCTCGTCTTGCCCAGCGCCCGATCCGCTGACTACTTTGTCGCTCGCCAGCGGCAGGCCGCGCGGGCGGGTCGGTCCCGAGTAGCTCAGTCGGTAGAGCAGCTGACTGTTAATCAGCGGGTCGGGGGTTCGAGTCCCTCCTCGGGAGTCCAAAGGCGAGCACACGGGGGTGTCCCACGTTCGGGGCACCCCCGTTTGCGTGTCCCGGCTGGTGCCACAGCAACATCGTTCTGAGCGAACGATAGTGATACAAACATCTATTGGACGTAACGATGGCGGCCCCCTACCTTGCCCGCCATGACCAACTCCCTCGCCCCCGCGGCGCTGCTGGCCCTCCTGGGCCCCGCCGCCCTGCTCCTCGCCGACCTCGCCGTGCCGCTCCGGCGCGGCACCATGTCACCAGCCGTCCTCGACGCCGGTCGCTGGGCGACGCTCGTCGCCCTGGGTGCGGCGGTCCTTGCCGCAGCGGCCGTCGCGATCCGGGGCACCCTCGTCTCGCCCGTCCTCGGCTGGGGCGGTATCGGGCTCTCGGTGCGGCTCGACGCCCTCAGCGCGACGCTGTTCCTCCTGGTCGCCTTCGTCGGGGTGATCGTGGTCGAGTTCGCCCGCCGCTACCTGGCGGGGGATCCCGGCCACGCCGGCTTCATCGGGCGGCTCACGGCGACGCTCGCGAGCGTGATGCTGCTGGTGCTCGCGGGAAACATCGGCCAGCTCTTCCTCGGCTGGATCGCCGCGTCGCTGATGCTGCACCGCCTGTTGCTCTTCCGGCCCGAGCGCACGCGCGCCATCGTCGCGGCGCGCAAGAAGTTCGTCGCCGCCCGGCTCGGGGACGCCGCCCTCGCGGGGGCCCTCGTGCTGCTCGTCGGCGCGTTCGGCTCGCCGGACATCGGCGGCATCCTCGCCGGCGCGCGGGCGATGGCCGCTGGCGACGGGCTGACGACGCCGGTGACCGCGGCCACCCTGCTGCTCGCGCTCGCCGCGATCCTCAAGTCCGCCCAGTTCCCCCTGCACGGCTGGCTGCCCGACGTGATCGAGACGCCGACGCCGGTGTCGGCGCTGCTGCACGCCGGCCTCATCAACGCCGGCGGCTTCCTCGTCCTCCGCTTCGCCGACGTCATGGCGCCGAGCGCCTCGGCCGGGATGCTGCTGCTCGTGATCGGCGGGGTGACGGCGCTGTTCGGCTCGATCGTGATGCTCACCCAGACGAGCATCAAGGTCTCGCTCGCCTACTCGACGATCGGCCAGATGGGCTTCATGCTCTTCCAGTGCGGCCTCGGCGCCTACCCGATCGCGCTGCTGCACATCGTCGCCCACTCGCTCTACAAGGCGCACGCCTTCCTCTCCTCGGGCAGTGTGGTCGACCTGGCCCGCGCCTCGTGGGTGCCGGCCGCGGGGACGCGCCGCGCCGCCACGCTCACCATCGCGCTCGCCGGGGCGCTCACCCTGTATCTCGGTCTTGGTGCCGCGCTCGGGAAGTCGCTCGCCGCCCGACCCGCGGTGGTCGCGCTCGGCGCGATCCTGGTGATGGGGGTGACCCACCTGCTCGCGCAGTCGTTCGAAGGGCGCGCGCGGTTGTCGGTGTTCATCCGCACCGGCTTCGCGGCGACCGCCACGACGCTGCTCTTCTTCGGGCTCGAGTGGCTGGCGGAGCTGCTGCTCGCCGGGGCGATGCCGGTGATGCGCCCGCTCGACGGCGCGGCGCTCGTGGGGCTCGGGCTCGTCGTCACCGCCTTCGCCGCGGTGACCGTGCTGCAGTGGTTCGCCCCCGCCCTGCAGCGCAGCCGTGGCTGGCGCGCGGCCCAGGTCCACCTGCGCCACGGCCTGTACATCACCACCCTCTTTGACCGGCTGGTCGGGGCGTATCGCCTCCCGACCTCCACCACCCCGGAGGCCGCCCGATGACCAGCCTGCTCACCCCCGAGATCGAGCGTGCCGAGACGGTGTCGCGGCGGACCGATGCACCGATGCCCGACGCCGCGGTTGACGGCACGGCGCTCCTCCGACAGGCCGCCGACCGGGTCGCACCGGTCTGGCCCCTGGAGCACTTCGTCGCGGTGAACCCGTACCTCGGGCTGCTGGAGTTCCCGTGGGAGGTGGCGGCGCACCGGCTGGCGCGCGTGGACGGCGGGCGGGTGACGATGCCGCGCACCTTCTACCTCGACGGGGCACCCGCCGCTCCGACCCCTGAGCCCGCGCCGGTCGATGACGCCGCCCGCATTCCCACGGTCGCGGACGTGTACGGCATGGCGAGTGGCCGGGATTGGTCGACGATGGTGATCGAGTGGACCTCCACGTGGGCCGCGGCCCACTTCGACCTGCGCCAGGCGGCCTGGTCGTCACGCGCGCAGGACGGCGACTCGCCCTACGCCGCGTGGCGCGCTGAGGCGATGGTCGACCGGCGGCCGGAACTCCTCGGCGTGCGCGGGGCGCGGCGACTGGTCGCGGCCCTGCCGGACGATCCGGCGGCGCTGGTCCCGCTGGCGCTCGCGCGCCTGGGGATCGGCGCGGGGGAGCTCGAGCTCTACCTGCACCGGCTCGCGCTCACGGTCCCGGGATGGGTCGGGGTCGCGCGCCAGCGCGGCTGGGCGACGGGACTGCAGGGCGGCGTGGACGATCGTGCCGCCGAGGTGGTGGCGGTGCGGTTGGCGTGGGACCTGGTCCTGCACGAGGCGCTCGGCGACGGGGCGGCACGGGCCGCCTGGGATGCCGCGGTGACGCGGGCATTCGATGGGGCCGTCGCCGAGGTGATGTCGCCTGACCTGCGCGAGGAGCTGGTGCTCCACGACGCCTACGAGCTCGCGGCGCAGGATCGGCTCCTCGCGGCGATCTCGACCGGCGGGGTGGCGGCGACGCCCGGACGCCCGGCGCTGCAGGCGGTCTTCTGCATCGATGTCCGATCGGAGGTGTTTCGCCGGGCGCTCGAGCGCGAGCATCCGTCGGTCGCCACGATCGGATTCGCCGGGTTCTTCGGTGCCTCGCTGGAGTACGTCCCGCTCGGGCACGCCCACGGTGGGGCGCGCTGTCCGGTGCTGCTCACGCCGCGGCACGTGATCCCGGAGTCGGTCGCCGGGGCAGGGGTCGACGAGACCTCGGAGCTGCTCGGGCTGCGGCTGATGCGCCGCCGCGCCGCGAAGGCCTGGAAGTCGTTCCGCGTCGCCGCGGTCTCCTCGTTCGCCTTCGTCGAGACGATGGGCCTGGGCTACGCCCTCAAGCTGGTCACCGACACGCTGGGGATCACCCGCACGGTGACGCACCCGAACGATGACGGACTCGATGCCGACGTGCGGGCTCGCCTGGTGCCGCGCATCGAGGCGGAACAGCGCGAGGGGCGAAGCGTCGGGATGCCGCTGGCCGACCGGATCGCCTTCGCGGCCGGCGCGCTGCGCGGGATGTCCCTCACGGAGGGGTTCGCGCGGATCATCGTGCTCGCGGGGCACGGCAGCAGCACGGTCAACAACCCGCACGCGACCGGGCTCGACTGCGGGGCGTGCGGCGGGCACACCGGCGAGGCCAACGCCCGCGTGGCGGCGATGGTGTTGAACGACCAGGCGGTGCGCGAGGGGTTGCGTCGGATGGGGATCGGGATTCCCGCCGACACGGTGTTCGTCGCGGCCCTCCACGACACCACCACGGACGACGTGACCTTCTACGAGACGGACCGGCTGCCCGCCACGCACGGTGCCGAGTTCGCCGAGGTGCGCGCGGCCTTCGTCCGGGCGGGGTCGCGGAGCCGGGCGGAGCGTGCGGCCAGGCTCGGCCTGGACCACGTCGCGGATGTCGATGCGGCGGTTCGCCGGCGCAGCAGCGACTGGGCGCAGGTGCGACCGGAGTGGGGGCTCGCCGGGTGCGCGGCGTTCATCGCGGCACCGCGGCACCGCACGGCCGGAGCCGACCTCGGCGGCCGGGCGTTCCTCCACTCCTACGATTGGCGACAGGACGAGGGGTTCGGGGTGCTCGAGCTGATCCTCACCGCACCGATGGTCGTCGCGAACTGGATCGCGCTGCAGTACCACGGGTCGACGGTCGACAACGCCCGCTATGGCAGTGGTGACAAGACGCTGCACAACGTCGCGGGCACGCTGGGCGTGCTCGAGGGGAGCGGTGGCGACCTGCGCAGCGGACTCCCCTGGCAGTCGGTCCACGACGGTCGTCGCCTGGTGCACGAGCCGGTCCGCCTGTCGGTGGTGGTCGAGGCGCCGCTGCACGCGATCAACGGAATCATCGCGGCCCACGAATCGGTGCGGCAGCTGGTGGACCACGGCTGGGTGCACCTCTTCGCCCTCGACGACGCGGGGCGGGTGACCCATCGTTATGTGGGCGACCTGCGCTGGAACCCGGTGGCCCATGCCTGACCGGGGCACCCGGTCGTCCCCCAGCGCACGGACGCGATGCTGAACTACAACCACCTCCGATACTTCTGGGCCGTGGCGCACGAGGGAAACCTCACCCGCGCGGCGGCCCGGCTGCACGTGGCCCAGTCGGCGGTCTCGGTGCAGATCCGCCAGCTCGAGGACCAGCTCGGGCACCAGCTCTTCGAGCGCCGCGGACGGCGGCTGGAACTCACCGAGGCGGGGCGGATCGCGCTGGACCATGCCGACGCGATCTTCGAGGCCGGCGCCGAGCTCGAGGGGATCCTGCAGGCGCGCGCGACGAGCGCGCGCCAGGTCCTGCGGGTCGGCTCGCTGGCCACGCTCTCGCGCAACTTCCAGCTGGCCTTCCTCGCCCCGATGCTCGGGCGCGCGGACGTGGAGCTGGTCATCCGGTCGGGCGGCTTCGACGACCTGCTCCGCCAGCTCGAGGTGCACCGGATCGACATGGTGCTCGCCAATGCCGCGCCGCCACGCGACGCGGCGACCCCGTGGGTGGCGCATGTGATCGCCGAACAGCCGATCGCGCTCGTCGGTCCGCCGGCGCAGCGCGAGCCGGAGCGGTCCCTCGAGACGCTGCTGGCGGAGGAACCGCTGGTGCTGCCGAGCGTCCCGAGCAGCATCCGCACCGGCTTCGACGCGATGGTGGATCGGATGGGCATCCGCCCGACGATTGCCGCGGAGGTCGATGACATGGCGATGCTTCGGCTGGTGGCGCGGGAGCACGCCGGGCTCGCCGTGCTCCCCTCGATCGTCGTGCAGGACGAGCTCGACAGCGGGGTGCTGGTCGAGGTGGCACACCTCCCCGGCTTGACCGAAACGTTCCATGCGATCACGCTGGCCCGGCGGTTCCCGAATCCGCTGGTGCGCGAGCTGCTCGGGACCCGCGACCCGGGGCGGCCGTCCGCCGGGTGATGTTGACACTGGCTTCGGCCCGACCCTACACTCCTGCATGTTCGCCTCGCGTCGCCGTCGGCTCCGCTTCCTCGCCACTGCCACCCTCTGGTGTGCCGTGCAGGGGTGGGTCGTCGCGCCGCTGGCCGACGCCGCGCTGCGCCACGATCCGGCCGCCGCCGCGGAGTGCCCCACCCAGTCCCACCTCGAGCGGCCCTCGTCGGGGCACGGCGAGGCCGAGTGCCTCCTCTGGCTGGCGCACGTGCCGACGATGCCGGCTGGCGCACCCGCGATCGGAATCGTCCGGGTGGCGATCGAGGTCGGGCAGGCGACTCCGGCCGCGCTCGTCCTCCCGCGCGCACCCACCGCACTTCTTCCTCCGTCCAGGGCTCCTCCGCCGCGCGCCTGAGCGTTCCTGACCGGTTCCCGGTCTGATCTCTCGCGTGCCGGATGTGCGCCGCCATGGCGCACCTCCGCGGAGGTTCACGATGATGTCGTTCCGTCCTGCCTGCGTGGCGGGGCTCGCGCTGTGGCTGGCGTGGGTCCCGGCGCTGCAGGCCCAGCAACAGCCGACACCGCAGTGGCGCACCCTGCGGGGCACCGTCGAGGCGATCGGCGGGCCCGATGGCGTGGCCGGCGCCGTGGTCCGCGTCGGGGCGCGCGCGAGCGTCACCACCGACGAGCACGGCCATTTCGCGGTGACCCGCCTCCCGGCGGGACGTCACGAGGTGATCGTCACGGCGATCGGCTTCGCGCCGGTGACCGACACGGTCGACCTGCGGGCCAGCGATCGCGAGATCGTGGTCCGGATGCGCCCGGTCGTGGTCGAGCTGCAGGAGTTGCAGGCGACCGCCGAGGCGGCGCCGCCCCCCGCGGGGCAGACCAGCACCGTCCTCGATGCGGACGAGCTGGCGCGACGGCGTGGCCAGACGATCGGCGAGGCGCTGGAGGACCTGCCGGGGATCGCCGTGATCCAGTACGGCCCGAGCATCGCGAAGCCGGTGGTGCGCGGGCTGCATTCGCAGCGGATCCAGGTGATGAACGGCCAGGTGCCGCAGGAGGGCCAGCAGTGGGGCGCCGAGCATGCCCCGGAGATCGATGGCTTCGCCGCGAACGAGGTGGAGGTGATCCGCGGGGCCGCCGGGGTGCTGTACGGCTCCTCGGCGATCGGTGGGGTGGTGCGCGTGGTGCCGCGGCCGCTCCCGACGACGCACGGCGTGAGCGGCGAGCTGCAGGTCAACGCGTTCAGCAACAACCGCCAGGGGGCCACGTCGCTGCGGCTCGAGGGGGCGGGGGTGTCGGTGCCGCTGCTCTCGGACCTCTCGTTCCGCGTGCAGGGCACCCTGCGGAACGCCGGCGATGCGCGCACGCCCGGCTACTACCTGCCGAACACCGGGTTCACCGAGACGGACTGGAACGCCGCCGTCGGGCTGCATCGGCCGTGGGGTACGTCGCAGGTGTCGTTCTCGCACTTCGGCACCACCCTCGGGATGTATGCCGGGGCCCACATCGGCACGGTCGAGGACCTCGAGCGGGCGATGGCCGATCCGATCGTCGCCGACGCCTTCGCCCGCGAGATCACCCGCCCCGAGCAGCGGGTCTCCCACTCGCTGTTCACCGTCCAGAACCAGGTCATCCTCGGTCCGGCGACGTCGCTCGACGTGACCTATGGCTACCAGTACAACAACCGCAACGAGTTCGACTCGCGCGGCTTCGCCGCGACCAGCCCGCGCCCGGCCTTCGCGCTGCGGCTCATCACCCACTCCCTCGAGGCGAAGCTCCACCATGCGCCGCTGCGGGATGTCACGGGCACCATTGGCGTGATCGGCCTGCGGCAGGGGAACCTGTCGCCCGGGCGCTCCTTCCTGATCCCGCAGTACCGGATGTACAACGGCGCCGTGTACGCCCTCGAGCAGTGGCAGCCGGGTCGGCTGAGCCTCTCCGCCGGGCTCCGCTACGACACCCGGTGGCAGCGGGCGTACCAGTACGGAGCCCCGGTGATCATCAGTCCGGAGGACACCCGCACCTGGGGCGGCCTGTCGGGGTCGCTCGGCGCGACCTGGCAGTGGGACGATCACTGGTCGATCGGCGGGTCGCTGGGACGGATGTGGCGGCCGGCGAACGTGAACGAGCGCTTCTCGCAGGGCGTGCACCACGGCTCGGCGCAGTACGAGATCGGGGACTCGGCGCTCGATCGCGAGCGCACGCTCGCGCTCGATGCCACCCTGCGGCACGTCTCCGATCGCGTCCGCCTCGAGGCGACGATCTACCGCAACACGATCGACGGCTTCATCTACCTCCGCCCGCGCGCGCCGGTGCAGACGGTGCGGGGAGCGTACCCGGCCTTCCAGTACACCGCTGCCAACGCCCTGATGACCGGCGGCGAGGTCTCGGCCCAGTGGAACGCGTCGTCGCACCTGATCCTGTACGCCAGCGGGACGCTGGTGCGGGGCACCGACCGCGGGGACGACACTCCGCTGTTCGACATGCCCGCCGATCGGATGGTCGCCACCGTGCGGGTGCACGGGGCGGGCACCGGGCGGATCGCGGCACCCTACCTGGAGCTGGGCACGACCCTGGTCCGCCAGCAGGATCGCGTGCCTCCAGCCACCGTGTACACGCTGCCGACCGACGGCTACGCGCTCCTCAACCTCGAGGTGGGCGCCGGGGCGCTGCGCCTCCTCGGCCGTGAGGTCGAGGTGGGGCTCACCGCCCGCAACCTCCTCGACACCGCCTACCGCGACTACCTCAGCCGCTACCGGCTGTTCGTTGACGATCCGGGGCGTGACCTCGTGCTGCGCCTGCGCACCACGTTCGGCCACGCGCCACTCTGACCACCATGCTTCGCATGCCTGACCCTGGAGTCTTCCCGATGCGATCCTCCCTCGCCGCGTCCCTCCTCACCGTTGCCGCGCTCGGCGCCTGCTCCGACAACCCTGCCGCCCCGATCCCCGGGGGTGGGGACCCGGAGAACATCTCGAGCGTCAGCGTCGTCCTGACGCCGGTCACCGGGGGCACCGCGCTCCGCTCGACCATCGAGGACCCCGACGGGACCCAGCTGCCGGGCGCGCCCACGCCCGCCAGCGCGGTGCTCGCGCTCCGGCAGGGCGGCACCTACGCCGGTGCGATCGAGATCCTCAATGACCTCGATGCCGCCAACATCGTCGACGTGATCGACGAGATCGAGACGGAGTCCGCGTTCCACCGCCTCTTCTACACCCTCTCGTGCGCGGGGGTCAGCGTGCCCGTCGCGGCGATGAACCGCGACGACCAGGTGCCGCCGCAGCCGCTGGGGACCACCTTCCAGTTGGTGGTGGCGGCCGATGCGCCGGCCACGACGAGCTGCACGCTCACGGTCGAGCTCCGCCACTTCGAGACCGACAAGGGTGACGGGGCCGGCAGCAACTTCGAGACCGACCTCGACCTCGACTTCCCGGTGTCGATCGCGCCCTGACGCCGGCCACCCGGGTCCCGCCGCCGCTGGCGGGGCCCGGGATCTTGGCGGGACGGCTCGCGCCCGATACTGTGCAGTCATGCGCGTCCACCTTCCTGCCGCCTGTCTCGCCGCCGGCCTCGCCGCGTGCGGCCCCTTCGTCGAGAATCCGGCGGGTCCCGGGACGCCGCCGCCGCCGCCCCCGCCCGGCGGGCCCACGGTGGCGGTGCCGTTCAAGCTCGGGACCACCCAACCCGATGAGGGGCGCGCGGTCGCCTACACCGGCACCGGCATCGTGCTCGCGAGCTGGTTCACCGGCACCGTGGACTTCGATCCCTCGACCACCGCGGCGACCGGCAAGACCTCCTTCGGTGCGCAGGACATCGCCGTGGCGCGCTACGGCCTCGATGGCAGCTTCAGCTGGGTCTTCTCGATCGGCGGCAGCGGCGCCGACGTGCCGAACGCGATGGCCGCGACGGCCGACGGCGGCGTGGTGGTCGTCGGCTACGGCAATGGCGGCGGGCTCTGCAGCGGCCGGGTGCTGACCAGCGCCGGTGGGCGGGACATCCTGCTGCTGCGGCTCGGCGCCGATGGGACGTGTCTCTGGGCCCAGTTGCTCGGCGGGACCGGCGACGACGAGGCGCGCGGGGTTGCGGTGGCGCCCGACGGGACGATTTATGTCGTCGGGTCGTTCAGCGGGACCGCCGATTTCAACGACAGCGGGTCGTTCCTGCTGCAATCCCTCGGCCTCACCGACGGCTTCCTGGCCCGGTTCGACGCCGACGGGACGCTGCTCGACGCGGTCCGCAACGGCGGCACCGGGGACGATCGCCTGAACACCGTGGCGTTCGCCTCGACCGGCGAGCTCACCGTGGGCGGCGAGTTCACCGGCACCGCGTCGTTCGGGACGGTCCTCGCGCCGGTGCTGCTGCAGAGCGCCGGTGGCCTCGATGGCTCGCTGGCGCGCTACACCCCGCTGCTCGGGCTGCGCTGGGCGATTCGACTGGGCGGCCTCCTCGAGGACCGGGTCACCGCGCTCACCCACGACTTCGATGGCAGCGTGCTCGCCGCCGGGAGCTTCGAGGGGAGTGCCGACCTCGATCCCGGCGCGGGGAGCGCCGTGCTCGTCTCCCAGGGGGCGGCCGACATCTTCCTCGCTCGCTACGACGGCCAGACGGGGGCCTGGGACGGCCTCGCCCGTCCCTTCGGTGGGCCGGGGACCGAGTCGGTGAACAGGATCGTCCGGCACATCTCCGGCCGGCTCCTCCTCACCGGGTTGTTCCAGGAGACAGCCGACTTCGACCCGGGCCCCGGCGCCCGCCTCGTGCCCGCCCGGGGAACCGGCGGGGCGGGGGATGCCTTCGTGCTGGGGATCACCTCGGCCGGTGACCTCTCCTGGGTCACCCCGATCGGCGGGGTCGTCGGCGGGGCCGGGAACATCTCGATTGGCTACGACCTCGCCACCGACGATGCGGGCCGGGTCTGGGCCACCGGGCGATTCTTCGGCCGGGCCGACTTCGACCCCGGGACCGAGGCGGTCGAACTGGTCGCCGCCTCCCAGTCCGACATCTACCTCTCCCGCTACGACATCGACACCGGGGTCCTGCGGGCCGAGCCGCTGCCGTAGGCGCGGCGACCCGACCCTTCCCTTTCGGGCGTCCAGCCCCCATCTTTCCGGGCTGACTGCCGTACTGGGCCGCCCGACTGGGGCGGCTTCCACCAGGGCGCGGGACGCCGCGCGGGAGCATGGACACGATGGCGAAGACCAGCTGGATGATGCGCAACGAGAAGCGGAAGAAGCTCTCGGCCAAGTGGAACGACGAGCGGAAGCGTCTCAAGGCGATCATCCGCGACCCGCAGGCCGGGCCGGTCGACAAGGAGCAGGCGATGCGGAAGCTGCAGAAGATGCCCCGCAACGCCTCGCCGACCCGCGTCGTCAACCGGTGCATGCTGACCGGCCGGTCGCGCGCCTACGTGCGCCGCTTCGGGCTGAGCCGCATCGCCTTCCGCGAGCTGGCGCTGTCGGGGACGATCCCCGGCGTGCGCAAGGCTTCCTGGTAAGCCCGAGGAGACGCGATCATGGCCAAGAAGGGACGCGTGCAGGTCAAGCTCCGGAGCACCGAGAGCTCGTACATGTACACCACGACGAAGAATCCCAAGAAGCACCCGGAGCGCATGGAGCTGCGGAAGTTCGACCCGATGCTCAAGCGCCACGTGCAGTTCAAGGAAGAGAAGTAGGCCACCCGGTCCCGGGTCGCCAGGACGACGGGTCGCCCAGCCGGGCGGCCCGTTTTTTCTTTCTCCCCATCGTCCCTCACCCGGAGCCCGCATGACCCCCGAGGCCTTTCGCCGCCACGGCCACGAGATCGTCGACTGGATCGCCGACTACTGGCAGGGGATCGAATCCAGGGACGTCGTGCCCGGCGTCGAGCCGGGCGAGCTGCGCCGTGCCCTGCCGACACGGGCCCCCGAGGCCGCCGAGCCGTTCGAGGCGATCCTGGAGGACGTGGAGCGGCTGATCGTGCCGGGAATGGCCCACTGGGGCCACCCCGGGTGGTTCGCCTACTTCCCCTCCAACGCCTCGCCCCCCTCGGTCCTCGGCGAGATGCTCGCGGCGGGCCTCGGCGCCCAGTGCATGAGCTGGGTCACCTCGCCGGCGGCCACCGAACTGGAGCAGGTGGTGATGGCCTGGCTGCGAGAGGCCCTGGCGATCCCCGAGGGGTTCACCGGCTCGATCCAGGACACGGCGTCCAGCGCCACGCTGGTGGCGTTCCTCACGGCGCGTGACCGCCTCGGGCCGGATGCTGCCCGGATGACGGCCTACTGGAGCCGGGAGGCCCACTCGTCGGTCGCCAAGGCCGCCCGGCTGGCGGGGATCCCGCCGGAGCGATGCCGGGTCGTCGAGGTCGACCAGGCCTGGGCACTCCGTCCGGACCACCTGGCCGCCCTGCTGGCACAGGACCGGGCCGCCGGCCTCGTCCCCGGCATCATCGTGGCCTCGATGGGGACCACCTCCTCGACGGCGTGCGACCCGATCCGGGCGGTGGGCGAGCTCGCCCGTGGCGCGAGAGCCTGGTACCACGTCGACGCGGCGTATGGCGGCACCGCGGCGATCCTCCCCGAGATCCGTCCGCTGCTCGACGGGCTCGAGCTGGCCGATTCATACGTCACCAACCCGCACAAGTGGTTGATGACCTCGTTCGACTGCACGGCCTACTTCGTCCGCGACGTCGAGGCGCTGCTCTCCACCTGCCGCACCAGCCCGGAGTACCTCCGCACGGCGCACGATCCGGAGGTGGTCAACTATCGGGACTGGGGGATTCCGCTCGGGCGGCGGTTCCGGGCGCTCAAGCTCTGGTTCGTGTTGCGCAGCTACGGGCTGGCGGGGTTGCGCGAACTGTTCCGTGGCCACCTCGCGCTGGCGCAGGAGCTGGCCGGCTGGGTCGACGGCACCCAGGGGTGGGAACGGCTGGCGCCGGTGCCGCTCGGGCTGGTCTGCTTCCGGCACGTGCCGCCAACGCTGGCCGGCGACGAGCAGGCACTCGCGCGGCACAACGCCGGGCTGCTCGCGCGGGTCAACGCCTCGGGGCGTGTGTTCCTGACCCACACCACCCTCGGCGAGCGCTACACGATCCGGATGTCGATCGGGCAGTTCCGCACCGAGCGCCGGCATGTCGAGTCGGCGTGGGAGCTGTTGCGGGAGGCCGCGACCGAGCGCTGATCGGCCCGCTACCCCTTCTGCCGCAGGACCTCGCGCAGCCAGCGCCCGGTGTGGCTCCGCGGTTCCGCAGCCACCTGTTCGGGCGTGCCCATCGCCACGACCGTCCCACCGCCAGGCCCCGCCTCGGGCCCCATGTCGATCACCCAGTCGGCACGCTTGATCACGTCGAGCTGGTGTTCGATCACCACCACGGTGTGGCCGGCATCGACGAGCTTGTCGAGCACGCCGATCAGGGTGCGGACGTCGTCGAGGTGGAGGCCGGTGGTCGGCTCGTCGAGGAGGTAGAGCTTGCGCCCGCCGCGCTTCGAGGCGCTGAGCAGCTCCCGGGCGATCTTGAGGCGCTGGGCCTCGCCGCCGGAGAGCGTCGTCGACGGCTGGCCGAGGCGGAGGTAGCCGAGGCCGACCTGCTGGAGCTGCCACAGCGCCGCGCCGAGCTTCGGCTGGTGGCGGAAGCGGCGGATCGCCTCGTCGACGCTCCAGTCGAGCACGTCGGCGATCGAGACGCCGCCGATCGTCACGTCGAGCACCTCGCGCGAGAAGCGGCGCCCCCCACAGATCTCGCACGGCACGTACACGTCGGCGAGGAAGACCATCTCGACCGGGACGTGGCCGGCGCCCTCGCACCCCTCGCAGCGGCCGCCCGCGACGTTGAAGGAGAAGGTGCCGGGAGTGTACTTCCGCTGGCGCGCGAGCGGCTGGCTGGCGAACAGCTCGCGGATCTCGTCGAACGCCTTGATGTAGGTGACCGGGTTGCTCCGCGGCGTGCGCCCGATCGGTGTCTGGTCGACCACCGCGACCGAGGCGATTCCCTGCCAGCCCTCAAGGGATGTCACGGTCCCGACCTGCTCGCCGAGATGCGCCTTGGCGCTGTCCTCGCCCTCGAGCCGTCGCTCCAGCTGGCGGAGCAGGATGTCATGGACGAGGGTGCTCTTCCCCGAGCCCGACACGCCGGTGACGGCGGTGAGCGCACCGTGGGGGATCACGACATCGACGTCCCGCACGTTGTGCAGCGTGGCCCCGCGCACCACGAGGCGAGGGCCATCGACCGGGCGGCGCACGCTCGGGATGCCGATCCGCTTGCGGCCGGTCAGGTACTGGGCAGTGAGCGTCTCGGTCGCCTCGGCCACCGGGCCGGCGTGGACCAGGGTGCCGCCGTGCTCCCCGGCCCCGGGCCCGAGTTCGAGCATCCAGTCGGCCTCGGCGATCGCGGCCGGGTCGTGCTCGACCACCACCACCGTGTTGCCGAGATCGCGCAGTCGGCGCAGCAGGCCGAGGAGGCGGTCGGTGTCGCGGGGATGGAGTCCGATCGAGGGCTCGTCGAGGACGTAGAGGGCGTCGACGAGGCGGGCGCCGAGGGCGTTGGCGAGGGCGATGCGCTGCGCCTCGCCGCCCGACAGGGTGCGCGTCTGTCGATCGACGGTGAGGTAGCCGAGCCCGACGTCGCGCAGGTAGGCGACCCGCGCGCGCAGCTCGTCCATCACCGTGCCGGCGATCTGCGCCTGCTGCTCGCGCAGCGGCAACGCCTCGAGCCACTCGGCGAGGTCGTCGATCGAGCGGGCGGCGGCGTCGGCGATCGAGGCGCCGCCGAGTCGGACGGCCAGTACCTCGGGCTTCAGCCGGGCGCCGCCGCAGGCGGGGCACGGATGCGCCATCTGGTACTGCCGCAGGAAGACGCGGATGTACTGCTTGTAGCGCTTCGCCTCCAGCCGCTCGAGGAACGGGAAGATGCCGAGGAACTTCCCCTCGCGACCGCGCAAGAGGGTCTCCTGCACCGCCGCGGGCAGCGTCGACCACGGGGCATCGGCGTCGGCGCCGAGGCGGCGGGTGGTCTCGAGGAGCAGCCGGCGCTGCGATTCGTACCGGGGTTTCGTCCAGGGATCGATGGCGCCGTCGCGCAGCGAACGGCCCGGGTCCGGGACGATGAGCGACAGGTCGTAGGTCAGCACGGCGCCGAAGCCGTTGCACGTCGCGCAGGCGCCACGCGGATTGTTGAACGAGAAGAGCGCCGGCGTGATGCTCGGTGCCGGGGTGTCGCACGCGCTGCACGCCTCGAACGCGGTGAAGCGGTCGCGGGAGCCGTCGGCGCGGAGCGCGACCGCGACGCCGTCGCCCTCCTGGAAGGCGGTGGCGACCGCTTCGGCGAGGCGGCCGCGCATCGCGGGGGTCGCCTCCAGCCGATCGACGATCACGAGCAGGTCCGTGGTGGCGTCGATCGGGACCTGCTCCGGCAATTCGTCGAGACGGTACGGCGTGCCGTCGACCTCGACGCGCACGAATCCCAGGGCCCGGAGGTTCTCGACCACCAGCTCGCGCGATGCCCGACTCGAGGCCGGGAGCGGGAAGGCGACCTGCACGCGTCCCCCGGCCGCGAGCAGCGTGTCGGCGGCCCCCTGCGGCGTGTCCCGGCGCACGGGGCCACCGCACGCCACGCAGGTCGGGTCGCCGACGCGGGCCCAGAGGAGCCGGAGGTAGTCGTGGATCTCGGTCGCGGTGCCGACGGTCGACCGGGACGACATCGTCGGGGCGCGCTGCTCGATCGCCACCGAGGGCGACACCCCCTCGAGGCGGTCGACGAGCGGCTTCGGCATCCGCTCGAGGAACTGCTTCGCGTAGGTCGAGAGCGACTCGATGTAGCGGCGCTGGCCCTCGGCGTAGAGCGTGTCGAAGGCGAGTGAACTCTTGCCGCTGCCCGACGGTCCGGTCACGACGACCAGCGCGCGGCGCGGGATCTCCACGGTGATGCCCTTGAGGTTGTGCTGGCGGGCGTTCACGACGCGGATGACGGGACGGTGCACGCCTGAAACGTACACTGCCGCGGAAGGGCGCCATGGCCGTCACTTCTCCCGGCTCCTCCCGGCAGGTAGCTTGATCGACCATGGCCCGCCTCCTGACGCCCACCGCCCTTCGGCGCGGCTTCGAGCTGTTCGTCGTCATCTCGCTGCTGGGCTATGCCGCGGTCCTGGTCTACGGCAACGACACCGGGGCATTCGTCGCCTCGCTCGGCACCATCCACTGGGGGTGGGTGCTCGCCGGACTGGGGCTCGCCTCGCTCGACTGGATCGGCGGCGGGTTCCGCCTCTGGCTGCTCGCCCGGCAGGTGCATCCGCGGCCGAGCCTGCCGGGGCTGATCCTCGCGGGGGGGATGGGGGCGTGGGGCTCCTACGTCACCCCGCTGCAGGCGGGGTCCTCGCCGATGATGGTGTACGCGATGAAGCGGACCGGGATCCCGGTCCCGACGGGGATGACGATCGTCCTGATGTCGTTCATCGCGACGGTGGTGTTCTTCGCCCTGAGCGGGCCGCTCGCGCTGGCGTTCGGGGCGGGGCAGGCGCTGGGCGACCGCGGCAACGTGCTGGGCCTGTCGCTCCTCGACCTCTTCCGAGGGTCGATGACGGTGTTCGCCGTCCTCGGCGTGCTGCTGATCACGGTGATGATCGCGCCGAAGTGGGTGTCGGGTGGCGTGCATCGCCTCGCGGCGGCACTCGGCCGCCGGCATGCCGGCGTGGCGCGGCGGCTGGAGGGGCTCCAGGCCGGGATCGACCAGGCCCACGACAGCATGCGGGCCTTCAACACGCTCCGGGGGTGGGTGGCGCTCTTCTGGGCGACGGTGGTCAGCGGGCCGAGCCATGCCAACAAGCTCCTCGCCGGCTACGTGGCGCTGCGGGCGGTCGGGATCGAGGCGAACTTCGTCGATGTCCTCCTGGTCCAGACCCTGATCACCTTCCTGCTCTACTTCGCGCCGACGCCCGGGGCCTCGGGGATCGCGGAGGTGCTCAGCGCCGCGGTGATGAGCGTGTACGTGCCCCGGGGGCTGGTGCCGCTCTACACCATCATCTGGCGGCTGATCCTCAGCTGGTTCACGATCGCCGCGGGGTTCACGGTCTTCTCGCTGTGGGTGCGGCGGGGGCTGAAGGCGATCGAGGTCGAGTCCGGGTGAGCGCGCTCGGCACCCGCGTGGGGATTTCGCTTGCCCCGGCGGGTCGGCGGCGGGTAGCTTTCCCGTCCCCCGTTCCGAGACCCCAGTACGCCGAGGAGGCCCTGCTGCGTCAGGATGCGCCGGTGTCCGATCTGCCTGTGCCGCTGCCCGAGGGCTCGCTGCTCGGGGTGCTGGTTGCCCGACAGGCGGCCGGGGCGGCACCGGAGCGCTTCAGCGTGCGCCGGGTGCCGGTGCGGATCGGCCGCGGGCCCGGCGTCGACCTGGCCCTCGCGCAGGCCTCGATCAGCGAGGCACACGCCGAACTGACGCTGCGGGACGGGGTCTGGCTGCTGCGCGACCTCCAGTCCACGAATGGCTCGTGGGTGGACGGTGAGCCGGTCCATGGCCAGCTGCCAGTGGCGCCCGGCTCGACCATTCGCCTGGGCCAGCTCGAACTGGTCCTGGTCCCGCACGACCGCGCCGACGTGTCCCCTGTTGCTGACGTGCCCGCCGAGCCGCCGCCCTCCCGGGTGGCCCCGCCGCCGCCGAGCCTCGAGCTCCCCGAGACCTCTTCCGGCCCCTCGCTCGCCATCTGGGCGGTGCTGGGCGCGGCGGCGGTGCTCCTGGTGGCCTTCCTCATCCTGCGAGGCGGCTGATGCGATTCAGTTGCGCGGCCCGCACCGATGTCGGCGTGGTCCGCTCCGGCAATGAGGACACCTACCTCATGGCGAGCGATCGGGGGCTCTTCGTCGTCGCCGACGGGATGGGTGGCCACGCCGCCGGTGAGGTGGCGAGCGAGATGGCGGCACGGCTGGTGGCCGAGCGCTTCGCTCCGGTCCGGGGGATGTCGGACGACGAGTTGATGGCGCAGATGGTGGGCGCGATCCGGGCGGCCAATGCGGCGATCTTCGAGCGCACCCTGCAGGAGCACGACAAGCGGGGCATGGGCACCACCGCAACCGCGATGGCGCTGCTGCCGCGCCGCTACCTGATCGGCCACGTCGGCGACTCGCGGGCCTACATCCTGCGCGGCGGGACCCTCAGCCAGCTCACGAAGGACCACTCCTACGTCCAGGAACAGGTCGACGCCGGCCGGCTCAGCCCGGAGGAGGCACGCGTCCACCCGTACGCCAACGTCATCACCCGGTGCGTCGGCTCCAGTGGGGATGTGGTGCCCGACCTCTACATCGGCACCCTCGAGCCCGGGGACCTCATCCTGCTCGCATCCGACGGGCTGACCGGGATGATCGAGGATGCCGACATGCAGGCGATCCTCGAGGGCGACGGCACGCTCGAGGACCTCGTCGATCGGCTGATCGCCGAGGCGAACCGCCGTGGCGGGCTCGACAACATCACCGTCATCCTCGTGCGGATCGAGGAAGTGAGCCCGCCGACCGGGGAGATCCCGGTCGCTACCCCCCGCTGAGCGTCCGCGGCAGGCCCGACAGCTTGACCGGCACGCGGGTGAACATCCGCAGCCGTCGCGCGCTCAGGTAGAGTTCCCGCGCGATCCTCGGCAGCCCCAGCTGCCCCACCCGCCCCTCATCGGTGAGTCGTTCCACCCGCCCGTCCCGGGTCAGGAGCGGCAGGTCCACGCCGAGCATCGAGGTGCGCGACGGATAGTCGATCAGCACCGCATCCGGCCCGAGCCCGAGCTCGCCGGCAACGGCGTCCTCCGCCTGCTCGAGGCGATCGGGATCGGTGTCGAGCCACGGCACCACGGTGTCGGGCACCTCGCTGGCGGGGAGGTCCACGGTTCGCTTGAAGAGGGCGCGCTGGCGCAGGGCGCGGGCGAGCCCGGTCGGATCGTGCTCGGCCAGCAGGGTGGAGAGCGAGTCGTCGGTCGCGGCCGCGAGGGTGTCGGCGTCGGCGGCGCCGGTGCGCACCGTCGCGCGGACGGCCCGCTTGAACATGCACGTCGCGCTCCGGACGGCGTGGTGCCAGTACACGTTCCGGTACATCTGGTACTTGGCGAACAGGAGCGATTCCAGGGCACTGATCCCCTTCTCGTGCACGCCGACCTCGCGGCCCCCGTCGGGGGTGGCGACGAGGCAGAGCGAGGCGAGCAGCCGGTCGGTGTCGAGCGTGCCGTACGGCACGCCGCAGTTGCGGGCGTCGCGCGAGAGGTAGTCGATCTTGTCGAGGTCGAGCGACCCGGAGACGAGCCCCGCCAGCGGGGACGCCGAGCGGCCCTCGATCAGCGCGGCGACGCGCTCGATGAACGGTTCTCCCCCGATGGCGCGCAGGGCCTGGCCGAGACCGCCGGTGCGCAGGCGGGCGGCGCCGAGTCCCTCGTGATGGGGGAACCCGGCCTCCTCGAGGGCGTGCGAGAACGGGTAGTGGCCGATGTCGTGCAGCAGCGCGGCGAGCCGCACCGCCAGCTGCTCCTCGGGCTCGATGTCGTCGAGGTCGCCGCGCTCGCCCAGCGTCGTGAGGGCGCGCCGGGCGAGGTGGTAGGCGCCGAGGGCGTGCTCGAAGCGCGAGTGCGTGGCGCCGGGGTAGACGAGGAAGGCGTGGCCGAGTTGCCGAACGTAGCGGAGGCGCTGGACCGCCTCGGTGTCGAGGCAGGCGAGCGCCTCCGGCTCGATCCGGATGTTGTCCCAGAGCGGGTCGCGAATGACGTCGAAGTGCTGGGGTGTCATTGCGAGCCGCGAAACGGCGAAGCAATCCCCCGAGGCATGAGCGGAGTCCCCTTCGAATCGCTCACTGAGTGCGGCACCGGATTGCCACGCCGCTTCGCGGCTCGCAATGACTGCGTCACGCCCGCTCCGACTCGAGGCTCCAGTGCTCCGGACTGCGCCACAGGGCGGAGAGGATCAGCTCGCGCATCAGCATGAACTCCTGGGGCAGCCGGTCGTAGAGCTTCTCGAACAGGTCACGATGGCCGAGGAGCTCGGTCTTCCACTGCTCGCGATCGACGTCCATCAGCTCGAGGAAGGTCTCCCGGCGGAAGTCCAGCCCGTCCCAGCGGAGGTCGTCGTAGCGCGGCATCCAGCCGATCGGCGACTCGATCCCGGCGGCACGGCCACGAACCCGGCCGACGATCCACTCCAGCACGCGCATGTTCTGGCCGAAGCCGGGCCAGATGAACTTGCCGTTGGCGTCCTTCCGGAACCAGTTGACGCAGAAGATCCGCGGCGGTTCGCTCAGGCCGCGCCCCATCTGGAGCCAGTGGTTGAAGTAGTCGCCCATGTGGTAGCCGCAGAACGGCAGCATCGCGAACGGGTCGCGGCGGACCTGGCCCGTGGCGCCGGCGGCGGCGGCCGTGGTCTCGGAGCCGATCGTGGCGCCGAGGTACACGCCGAAGCTCCAGTTGAAGGCCTGGTGCACCAGCGGGACGGTGGTGGCCCGGCGCCCGCCGAAGATGAAGGCGCTGATCGGGACGCCGGCGGGGTCCTCCCATGCCGGGTCGATCGACGGGCACTGCGAGGCCGGGGCGGTGAAGCGGGCGTTGGGGTGGGCGGCGGGGGTCGGCGACTCGGGCGTCCACGCGTTGCCGCGCCAGTCGGTGAGGCGGGCCGGCGGTTCCGCGGTCATCCCCTCCCACCAGACGTCGCCGTCCTCGGTGAGCGCGACGTTCGTGAAGATGGTGTTGGACTCGATCGTCCGCATCGCGTTCGGGTTGGTGTCGTACGAGGTCCCCGGCGCGACCCCGAAGTAGCCGGCCTCGGGGTTGATCGCGCGGAGTCGGCCGTCGGTGCCGGGACGGACCCAGGCGATGTCGTCGCCGACGGTCGTCACCTTCCACCCCTCGTAGCCCTCCGGGGGGATCAGCATCGCGAAGTTCGTCTTGCCGCAGGCGCTCGGGAACCCGGCCGCGACGTAGGTCTTCTCGCCCTGCGGGTCCTCGACGCCGAGGATCAGCGTGTGCTCCGCCATCCATCCCTCGTCGCGACCCATCACCGACGCGATGCGCAGCGCGAAGCACTTCTTGCCGAGGAGCGCATTGCCGCCGTAGCCCGAGCCGTACGACCAGATCTCCCGGTCCTCGGGGAAGTGGACGATGTACTTGTCGTCCTTGTTGCAGGGCCACGCCACGTCGGCCTGCCCCGCGGCGAGCGGCATCCCGACGGAGTGCACGCAGGGGACGAAGTCATCGGTCCCGAGCGCCTCGAGGACGTGGCGGCCCATGCGGGTCATGATCCGCATGTTGACCGCCACGTACGGCGAATCCGACAGCTCCACCCCGATGTAGGAGAGCGGCGAGCCGACCGGCCCCATCGAGAACGGGATCACGTACATGGTGCGGCCGCGCATGCAGCCGTCGAACAGCCCGCGCAGCGTGGTGCGCATCTCGCGCGGGTCGATCCAGTTGTTGGTCGGTCCGGCGTCCTGCTTCCGCTTGCTGCAGATGAAGGTGCGGTCCTCGACGCGGGCGACATCGCCCGGATCGGAGAGGGCGAGGAACGAGTGCGGGCGCTTGGCGGGGTTCAGGCGGGTGAGGGTGCCGGCCTCGACCATCTGGGCACAGAGGGCGTCGTACTCCGCCTGCGAGCCGTCGCACCAATGGATCGCCTCCGGGCGCGTCAGGGCGGCGATCTCGGCGACCCAGCGCCGGAGGCCTTCGTGGGTGGCCCAGGCGGGGGCGGCATTCTTGGCGGCTGTCGAGCCCATCTACACTCCCGGTCGAAAGACACGAGACCAAATTCGAGATGCGAAAACTCCTTGCCAGCGGCGACTCGCCGATGGCCGAGGCCCCAAAATAACATTTCCGACGGGGGCCGGAAATGCTGCCGGCCCCGTGTCGGGGCCGGCCTGGAGACAAGTCGAGAACTGCAGTGCAATGCCGACACACCTACGGGACGCTCAGTATCTCCCGGATTGCATAGGGAATGCCTCCGACTTGCACGATTGCGTGGCGGCTTCTTGGTGGCAGCCGAGGCACCCCCAGCACATCCGGATTGAAGGTCCGAACGAGTGTCGGGTGCCCATCCGGACGATCGATATTCCAAACATCCCAGGCCGCACCGTTGGGCTGGCCACCCCTGCTCACCACCCAGCAGGAGCCCCGATCACACCGTGCGGCCAGCACTGTGCGCCCCGGTGCAGCTGGAATCGTTGTGATCGCCTCCCGCTGCCCCCCGGAGGCCGGAAGGAGGAACAGGTCTAGCCCCGATCGCAGAAGCACCATGCCGTCCTCGGTCACGGACCACTCATCGACGTCCGACAGATCGTCTATCAGCTCTACGACGGTGGTATCGTTCCGGATGAGTCCCTGGAAGAGCCCCAGCCTCTGTATGGGTTCGCCTGGTCTCGGCGAGAGGTGTGCACCCTCGCCGACGAACCGGTATTCCCCCGCCCACTGAAGGCTAGAGAACCAGTTCAGGGTTCCAGGGGGGACAACAGCCTGCCCATCGATCTCGTCGAACAGGCCAACGAGGCGGCGTCGGTAACCCCGAGCGTCCAGGTTGACCAGGTAGAGCTCGGCGTGCCAGAACACGGGGAAGTTGTCCGGGTTTGACGAGATCGGACCGGTCAGCTCCTGAATCAGAAGCTGGCCATTGGATGAGAGTGCGGCCGCCGTGATGTTGTTCAGGGAGTCAAACTGGTCGGGGCGGTCGTCAGACCATTCCCACACGCCACTCCCCCCTGCTGTAGGGATCTGTCCCACAAACATCTCACCGGTGTCCTTCCGAGTTGATCCGTTCGGCAAACGTTCAATCGCCACGCGTCGCCGGGCGATCAGGATGCCCGTTCCATCGGCCGTGAAGTTCAGAATGGCAACCGGTGAGGCTGTGAGCTGGGTTGGAGGTCCGGATGACCACGGTTCCTTCGGGTCGTTATCGACCTGAGCTGGCGTGGAGTGGGTGCAGTTCGCCGTGGAGAGCGCAGCCAGCAAGTAGAGTAGGTACTGAGGAGTCGGGTGGGTCACGAGTTCCCGGGGTGAGTCGTCAAGAGACCGCGATCCACAGCGAGACCGGGTGGTGTTCCGTTCTCGGTCGAACGACACATATCCTGCGACCGGAGGACGCCCGCGGAGGCAGGCCGGGCCTTGGAGGCACGCGACCCCCGGGTTCCCGCCGGCCGAGGGAGTCAGCCGTGCACGGGCGAGCGTGAACTTCCCGGACTCGCCCGTGCTGGCCGACAGCATGGATCGGTACGTCTCAGGGCCCTTGGACTGGAGTGGGCTGCCAGATCAGGGAGAGGACGGCCAATTCAAGTCGCAGACTGTCCGGACTGCGACGCTCGCCTGCCCCTGTCCGACGGACATGTAGACCCTCCCGATGTCGGCAGCCTGAGGGCTGGTACACTTGTAGTAGCCAGTAACGGTATCCGTTGCTCCGCTCCGGATCAACAGCATCCCCCTCCCGTTGGTCGCGTTCGAGTAGAGTGAGCCGCTTTCCGAAGGGTAGAACATGGCGATCTCGAACCCGTCCAGACTCACTGGATTCGGAAATGAGCTATCACCTGTCCCGTTGGACTTCCAGTCGGTGAACGCGCCAGTCCCGCCAGCAGATGTGGCGGCAACGACGGCCGTGTCCTCGTGGTTCGTGACCACCCAGTCGATCGAGAAGCCGCCTGGGTAGGGGTAGACGGTATCGGCGGGGCCAGTCACGCTGATGTTGGCGTCGCCGCCCAAGATCGTCGGATGCAACCGGGCTTGATCTTGGTCAGGCTCGAGGGTCGGGTTGTTGCAGGCTAGTGCGAGAAGAGACAGGAGCGACGAACTGAGGATGCGGGGGGGGGGGGGCATGGTTTCCTCGTCGAGAAGGGGGTGTGAGACTTCCGTCTGCCAGCAAGTGGACCGCCTCATCGGTCACGCCCGACCTTGCTAGTGCCTTGAGATACGGTGAGGTCCCCAGGCTGTCAAGGAGTCGTTCTGACGTGATTCGAGGCGCGGAGCCTACGGCCTCAGCGTACCCCTAGTCGGCGGTGATGCCACCACCGTCCGATTGCCCAGAGAGGCGTCGCTCCCAGGGGGCTCACCGTCGTACCGGGACGACGTTCGATGGGTGGTGGGTGGCGGCGAGAGCCGTAGCCCGATCTTGCTCCGAGAACCCATTCACGGTTGGATCCCCGAACATGAGATCACGAGAATCCAGGCTATGGTTGAGGATTCCAAGGGCGTGTCCCAGCTCATGGAGCACGGTGATTTCGTAGCATTCTTCGAGCCCTTCCCCGGTGGGGCCAATTCGGGACCAAGCATAGACCTCCAGGGGCAGGACGATCTCCGCACGCTCCGTGTCGACCACGTAGTCGGTAGCTCCGGTGCACTGGCGCGCGAGGGATTCAAGGCGGAGCGAGGCGCGATTCAGGCTTGGCGCCACTGTGTTTCGGACAACAATGTCAGCGGCTTCGGGCTCCGTCACGAGCTCGGCCCTGAACTCACCATAGACGAACACGGTCTGCCAGAGAGCGATCGCCCGCGTCAACATTGGTCGCAGGGGATCGGTGTCGGCGATCCAAATCTTCAACGGCAACATCTGGCGCGGCCAATGGAACGCCACTCTGAAGACACCGCCCTCGATGGGGATCTCCCGGCGGTACTCGTAGGGATCCACGCCGGGCGGGGGCAGCAAGTCGGAACAGCCGAGGACAGCCACCATCGCCAGCAGGCCGGGAAGAACGCGTCGCATCAGAACCCCCGTTCCACGGCGAGCAGCAGCGCACCGCGATGCACGCCTTGCGAGCTGGAGTACCCCTCGCGCGTCAGGCGATCGGTCGTGAACGAATGGAAGTCGTACCGCCCGGCGATGACGAGATCGATGGTCGGCGTCAGGGGACGATGCCAACTGATCCCGGCGCCGAGCGTGAGCGGCGCCGGGGTGCCGTCGCGGAAGATGCCGGTCGCCTCGGCCGGCCGGTAGCGCAGCATCCCGACGGCCGCCTCCCAGCGAAACTGCCCGCGCAGCGGGCCGTCGGCCATGATGCCCACCAGCAACGTCGCGAGGCGCCCGAGGTCATCGCTCGTGCCGTTGTCGTCGACATCGAGCGTCCCGTGGGCATAGCGCAGTTCCGCCCCGACCCGATAGCCGCTCGGCAGCGCCCAGCCGAGGATCACCTGTCCGGTCGGCGCGAACGACTGCCGCTGCGAGATCGGCGCCTGGATCACCTCGCCGACCAGCGTGCTGCTCAGGGTGGCCCCGACCCCGATCCGCACGAAGGTCTGCGCGGGGAGGGTCGGCGGTAGCAGCAGGAGGGTGGCGAGGGCGAGGATGCGCATCGCGGCAAGATGCCGGGTGGCGAGGGGGGCGGTCAATTGCCCGCCGCGAAGTCGCGGAGCATCGCCAGCATCCGGCGATCGTTGGTCACCATGTCATCTCCCTTGGGCGTCTCGAGCAGCTTCGGGATGTGGGCGAATCGGGGGTCGGTCATGATCCGCCGGAACGGTTCCGGCCCCAGCGAGCCCTCGCCGATGAGCTCGTGCCGGTCCTTGTGCGACGCGAACGGCGTCTTCGAGTCGTTCAGGTGCAGGCAGGCGAGGTGGTCGAGGCCGATCACCTCGTCCCAGACCCGCCAGACCCCGTCGAAGTCACCCACCAGGTCGTAGCCGGCCGAGTAGAGGTGGCAGGTGTCGGCGCAGAAGGCGACCCGGTCGCGGACGTCCTCCCCCACCAGCTCGCGGATGGCAGCGAGCTCCTCGAAGGTCCGCCCCAGCGCGGTCCCGGTCCCCGCGGTGGTCTCCAGGAAGAGCCGCAGCGGCCCCGGGACGGCCCGCAGCCCCTCGGTGATCGCCTCCGCGTTGCGCCGCAGGCCGGCGTCGTGATCGTCCATGAAGTTGCCGGGGTGGGAGACGACCCCGAGGAGTCCGAGGGTCGCAGAACGCCGCAGTTCACCTTGGAACGCTGCCATCGACTTCTCGCGCAAGGCGGGATCGGGGGAGGCGAGGTTGATCAGGTACGAATCATGCGAGACCACGGCAGCGACGGGGTGGGCCGCCAGGGCTTCCCGGAACGCGTCGGCGACGTCGGGACCGATCTCGGGTTCCCGCCACATGTTCGGGGTCTTGGTGAAGATCTGGAGGGCGGTGGCGCCGATCTCGGCGCCCCGCGCCGGTGCCGTGGGGGTCCCCCCCTGGATGGACACGTGAGCACCCAGCAGTTCCCGGGCTGGGTGTGCCTTTTCGGACGACTCTCGACGAGGTCGTGTGGCGGACACTCCGGGCATCTCCCATCCTCCTGGCAGCGCGCTCCGGGCGGCCTATGGCGGCCAGGCGCAGCGGCCGGTCGTGGTGCTGATCGGGGCGATCGATGCCCGTCCCGACGGGCTCGAACGCGAACTGTTGCGCTACGGGTTCCAGGTGGTGGAGGCCGAGCGGATCGACGAGATCCAGGGCCGCCCCTCCCTCGTGGTGGTGACCTGTGGTGCCCTCGTCGCCGATTGCACCGGCCTGCTCTGCGCCCTGGCCTCGGCGCGCCCGAGCGGGGCACAGGTCGTGGCCCTGATCAATGGCGGCACGCCGGAGGACCTGGTCCGGGCGGCCGAGACCGGCGCCGACGAGGCGATCCTGCTCCCGGAGGAGGCCTCGCTGCTCGCGGCCCGGCTCTGGGCCCGGGTGATCTCGCCCCGGGTCTCGGCCCACGGCCCGGCGGGGAACGATCTCCGTCTCTTCGCGATCCTGCAACAGGTGGCGACCGAGATGTACCGCGACGACATGCTGCACGCCCTGGTGCGCGGCCTGTCGACGGCGCTCGAGGTGCCCTCGGTGACCTGCCTGCTGCACCAGCCAGGGGCCGATGTCGGCCGGGTCGCCGCGGCGAGCGACGCGCCAAAACTCCGGGACGAGAATACCCAGCTCGCCTGGTGGCCGGAGGCGGTCGCGGCCCTCGCCCGGCGCGAGACCGTCTTCCACCGGGGCAGCGAGCTCGATCCGGTCCCGGACGGCCCCGGTGGCCCGGAGGCGCCGACGGTGGATGCGGTCGCGGCCATCGTGATCGCCCCGCTCGACCGACCGATCGGCACGGTGGTGCTCCGCACCCACCGGGGCGAGCGGCCGTTGCAGCCGGGCCATGTCGCCTTCGCCGAGCGCGCCGTCGCGGCGGTCTCCGCGCTGCTCGAGACCGATGAACGCCGCTCGGCGATCGCGCGGCGCCAGGCGATCGCCTCGGATGTGGACCCGTTGACCGGTTGTGGCACCCTCGATGCCCTCGACCGGCGGCTGCGCGAGGAGTTCGAGCGCGCCCGCCGCTACGATGTCACGTTCGCCCTGGTCCTGCTCGACGTCGACGCGATGCGGGTGATCAACGACCGCCTCGGTCGGGACGGGGGCCACCGCCTCCTCTCCGACCTCGGGCGCCTCATGCAGCGCGAGGTCCGCTCGCCCGACTTCGTCGCCCGCTACGGCGGCGAGGAGTTCGTCCTCCTGCTGCCGCACACCAACCTCGAGGGCGGCCGCGGCGCGGTGCACCGGTTGCGCGAGCGCCTCGGGCCAGCCGGCCTGCTCGAGGTGCATCCCGGCGTGCGTTGTCGCCTGACCGCCGGGGTGGTCACCTATCCGCATCCGGAAGTGCACAAGCCCGAGGACCTGTTCGCCCTTGTCGAGGCGGCGCTGGCCCAGGGGAAGGCGCAGGAGGGCGATCGGATCGGGACGGCGGCCTGACGCGAGAAGCGTGAAGCGAGAAGCGAGAAGCGAGGGGTAGGTCGGATGCTCCCTTCTCGCTTCTCGCTTCACGCTTCTGCTTCTCGTCACTGCCTCCCGCGCAGCCACGTCATCGGATCGAGCGCGATCTGGTTCTCGCCGCGGATCTCGAAGTGGAGATGCGGCCCCTCATCGGAGCCTTGCCCGCCGACGGTGCCGATCACCTGGCCGCGCTCGATCTTGTCGCCGACGGCGGCGCTGGTGGTGCCGAGCTGGCCGTAGATCGAGTAATAGCCGTTGCCGTGCTCGATGAAGACGGTGAGGCCATAGGTGCCGAGCCGCTGGCGCAGCGCGACGGTCCCGCTCTCCACCGCCTTGACCGGGGTCCCGACCGGGGCGCCGATGCCGATCCCGTTCCAGCGGATGACCCCCCCGCCCGAGAGCTGCTGGCGGCCGAACTGGTGGACGATGGTCCCCTCGACCGGCCAGTCGAGCCGGCCGAGGTCGGCGGTCGTGAGGCTGCCGGGCGAGTCGGCGGCACCCGGCGCGGCGGCGTTGCGGCGCGAGCGCTCGAGCGTGGCGAGGAGGTCCGAGAGCCGGGCCTCGTCGCGTTGCAGCGCGGTGAGCTGGTTGCGGGTCTCGGTGGTGGAGCGCTGCAGCGAGCGGAGCGTCGTCTGCCGCTCGGCCGCGAGGCGTCCGTAGCGCTCGAGTTCCGCCTCCCGCTCCTGGCGGCGGCGGTCGAGTTCGCTGCGGATCCCGAGCAACTCGCCCCGCTGGCGTCGGACCCGTTCGGTGAGGCGCTCGACCTCGGTCATCAGCTCGCGATCCTGGCGCGAGGTGAGGTAGAGGTACTTGTAGCGCGTGAGCAGGTCGCCGAACGATTCGGCCGCGAGCAGGACCTGGAAGGTGTAGAGCGGTCCCCGCTTGTAGATGTCGGCGAGCCG
>JACKDA010000001.1 GCA_020633775.1 Gemmatimonadales bacterium | reverse complement strand
GCCACGGCCCACGGGATCATGAAGACCGTCTCGATGTCGAAGACGATGAAGAGGATCGCGACGAGGTAGAACTTGACCGAGAACCGCTCCCGCGCGTCGCCGAGGCCGGGCATGCCGGACTCGTAGGGCGCGACTTTGACCGGCGTCGGTCGGAAGGTCTGCAGGACATGGGAGACGCCGAGAATCAGGGCCGCGTTGGCCACGACGAACAGCAGGAGGAGCAGCACCGGGATGTAGGGCTGAAGCACGTGGCACCCCTGCTCGTGAAAAATTTCACAACGGGGGTAAGCTATCCGCGGCGCGGGGTGAATTCAACTCGCCGTGCCCGTCCCGTAACTCCCGATCCCGGGGCGACTTGGCGATGGCCCGGGGCCCCCCGGCCGGGGTTAGATTGTCGGCCGATCGCCGCTTCCGTCCCCTCCACCGCCGAGGCCCGCCCGATGTCGATCAAGTCCGACCGCTGGATCCGCCGGATGGCCACCGAACACGGCATGATCGAGCCGTTCACCGAAGGCCAGGTCCGCGCCGGGGCCATCTCCTACGGGGTCTCCTCCTACGGCTACGACATGCGGGTCGCCGACGAGTTCCGGATCTTCACCAACGCCCTCTCGGCGATCGTCGACCCGAAGGCCTTCGACGATCGGTCCTTCGTCGAGTACCAGGGCGAGACCTGCATCGTCCCCCCGAACTCGTTCGCGCTGGCCCGCTCGGTGGAGTACTTCCGCATCCCGCGCAACGTCCTGACCATCTGCGTCGGCAAGTCGACCTACGCGCGGTGCGGGATCATCACGAACGTGACGCCGTTCGAGCCGGAGTGGGAGGGGCACGTCACCCTCGAGATCAGCAACACGACGCCGCTCCCCGCCCGGATCTACGCGAACGAGGGGATCTGCCAGGTGCTGTTCTTCGAGGCGGACGCGGACGACGTGTGCGAGACCAGCTACGCCGACCGCAAGGGGAAGTACCAGTCGCAGCGCGGGGTGACACTGCCGCGGCTGTAGGCCCCCGGGGCCTACTGGAACTGGAGGTTCCGCTCGAAGTCCGCCGGGCTGGTCGCGGCACCCTTCGCCACGTCGAGGGTGATCTGCTCGCGCTGGAACAGCTCCATCAGGTGCTGGTCGAAGGTCTGCATCCCGTACTGGGTGCGCCCGTCGGCGACGTGGTCGCGGATCTCCCCGGTCTTGTCGGCGACCGCGATGCACTCGGCGATCGTGGCGGTGTTGCGCATCACCTCGACCGCGACCACCCGCCCCTGGCCGTCGGCCCGCGGCAGCAGCCGCTGGGAGATCACCGCCCGCAGCGACTCCGCCAGCCGCAGCCGCACGCCGTCCTGCTCCGCGGCATCGAACACGGAGACGAGGCGGTTGATCGTCCGCGCCGCGTCCACGGTGTGGACCGTGCTGAAGACCAGGTGACCCGTCTCGGCGGCCTTGAGGGCGATGTCGATGGTCGCCCGGTCGCGCATCTCGCCGACCAGGATGATGTCCGGGTCCTGCCGCAGGGCGGCGCGGAGCGCGGCGTCGAACGACGCCGTGTCGCTGCCGATCTCGCGCTGGATCACGTTGCTCTTGCCGTCGCGGTGGAGGAACTCGATCGGATCCTCGATCGTGACGATCTTCCCCGCCTTTCGCGCATTGACGTACCCGACCATCGCGGCGAGCGTCGACGACTTGCCGCTGCCGGTGGTCCCGGTCAGCAGGACGAGGCCGCGCTCCTCCATCGCCACCTGCTCGAGGACCGGCGGGAGCCCCAGCGACTCGAAGGTCGGGATCTCGCCCGCGATGCTCCGGAGGACCGCCGAGAGGGAGCCGCGCTGGCTGCAGAGGTTGACGCGGAAGCGGCCGACCCCGACCACCGAGTAGGAGCAATCGACGTCCTGCAGGGTGGCCAGCGCGTCCTCGATGGCGTCCTCGGTGTAGCGGCGCGATTGCCGCAGGATGCGGCGGCCGATCTCGAGGGTGTCGTCCGGCGACAGGTTGGGCAGTCCGGCCACCGGCACCATCTGGCCGCGGACCCGCAACCGGAAGGGGCCACCCGCGCAGATGTGCACGTCCGAGGCCCCGATCTCCTGGGCCTTCTTCAGGACGGCGTCGAACGTTTCAACTGTGCTCATCCGCGCTCCAAGGGGGGGACAGCCCTCCCGCACTGTGCGGGTCGGTCGGGCAGACCGACGGGCGCATCCCGCGGGATCCGGGCGTTCCATCCGGGCCATCCGACCCGGCCGCACGCCCGACCCCTCCTGGAGAGGCAACCCTCGTGCCGCGGCGCCGGATTCGCCCCACCCGGCAGCCGTGGCGCGGACCGCACCACTGGCCCCGACGCAGAGCGCCCCCGGCACCTGACGGTGCCGGGGGCGTCGGGACCTTCCCGATGGGCGGCGAGGTTCAGCCCTTCTTGCGGCTCCGCGCCGCGGCGACACCCGCGGCGACGACGGCGGCCGCACCGGCCACCGCGGCCGCGCGCTTCACCGTCTTCTTGTCCATCTTGGCCACCTTCGCCTTGACCTTCTTCGCGGTCTTGGTGGCGCTCGCCTTGACCGCCTTCGCAGCGGCACCCGCCCGCTTCTTGGCGACCTTCGCGGTCTTCTTCGCGGTGGCCTTGGTGGTCTTGGTCGCCTTCTTGGCGGCCTTGGCGACACGCTTGCGCGTCGTCTTGGCGGCCTTGGTGGCGCGCTTCCTGGTGGTCTTCGCGGCCTTCTTCACGGCCTTCTTCACGGTCTTGCGGGACGTCGCCATCGGGTCACTCCGGTGTGAGTTGGAGACTTGACTGCGCATGGATCGTACAATCCTCGCGACCGCTGCACCAGCGGGGGCCGGGCGCGAATCGTCGACCAGAGGTCAACGCGCCGAACCGGGTAGCGCGGCCTCGGCCGCCGCGACCCGTGCGGCCGCCTCCCGGACCCGACCGGCGAGCTCGCGCGCCGCCCGCGCCGCGCGATCCAGGTCGTCGTCACGGAGCGCCTCCACGATCGCCGGCAGCTGGACGTTCGCGTACCCGTTGTCGCGGTCCGAGGCGAACAACAGGTTGCGGAGGAATGGTCGGCCCGGCAGCCCGGCCGGGTCGAGCATCGCCTGCTCGACCGTGCGCAGGGTCGCGTTCGACGCCTCGAAGGCCCGCGGCCCGGCGCCCGAGCCGAGACTCGCATCGCGCGCCGCGGCGAACCGTTCGCCTGCCCGCGCGAGCACCGCCGCACTCCGGTCGAGTTCGTCGAGTGCCGCCTCGATCCGATCGGCCCCCGGCTCGCGACGCGTCCGATCGACCAGCGTCCCGAGGTAGGCCCCGAGGTCGCCGTACTCGAACGGGACGACCTCGGCGTTCCCGAGCCGCGCCAGCAGCAGTGCGGCCACGCGGGCCGAGGCGACGTGGGCCTCGTAGCCGGGATCGGCGAACCGCTCGACGAACGACCAGGTGTCGTAGCCGGAGTGGTACGAGCCGCCCGGTCCCCCGAACCCGAAGCCGACGGCCGGGATGCCGAGGTGGTTGTAGAACCCCATGAAGTCGGACCCGCCGCCGAGGTCGCCAAGGACCGGCTTCGGCCGGCTCGCCGACGTGGTGCGCCGCTCCCAATCCCGATACACCGACACGCTGTCCCGCGGCTGCGGCACCGCCGCGGTCACCTCGCGAACCAACGCCTGCAGCGAGGCGGTCCCGGACGCGCCGAACGACGGCCCGGACGCGATCACGTCCTGGTTCAGATAGGCGACGACGGAACGCGCAAGCGAATCGGCGTGGGCCTCGACCCATTCCGTCGAGCCGATCAGCCCCCACTCCTCGGCGTCCCACGTCGCGAAGACGAGGGTGCGGGCCGGGCCCCGCCCAGCCCGCGCCGCCTCGGCCCAGGTCCGTGCCGCCTCGAGCACGCTCACGGTGCCGGAGACGTCGTCGAGCGCCCCGGGGCTCCAGGCGTCGCGGTGCGCGCCGATGATGACCAGCTCCTCGGGAAAGGTGGTGCCGCGCAGCACGCCGAAGGTGTTGAGGATGGTCTTGTAGCGCGCCGCCCCCTGCTCCGGCCACACGGCCACCCGCGCGCGCACGCTCCCGTCCCCGAGGTGGTACCGGTAGCCGAGGCCGCCCTGCCAGCCGTCCGGCACCGACGGGCCGCGCAACGCCTCCAGGAAGCGCCCGGCGTTGCCGTAGCCCATCGGCACCACCGGGATCCGGGGGACGTTCATCGCCGGCTCGTCGATGCGCCGCGCCCCCGGGAGCGAGGCCCACCCTGGCGTCGACGGATCACCCTGGCCGTTGAGCAGCGAGCCGCGCTGCACGCCATCGGGATTGCGCATCGGCCCCTCGGGGTACACCTCCCCGACCAGGAAGCCGTCGTCCATCGGATCGCTGTAGAGCAGCAGCCCGACCGCGCCGTGGCGCTCGGCCTCGCGCGCCTTGATCCCGCGGAATGACCGACCATACCGCGCGAGCACCACGGCACCCCGCACCGAGATCCCGAGCGAGTCGAGCCGGTCGTAGTCGTCGGGCAGGCCGTAGTTCACGTAGATCACGGGGCCGGTGACATCGCCGGCGCCGGCATAGCCGTTCATCGCCGGCCATGGCGTCTCGCGCGTCGTCGGGTCCTCGTCGAGCACCGGTTCACTGAGGTCGAATCGGTGGCGGGTGGGCGCCAGCATCTCGACCACGGTCGAATCCTGGAACGGCAGGAAGACCTCGAACGCCGCGCGCGAGGTGTCGAGTCCCCACGAGGCCATCTCGCGGAGGACATAGTCTGCCGTGGCCACCTGCGCCGGTGTTCCCGCCACGTGCGGCCGGGCCGCGAGCGCGTGCATGTGGCGACGCGCCATCGCGGGATCGACACCGCGCTGCAGCGCGGCCTCCAGCGTGGCCTCCTGCTGGGCAGTGGCCGGGGCGAATCCGCGAAGGGCCTGCTGGGCGCGAACCGCCACCGGCAGCAGGAGAACGAGGGCGAGGAGGTGGCGACGCATCGGCGGTCCGGGAAGAGGAGTGCG
This sequence comes from Gemmatimonadales bacterium, assembly GCA_020633775.1. Classification (GTDB taxonomy): domain Bacteria; phylum Gemmatimonadota; class Gemmatimonadetes; order Gemmatimonadales; family GWC2-71-9; genus Palsa-1233. The sequence goes on along the minus strand of JACKDA010000001.1, from coordinate 281,479 downwards.
GCAATATACGCCGCCCTCCCGGCCGCGCGGATCGTGGCTACATCACCCCGGCATGGGAGGAATCGCCGCTGCGGTCGATGAGCGTCGCCCGGAGGTGGTCGCGGTTGAGGAGGGCGATGTTCTCCAGGGAGATCTCCTTGGGGCAGGCGGTCTCGCATTCGCCGAAGTTGGTGCAGCCGCCGAAGCCCTCCTCGTCCATCTGCTCGACCATGGCCCGGACCCGGCGCCACCGCTCCGCCTGCCCCTGCGGCAGGCGCGCGAGGTGCGCCACCTTCGCCGAGGTGAACAGCATCGCGGAGGCGTTCGGGCAGGCGGCGACACAGGCGCCGCACCCGATGCAGGCCGCGGCGTCCATCGCGAGGTCCGCGCTGTCCTTCGGCACCGGGATGGCGTTGCCGTCCGGCGCGCTCCCGGTCGGGGCGGTGATGTAGCCGCCCACGGCGATGATCCGGTCGAAGGCCGACCGATCGACGACGAGGTCGCGCACCACCGGGAACGCCCGCGCCCGGAACGGCTCCACGACGATGGTGTCCCCGTCCTGGAACTCCCGCATGTGCAGCTGGCAGGTCGTCGTCGCGGCGCGGGGGCCATGTGCCTGGCCGTTGATCATCAGCGAGCACATGCCGCAGATCCCCTCGCGGCAGTCGTGGTCGAACGCGATCGGCTCGCCCCCCGTGGCGATCAGTCCCTCGTTCAGGACGTCGAGCATCTCGAGGAACGACATGTGCTCGTTCGCCTCGACCGCGTGGGTCTCGAGGCGTCCGGGGGCGTCGGGCCCGGCCTGTCGCCAGACCTTCAGGGTCAGCTGCATGGTACGCTCGCGCAGGTGGACGACAAAAAGGGCTCGGCGAAGGACCGGGGACGAGATCCCTCGCTGCGCTCGGGATGAGCGGCGCCGGAGGGGGCGGGATCGCGAATCAGCAGAGAGGCGCGAGATCCCTCGCTGCGCTCGGGATGAGCGGCGCCGGAGGGGGCGGGATCGCGAATCAGCAGAGAGGCGCGAGATCCCTCGCTGCGCTCGGGATGAGCGGCGCCGGAGGGGGCGGGATCGCGAATCAGCAGAGAGGCGCGAGATCCCTCGCTGCGCTCGGGATGAGCGGCGCCGGAGGGGGCGGGATCGCGAATCAGCAGAGAGGCGCCGCTCACTTGTACGACCGGGTCGCGAGTTCGACGAACTCGAAGCTCAGCGGTTCCTCGTGCCGGATCGGTTCCTGCCCCTCGCCGGCATGCTCCCAGACCGCGACGTGGGCGAACTCGGCATCGTTCCGGAGCGCCTCGCCATCCGGCGTCTGGTACTCGGTGCGGAAGTGGCCGCCGCACGATTCCTCGCGCACCAGCGCATCGCGGCACATCAGCTCACCGAACTCGAGGAAGTCGGCCACGCGCCCCGCCTGCTCCAGTTGCTGGTTCAGCGTCGCCCCCGTGCCGGTGACCCGGACGTCGCGCCAGAACGCCTCGCGCAGCTTGGGGATCTCGCGCAGCGCCTCCTCCAGGCCGGCCCGGTTCCGCGCCATGCCGCACTTGTCCCACATGATGTGCCCGAGTTCCCGGTGGAAGGAATCCACCGAGCGCGTCCCCTGGATCGCGAGGAACCGGTCGAGTCGGGCCCGCGCCGCCGCCTCCGCCTCCCGGAACGCCTCGTGTTCCGTGGTGACGGGCTGCAGGCCGGCCCCGGCGAGGTAGTCGCCGATCGTGTACGGCAGCACGAAGTAGCCGTCGGCGAGGCCCTGCATGAGGGCCGACGCGCCGAGCCGGTTGGCCCCGTGGTCGGAGAAGTTCGCCTCGCCGATCACGTGGAGACCCGGCAGGGTGCTCATCAGGTTGTAGTCGACCCAGAGGCCGCCCATCGTGTAGTGGACGGCCGGGTAGATCCGCATCGGGACACGGTACGGGTTCTCGCCCGTGATCCGCTCGTACATCTCGAACAGGTTGCCGTACCGCTCGCGGATCACCTGCTCGCCGAGTCGCTCGATCGCGGAGCGGAAGTCGAGATAGACCCCGCGCCCGCCCGGGCCGACGCCGCGGCCATCGTCGCAGACCTCCTTCGCGGCCCGCGAGGCGATGTCGCGCGGGGCGAGGTTCCCGAACGACGGATACTTGCGCTCGAGGTAATAGTCCCGCTCCGCCTCCGGGATGTCGCCCGGGGCCCGGGTGTCGCCGTGCGCGAGCGGCACCCAGCAGCGACCGTCGTTGCGCAGCGACTCCGACATCAGCGTGAGCTTGCTCTGGTAGTCGCCGCTCACCGGGATGCAGGTCGGGTGGATCTGGGTGAAGCACGGGTTCGCGAAGCCGGCCCCCTTCTTCCAGGCCCGGAACGCGGCGGTGACGTTGCACCCCTTCGCGTTCGTGGAGAGGTAGAAGACGTTGCCGTAGCCGCCGGTCGCGAGCACGACGGCGTGCGCCGCATGCGAGGCGATCTCGCCGGTGACGAGGTCACGGGTGATGATGCCCCGGGCATGCCCATCGACCACCACCAGGTCGAGCATCTCGTGCCGGGTGTGCATCGCGACGGACCCCAGGCCGATCATCCGCTCGAGCGCCTGGTAGGCGCCGATCAGCAGCTGCTGGCCGGTCTGCCCCCGGGCGTAGAACGTCCGCGAGACCTGCGCGCCGCCGAACGAGCGGTTCGCCAGCACGCCGCCGTACTCCCGCGCGAACGGGACGCCCTGCGCCACGCACTGGTCGATGATGTTCACCGACACCTCGGCGAGGCGGTGCACGTTGCCCTCGCGCGAGCGGAAGTCGCCGCCCTTGATCGTGTCGTAGAACAGCCGCCAGACGGAGTCGCCGTCGTTCTGGTAGTTCTTCGCGGCGTTGATGCCGCCCTGGGCGGCGATCGAGTGCGCCCGCCGCGGCGAGTCCTGGAAGCAGAAGCAGGAGACCCGGTAGCCGAGCTCCGCGAGCGACGCGGCGGCAGAGGCGCCGGCCAGCCCGCTGCCGACCACGATCACGTCGAACTTCCGCTTGTTCGCCGGCGACACCAGGCGGAGGCGGGACCGGTGGCGGCTCCAGCGCTCGGCGAGCGGGCCCTCGGGCATCTTGGCATTCAGGTGCATCGTGCGATCCTCCCCTCAGCCCAGCACGCCGAGGAGCGCGGCGAGGGGGATGGCGAGGAACCCGCCCGCGATCAGCACGGCCGAGCCGACGGCGAGCGCGATCCGGGCGCGGTTCCACGCCGGGTGGTTGAGGCCGAGGGTCTGGAAGACCGACCAGACGCCATGGGCGAAATGGGCGCCGAGCGCGAGCATCGCCACGGCGTAGAACAGCGCGACCGGGGTCACCGCGAGGCCGGTGATCAGGTTCCGGCCCACCTCGCCCTCGCGGAAGTCGGGATGGAACTGCCCCCAGGTGAGGTGCAGGATGTGGAAGACGATGAACACCGCCAGCAGCACCCCGCCCCAGCGCATCGTGCGCGCGGCATAGGTGGCGACCTGGGTGTCATGCCGGGCGTAGGCCCCGGGCCGGGCCGCGCGTGCCTGCTGCGTGAGTTGCCAGGCCGCCACGATGTGGAGCACCACCGCCCCGAGCAGCACGGCGCGCGCGAGCCAGAGCGCGGGGCCCAGGGACCGGAGGAACTCGCCCCACTCGTCGAGGTGATGCGGATCCGTGAAGACCAGCAGGTTCGAGATCACGTGCGAGACCAGGAAGGCGAGGCCGATCAGCCCGGTCAGGGCCATGACGACCTTCTTCCCGATCGCCGTCCGCCAGAGCGCCAGGATCCGGTTCACCCGCGCCTCAGACGATGGCCTGGACCGAGCGCACCGCCTCGGCCGAGGCATGCAGCGCCGTCCGCTCCGCGTCGGTCAGCGCGATCTCGACGATCCGCTCGAGCCCGGCGCGGCCGAGGAGGCAGGGCACGCCACAGTACACGTCGGACAGCCCGAACTGGCCCTGCAGCCAGGCCGAGGCGGGGAGCAGGCGCTTCCGGTCGTGGACGATCGCCTCGACCATCTCGACGGCCGCCGCACTCGGCGCGTAGTAGGCCGACCCCGTCTTGAGGTGCCCGACGATCTCGGCCCCGCCGTTGCGGGCCCGGTCGACGATCGCCTCGAGCGTCTCGGCCGCGAGCAGTTGCGACACCGGGATGCCGGAGACCGTGGTGTAGGAGACGAGCGGCACCATCGTGTCGCCGTGGCCGCCGAGCACCATCGCCTGGATGTCGTCGACGGAGATCCCGAGCGCGTCGGAGAGGAAGGTGCGATACCGGGCGGTGTCGAGCACCCCGGCCATGCCGATCACGCGCTCGGGCGGGAAGCTCGTGGCGCGTCGCATCACGAAGCACATCACGTCGAGCGGATTGGAGACGACGATCACGATCGCCTTCGGCGCCACCGCCCGGATCTGCTCGCCCACCGACTGGACGATCCCGGCGTTGGTCTTCACGAGGTCGTCGCGGCTCATCCCCGGCTTCCGGGCGATGCCCGCCGTGACCACGAACAGCTCCGAGTCGGCCGCCAGCGCGTAGTCGTTGGTCCCGATGACCCGGGTGTCGAACCCCTCCACGGGTCCGGACTGCCACTGGTCGAGGGCCTTGCCCTGGGGGATGCCCTCGGCGATGTCCACCATCACGACCGTGCGCGCGAGATGCTTCTCCGCGATCCGCTGGGCCGCCGTCGCCCCGACGTTGCCCGCTCCGACCACCGTGATCTTCTCGAACATCGTGACTGCCGCTCCTCGGGTTGGAGGCGCCGTCCGGCGCCCGATGGGTTCCCGCCGTGGGCGTGGAACCTAATCGCGGCGGCAGGGCCTCCCAAGCGTCAGCGCCTCTGCCGCCCGCGTCCGTAGCGCATCGGCGCGGCCGGGGTGGCCACCACCGACGCGGTGCGGGCCGCCACGCCCTCCGCCGCGACGCCGAGCAGCAGTTCCACCGAGGCGCCGAGATCGACCTTGCGCTTGCGTGGTGGCATCGGCAACCGGAAGATCCGCTGCGGATACTTCTCCCGGATCCGCTCCGGCAGCAGGCCATCCTCGGTGCCCACGACGAGGACGCTGTTGCCGCGGAACGGGGCCGCCTCGGCCTCGCGCTCCCCGTCGATCGCGAAGTAGAGGCAGCGCTCCCGGCTCATCGCGTCCCGGAAGTCACGCCACCCGGGGTGGAGCCACCAATCGAGGCGGGACCAGTCGTCGGGGCCCGCCCGGCGGAATCGCTCGTCGTCCGCCGCGAACGGCAGGGGCCCCACGAGGTGCAGCGAGGCATCGACCGCGGCGCACTGGCGGGCGACCGCGCCGACCACGGGGGCAGTTTGGGGTTCCAGCATGGCGACGTGCAACGGCATGACGGCTCCGGAGGGCTGCGAGGGAACGACTCCCCCAATGGATACGTCGAACGGCCGCCCGGCGCGAGTCATCGCACCGGGCGGCCGTCCGGACGACTGCGGCCTACTGGCGGCAACCGCCGAACGGATCCGGCTTCGGCTTGTCGACCACGACCGCATGGTCGAGGTTCGCCAGGGTCATCGCGAGATCATGGATGTAGGTGCTGATCTGCGCCATGTGCCGGTACTGGATGTACTGCGGCTCGTCGGTGACCTGGTGATAATCCGCGTGGCCACCCGTCGTGAAGAAGACGACCGGGATGCCGTAGCGCGCGTACTCGTAGTGGTCGCTGCGGCAGTAGATGTTCTGCGGATGGCCGTCGGCGTCGAGGGCGTAGTCGAATCGCAGCCCGTACTTGCCCCGCACGTTCACCGCCTCCGCGAGATCGCCGAGCTCGGTCGAGAGCCGGCGGGAGCCCACGAGCTGGAGATAGCCGTCCCCGCCGCGGATCAGCGCGCCCTCGGAGGTCTGGCCGGTGACATCCGTCGCCGCCCCGCGTCCCACCATGTCGATGTTGATCGCACCGACGATCGCCTCGCGCGGCACGCTGGGGTGATCACTGAAGAAGCGCGATCCCCAGAGCCCCGCCTCCTCGCCTGCATGCCAGATGAACAGCATCGAGCGCTTCGGCCGCTCGGCCGCGGTCGCGAAGGCCTCGGCGACCTCCAGCAGCGAGACCGACCCCGACCCGTCGTCGTCGGCGCCATTGGAAATCGAGTCGATCCGCACCGGGTGCACCTTCCGCATCGAGTCGATCTTCGCGTTGATCTCGGCCCACTGCGCCTCGCTCGGCACGCCGATCCCGCGGGAATCAGCCCCCTGCTGGCGGAAGACCATGTTGAAGGCCTTCACCGAGTCGTGCGGCAAGCCGCCCTGACGGAAGCCGACGTGGTCGTTGTGGGCGCCGATGAGGATGTACTGGTTGCGGAGCTGCGGGTCGGAGCCCGGCAGCATCGCCACGACGTTCCGGCCCGGCAGCGGCTCCTGGTGGAACCGGAGGGCCATCGAGACGGGACGCCCGGCGGCCCCGAGCGCCATCCCCGACGGTGCCTGGCCGAGGAGGGCGGTGCCGACCGCGGTGGTCACCGACACGTTCGCCCGACCCGCGGCGCCAGCGCCCTCGGGCGCGTCGGGATCGAGGTAACTCGGCCGGTTGCCGAAGCCGCGCTGCACCGGGAGGGCGTCGCCCACCACGGTGACGACGGCGAGGGCGCCCTCCTGCGAGGCGAGGTAGGCCTGCAGCCCCGGCGTCATGGCCCGGAAGCGCATCGGCCGCTCCGGCGCCACCTGGACCACGACCTTGCCTGCCGCCGCACCGGCGGGAAGCAGGTTGAGCGTGTCGCCCGCGACGCCGCCAAAGACGACCGGCGCGCCGTCGAGCGAGAAGCTGGCGCCGTTGATGGTCGCGGTGAAGTCGCGACCGCCGGTGAAGGTGGTCCCCCCGACGCGCAGCGTCGAGGTCGAATCGAAGCTCCGCGAGAACACGGGCACCTTCTGGAAGAACGTCCCCCCCTCCCCCGCCGGCACCAACCCGAGTCGGCGCACTTCGCGCTCGATGTAGTCGGTGCCCATGTCGTTGTAGCGGGTGCCGACCTGACGCCCCATCATCGAGTCGTCCGCGAAGATGTAGAGGCGCGTCATCAGGTCGCAGGCGGTGATCGCGGCAGTGGTCGGGGGGCCGACGTAGGCCAGCGGCATCGGGCCACCGGTGGTCGCGGGGCAGCGATCGTTCGCGGTCTGGGCGGCAGCGGGGGTGCTCGCGAGGAGCAGCCCCAGGAGGGCGGCTCCGAGGGGAGCACCGGATCGGCGTGGCAACGTGGACATGTCTCGTTCGCGTGGAGGGTGGCGGTCAGGGGAAGCCACCTCTCCTACGCCCGACACCGGGTCGAAGTTGCGGCTCAGCCGCCGCGCACGTGCATCTCGAGATGCGGGTCCGCCCGGAGCCGCGTGAGCGGGACGAGTGCCCCGCGGTCGGGAACCCCCACCCGCAGCTCCGCCCCGCGGTCCTCCCGCGCGGCCCATCCCTGCCGCAGGACCCGCCGGAGCTCGACGTCGTCGGCGCCACCCCGGAGGAGCGCCCGCAGGTCGGTGCCCGATGGGGCGTAGAGACAGCGGAACCACCTCCCGTCGGCGGTCAGGCGCGACCGATCGCAGGCGCCGCAGAACGGTTCGGTCGTCGAGGTGACGACCCCGATCACCGTGCCGTCGCCCAAACGCCAGCGGCGCGCGGGAGCATGCGGGTCCTCCCCCCGGGAGAGTCGCTCGGCCCCACCGAACGCCGCGGCGAGGCGCGCGACGATCTCCGCACCGGGCACCACCTGTCCCGGCTCCCATTCGAGCGCGCCCCCGACGTCCATGTACTCGATGAAGCGTGGCTCGATCCGGTGCGCGGCGGCCAGCCGCACGATCCCCTCGAGCTGGTCGAGGTTCGTGTCGCGCATCACCACGGTGTTGAGCTTGGTCCCCGCGAACCCTGCCGCCGCTGCCGCCGCCAGCCCCGCGCGCACATCGACCGGCGACCCGTGCCGCGTGAGCGCCCGCATCGCGGCGTCATCGAGGGTGTCGAGCGAGATCGTGAGTCGATGCAACCCGGCCGCGCGCAGCCGTTCGGCCGCCTCGGCGAGGCGCGTCCCGTTGGTGGTGAGGGCGAGATCCGCCAGCCCCGGGAGTCGCGCCAACCTGGCGACCAAGTCGGGCAGGCCGGGTCGCAACAACGGCTCACCCCCGGTCAGGCGGATCTTGCGGACGCCGAGCTCGACGAAGGCGCGGGCGACCCGCTCGACCTCGTCGAACGTCAGCAGCGAGTCGGTCGGCAGCCAGCGGTACGACGCGGCGGGCATGCAGTATCGGCAGCGCAGGTTGCATCGATCCGTCACCGAGATGCGCAGGGCGCCAAGCGGGCGCTCGAACCGGTCCCGGATCACCGCGACGTGCCGGGGGCGGTCGGATCGACCCAGGCGCTGGAGCCGTCGGCATACGACTCGTGCTTCCAGATCGGGACTCGCCGCTTCACCTCGTCGATCACCCACCGACAGGCGGTGAACGCCTCGCCGCGATGCGCCGCGGCGATCACCACCACGACCGCCACCTCCCCGACGTTGAGCGCGCCGAGGCGGTGCCGGAGGGTGACACGCACCGGCCAGCGTGCCTCGGCCTCGCGCACGATCAGGGCCGCTTCCCGCTCCGCCATCTCCTCGTAGGCGACGTACTCGATCCCGGTGACCAGGCGCCCGTCGTGGAGATTCCGCACCACGCCCTGGAAGCTCACGACCCCGCCGTGACCCGGGAGGACTCCCGTGCCAGGGTCACCCGCCGCCCCGAGCGGATGGCGGGTCAGGAAGGCGTCCCGATCAGCCACCGGCAAGCGGCGGCAGCAGGGCGACGACGTCGCCCGCGCGGATCGGGGTGTCGTCGGATGCCATCGTGTGGTTGATCGCGACCAGCGGGTGGGACGGAAGCACGTCGCCCCCCGGAAGTTGCCGGAGGGCGTCGAGCAGCGCCGAGACCGACGAGGGCATGGTGAGCTCGACCGCGGCGGGATCGCCGAGCAGCTCGGCGTAGCGGGCGAAGGTGCGCACCTCGAGCCGAGCCATGGTCAGTCGAGGTCGGACGACCCGGGCGCCGCTTCCTCGTCGGCGACCAGGGTGCGCAACTCCTTGCTGGGCTTGAAGACCGGCACCGGTCGCGCCGCGACCTCGACCGGCTCGCCGGTCCGCGGGTTGCGGGCCATCCGGGTCTTGCGGCGCCGGATCTTGAAGGTGCCGAATCCCCGGACCTCGATGTTCTGCTGGTCACGCAGCGCCTCCTTGACGGCGTCAAGGAACGCATCGACGACGCGGGCGCAGTCCTTCTTGGAGATCATCGGCCCGGAGGTGCGGGCGATGGCAGCAGTGACCTGCTCGACGAGATCGGCCTTGGTCATCGACCCCCCGGGGAGACGACTCGGGGCCTCGGATGGCCCCGCCTTCGGGCCGATATGTACGACCGTTAAGTGTTGCCTGTCAAGAGCTTGCGTCCCCTCGGGCCCGGATCGCCTCGAGGAACTCGCCGAAGTGGGGGAACGCGTCGTGGGGCCCCGGTGCCGCCTCGGGATGATACTGGACCGCGAAGACCGGCAGCGAGCGGTGTCGGATCCCTTCCACGGTGCCATCATTGAGGTTGACATGGGTCACCTCAAGTTCTGCCGCACCTGGCACTCCGTCCGGCCCACCCTTCACCGCGAAGCCGTGGTTCTGGGTGGTGATGAGCACCCGCCCGGTGGCCAGCTCCTTGACCGGGTGGTTCCCGCCCCGGTGGCCATAGCCGAGCTTCGTGGTCTCCCCGCCGAACGCCAGCGACAGGAGCTGATGGCCGAGACAGATCCCGAACATCGGGACGCCCGACTCGGCCAGTTCCCGGATGGTCCCGGGCGCGTAGTCGATCGCCGCCGGGTCGCCGGGACCGTTCGAGAGGAAGATCCCGGCCGGCTTGCGCGCGAGGACCTCGGACGCGGGCGTGCTCGCCGGGACGACCTCGACCGAGAGGCCGGTGGCTTCGAGCATCCGGACGATGTTGCGCTTCATCCCGAAGTCGTAGGCGACGACCAGCGGTCCCGTGCCGGTGCGGTAGCCGGTGGTCGTGGTCGCGCGGGAGGCGAGGTCCTGTCCCCCCATCGCCGGCGAGGCCGCGAGGGCGGCGCGGAGCGCATCCGTGGGCGCCTCTCCCGGTGCGATCACACCGCGCATCGCGCCCCGCTCACGGATGTGCCGCGTCAGCCGCCGGGTGTCCACGTCGGTGAGGATCGGGACCCCGGACTCGGAGAGCCACTGCGCGAGCGAGCCGGTCCCCCGCCAGTTCGACCACTGCCCGGAGAGCTCCCGCACGACGACGCCCGAGATCTGGGGCCGGGCCGATTCGTCATCCTCGGCGGTCACCCCGTAGTTGCCGATCATCGGCGCGGTCATCACCACGATCTGCCCGAGGTAGCTCGGGTCGGTGAAGGTCTCCTGGTAGCCGCTCATGCTGGTGGTGAAGACGACCTCGCCGAACGCCGGCGCAGCCGGGCCGACGAGCGTGCCGCCGTACCAGGTCCCATCCTCCAGCAAGACAAAGGCGGGACGATTCGTCCCGCCTTCAGTCCCTGCCTCGCTCACTGGGGTGCGCCCTCAGCGGGCGCCTCGGCACCCCCACCCGCCGGGGGCGGCGTGGTGACCGGCGCCCCGCCGATCGGGGCGGTCGGCAGGTCGGCCGGGGCGGCCTGCTGCTGCAGGGTCCGCTGGACGTCGGTCAGGTCACCCTGCGAGGAGGTCGAGACCAACCCGAGGACGAGGGAGAGCGCCATGAAGATGCCGCCGGTCCACCAGGTCGCCTTGGTCAGCAGCGTGGTGGCCTGGCGCCCCCCGAGCACGGACGCGGTCCCGCCGCCGCCGAGCGAGGCGAGTCCGCCGCCTTGACCGGCCTGGAGGAGCACGACGACCGAGAGGATCAGGGCGTCGATGATGAGCAGGGTGAGCAGGAACGCGAACATCTGGAATCCTTGGGGTTCGGGCCTAGCCGCCAAAGATAGCGGCCGGGAGGGCCACCTTCAACCGCCAGCGGCGCAGATCTCGGCCCAGCTCTCGGGGTCCAGGGAGGCGCCGCCCACGAGGACCCCATCGATCTCGGACTCCGCGAGGAGCGCGGCCGCGTTGCCCGGCTTCACCGATCCGCCGTAGAGGACCGGGGTCGTCCTGGGCAGCCCCAGATCGGCGAGGACCTCCCGGATCGCGCCGTGAACCTCGTTGGCGTCGCCCGGCGAGGCATTGCGGCCGGTCCCGATCGCCCAGACCGGCTCGTACGCGATCACCAGGTCGGCCGACGGCTCGACCCCGGCCAGCGCCGCGCGGAGCTGGCGCTCGACGACGCCGCGGGTCTTCCCCTCGTCGCGTTCGATCAGCTGCTCCCCGACGCAGAGGACGGCCTGCAATCCACCCGCGAGGACGGCCTGCACCTTCCGTCCGGTCTCGGCGTCGGTCTCGCCGAAGACGTGGCGACGCTCCGAGTGGCCGACCAGGACGGCCGCGGCCCCGGCGCCGCGAGCCAGCGCCACCGAGATCGCCCCGGTGAACGCCCCCTGCGGCTCCCAGTGGACGTCCTGCGCCCCGACCGAGAGGTGATCGTGCCCGGCGAGCCGGGCGGCGACCGCCTCGATCGAGACCGCGGGGGGAAAGAAGGCCACCGTGCGACCGGGACGGGGCGCATCGAGCGCGAGGAATCGGTCGAGGAACTGGCGGGCCTCCCCGGGGCCGATGTGCATCTTCCAGTTGGCAGCGAACAGCATGATGCTCCTTAGCGGGAATCGAGGGCCTGCACGCCCGGGAGCGGCTTCCCCTCGAGGAACTCGAGCGAGGCGCCCCCGCCGGTGCTGACGTGGGAAACCTGGTCGTCGAGGCCGCCGGCGGCGATCGCAGCCGCACTGTCGCCACCGCCGACGATCGTGATCGCCCCGGCGGCGGTCGCCGCCGCCAGCGCCCGGGCGACACCCATGGTGCCGCGATCGAACGGCGGCGTCTCGAAGACGCCCATCGGGCCATTCCAGATCACCGTGCGCGCCGCGGTGATGACCTCGGTGAATCGCGCGACGCTCGCCTGGTCGATGTCGTACATCGCCATGTCGGCCGGGATCGCGTCGCGCGCGACCTCGCGCGTCGTGGCATCGCCGGCGAGGCGATCACCCACCATCGCGCCGGTCGGCAGCATCAGCTTGTCGCCCGCCGCGGCGAGCAGGCGTGCCGCCATCTCGACCCGATCGTCCTCGACCAGGGAGCGACCAACCTCCAGCCCCATCGCCTTGAAGAAGGTGCACGCCATCGCACCGCCGATCAGGATCCGGTCCACCTTGGGGAGCAGCGCCTCGATCAGGTCGATCTTGCCGGAGATCTTGGCGCCGCCGAGGATCGCGACGAAGGGGCGCGCCGGCTGCTCGATCGCCTCGCCGAGGAACCGCAACTCGCGTTCGAGGAGGAACCCCGACACGGCGGGCTTGAGGCGGTGGGCGATCGCCTCGGTCGAGGCGTGGGCCCGGTGCGCGGTGCCGAAGGCGTCGTTGACGAACAGGTCGCCGAGTGCGGCGAAGCGATCCGCGAGTGCCGGATCGTTCGCCTCCTCCCCCGGGTAGAAGCGGGTGTTCTCGCCGAGCGCCACCCCGCCGCGCGGCAGGTGGCGCACCTCGGCCGCCGCCGCGTCGCTGGTCGGGTCGGCGAGGAAGGTCACCGGGATTCCGAGCTGCGCCTCGAGCGCCCGCGCCACCGGGCGCAGGCTGTAGCGCGGGTCGGGCGCGCCCTTCGGCCGGCCGAGATGGGAGAGCAGCACCACCCGCGCGCCGTGCTCCCGGAGGAACCGGATCGTGGGCAGCGAGGCCCGGATCCGGGTGTCGTCGGCGACCGCCCCGTCCGCGAGCGGCACGTTCAGGTCGGCGCGCACGACCACGCGCTGGCCGTCCAGCCGGGCGGCGTCGAGGTCCGCGAGCCGTCGCGCGCTCACAACGCGGCGCCGACGTGCCGCAGCATGTCGACGCAGCGCGCCGAGTAGCCCATCTCGTTGTCATACCAGGAGGAGACGTGCAGCATCGTGCCGTCCATCACCTGCGTCGAGAGCGCGTCCACGGTGCTCGACATCCGGTTGCCGACGTAGTCGATCGAGACCAGCGGCTCGTCGCTCACCGCCAGCACCCCGGCGAGCGTTCCCGCCGCCGCGGTGCGGAACGCGGCGTTGACCTCGTCGATGGTCGTCGCGCGATCCACGATGCAGGTGAGGTCCACCAGCGAGACGTCGGCCGTCGGCACCCGCAGCGCGACCCCGTCGATCTTCCCCTTCACCTCGGGAATGACCAGCGAGGTCGCCTTGGCGGCGCCGGTCGAGGTCGGGATGATCGACATCGCCGCGGCCCGCGCCCGGCGGAGGTCCTTGTGCGGCAGGTCGAGGATCGACTGGTCGTTGGTGTAGCTGTGCACCGTCGTCATGTACCCGCGCTGGAAGCCGAAGGTGTCACGGATCACCTTGACCACCGGGACCAGGCAGTTGGTGGTGCAGGACGCGTTCGAGATCACGTGGTGCGTGGCGGGATCGTACTCCTGGTGGTTCACGCCGTAGACGAAGGTCTTGTCCTCGCCCTTCGCCGGCGCGGAGATGATCACCTTCTTCGCCCCCGCCGCGAGGTGCTTCGCCGCGTCGTCACGGTTCGTGAAGCGACCGGTGGACTCGAGGACGATGTCGACACCGAGGTCGCCCCACGGCAGGGCGGCCGGGTCGCGCTCGGACAGCACCCGCATGAGGTCGCCGCCGACGTCGAGGCCGCCCTCGGTGGCGGACACCGGGGTCGGGAACCGGCCATGCACCGAGTCGTAGGTCAGCAGGTGCGCCAGGGTGCGGGTGTCGGTCAGGTCGTTCACCGCCACGAAGTCGATGTCGGTGATGCCGGCCGCCTTGGCGGCCCGGACGACGTTGCGACCGATCCGGCCGAATCCGTTGATGCCCACGCGAATCTTCGCCATCAGATGCTCCCGCTCCCGGGTCAAGGTGTGGTGTCTCGCCGACGGGTCGCCGCCCCCAGCGGTGGTTCCGCCCGCGCAAACGTGACCGCCGCGATCCGCTCGACCCCGGCGGTCCGCAGGGCCGTTGCTGCCGAAACTAACGTGGCGCCGGTCGTGAAGACATCATCGACCAGGATGACCGGTCCCATCACCCGTTCCCCCCGGAAGGCGCCCCCGAGGTTGGCGAGGCGCTCCTGCGGGGTCCGGCCGACCTGGCTCGAGTCCCCGCTCCGCCGGGTGAGGACCGACGAACTGACGCGACGGCCCGTGAGCTCGGCGAGCGCGGCAGCGAGCACCTCGGCCTGGTTGTAGCCGCGACGCCAGCGACGCCGCCGCGACGTTGGGATGGGGACCAGGTCTCCGGGACCGAGCAGGTCGAGGTGCGGGGCCATGCGACGCGCCATCAGGGGGGCCAGCCGACGCCAGCCGCCATACTTGAAGGCGTGCGCGACCTCCCGGACCCGTTCGTCGAGCCGGACGGCGCTCCGGGCCGCGATGAACTCGGGCGGCCACTCAGCGCAGAGGCGACAGTCGAGGTCGAGCAGTCGGGGATGCTGGCATCGCGCGCAGGCAGGTTCGGGGAGTCCGGCCCACCGGGCAGCACACACGCCGCAGATCAGCGGTTGTGCGGGATCGGCGATGGTGTCCTGGCAGGTCAGGCACTCCGAAGGCAGCAGCCACCGGGCGAACGCCGCACCCGGGGATTCAGCCCAGTCGACCCTCGAGTGCCGCACGCATCACCTCCGTCGGGGGGGTGACCCCGGGGAACCACCAGTGCCAGGCGGCGGCCCCCTGGATGAGGAGCATCTCGCGGCCATCCGAGGCGAGCAGCCCTCGACCCGTGGCCCATTCCACGAGGGGTGTCCGACCGACCTGGCGGTAGGTGAGGTCAATCACGGCCCGCAATGCCGGCAGGGTGCCGACGTCACCGGGAATCGGGTCATCCGCCGCAAGGCCCACCGGTGTCGCGTTCAGCAGCAGTTCCGCGTCCGTCGGGTCGATCACCTCGACCCCGAGCGTCCGGAGCCACGCCTCGAACGCCGCCCCGCGCTCGGCGCTCCGCGAACGCACCGCCAGCGCAGCCCCATGCTCGGCGGCCGCCAACCCGACGGCACGTGCGCTCCCGCCGGTCCCCAGCACGATCCACCGCGACAGCCCGGCGCCCAGCCGGTCCACGGTCGCCCGGATGCCGTCCACATCGGTGTTCCCGACATGCACGCCCTCGGGCCCGCCGCCGAAGACGTTGGCGACACCTGCCCGGGCCACCCGTGGATCGGGGGACCCGACCTCGGCCGCCCGCGCCTTGTGCGGGATGGTCACGTTGCCGCCGCCTCCCTGCCGCACGAGGGTCCGCATCACGCCTGGCAGGTCCTCCGCAACGCAGGGGAGCGCGACGTAGACCGCGTCGAGTCCCGCGGCGCGGAAGGCCGCGTTCTGCATGAGCGGCGACAGGGAGTGCCCGACCGGATCGCCGAGGAGCGCGATGACCCGCGTCCGGCTCCCGGGTCCGCTCACCTGGGCGGTTCCCGGAGCCGGTCGACGACCGCGGCGATCAACGGCGCCATCTGGTCGGCCACCGCGCGGTAGCGTTCGACGTGGCCCCCGAACGGATCGGGGATGTCACCACCGTCCTCGCCTGCCCACGCCGCGAGCGTGTGGGTCTTCCCCGCCCCGCCCATGTCGATCACCCGATGCGAGTGCGCGGTGGTCATGGTCAGGATCAGGTCGGCTTCCCTGACGAGCTGGGTGGTGAGCATGCGCGCCCGATGCGTGCTTAGGTCGAGCCCGCGCTCGAGGGCGACCAGGTACGACCCCTCGGAGGCAGGTGCCCCGTCCCACGCGCCGGTTCCTGCCGAACCGACGCGCACCTCACCCGGCGCGGGACGCTCCGCCAGCGCGGCGCGAAGCATCGCCGCCGCGAGCGGGGAGCGGCAGGTGTTGCCGGAGCAGACCACGAGGACGCTGCGGATCATCTTCAGGGCGCCCCGCGGCCGATCCGGCGCCGCAGTTCCGCGCGCCCGATGGCGCCTTCCCGGATCAATGCGGCGGGGGTCACCGTGCAATCGACGATCGTCGAGGGGGGGACGTTGCCGAGCACGCCGCCGTCCAGCACCAGCAAATGCCCCGAGGCGACCGCCTCGGGGAAGCGATCGGCGACCCCATCGGCTCCGGGCGCGGTGCCCTCTCCCGGTCGGTTCGCGCTGGTCGAGGTGATGGGGAGGCCGAGTCCCGCGATCAGTGTCGCCAGCGGGCGGTGCGAGGTCCAGCGCACCGCGATCCCTCCCTCCGGACCGCGGAGCCGATCCGGCAGCCGCCCCTCGGCCCCCGGCAGCACGAGGGTGAGCGGGCCCGGCCAGAACTCCTCGGCCATCCGGCGTGCGACGCCCGAGAGCACCAGCCCTGCCTGCTCGAGCATCGGGATCCCCGCGACGAGGAGGAGGAAGGGCTTGCGGGACGGGCGACGCTTGAGGACGGTGAGGGCATCGAGGCCCGCGTCGGTCGTCAGGGAGCCGAGACCGTACACGGTCTCAGTTGGGTAGGCGATCACCCCGCCGGCCGCGAGGTGCGCCGCGACCTCCGGCACCGCGGCGCTGGCAGCCTCGGGGGTTCGCAGGTCCAGGGTCATGGCCGTCCCGCGAGCCATTCCGCAAACTCCAGGTCATCCGGACGCGTGATCTTGAGGTTGCGCGCGCTGCCCGGGAGCAGGTCGACCCGACCACCGACGAGCTCGACCAGCATCGCGTCGTCGGTGATCTCGACGGCGTGCGTCGGGGCCGCGGCGTGCGCCCGCGCGAGCAGGGCACGCGGGAACGCCTGCGGCGTCTGCGCTCGCCACAACCCCGCACGCGGCACGGTCCCGAGGACGGTGCCGCAGTCGTCGGCGCGCTTGAGCGTGTCCGCGAGCGGCACCGCGGGCACGGCGGCATGGCCGTCGCGCGCCGCCGCGATCCCGCCGTCGATCGCCTCCCGGGGGGGAAACGGCCGCGCCCCGTCGTGCACCAGCACGATGGCGCACGACGGATCGAGTGCGCCGAGGCCGGCCGCGACGGAGTCCTGTCTCGTCGCCCCACCCGCGACCAGCGAGAAGGCCTCGCCCGTCAGCCCCGCCAGCCAGTCCGGCGGCGCGGCCACGTCGTCGGCGGGCAACACGGCGATGACCTGCCGCACGTCCGGGTGCGCGACGAAGGGGCGGATGGCCCGCAGGAGCACCGGGACGCCCGCGACCGGGAGGTACTGCTTGGGCACGCTGGCGCCCAGCCGACTCCCCCGCCCGGCGGCCACGACGATGACGCCGACATCACGCGGCAAGGGCGCGCACCAGTTCGTCGAGGTGCTCAAGGCCGTGGTGCCGGATGCCCGGCACCTCCACCTTTGCCCGGGCCGACCCGAACGCCTGGCGGAAACCCATCCGCGCGGCCTCCAGCAGCCGACGCTCCGCCGTGCCGAGGGGTCGCACCTCGCCACCGAGGCCGAGCTCGCCGAGGAAGAGCGCATCGGCGGGCGTCGGGCGGTTGTGGATCGAGCTGATGAGGGCCGCCGCGACGGCGAGGTCGGCCGCGGGTTCGGTGAGTCGAACGCCCGAGGTCACCTGCACGAAGACGTCGACGGTCCCGAATGGCACCCCTGCCCGACGTTCGAGGATCGCCAGCAGCACCGCCAGGCGCTTCGGATCGAGGCCGGTGGCCACGCGCTGCGGCGTGCCGTACCCGCTCGGCGCGGCCAGCGCCTGCACCTCGACGAGCACCGGTCGGCTCCCTTCCATCAGCGCGGTCACCGCACTCCCCGGACTGGCGACCGAGCGTGCCGCGAGGAAGAGGGCGGAGGGATTCGGGACGGCCACGAGGCCCCGACCGGTCATCTCGAAGACGCCGAGCTCGTCGATCGAGCCGAAGCGATTCTTGGTGGCGCGCAGCAACCGGTAGTCGAGGGTGGTCTCGCCCTCGAAGTAGAGCACGGTGTCGACGATGTGCTCGAGGGTCTTGGGACCCGCGATGCCGCCACCCTTCGTCACGTGCCCGACGACCACGACCGCGACGCCGCTCTCCTTGGCGAAGCGCATCAGGAGCCCGGCACACTCGCGCACCTGGCCGACGTTGCCCGGGGCGCTCTCGAGCGCGTCGGAGTAGACGGTCTGGATCGAGTCGAGGATCAGGACCGATGCACCGGTGCTGGCGGCAGCATGGATCACCGCCTCTAGGCGGGTCTCGCCGAGGACGTGCACGGCGCCGGTCTCCCCGCCGAGGCGATCGGCCCGCATCCGCAGCTGCTCCGCCGACTCCTCGCCGCTTGCGTAGAGCACGGTGCGCCCCGAGGCCTCCAGCGCGGCAGCCGCCTGCAGCAACAGCGTCGACTTCCCGATGCCCGGTTCACCGCCGATCAGCGTCATCGACCCCGGCACGAGGCCGCCGCCGAGGACGAAGTCCAGCTCGGGCAAGCCGGTCCCCCAGCGCACCAGCCGTCCCGCCTCGACCTCGCGCAGTCGACGGACCGGCATCGCCGGTGGCGCGGCGCCGGCCCGCCGCCCGGGACGAGCGGGCGCGACCGGCTCCTCGCTGATCGTGTTCCACGCCTGGCAGCCCTCGCAGCGCCCGGCCCAGCGCGGGGTCTCGTGCCCGCACTCGCTGCAGCGCCAGGTGGAGCGCGCCCGCGCCATTCAGCCCTCCCGCTCGGTCCGGTTGTCGAACCGGGTGAACTGCTTGTGGAAGAACAGGTCGACATGGCCGGTCGGACCGTTGCGGTGCTTCGCGAGGATCACGTCGGCCCGTCCCTCGAGCGACTCGCCGGCCTGCTCGGCCTTGTCGCGCAGGTCCTTGTACATCTCGGGCCGGTGGATGAACATCACGAGGTCGGCGTCCTGCTCGATCGCCCCCGAGTCGCGCAGGTCGGAGAGGAGCGGCAGCCGCTCGCCGCCGCGCTGTTCGCTCGCGCGCGAGAGCTGCGAGAGTGCGATCACCGGGACCTCGAGCTCGCGCGCCAGCCCCTTGAGCGAGCGCGAGATGTCGGAGATCTCCTGCACCCGGTTGTCGGCGTATTCCGGGCTGCGCATCAGCTGGAGGTAGTCCACCACCACGAGCTTGATGTCGTTCTCCGCCCGGAGGCGCCGCGCCTTGGAGCGCATCTCGAGCAGCGTGAGCGCGGGAGTGTCGTCGATCCAGACCGGGGAGTTCTGGAGGATCCCCGCGGCACGGGCCAGGCGGGTGAAGTCGGTGTCGCGCAGCGTCCCCCGGCGCACCGCCTGCGAATCGACGCGGGCCTCGGCGCAGAGCATGCGCTGGACCAGCGAGTCCTTCGACATCTCCAGCGAGAAGATCGCGACGCCGTGTCCCTCGATCGCGGCGTGGGTCGCGAGGTTGAGGCAGAAGGCGGTCTTCCCCATCGACGGCCGCGCCGCGATGATGACGAGTTCCGACGGCTGGAATCCCGACGTCAGTTCGTCGAGGTCCGCGAACCCGCTCGGCACCCCGGTGAGCGCGCTGTCGCGACCCTGGAGCGTCTCGATCCGCTCCATCGTCGGCCACAGCATCTCCTTGATGCGCGTGAACCCGTCGTCGCGCCGCGTCTCGGCGATCTTGAAGATCCGCGCCTCGGCCGAGTCGAGGAGCTCATGGGCCGGTCGCGCCTGCGCGTAGGTCTCGGTGATGATCTGGGTCGCGGCCTCGATCAGGCGGCGCTGGATCGCCTTGTCCCGCAGGATCCGGGCGTGGTACTCCAGGTTGGCCGCGGTGGGCACCGCGTTGACCAGCTCGTCGAGATACTCGACCCCGCCCGCCGCCTCGAGGTCGCCACGCCGCACCAGCTCCTCGCGCACCGTGACGTAGTCCACCACCATCCGCTGCTCGACCAGCGCGCGCAGCGCGCGCCAGAGCCGACGGTGCGACTCGCGGTAGAACATGCCGTCGTCGACCAGCTCGGCCGCGCGCAGCGCCGCATCCGGGTCGAGCAGCATCGCGCCGAGGACCGCCTGTTCCGCCTCGGCGCTCCACGGCACGGCCCGTCCCTGGAAGGGGTCAGGACTCGGCGTCGACGAGTTGTCTGGCGATTCGGACATCATCCCACGCCGGCCGTTTCCAGTTCGGGTTCCTGAGCAGTGCCGCCGGGTGGTAGGTCACCACCAGCGGGATCGCGTCGAGCGTGTGCACCTTCAGCCGCAGCGACCCGAGCGTCTGCCGCACGCCCAGCAACGCCTCGGCCGCGGTCGCCCCGAGCGCCAGCAGGACGCGCGGGCGGACCAGCGCGATCTGCCGATGAAGATACGGCATGCACGCCGCGCGCTCGTCGGGGAGCGGTGCCCGGTTCCTGGGCGGACGGCACTTCACGACGTTGGCGATGTACACCTCGGGTCGCGGCAGGTCGATCGCCGCGAGGATCTTGTCGAGCAACTCGCCGGCCCGGCCCACGAACGGCCGCCCGGACAGGTCCTCCTGTTCCCCCGGTCCCTCCCCGACCACCATCAGGGCCGCCCGCGGGTTCCCTTCCCCCGGGACCGCATTCGTGCGGCCCTCGCACAGCGGACACTTTCGGCATCCCGCCACCTCGGCGGCGATCGCCTCCAGCGACGGCCAGGCGCCGCCGGCCATCACCGGCGGCGTGGTCACCTCGAGCCCGGGGCCCGGGATCGGCGGGGCACCCGCCAGCCACTCCGGTTCCTGCCCTGCGGGATAGCTCTTCACGCGCCACTCCCTCGTCGGGGTCGGACCAGCCGTGGGCTCGACAGCCGGGGCAGTGGTCGGTGGCGCCGGCGCATCATCCAGCGTCGGCACGAAGGGTCGATCGAAGATCACCTCGTCACCGCCGAGGTCGCGCTGGAGCGCGAGCCAGGCCCGACGTGCGTCAGCCACGGTACGCCTCGATGGCGTCGAGGATCGCCTCCGCCACCAGCGCCTTGTCGCGCAGCGAGACGCGCGTCTCCACGCCGTGCACGTCGAGGATCGTCACGGCATTGGTGGGCACCTCGAACCCTGCCCCGGGTTCGAGTGCGTCGTTCACCACGATCATGTCGAGCTGCTTCCGGCGCAACTTGGCCCGCCCCTTCGCGACCGCATCGCCCGTCTCGAGCGCGAACCCGACCGTCGTCAGCCGCGGGTGTCGCTCGGCCAGCGTGCCGAGGAGGATGTCGTCCGTCGCCTCGAAGGCGAGGGTGAAGCCGCCCTCCGAGCGCGGCAGCTTCGTGTCGCGCGAGGTGACCGGTCGGTAGTCGGCCGGGGCGGCGGCCATGATGAGGACGTCGCTGGAAGGCAGGTGCCGGCGCACCGCGGCCGCCATCTCGGACGTCGTCTCGACCCGCAGCACCGTCACGCCGTGCGGGGGCGGCTCTCCCGTCGGGCCGGTCACCAGCGTGACCTCGGCGCCGCGGCGCCAGGCCGCCTCGGCGAGCGCATGCCCCATCCGACCGCTGCTCCGATTGGTGACCACGCGGACCGGGTCGATTGCCTCGCGCGTCGGGCCTGCCGTCACCAGCACCTTCGCGTGCTGCAGCGGACCCTCGCCGTAGAGCACCCGCTCGGCGTGGGCGAGGATCGCCTCCGGCTCGGACATGCGGCCCGGGCGGTCGGCGGGACCCTCCGCCAGCGGTCCGACGACCGGACCGACCACGTGCCAGCCGCGCTCGCGCAGGTGGGCGAGGTTCGCGGCCGTGGCCGACTGGGCGAACATCTCGTCGTTCATCGCGGGGGCGACCAGGACGGGGGCGCGGGCGGCGAGGAGCGTCGCGCTCAGCAGGTCGTCGGCCATCCCCTGCGCGGCGCGGGCGAGCAGGTGCGCGGTGGCGGGGGCCACGATGATCAGGTCGGCCTGCTCACCGAGGGTGACATGCTCGAGGGCCGTGCCCGGCTCCCAGAGCGACGTCACCACCCGCCGTCGCGTGACCGCCTCGAAGGTGGCGACCCCGATGAACCGCGTCGCCCCGTGCGAGAGCACCACGTCCACCGTCGCGCCGCGCACGCTGAGTGCACGGGCGAGGTGGACGCTCTTGTAGGCCGCGATCCCCCCGGTCACCCCGAGGACGACACGGCGGCCCTGCCACATCTCAGGCCTCGGTGCGGCGCCGGCGCAGCTCGCGGAAGGTGAGTTCGCCGCTGGTGAGCTTCTTGAGCGACAGCGTCGTCAGCTTCTTCACGCCCTCGATCCGCGCGAAGTTCGCCGTGGTCTCGCGCGGGAACTCGTTGAGGTAGCGGGCGAACCGGGCCGCCACCAGGATGCCGCGATACTTCGACCCGGTGTGCCGGGCCACTTCCTGCGGGGTGAACACTTCCATGCGCTTGCCTCCTGCGGGTCAGCGGACGGGGGCGAGGCGGTCGAGTTCCGCCGAGACTTCCGTCCGCAAGCGATCAAGCAGCACCTGCACGTCGCGGTGCCGATCCGTGCGCCGTCCCTCCGCGTCGAGGATGGCGTGCACGGCGCGCACCGCCTCCTCCAGGTCGTCGTTCACGACCACGTAGTCGTACTCCACCGCCGCGGCGAGTTCCTCGCGGGCCCGCGCCAGGCGTCCCGCCATCACCGCATCGGTCTCCGTCCCCCGCCCGCGCAACCGTTCGGCCAGCAGGTGGCCACTCGGCGGAACCACGAAGATCATCACCGGGTCGACGAACCGTTCCCGGACCAGGCGCGCTCCGACCACCTCGATCTCGAGCAGCACGTGCTGCCCCGCGCGGGTGACCCGGCGCACCTCCGACTCCAGCGTCCCGTACCACTCGCCGTTGTACTCCGCGTGCTCGAGGAACTCGCCCGCGGCGACCCGCCGCGCGAAGTCCTCCCGCGACAGGAACTGGTATGCCACCCCGTCGGCCTCACCCGGCCGCGGCGCCCTGGTCGTCGCGCTCACCGAGAACCCCAGGTCGGCACGCTCGGCCAGCAGTCGCCGCGCGATCGTCGACTTCCCGGCGCCCGAGGGCGACGACAGCACGACGACGAGCGGCGTCACTCCAGGTTCTCCAGCTGCTCGCGCACCTTCTCCAGCTCGCCCTTCATCGCGACCACGAGGTGCGCGATCTCGGCGTCGTTCGCCTTGCTCCCGATCGTGTTCACCTCGCGACCGAGCTCCTGGGCGAGGAAGCCGAGCCGCTTGCCGACCGGCTGCCCATCGCGCAGGGCGGCCTCGGCCGCCGCGACATGGGCGCGAAGCCGCACCAGCTCCTCCGTGATGTCGGCCCGGTCGGCCAGCACCGCCACCTCCTGCGCGAGGCGATCCTCCGACACGGCCACGTCGCCGGCGATCGCCGCGACCGCCGCCCGGAGCCGGCCGAGCTCACGCTCCAATCGGCCGGGCAGCAGCCCCTCGACCACCGTCGCAGCCGCACCGACCGCCGCCAGGCGTGCCGCGATCTCCTCGCACAACACGGCGCCCTCCCGGGCACGGGCGACCACGCACTCCGCCGCGGCGGCCTCGACGATCGGCGCCACCTCGTCCCACCCGACCGACTCGGCCTGCCGGTCGCGCCCGGCGTCGAGCAGGTTCGGGAAGCGGAGCAGCAGCTCCAGCGTCACCTCGCCGCCCATCCCGAGCCGATTCCGCAACGCCTCGAGGTCGGCCTTCACCTCCGCGGCACGGTCGGGATCGATCCCGAGGCGCGCGCGGTCGTCGTCCACGTACGTCAACGTGACCGCCACATGGCCACGGTCGAAGCTCCGACGCAGCAGGTCGCGCAGCGCCGCTTCGTGGGCGGTCAGGTCCCCCGGCAACCGCGGGGCAAGGTTGAAGAACCGGTGATTGACGGTCCGGATCTCGACCCGGAGCCGACGGGTGCCCACCGCACCCTCCGCCGTGCCGAATCCCGTCATGCTCAGTCCCACCGGCAACCCTCCCGTTCGGGGGTAGCTCGGAAAGATAGCGCCGTCCCCCCGGTGGGGGGCACCTCACCCCCCGGACCGCCGGTCAGTTGAGGAATTCCCAGCGGATCCCGTAGACCGACCCCAGCGACAGGATCGGATAGCCCGGGACCTGTCCCTTGCGCACCGCCTGGAAGTTGACGCGGTCCCAGAAGGCGACGAACGGCCCCAGCTTGAACTGGATGTTGCCGCGCAGGAAGGTCAGGCCGGGCTGGGTGATGGGCTCCCCCTCCGCGGTCCGGCCGATGACCCCGGGACTCCAGGTCTCCAGGATCGCCTGCACCTTGAGGCGGAAGATGCCGCTCGGGAAGTTCCGCAGGAACCGGGAATTCACGGTGGCCGTGGTCCAGGCATGGTGGGGTGGGACCCCGTCGGGGGTCGCGCCACCGAGCGGATGCTGGTAGTTCGTCGCGAGGGAGAACCAGTTGGTCGGGGCGAGGCGCGCCCCGACCTGGAGCCACTCGGTCCGATCCTGCCGCGCCAGGGCACTCACGCGGGTGAACTGCCGGAACGGAAGTGGCTGCCAGACGTCGAGACTCGACCAGCGCCCCTCCACCGAGAGCAACCGCCCTTCGAGCGCGGCGAGGACCTCGTAGTCAGTGAGCGACTGCGCCGGTGCCTCCTGCACGGTTGGCGCCTGGACGAGCTCCCCGGTCCGCACCGTGCCGCCGAGCCGGAGCCGGCCGGGCAGCCGGAGGCCGAGCAACGGCACGGCGGGGAGCCGACCCACGTCGAGCCCGATCCGGGCGGTCGCCAGCCTGGTCGTGCGATCGCCCTCGTGGCGGCGGTACACCCCCTCGAGCGCGCCGGTGAGCGCGGCCGCCGGTGTCCAGCCCAGGGCGACGCGCCCATCGAACGGGGTCCACTCGGTGTGGTGAAGCAGCTGGGCCTCGGCGGACCAGGTCGGCCGGCGGTAGCCCAGTACCGTGCCGAAGGTCCCGACGCTCTCATCGAGCGAGTCACTCGACCAGGCCGTCCGGGTGGCGAGCAGGTCGGCCCGTGCCCCGAGAGTCCCCGGTCGATCCTGCCACGAGACCCGGAACTGGAGGTCGCCGCGCGTCCCGACGACGCCCGGGTCGAGCGTGTCCACCCCGCCCCCCCTGTCATCGAGCAGCGGCTGCCGGTCGGGTGCCTGCACCAGGTACTGGAGCTGGGCGCCGAGCTTCGCGCTGGCCCGCCAGGAGAGCTGCAGCCACGCGTTGGTGACCTCCGCGGCGCCGCTGCCACCGGTCGGGGCGTTCACGCTCGCGAAGTCACCGGCGAGGCTGAGTCCGATCCCGCTGCCATAGCGCCGCTCGTACGATCCGAAGTAGCGCGCCCGCGAGCGATCGCCGGTCGAGATCGCGATCCGCGTGCGCGGCGCGAGCCGATCGTGCTGCCGCGTGTAGAGGAACACCCGCAGGGCACCGGGCGCGCGCTCGATCTCGACGCGCTCCAGCAGCTCGAGTGACCAGAGGGAGGGATCGACCGCCGTCGAGTCGGGGCCGATCGGCAGGTAGGGCACGCCGTCGACGAGATACGACACGCTCGCGGCGCCCCGCGCGAGGAGATTCGGCATTTCGGGGCGGCCCAGCCAGCCACCGCGCCAGAGGAACACCGGCGCCGTGCCAGCAAGCAGCTCCGCGACCGTGCGCGCGGGAGCCCACTCGATCGAGTCGCGCGTCAGGACGATCCGGCTGCCCGCAGGCTGGAGATCACCGAAGCCGAGTCGGGGGGTCGTCTGCAGCTGGACGCGGGCGTTGCCCTCGACCGCCAGCAGGCGATCGGTGGTCGAGGAGTCCCGCACGGCAGCGGTCGAATCGGCGGCGAGGGAGTCGGCGACCACCGGGATCGGGTCCTGGGCGATCGCCACCCCCGGAGCGAGCAGCACCGCGCCGATCGTCAGCAGCCACCGGCGCACGACGGGCTCAGCCCCTGGCGAGCAGGAACTCGCTGAACAGCCGCACCAGGACGCCCGTGGGTCCCTTGACATGCGTCGCCCGCTCGCGGTCGGTGTACGCGGTGCCGGCGATGTCGATGTGCGCCCACGGCAGTGTCTCGGCGAACTCGCGCAGGAACCACCCGGCCGTGATCGATCCCGCGGGACGGCCGCCGGTGTTCTTGACGTCGGCGATGTCCGACTTGATGAGCTCACGGTAGTCGTCCCAGAGCGGCAGTTGCCAGAGGCGCTCGCCCGCGGTCTCCCCGGCGGCGATCAGGGCCTCGATCAGGCCCGGCTCGGTTCCCATCACCGCCGACGCACTGTGGCCCAGCCCGATGACGACTGCCCCGGTGAGCGTGGCACAATCCACGACCGCCGCCGGCTCATAGCGCCGGGCCCAGCTCAGGGCATCGGCAAGCAGCAGGCGTCCCTCCGCATCGGTGTTGAGCACCTCGATCGTCTTGCCGTGGTGCGAGCGGACCACGTCACCCGGTCGGTACGCCGTGCCGGAGACCATGTTCTCGGCGCTCGGGACGAGGCCGATCACGTTGCGCGCCAGCCCGAGGCGCCCGACGGCCTCCATCGTGCCGAGGACAGCGGCCGCCCCCGACATGTCGTACTTCATCTCCTCCATGCCGGCGGCGGGCTTGATCGAGATGCCGCCGGCATCGAAGGTGACGCCCTTCCCCACCAGGACGACCGGCGCCTCGCTGCCACCGCCACGATGCTCCAGCACGATGAACCGCGGCTCGTTGGCGCTGCCCTGGCCGACGGCGAGGATCGCGTGCATCCCCTCCTGCTCGAGCGCGGCTCGGTCGAGCACCGTGAGCGCCATGCCGTGGCGGCTGGCGATCTCCCCGGCCCGCTCGGCGAGGAACGCGGGGGTGCAGGTGTCGGCCGGCAGGACCTGAAGGTCCCGGGTGAGCGCCTGGCCCGCGGCGATCGCGCTGCCCCGCGCCACACCCGCCTCGAATGCGGGGTCGGCCGCGGCGACGATCAGTTCGACACTGGCCAGCTCCGGCTTCGGCGGATCGACCGGGCGCTTCAGTGCGCCGTAGTACCAGGCGCCGTACGGCAGGCCCTCCGCGAGCGCCTGCCCTGCGCGGCCGGCCTCCACCGGGCTCGTGGGGACGACGAAGGCCGCCGTGGCCACCCCGATCGTGCGGGCGCGCTTCCCCCCGGCCATCGCCGCACGGCGGAGCCCGCCGGCGTCCACCTTCGCCGCGTCGCCGAGGCCGAGCAGGAGCACCCGCGCGATCGATCCGGCACCATGCACCAGCGCCGATTCATCAACCTTTCCGCCGAAATCCCCCGAGTTCCAGACCGCCGCGAGGGCACCCGACATCGCCGCATCGAGCGCGGCGAGCGAGTCGGGAAGGCGACCGGCGGCGGTCACCGGCACGAGGAGGAGGGGGGTCGTCAGCGTGGACGGGTCCGCAGCGCGGATCGAGACGGTGCAGGTCATGGGGCTCCGGGAGCAACGGGACGATGCGAAGCGCGCAAGATAACGGAGCAGGTCTGGAGGAGGTGCCCATGCCCGAGGTGGGAGTCGAACCCACACGCCGTTGCCGGCTGCGGATTTTGAGTCCGCTGCGTCTGCCATTCCGCCACTCGGGCCGCGGGGAAGGATGTCGGGACCGCCGGGCGGGGGCAAGCGCAAGAGCGGTGAGTCGTGAGTCCTGAGTCGTGAGGGGTGTCGGGCTGCCTCCCAGGAGGTGAGGTTGTCCCGCCCCCGGTCGGCCTCACTTCTCAGGACTCAGGACTCCCACCTAGACTTCCTCGCTCACCCCACCCACCACCGGGCCACCATGATCTCCCCGCGACCGTTCCACCCCTGGCATGACATCCCCGCCGGCGCCGAACCACCCGCGATCGTCACCGCGGTGATCGAGATCCCGGCGCACGGCCGCAACAAGTACGAGCTCGACAAGGAGCTCGGCGTCTTCCGCCTCGACCGGGTGCTCCACAGCGCGGTGCACTACCCCGGCGACTACGGCTTCATCCCCCGCACCCTCGGCGACGATGGCGACCCGCTCGACATCATCGTCCTGATGAGCGAGCCGGTGTTCACCGGCTGTCTCGTCGACGTGCGTCCGGTCGGGGTGTTCGAGTTGATCGATCGGGGCGAGAACGACGAGAAGATCATCGCGGTGCCGACCAAGGACCCGTTTGCCGGCTCGATCGTCGACCTGCAGGACATCCGCCCGCACGCACTCCGGGAGATCGAGCACTTCTTCCAGGTGTACAAGGATCTCGAGGGGACCCGCACCGAGAGTCGCGGCTTCCGCGACCGCCAGGCGGCGGAGGCGCTCATCGGACAGGCGATGCGATCGTACGAGGCGGCATTTCCGGCCGCTGACGCGGCCGGTTAATCGCGCTCGGGCGGCTGACGCCGCCCGACTATTCGTCGCGCAACGCGACGGGTGGGCCGAGGACCTCGCGCCAGATCATCATCTCGCGGAGCCGCCGAGCGTGCGGCGTGCTCGGCGTTGCGGCGGCCTTCGGGCGACGGATCCTCGCATCGAATGCGCGATGGTCACTCGCCTGCCAGCCCCGGTTGCGCAGCTCGGCCTCCCGGATGCGGCGCGCCGCCACGATCTCGACCTGGTCGTCGAGGTCGATGATCTCGCGACCGACGACGGGTGCCGGCACCTCGAGCGACACCGCCTCCCGTTCGATCTCGAGCGTTGCGCGCTCCTCGACCTCTTCCGCACTCGGCAACGGCTGGCGCGCCGGGCGACCGATCCGCGGCCGCTCGACCGACTCCTCCATCGTCCGTGCCCGGTCGAGCTGGCCGCGCATCTCGGCGAGCAGGTCCTCCAGCGTCTCGGGCTTGCCGGGGACCCGCTCGCGCGGCGGCCCCTGGCGAGGCGCCCCCTGCCGCTTCTTCCCCGCCCGCCCGAGCAGCGAGAGGATCCCGTAGAGGATCGCGAAGGGGATCAGCGGACCGAGGTCCACGGCTCAGCTCTCCGGCGCGGTCCCGGGCTGCTCGCCCGAGGCGATCGCGCGCCGCATGTCGGTGTCGGCCTCGACGTTGCGGTACTTCTGGTAGTCCATCACGCCGAGATTGCCGCTCCGGAACGCCTCCGCCATCGCGAGCGGGATCGCCGCCTCGGCGGCGATCAGCTTGGCGCGCTGGTTCTGCGCCTCCGCCTTGAACTCCTGCTCCATCGCGACCGCGAGCGCACGGCGCTCCTCGGCCTTCGCCTGGGCGATCCGCTTGTCCGCCTCCGCCTGGTCCGTCTGCAGTTCGGCGCCGATGTTCTTGCCGACATCGACGTCGGCGATGTCGATCGAGAGGATCTCGAACGCGGTGCCGGCGTCGAGGCCCTTCGCCAGCACGGTCTTGGAGATCATGTCCGGGTTCTCGAGTACCGCCTTGTGCGAGGTCGCCGAGCCGATGGTGCTGACGATTCCCTCACCGACGCGCGCGAGGATCGTCTCCTCGCCCGCACCGCCGACGAGCCGATCGACATTGGCGCGCACCGTGACCCGCGCCAGTGCGAGGAGCTGGATCCCGTCGCGCGCCATCGCCGCGACCTTGGGCGTGGTGATGACCTTCGGGTTCACGCTGACCTGCACCGCATCGAGCACGTCGCGGCCGGCGAGGTCGATCGCGGTCGCCTGCTTGAACGAGAGCGCGATGTTCGCCTTGTCGGCCGAGATGAGCGCGTTGACGACGCGGGCGACGTTGCCGCCCGAGAGGTAGTGCGCCTCGAGCTCGTTGATGTTGAGCTGAAGCCCCGCCTTGGTGGCCGTGATCAGCGGATCGACGATCCGCGCCGGGTTCACCTTCCGGAACCCCATCCCGAACAGCGTCATGAACGAGACGCGCACCCCGCTCGCCGCCGCCCGGATCCAGAGCCCGATCGGGATGAAGCGGAAGAACAGCACCAGGAACAGGATGAAGATGATGAACAGCACGAAGAACGTCGCGGCGCCCGCAGCTTCCTCGGTCATGTCGTGTCGACTCCCTTACGCCGGCAACTGGGACACGGGGCGCGCCGGCCGCACCACGTGACGGTACCCGTCGGCCCGCAGGATCGTCACCTGCGAGCCCGCCTTGATGAAATCGCCCTCGGTCACCACGTCGAGCCGCTCGCCGTCGAGGTCGGCCGTCCCCGACGGGCGCAGGTCGGTGAGGGCCACGGCGGTGCGGCCGACGAGGTCCGCGCGCGCCGGGGCGGAGAGGTATCCCTCGCCGCGCCCCATGCTGTCCTTGAGCAGGAGGCCGCTCCACCGCGTGCTGTTCGGCAGGTGGCGGAGCCACGCGTAGAACACCGCCGCCGTGATCACCAGCGCGGTCCCGAGGATCGCGAGCGCACTCATGACATCTCCTCCCGTTGGTGCGGCCCCGAGCAGCGCCATCACCATCGCGCCGCCGATCAGGCCCAACCCCAGCACGCCGGCGACCCCGAACCCCGGGAGCACCAGCACCTCGACCGCCAGCGCCAGCATCCCCGCCCCGATCAGGATGACCTCCTCCCACCCCGCCAGCCCGAGCAGGAACGACGAGCCGAAGAAGAGGCCGAGCGAGGCGAGCGACACCAGCCCACCGAGACCGAATGCGCCGGCCTTGATCTCGAAGACCAGCCCGAGCATCCCGAGCGACAGCAACAACGGGGCGACGACCGGGTTCGTCAGGAAGCGGACCAGCGCTTCGGCCCAGTTCGGGTCGACCGCGGTCACGCGCGCCCCGGCAAGCCCGTTGGCCGAGAGGACCGCGTCGAGCGAGCCGGCCTCGGCGTCGGCGAGCCCGAGGGTGAGCGCCTGCTGCGCGGTCACGCTCAGCAGCTTGCCGGCCGGCGCGATCTCGGGGATGTCGATCGACTCGTCCACCATCGCCTCGGCGAGGGCCGGATCGCGGCCGCGCGCCTCGGCGAGCGAACGGAACTCGGCCCGCATCGCGCTCACCATCTTCTCGCTGGCCTTGGTACCGCTCCCGTCCACCGGAGTGGCGGCCCCGAGCGCCCCGCCGGGGGTCACATACACCCGTTCGGCGGCCAGGGCGATCATCGCCCCGGCGCTCCAGGCCCGCGGATGGATCCAGGCGACCACCGGAACGGCCGACGCGCGCACGGCGTCCACGATCCGCTCGGCGGCGTCGATCCGCCCGCCGGGGGTGTCGATGTCGAGGATGACGAGCGCCGCATCGGCCGCCGCCGCCTCCTCGAGGGCGCGGGCCACGAACGGGGCGAGCCCGTTCTCGATGGTGCCGGTGACGGGCACGCGATACACCAGCGCCTCCTGCGCCCCCGCCAGCGGGGCGAGGGTCAGGAGGGCGATGATCAGGCCGAACCACCGCCGGAAGCGGTCACGTCGAGGCGAATGCTCCACCACCGAAAGCTAGTGGGGTGGCTGCCGGGCCGGTGCCGTCCGGTCTAGGGCCGGTTGCGAACCGGAACGCCCGGTCGCGCCTCGATCATGTCGCGCGCGCGCTGCATGAGCTGCTCGCGCATCATGACGTACTGCCCGACCTGCACCGGGGTCAGGAACTCGCGCAGCCCGGCGACCTCGGTGGCGAACGACTCGGCGTAGGCCACGCGATTGGCCATCAACCGATCGATCGCACTCGTCACCACGCGCTCGTCGGCGGCGACGCCCGGTCGGAGCTGCGCCGCGAGCTCCTGCTTGACTTCGCGCTCGGAGGCCTCCAGCCGACGCCGCGCGCTGGCCGTCGACTCCAGCACGGTCGCCATCCGGGCGAACTGGGCGTCGTCGAGGGCGAGATCGACGCGGACGCGGCGAAGGAAGACCTCCTCGAGCCGGTCGCGCACCGGCCGTCCATCGCGCGGCACCTGGGCCACCAGGGCCGGGGCCGCACCGAGGACCAGGCCGGCGAACACCATGCACCGCCAGGCGAATCGCGTCATCCCTCCACCTCCTCCATCAACAGTTCAAGTTCCGCGTCGGTCAGGTCGCCGAGTCGCGGCACCGCGCCGAGCGGCTGCTCGGCGGCCTCGTCCTGCTCGTAGGAGGCGAGAATCACCTCCAGTTCCCCTTCGAGGAGTCCGTCGAGCTCCGGCAGGAGCGTCGGCTCCCGCGCCGGAACGGCAGCCACGTCGGGGGCATCCCCCGTCGGCCCCCACACGGCCACGGCCAGCAGCACCATCGCCGCGGCGGCGAGCCCGACGGCCCAGCCGCTCACCCGTCGCCGCGGGCGGAACGGGACGACCTGTGCCGGCGCAGCCATCGCCCGGTGCACCCCGGACGTGATGGCGTCGAGGTCGAGTTCGGGAATCGGCACGCTGCCCCGGGCGGCGATCCGGACCAGCCGCCATTCGGAGGCACACTCGGGACAACCGGCAAGGTGCTCCCGCTCGGCCACGCCCCACTCGGTCTCGCCGCGCGCCACCTCCGGCATCCGGTCACTCAGCTGTTCGCAGTTCATTCCAGGCACTCCTTCAACCGCCTGACCGCATGGTGGTAGTGGACCCGGGCGGCGCCGGGGGTCGTCTCGAGCGCCGCGGCGATCTCGTCGTAGCCAAGCCCGTCCTCGATCCGCAACCGGAAGACGTCGCGCTGCAACGGGGAGAGCGTCGCCAGCCCGGACTGGAGCCGCTCCCTGGCCTCACGGGCCTCCAGCTCACCGGCCGGGTCCGCAGGGTCCACCCGGTCGTCCTCCATCAGTTCGACCATGATCCGGCCACCGCCACGCCGATGCCGGTCGCGCAACAGGTTGATCGCGATCCGGAACAACCATCCACGCAGCGGGGCGTCCCCGCGCCAGCCATCGAGGCCCTGGAAGGCCCGGATGAACACCTCCTGCACGAGGTCCTCGAGCTCCGAGCTGGCGGCGCCGCGGGAGCGCAGGTAGCGTCCCAGCACCGGCGCGTGCCGGCGCACCAGGGCACTCGCGGCGGCCTCGTCGCCGCCCCGCCACGCCGCCACCAGCTGCGGATCGGTCGGGAGCCCAGGTGCCATGGCCGTCACGGTGAGAGGGACGCGGGGGTGGGGGGAATGTTAAGGGAGTCGTGAGAGGCGAGTCGTGAGTCGTGAGAGGGTGCCACCCCCCCTCTTCCACCGAGATCATGGCCCCGTGGCCACGATCCCCACCAGCACCTCTCAGGACTCATGACTCAGAACTCACGCCTGACAGCTACATGTCAACAAAACTCACAATCCATTATCAACAATCGACATCCGCATTGTGACTTCAGGTAACTTCCACCTCCTCCACAACGAGTCCACACCGCCGTGAGCAACTTGTCCACACGCCATCACCCCCTCAGGATCGCCCACCGAGGCGTCTCGTCGCGCGCGGTCGAGAACTCGCTCCGCGCCTTCCGCCTCGCTGTGGAAAACCCGTGGGGGCCATGCGACGGGATCGAGCTGGATATCCACTCGACCCGGGATGGAGAATTCGTGGTTCATCACGATCCGGCGCTCCCCTCGGGCCTCAGGATCGCCGAGTCGACGCTCGATGAGCTGCGGCAGGAGCCCCTCGCGGATGGCTCTCCCATCCCTACCCTGCCGGAGGCGATGGCGGCCAGCGGCGGGCTGCGGCTCTACATCGAGGTGAAGGGACTCGACCCGCGCTGGGATGGGGCCCTCCTGGCCATCATCCGCGCAGACGCCAGGCCGGAGCGGTGCCAGCTCCACGCCTTCGACCACCGGGT
The DNA here is from genome assembly GCA_020633775.1 of Gemmatimonadales bacterium. Classification (GTDB taxonomy): domain Bacteria; phylum Gemmatimonadota; class Gemmatimonadetes; order Gemmatimonadales; family GWC2-71-9; genus Palsa-1233. The sequence continues at coordinate 248,249 of JACKDA010000001.1, read as the reverse complement.
GACGGCCCGGCTCTCGGTCCAGGCGCCGGAGGTCACGCTCGGGGTGCTGTCGGCCTCGTATCCGCTCGACCCCGTCCGGCCGGTCCTGGCGGCCGGGGCCAGGGTGCTGTGGCAGGAAGCGGGGCTGATCGATGGGGCGCTGGTGGAGGCCTGCGCGGCGGCAGGGGTGGAGGTGATCGCCTGGACGGTCAACGATGCGGCGCAGGCGGCGCGGCTGGCGGGCCTTGGCGTGGCGGGGCTGTGCGGGAACTGGCCGGAGCGGCTGGGGGGAGAGGCTTGAGTCCTGAGTCCTGAGACGTGGGAGGGGAGAAGCATGAAGGGCCGGCTCCAGCGTTCGGAACCGGCCCTGCAACCCTCACCGCTCACTTCTCAGGACTCACGCCTCCGGATACACCGACACCTGCATCCGCTTCTTGTCCTTCTGCTCGAACTTGACGACCCCGTCGATGTAGGTGTGCAGCGAGTCGTCCTTCGAGAGGAAGACGTTCTTCCCCGGATGGAACTTGGTGCCGCGCTGCTTGACGAGGATCGAGCCCGCGGTGACCCGCTCGCCGCCGAAGTGCTTGACGCCGAGGTACTGGGGATTCGAGTCGCGTCCGTTGCGGCTGGAGCCGACGCCCTTCTTGTGTGCCATGGTCTACCTCACCCGAGAACGAGGTCGGTGATCTTGACCTCGGTGAACTTCTGGCGGTGGCCGGTCTTGCGGCGGTAGTTCTTCCGCCGCTTGAACTTGAAGACGTAGATCTTGTCTTCCTTGCCGTGCTTGACGACCTCGGCGGTCACCTTCGCCCCGGCCACGGTCGGCGTGCCGGCGGTGATGGTGTCGCCGTTCGAGGTCAGCAGGACCTCGTCGAAGGTGAGGACGTCGCCGGGCTGCTTCTCCTCCATGTAGGGGAGCTGCAGGGTGGCGTCCTTCTCCGCGCGGAACTGCTTGCCGAGGGCCTTGATGATGGCGTACATGCGTCTCTCTTCGTCCAGGTATTCGGGACCGTAGCCCCCAAGAATAGCCGGGGGTCGGGCCGCCCGCAAGTCGCTGCTACGCCACCGAATAGAGCTCCGTCACGTCCCGGCCGGCAGGCCGGGAGGTGAGCCGGAACTCGTCGAGCCGGAGCATCGGGTCGTCGCGGACCTCCAGCTCGACCCCCCCGCTCCGCCCCAGCGAGGCCACCAGCTTCGGCTCCTCCTCCAGCAGGTAGATCGCCACGTCCGGGTGGAGCCGGATCGCCAGCTTCCGCTCCTTCTTCTCGAGCCCGACCCGCATCAGCGCCCGCTCCAGCCGCCGGGTCACGATCTCGGGCGAGAAGACCCGGCCGGTCCCGTGGCAGGTGGGGCACTCCCGGGTCATCGAGGCCCACAGCGACCCACGGACCCGCTGGCGGGTCATCTCGACGAGGCCGAGTTCCGAGACGGCGTAGGCCCGGGTGCGGGCCCGGTCCCGCCCGAGGTGGGTCCGGAGCTCCGAGATCACCCGCTCCCGGTTGCCGCGGGACTCCATGTCGATGAAGTCGGCCACGATGATCCCGCCGACGTCCCGGAGCCGGATCTGCCGGGCGATCTCCCTGGCCGCCTCGACGTTGGTGCGGAGGATGGTCTTCTCCGGGTCCTTCTTGCCGGTGTAGCGCCCGGTGTTGACGTCGATCGAGACCAGCGCCTCGGTCGGCTGGATGATGAGGTAGCCACCGGTGGGGAGATCGACCCTCGGCTTGAAGAGGTCGCGGATCTCCTGCTCGATCTTGAAGTGATCGAAGAGCGGGACCGGCTCGTCGTAGGGGTGGACCCGCTCGAGCAGCTCGGGGTCGATCTGCTCCAGGTACTGGGTCACGTCGTTGAGCAGGTCCTTCGAGTCCACCCAGAGGGCGTCGACCTTCGCCGAGAAGACGTCGCGGACAAGGGCGCGGGTGAGCGAGGCCTCGCGGTGCAGGAGCGCCGGCGCCTTCCGGACGTAGTGCTGCTTCCGCTTCACCTTGTTCCAGACCTGCAGCAGCGACTCCACCTCGCGCCGGAAGTGGTCCTCGGTCACCCCCTCGGCGACGGTCCGGACGATCATCCCGCCCGCGTCGGGAGGCAGGTGCTTCGAGACCATCTCGCGCAGGCGGACGCGCTGCTCGCGGCTCTCGATCTTGCGGGAGACGCCGACCTTGCTCGAATACGGCATGTAGACCAGGAACCGCCCGGCGATCGAGATCTGGGCGGTGACCCGGCTGCCCTTGGTGGAGATCGGCTCCTTGGTGACCTGGACCGGGAGGGTCTGCCCCTTCTTCAGGAGGTCGCCGATGTCGGGGACGGCCGAGGAGCGGCGGCCGCCGACTTCCCGGCGCCCGCCCTCGCCCCGCCGTTTCGCGGCCGGGGCGCTGGCGTCGTCGGCCGGGTCAGCCTCGCCCTCCTCGGGCGGCTCGATGCCGTCGCTCGCGGCCGACATCTCCGGCTCCTCGTCGTCCTCGGGCTCGAGGAGGTCGGAGGCGTGGAGGAAGGCCGACTTCTCCTGCCCGATGTCGACGAACGCCGCCTGGAGGCCCGGGAGGACCGCCTCGACGCGGCCGAGGTAGATGTCCCCGACGCTACGCCGGTTGTCGGGCCGATCGACCAGCAGTTCGACGAGTCGATCGTCCTCGAGGATGGCCACCCGCGTCTCGCGCTGGGTGCCTGAGATGAGGATCTCGCGCTTCACGAAGCTCTCGCACGGGATGGGCCGACGCCTGTCGTCCCGGCCCCGCAACCATGAGGTGAGGATCCCGGCGCGCCGGACGGCGTGCTGGGGGTCGACGCGAGCCGCTGCCGGAGTCCGCCGCCTGGCGGGTGGGCCTCCCCATGGAGAGCCCCATCCGCCCTGGAGGCGTGACCGTCACACGGGAGCGGCGCGACCCTGCGAGGTCGCGACGGTCCGGTGCCGAGCGGGCGCCGACCGGTGGATGGGGCTGTCTGGAATGGGAGGGAGGCGATCCGGAACGGGTCTCGCGCCGGCGTGCTGCCGACAACCAGACCGATGCGATCCACCGGACGGGGACCATCGCCCGTCCGGTCACGGCCTCGAGGGACTGCCACAGGCGGGATCGCATGTGGCAAAAGCTATGTGACAAGGGGACTTACGGCAATGTCACGACGCCGGCGCCGTCGCGGCGAGCGGATCCCGCCCAGGGCTCGCGCGCCGCCGGCATCGTGACGCTGTGACCAACGGGCGCGGCACCGGGTCGGCTCTTGGGGCCGCTCGCGTCGTGGCGGCATTCCGGTCCGACACTTGCTAATTTTCCGGGGCATTCCCGCGCATCCCATCTCCCCCGACGGCAGGGCTCGATGACGACATCTCCTGTGGCCTCGATTCGTGCAACCTGCGGCGTGCTGCTCCTCCTCGGCGCCGCCGCCTGCGGATCGACCCCGACCGACACCGTGGGGCCCCCGAGCGAGATCGCCTTCGTCGGCGGCGGAGGCCAGGCCGGAACGGTGGGGGCCCTCGTCGCGCTGAACCCGGGAGTGCGGGTCACCGACGCGAACGGGAACGCCCTCGCGGGCATCGCGATCTTCTTCGACGTCGTCTCCGGCGGCGGGACGATCACCGGCGACTCGACCGTGACCGATGCCAGTGGCCTCGCCACCGTCGGGAGCTGGCGCCTCGGCCCGACCCCCGGCGTCCACACCCTCCGGGCCCAGGCGGTCGGGCTGCCGCTGCTGGCGACGGTGAACGTCACCGCATCGGCGGGGGCGCCCTCGTCGCTGCAGGTGGTCGAGGGCGGCTCGGGACTGAGTGCGCTCGTGGGCCAGCCAGTGGGGACCAACCCGGTCGTGCGGGTCCGTGATGCGTTCGGCAACCCGGTCCCCGGCTCCAGTGTCACGTGGCAGGTCGTGGCCGGCGGGGGCAGCATCACCGGCTCGGCGACGACCACCACGAACGCCGAGGGGCGCGCGACCGTGGGGGGCTGGACGCTGGGGCCGGCGCAGGGGGTCAACTCGCTGCAGGCCCGCACCAGCAACGGCATCGTCGCCACGATCAGCGCGACCGGAATCGGCATTCCGGCCGGGTTCGAGCCAGCGTCCCCGCTCAGCCAGGACGGCGTGAGCAACTTCCAGGTCGAGAAGATCCCGCGGGTGCGGGTCTTCGATGCGCAGAATGTTCCGGTGGCCGGCGTGCCCGTGCTGTTCACGCTCGTGGGCGGCTCCGGGACGCTGACCGGCACCGCCGCCGTGAGCGACGAGAACGGCATCGCGGCACCCGGCGACTGGAAGGTGGGCGCGGCGGGGACGTCGACCGTGCAGGCGTCGGTGCCCGGGCTGAGCGTGCCGCCGGTGGTGTTCACCGCGACGGGGACCAACAGGTCCTTCGTGATCGACCTGCGATTCACCTCCTCCGGGTCTCCGAACCTTCGCGATGCCTTCGTGACCGCGGCGCGCCGGTGGATGGAGATCATCACCCTCGACGTCCCCGATCAGGTCGTGAACCTGCCGGCCAATGCGTGTGCGGGGACGACGCCTGCGCTCAGTGAGAACATCGATGACCTCGTGATCTTCGCCTCGATCGAACCGATCGACGGTCCGGGCAATGTCTTGGGCCAGGCAGGCCCCTGCGTCCGCCGCAGCGGCTCGTTCCTGCCGATCGCCGGGGGGATGCTCTTCGACATCCAGGACGCACAGAACCTGGATGCAACCGGGCGCTTCGTCGATGTCGCGCTCCACGAGATGGGGCACGTGCTGGGCATCGGTACCAACTGGGGATCGCTGGGGCTCCTGCAGGGTGGCGGCGGCGCCGATCCGATCTACACCGGCACGCAGGGGCTGGCCGGCTGGGCCACCCTCGGTCTCAGCTATGCTGGCCCTCCCGTTCCCGTCGAGAACACCGGCACCGCAGGCACGCGGGATTCGCACTGGCGCGAGACCATCCTCAACGCCGAGCTGATGACGGGGTTCGTCGAAGCGGCGGGCGTGTTCATGCCGATCACTCGTCTCACGATCGGATCGCTCGCCGACATGGGATGGACCGTGGACCTGACCAAGGCCGATCCGTTCACGCCGAGTGCCCAGGCCCGCGCGGCACCGGCAGGCGAGCGGATCCCGATCAACGAGATCCTCGTCACGCCGACATGGGAAGTCGGGGTGGACGGCGTCACGAGGCGGATCAACTAGCCGCACACGTCGCAGCCACCGCACCGCCGGACCTGCTCGCCGAACCAGGCGAGCAACGACGCCCGCCGACACCGGCGGGCGTTCGCGTAGCGGGCCATCGCGGCAAGGCGCCGCTCGGCTTCCCTCCGACGGCGGCGCACCCCGCCCCACTCGACCCGGCCTCGATCGGGACGCAACTCCTCCGCGAGCCGGTCGACCGAGGCGAGGACGTTCGCCGCGTGCCGTTGCCGCAACGCCGGCGCAGTCCAGAGTGCCTCGACCAGTCGCTCGCGCGGGTAGGTGACCTCCAGTTGTCGACGCGGCATCGCGTCGTCACGTGGGTGCGCGAACAGCAGGCATCGCGCGGGTCGGCCGTCCCGCCCAGCGCGACCGGCCTCCTGGTAGTACGCCTCGGGCGACGCCGGCGCGGTCCAGTGGGCAACAAGCTCGACGTCCGGCTTGTCGATCCCCATGCCGAAGGCCGACGTGGCGGTCACCACGCGGATCCGGTCGTCGAGGAACCCCTCGAGGACCCCGCGTCGTTCGTGCGCCTGCATCCCGGCGTGGTACGGCGCGGCGGCCACCCCCGCGCCGAGGAGTGCGCGGGCGATCCCCTCGACCAGGTTGCGGGTCGGCCCGTACAAGATCGCGGGGGCGTCCTGTGCGCGCACCACGGCCAGCAGCCGCGCCAACCGCTCGTCGTCGCACGAGACACGCCGCACGGCGAAGTGCAGGTTCGGCCGGTCGAACGACCCGACGACGGTGGCCGCCCCGGCACGGAACCGCAGCGACCGGGTGATCGCCTCGCGCACGTCGGGGGTGGCGGTGCCGGTCAGCGCGGTGACCGGCGGGTCGCCGAGCATCGCGCGGGCCTCGCCGATCCGGCGGTAGGCGGGCCGGAAGTCGTGCCCCCACTCGACGACGCAGTGGGCCTCGTCGATGGCGAGCCGGGCGATCCGGATCCCCCGCGCCGCGATCAGCGGCGCCAGCCCGCGGAGTCGTTCCGGCGAGACGTACAGCAGCGGCAGCCGGCCCGCGGTCATCTCGCGCAGCGCGGCGTCACGGGCGCCCGGCGCGAGGTCGCCGCCGAGGGTCACCGCGGCGATCCCCTGCCGGTGGAGACGGGCGACCTGGTCCTGCATCAGGGCGATGAGTGGCGAGACGACGATGGTCGGCCCGGCGGCGAGGAGTGCCGGGACCTGGTAGCAGAGCGACTTGCCCCCGCCGGTGGGGAGCACGGCGAGGACGTCGCGCCCCTCGAAGACCGGCGCCAGCACGCGCTGCTGCAGCGGCCGGAAGCCGTCGTACCCGAAGTGATGCTGGAGGAGGCGCGTGGCGTCGGGGAGCATTCGCGCAACATGCCGCGGCGAGGCATTGACGGGCGGTACCGGGCGCCGCGACCCATGGCACCGCCAGTGCAGCTGTCACCCCGAGCACCTGTCACCCCGAGCGAAGCGAGGGGGCGGAACGTCGAGGTACTCCACCCCCTCGCTTCGCTCGGGGTGACAGATCCACGGTGCCTACTCCTCGCTTCTCGCGTCTCGCTTCTCGCCTCTCGCCCACACCCGCAGCACGAGCGCCGCCGCGAGCACCCCGATCGCCACCCAGGTGAGGCGCCGGTCGTCGAGCCCGATGGCGAGCAGCGCCAGCAGGAGCCCGACGCCGGCGAGGAACAGCCGCGCCCGACCGACGGTCACTTGTCGAGGAACGCCGCGATGGCCCGGCGGAAGTCGTCGGTGCGTCGGGAGAGCGCGTTGACGCGGGCGCCGAGGAGGATTCCGTCGCCGAAGCTCCGCTCGTCGAGATCGGTGAAGAGCTGCTTGGTGAGCGCCATCGAGGTCGGCGCCTGGTCGGCGAGGGTCGCCAGCAGCGCCGCCGCCTCGGCCTCCAGGACATCGGCCTCGACGACCCGGCTGATGAGTCCCATCTGGAGCGCCTCGTCGGCCTCGACGACCCGCCCGGTCGCAACCAGGTCGAACGCCCGCTTCTCCCCGACGCTGCGGCGGAGCATCGTCATCACCATCGCCGGGACGAAGCCGCGCTGGACCTCGGGGTAGCCGAACCGCGCGCTCCGCGAGGCGAGCACGAGGTCGCAGGCCGTGGCGAGCCCTGCCCCACCGGCGAGCGCCCGGCCGTGCACGATCGCCACGACCAGTTTCGGGATCCGGCGCATCTGCAGGAACACCTCGCCCAACCCGAGCGCGTCGCGCTCGTTCTCCTCCAGCGTGCGCTCGGCCGACGCCAGCAGTTCGGCAAGGTCGGCCCCGGCACAGAAGTCGGGACCGTTGCCCCGCACCGCCACGACGCGCACCTCGGCGCTCAGCTCCGCCTCGGCGAGCGCCTCGGCGATCCGGCCGATCATCGCCTGCGACAGGGCGTTGCGCTTGTCGGCACGGTCGAGGGTGATCGTCATGATCCCGCCCGCGACCGTCACCTCCACGGCGGCGCTCACGAGGCGAGCTCCTTCGCGCGCCGGGCGAGCTTGCGGGGCACCTCGATCTCCATCCGCAGCAGCGCGGTCGAGTACACCTTCCCCTGGGCATCGGTCTTGAGCGAGAGGGTTCCGCCGCCGTCGAGCGCGCCGTGCAGCATGAAGTTGAGCGCCCGGAGGTTCGGCAGCTCGTAGCGCTCGACCGCGGTGACCATCCCCTTGAAGTGCCGGGCGACGCGACGGGCGGTCACCTCGCGGCGGAGGACGTCGTAGAAGTCGGGGTCGAGCGCGATGAGGCCGACGTTCGCGGCGTCGCCCTTGTCGCCCGAGCGGGCATGCGCGAGCCAGCGCAGTTGCAGGGTCGTGGTCGCCATCAGACCATCTCCACGGTGACGAACGGTTCGATGAGCGTGCGGTCGACGAGCGCCGGCCAGTAGGCGACGATCTCCTCGACCTGCGGCCGGCCGCCGGCGAAGCCCGTGACGCTCGGCGGGCCGGTGAGCACCAGCGGGGCGATCTCGCGCGTGAAGCGCTCGACCGGGGCGCGTTCGCGGGCCCTGACGCCGATGCGCAGCATCACCTCCGCGAGGTCGGGGTCGGGGTCGCCGGCGAGCCGGCCGTGCGTCGCGTTCACGCCGACGTACTCGGTGAGCACCTGCTCGAACTCCAGGCCGAGGGCCTTGAGGCGCTTGCGGAGGATCTTGTCGGCCGCCTTCGCCTTGTCGAGGGCCTCGGGCCAGGCATAGACCAACGAGCCGATCGCCTTGTAGCCGTAGAACCAGGCGACCGACACCTTCAGCTTGTCGGTCCGGGGGCCGCCGGTGATCCCGGACACCCGGACCCGATCGCGGCCGGTCTGGTCGAGCCGGATGCTGGTGAAATCGGCCACGCCGTCGGGGGTGATGTACATCGTGGGATCGCCCATCTCGTAGACCAGCTGCTCGGTGACCGACGCGACGTTCACGACGCCGCCGGTCCCGGGATGCTTGGTGACGGTGAACGCACCGTCGGCGGTGGCCTCGACGATCGGGAAGCCGACGTCCTCCAGCCGCTTCACCTTGCGCCAGTCGCGCAGCAGGTTGCCGCCGCTCGACTGGGCGCCGCACTCGAGGATGTGGCCCGCCACGGTGCCCGCAGCGATGCGATCCCAGTCGTCGTGCGACCAGCCGAACTCGTGGACCAGCGGGCCGAGGGTGAGCCCGGTGTCGGTGACCCGTCCGGTGATCACGATGTTGGCCCCCGCCTCGAGGGCCTCGACCACCGGCCGCATGCCGAGGTAGGCGTTCGCGGCGCGGACGTGCTCGCGCGCGTCGCTGAGCGGGCGTCCGGTGTCCATGTTCGTGAACGGCTCACCACCGGCGAGCAACTCGTCGAGTCGCGGCAGCAGGTCGTCGCCGACCACGAGGGCGATCCGCACCCGATCGCCGACGCCGGCGGCGTCGGCGGCGCGCCGCACGGCCTCGGCACAGGCGCGCGGGTTCACGCCACCGGCATTCGAGATCACCCGCACGCCGCGATCGGCGATGTCGGGCAGGATGCGCTCGATCATGGTCACGAAGTCGCGCGCGTAGCCCATGGCGGGATCGCGGCTGCGCTGCTTCTGCAGGATCGACATCGTGACCTCGGCGAGGTAGTCGAGCACGAGGTAGTCGATCTCGCCCCCCTGCACCTGGCGCACGGGCGCCTCGAGCCAATCGCCCCAGAATCCCTGCCCGCTCGCGATCCGCACCGTCCGGTCGGCCTTCATTGCACCTCATCCCTTTCCGCCTCGAGGGCGAGTTCATGCGTCCATTCGGCCCCCGCGGCGACCCGGGCCCGGATCCGCACCAGCGGCCGGACCCCCGTGCCGGGCGCCACCGGCCAACGCACGGTCCCGATCTCCACCGCGCGCGGGGTGCCCGGCGTCAACGTGACCGTGACGTGCCGGTCCCCCGCCACGTCGGCGGGCGACGCCAACCGGTACCGGGCCTCGACCTCGAGGTGCCATGTCACCTCGGCGTCCGCCGCGGCAGCCGCCGGGGACAGCGCAACGTACACCGTGTCGCCGCGGACCGTCGCCGGCGGGGTGAAGCGCACCCGCCCGAACGCGAAGGTCAGCGGGGAGGCCTGGAGCAACCGGCCGTCGCGATCGCGGAGCGTCACGCCGAGATCGGTGATTCGGGCCCATTCCGCAGGATCCATCGCCAGGTCGAGTGTCACCTCGGCGGCCCACGCCGGAACCGGGAGGGCGAGCACCGTCGGATGAGCGGAGCTCCCGGAGATGAGGCCACGCCACCATCCCCCGACGAGCTCGGCCCGCAGCTCGGCGTCCACCGGCGTGCTCCCGATCGGGGTCGCGATGATGCCGAGGGAATCGCCGCGCAGGACCCCGGCAAGGCGGAGTGGTGCCTGCTCGACGACGATGCGCGCCGCCACCCCGCTGGTGGGTGGTGCCACGACGGCGACCTCGTATCGGCCACGGATCACATCCCGGGCGTCGAGCTCGAGGATTCCCGCGTCGTCGGCGTATCCCGCCGTCGTCGCGGGCATCCCGCGACTCGGCGCCCCACCCGGTTCGTGCAGCGCGATGAAGGCGAGTCCGTCGCGCGAGAGCGTCTCGACCTGCACGCGCAGCCCCCGCGCACTGTCGGCGTCGAAGGTCTCGCGGCCGGTCTGGCCCGACTGCATCGCGACCACGGTGCGCACCGCGCGGCCAGGGGGCATCGGCCGCCGGATCGTGACGGGCACCCGGAGCAGGACCCCGAGTCCCTCGTCGGCCGCGGCCTCGACCAGCACCGTGCCGATCCGGACGCCGGGGGTGAGGTGCGAGGCGGGGTCGATCCGCAGCGGCACCGTGAGCCCCGCCGCGGAATCGACGGTCTGGACGCTGCCACGTTCGATGACGAGCCAGGGCACCGTGCTGCGGAGCCGCACGGCCAGATCGGGCCCGCCATCCCGCCTGGCGAGGCGGAGGATGATCCGCTCGGGCAGCACCTCACCGTCGAACCAGATGGCATCGTGCTCCGGCTGGTCCACGGGGGCGGCGACGAGGTCCGGCACGTCGCGTGGGACGGCGAGCCAGCGTGCGGCCGCGGAGAGATCCGGCACGCCCGCCCCCTGGTCGAGCACCGACGCGTCGGGGATCGGGCGGGCGGTGGCCTGCAGCGCCTGGGCGAGAGCCAGTGCGGTCGGGCGTGCGGCGTCGTCCCAGGGACCGCTCAGCAGCCGGGCGGCGAGCCCGGCCACGTGGGGCGCGGCCATCGAGGTCCCGCTCTTCTCCTCGTGGCCCGCGTCGAACCGGGGGACGGTGGACCACGCGGTCCCGGGGGCCACGACGTCCGGGCCGGCGCGTTCCCCGCCCCGCGAGGAAAACACGGCGACGGGATCGGGCTCGGGCGCGTCCGGACTCAACCCGGTGAACACCAGTGGCAGCGTCGCGCCGACCGAGAGCACCCGCGACGCGCTCGCGGGGAACCCGAGCGTGCTGAGCCCGGGTCCGTCGTTGTTGGTCGAGACGGTCATCAGCACGCCGGGGTTGGCGCCGAGGATCGAATCGACCAGCGCGTCGATGCGCGCCGTCCCCTCGTGCTGGTTCCCGACCCCGAAGGAGAGATTCAGCACCAGCGGCTGGTTGCGCGCCGCGGCGCAATCGATCGCCCAGGCGATGGCCCGCACGATCGAGCCATTGGTGGTGATGCCGCCGTCGGCGTTGTTCGCGATCTTGAGCCCCAGCAGTTCCGCGCCGGGCGCCACGCCGTCGAATCCCGGCACGCCATACAGTTCGTGGCCGGCTGCGATGCCCGCCACATGGGTCCCGTGACCATCAGTGTCCATCACCAGGTCGAGGCGCGGCACGCCGAGGCTGTCGTCGAGATTCACCGCGATCGCGGTGCGCGGAGCGGCCGCGCCGGACCAGCCGAACCACTCGCGGTTCACGCGGAAGTCGCGGATCGGGCGCTCATCGGCGAGGGTGCCATCCCCGTTGGTGTCGGTGAGGAGGAACCAGCCGCCGGTCGATCGCGCGACCACGACGACGAGCGAATCGTCGACGGACCCGTCGCCGTTGAAGTCGGCGCTGGCGTCATCGCCGAAGCGCGGTTCCTCCACCAGCCCGGCCCATGCCTGCCCCGCCGAGAGCGCGACGACTCGCGAGGCGCCGCGCACCCGGTGCGGCCCCACCACGATCGTGTCCCCCCGCGACACCGCGCGTTCGAGGTGGACCCGACCCTCGCCGCTGAAGTCGCGCAGGTCGACGATCTTCGGGCGCCCCTCGGGGGTCCGCTGCAGCCCGGGCACCGAGGGATCGATGCCGCTGTCGAGGATCCCGATGAGCACCCCGCGGCCGTCGCGGCCGGGATGCAGTTGCCGGAAGGCGAGCACGCCGGTGGCGTGGAGCGGCATCAGCCCCGCCCGGTACGCCGCGACCGCGGCGTCGCGACGATCGGGGGCGATGGCCGCCACGCGCGGGGCGGCGGCGACCGCGTGAAGGACCGGCGCGGGCGGCGCCGCCGCGGGACCCACGGTCCCACCGCAGCCGACGAGGCACGGCAGCAGCCAGCGGGCGGCCCGGCGCATCAGCTCGTCTGGTCGAGCACGAACGGGCCGAGGTGGGAGCCGGGGTTGCGGGACACCACCCGCAACAGGAAGGCGAGGGTGTCGCGCGTGTCCTCGGGTGCGACGAGTGCGTCGACGAACCCGCGCGCCGCGGCGTGGCGCGCGTCGAGCTGCGCCTCGTAGTCGGCCCGCATCTGCTCGACCGCGGCGGCCACCGCGGGTTCGGGGTCGGTTCCCGCCGCCTTGGCCTTCTGCAGCGCCGGACCGTGCACCGCCATGACGGCGCTCTCGCCCTCCATGACCGCCATGCGCCCGGTGGGCCACGACACGATGAAGTCGGGATCGAATCCCTGTCCGGCCATCGCGTAGTAGCCCGCGCCGGAGGCGTGGTTCACCGTCAGCACCAGCTTGGGGACCCGGGTCGTCGCCATCGCCTCGACGAGGTGCGCGCCGGCGCGGATGATCCCCTCGTGCTCCGCCTCGGGACCGACCATGAACCCGCTCACGTCCTGCACGAACAGGATCGGGATCCCCTCGCGGTTCGCGGTCTCGATGAAGAACGCGACCTTCTCCGCGCTCTCGGCATAGACGATCCCGCCGAACCGCGGACGCTCGCCGGGTCGCCCCTTGATCAGGCCGCGCTGGTTGGCGATCACCGCCACCGGCCACCCCGCGATGCGGGCATGACCACAGAGCATCTCGCCGGCCCGGTCGGGCTGGAACTCGTCGAAGGCGCCGTCGTCGAACAGGGTGGCGAAGACGTCGCGCATGTCGTAGGAGAGGCGATGGTCGTGGGGCAACAGGTCGTACAGCGCCATCGGGTCGCGGGCGGGCGGGAGTGCCTCCCCGCGGGCCGCCTGGGCCGGCGGGTGTGGCAGCCGGCCGATGTACTCGCGCAGGCGCGCGAGGCACTCGGCGTCGTCGGCCGCGCGGTAGTGCGCCACGCCGCTCGTCTCGGTGTGGGTGCGCGCGCCCCCCAGCAGTTCGCCGTCGACGGTCTGGCCGGTGGCGCCCTTCACGAGGTTCGGGCCGCCGAGCCCCATGAAGGAGGTGCCCTCGACCATGAAGATCACGTCGGAGAGCGCCGGCAGGTACGCCCCGCCGGCGATGCAGCTCCCCATCACCGCCGCGACCTGCGGGACGCGGAGGTAGCGGCGCATGAGCGAGTTGTAGTAGAAGATCCGTGCGGCACCGTACTGGCCGGGGAAGACGCCGCCCTGGTAGGGGAGGTTCACGCCGGCGGAGTCGACGAGATAGACGATCGGGATCCGCTGGCGCATCGCGACCTCCTGCGCCCGGAGGATCTTGGTGATCGTCTCCGGCCACCAGGCGCCCGCCTTCACGGTGGCGTCATTGGCGACGACCACCACCTCGCGTCCCGCGACGACGCCGACGCCGGTGATCACCCCTGCCGCGGGCGCATCGCCATCGTACTGATCGTGCGCCACGAGGAGGCCGATCTCGAACCAGGGCGACTCGGGATCGAGCAGCGCGGCGACCCGCTCGCGCGGGGCGAGCTGGCCGCGCTCGTGCATGCGCCGCACGCGCGCCGGGCCGCCGCCCGCGCGCAGCCGCTCGGCCAGCACGCGGTACTCGGCGGTCAGCTCGCGGAGGCGACCGGTCTCAGGGGTCTCGGCGCCCACCGCTCAGGGCCTGAGCGAGGTGCGCGCCCACCCCTGGATGTAGGCGACCAGGTCGCCGGTCGGCGTCCCGGGACCGAACAGCGTCCCGATGCCCCGCGCCGCGAGCGCCGCCATGTCCTCGTCCGGGATGATGCCGCCGCCGGTGAGGAGGATGTCGGCGCGCCCCATCTCGTCGAGCAGCGCCCGCACCCGCGGGAAGAGTGTCATGTGCGCCCCCGAGAGGATCGAGAGCCCCACGACATCGACGTCCTCCTGCACCGCGGCGGTGGCGATCATCTCGGGCGTCTGGTGGAGCCCGGTGTAGATGACCTCCATCCCGGCATCGCGCAGCGCGGCGGCGACGACCTTGGCGCCGCGGTCGTGACCGTCGAGGCCGGGCTTCGCGACGAGCACCCGGATCGGCCGGGAGAGCGGTGCAGGATCGGCGGCAACCATCATCGTGTCAGTCTCCGGTCACTTGAAGCGCAGCAGGGCGGCCATCCCGTCGAGCTCCGCGGCCGCGTCGGCATCATGGACCACGTCCAGCGCCACGCGCTGGCGCAGGGCCTCCTCGATCGCATCATCGACGACATCGAGCGTCGGCACGACGTCGCCGTCGCTCCGCAGCTCGACCGCCCCGATCGCGAGCCGACCGGTGGCCATCGAGCGGAAGCCGGGACGGGCGGCCTGCTCGTCGACGAGCAGCGTCCGCACCTGGCCCTTGCCGAGGGCCTCGAGCGTGTCGCGCATCCCCCGCACGGCCCAGCCGGTCCCGAGCCCCTCCTGGAGTTCCTCCGCGTGCCGGAACTCGGACGCGCGGGCGTGCGCCTCGCGCACGTCCATGGTGAGCTGGTGGACGGCGGCCGGCGTGGCATCCTTCATCGCCAGCTTCGCCACGCCGATCAACCGATCGGCGAGGTAGTTGTGCAGGAACGGTTCCAGCGCGCTGGCCTCGCTGCCGCTGCCGACGAGGACGATCTGGTGGCCGGGCGCGCGTCGATCGACCTCGAACAGCGCCCGGGCCACGGCCTCGAGGTGCCGCCGCTTCTCGTTCTGGATCCGGTTGTGGTAGGTGTGCTCGGCCGCCCAGTCCTCGCGGGAGCCCGGTCGGCTGCCGCGGCTGACCTCGCTCGCCACCTTGCGGACCACGGTGGCGTCCCAGGCGGTGACCTCCCAGATCAGCGCGCTGGCGCGATCGAGGACCACCGTGAACAGGCGCCCGAACTCCTCCTCGGTCGCGGCAAGTTCGCGGACGAGCGGGGTGCGATCGACCGCGAGCCGGCTGCGATGCACCTTGGGCAGCGGCCGCACCTCGAAGAGCTTCTGGCCCTTCGAGGCGAAGATCGCGACGCCCGGCGACGCGGGGAGCTTGGTGGTGTCCCCGAGGAAGTCGAGGATCCGCTTGAGGTCGGCCTTGATGGCCTCCTGCTGCGGCTTGTCCCAGCCCAGCGACGGGAGGCCGTACTCGAGCTGCTTGACGCGGTTCTTGACCTTCGTGAGGTACTTGCGCCGCACCCGGTCGCGCGGCTCGATCTTCAGGTAGCAGGTGACAACCGGGTGCTTCCCCGGCTGCATCGTCAGCAGGTCACGATCGCTCGGCTTGGTCCGTGCGGTGGCCATCGGGTCGTCCTTTGCAGGTCAGAAGAACACGGGTTCCCGGTACGCGCCCCAGACCGTCTCGAGCTCGTGCCGGATCTCATGGAGCGTGCAGTAGGCGCGGGCACAATCGAGCATCGCCGGGATCACGTTGCGATCCTCGCGCGCCGCCTCGCCCAGCGCCGCCAGCCGCTCCGCCACGAGGTCCGCGTCGCGGCTGGCGCGCAGGCGAGCCATCCGCTCGCGCTGCGCCCGCTCGGCGGCCTCGTCCACCTTGAGGATCTCGATCGGCTCCTCGCGATCCTCGACGAACGCATTGACCCCGACCACCGTCTTGCTCCCGGTCTCGACCTCGACCTGGAACCGCGAGGCCGACTGGGCGATCTCGCGCTGGAACCACCCCGCCTCGATCGCGGGCACGACGCCGCCCATCTCGGCGACCTGCGCGAAGATCGCCTCGGCCTCGGCCTCGAGCCGGTCGGTCAGGGCCTCGAGGTACCACGAGCCCCCGAGCGGGTCGGCGACACTGGCGACCCCGGTCTCGTGGGCCAGGATCTGCTGGGTCCGGAGCGCGACCCGCACCGCCGTCTCGGTCGGGAGCGCGAGGGTCTCGTCGAGCGCGTTGGTGTGCAGCGACTGCGTCCCGCCGAGGACCGCGGCCATCGCCTGGTAGGCGACCCGCGCCACGTTGTTCAGCGGCTGCTGGGCCGTGAGCGAGACGCCCGCCGTCTGGCAGTGGAAGCGCATCTTGAGCGAGCGGTCGTCGGTCGCGCCGTAGCGCTCCCGCAGGTGTCGGGCCCAGATCCGGCGCGCGGCGCGCAGCTTGGCGATCTCCTCGAAGAAGTCGCTGTGCACGTCCCAGAAGAACGAGAGCCGCGGCGCGAACGCGTCGACGTCGAGGCCACGCGCGATCCCGCGCTCGACGTAGGTGAAGCCGTTGAGCAGCGTGAAGGCGAGTTCCTGGGCCGCGGTGGCGCCGGCCTCGCGGATGTGGTAGCCCGAGATCGAGATCGAGTTCCACTTCGGCGTGTGCTCGGCCGACCACTCGAACATGTCGACGATCAGCTTGAGCGACGGCTCGACCGGGTAGATCCAGGCGTGCTGCGCGACGAACTCCTTGAGGATGTCGTTCTGGACCGTCCCCTGCAGCCGCGCCAGCGGCACGCCCTGCTTCTCGGCGGCGGCGACGAAGAAGCAGAACAGCATCGCCGCCGGTCCGTTGATCGTCATCGAGACCGAGACCTGGTCGAGCGGAATCCCGTCGAAGAGGGTCTCCATGTCGGCGAGCGAGGAGATCGCCACGCCGCACTTCCCGACCTCGCCCTCGCTGCGCGGATGGTCGCCGTCGTATCCCATCAGCGTCGGGAAATCGAACGCGACCGACAGCCCGGTCTGCCCCCGCTCCAGCAGGAACTTGTAGCGGCGGTTGGTGTCCTCGGCGGTGCCGAACCCGGCGAACTGCCGCATGGTCCAGAGCCGCCCGCGGTACATCGTCGGGTGGATGCCGCGGGTGTAGGGGTACTCGCCCGGCAGCTCCAGCGGTCCCGCCGCATCGAGCGCGGTGTACACCGGCGCCAGCTCGCGGCCGCTGAGCGAGGTGAAGTCGGTGTCGCGACGGACCGGCTGGCCGGCCTGGGCGGCCTCCCATGCCGCCAGCCGCGTGCGCAGGTCGGCGATTTCGGCCTCGCGCGTGCGGAGGCGCTCGAGCAGCTCGTCGCGATCGGTCGGGGTCGTCATACCTGCACTCCTTCGCGCACCGCCGCGAGCACTTCCGCGGCGACATCATAGGGACTGGTCGCGCCACGCGCGGCGGCGTCGAGCCGGGCGGCCACCAGCTCGCGGGCGGGGCCGTCGGTCCAGAGCCAGCGGTCGACGGCCCGCCCCACGACCGCGTGCATCCGATCAGCCAGACGGGCGCGGCGGCGCGCCTCCAGCAGGCCGTTCGCCGACTGCGCGTCCCAATGGGCGTCGATCGCGGCGAGCAGCTCGTCGATCCCCTCGGCCTTCGCGGCGGTGGTCAACAGGACGGGCGGCCGCCACCCCTCGGGCGTCGCCTGCGCGTCGGGACGCTGCCGCGCCCCGCCGAGCGCACCATGGTGGCCGCCGCCACGGGCGACGCGCCCGGCACGGAGGTCGAGCGCGAGCTCGATCTCGCGACGCAGCTTCGGGGCGCCCTGCCGATCCGCCTTGTTGACCACGAAGACATCGGCCGCCTCCATCACCCCGGACTTGAGCGCCTGGATGCCGTCGCCGGACTCGGGGACCAGCACGAGGACGGTGGTGTCGGTCATCCGCTGCACCTCGAGCTCCGACTGCCCGACGCCGACGGTCTCCACGAGGACGCGATCGAATCCCGCCGCATCGAGGAGGTCGCACACCTCGCGCGTGGAGGTCGTGATCCCGCCGAGCGAACCGCGCGTCGCCATCGAACGGATGAAGACCCCCGGGTCGAGGGCGACCTGCTCCATGCGGATCCGGTCGCCAAGGAGGGCGCCCCCGGTGAACGGGGAGGTCGGATCGACGGCGACCACGCCGACGCGCAGGCCGGCGCGCCGCCACGCGCTGACGAGCTGCATCGTCAGGGTGCTCTTCCCCGCCCCTGGCGGGCCGGTGACGCCGATCCGACGCGCGGCTCCCAGCCGGGGATGGAGGGCGGCGAGCAGCCCCTCGAAGCCCGGACGGGCGTTCTCGACGATCGACACGGCCCGGGCGAGCGCCGGGATCTTTCCGGCGAGCAGGTCGTCGAGCAGCGCGCGATCGGTCATGTCGGAAGTTACACCGGAACTTGGACTTAGGGCAGGTCCGCGGGGCCCGGTTCCGCCCCGAAGAGGTCGGTCTGCGGGGGGTGGAGCGGGAGCCCGAGCGCCGTCAGGGTGTCATCCACCCAGCGCCCCCGGCGGGCGGGGTCGAGCGCGGCGACCGTCGCCCCGAACTCCACCAACAGGTCGTCGATCGTGGCATCGATGGCGTGCTGAAACTCGACGCTGATGTCCCGCCGGCCGTCGAACTGCGGCGGGGCCACGATCGGCACCTTGATGAGGGCGTCGTAGCTCGCCAGCCACGCCGACACCAGTGCATCATACGCCGGCTGCCGACCGGCCTGGTGGATGAGGTAGGCGTAGTTGTCGAGCACGGCGCGATCGCAGATCACGATCTCCGCCTCGGCACTCGCGGCGAGTTCGGCGGCGACCTGGGTGTGGAGGATCCACGCCTGCGCCGGGAGGGTGGTGTCCCGGTTGATCGGCAGCGGGCAGCGGCGGGCCACTTCCATCACCAGCTCGACCGTGCGGTCCTGCCGCTTGAGCCGCGCCGCGAGCTCGTAGCAAAGGGTCGTCTTGCCGACCCCGTGTGACCCGATGAATGCCAGCTTCATGCGCCCTCCGGCGGCGTGCTCGCGCGGTGGAGGCGATCGTGGATCGCGTCCCATGCGGCGCCCTCGGGAGGGAGTTCGACCAGCAGGATGTCGGCCGCGCCATCGAGCCGATGCAGGGCGGCGTACAACTCGCGCGCGTACCCGGCGGGGTCCTCGGGCAACCGCAGCCCCGTCGCGGCACCGCCGGGCACCTCGAGGGACCAGGTCACCGCGCCCACCCGCACGCCCGGGGCGGCGACCTCGCGGAGGGCATCCCGCATGGCCGCCGCGCCACTGCGCACCAGCCGCACCTGCGCCTCCGGGGCATAGTGGCGCGCCAGCATGCCGGGCGAGGGTCGCGCGTCCTCCTCGCCAACAGCGCCCGGAACGCGCGGCACCACCCCCAGCGTCCCTGCGACCGCCGCGCTGGACAGCATCCCGGGCCGCAGCAATGTCGGCGGATCAGTCGTGACATCGACCACAGTCGATTCGATCCCCACCGCCGTGGGTCCGCCATCGAGGACCAAGTCCACGCGGTCGCCGAGGGAGTCCACGACATGCGCCGCGGTGGTCGGGGAGACACCGCCGGATCGATTGGCACTCGGCGCGGCGACCGGCACGGCGGCGGCCCGGAGCAGGGCGAGCGCCACGGGGTGGTCGGGGATCCGGATCGCCACCCTGTCGAGCCCGGCTGTCACCGCGGCCGGCACCTCGGCGCGCTTGCGGACGACGAGCGTCAGGGGACCCGGCCAGTGTGCCTCGGCGAGTCGGGCAGCGGCCTCGGGCCAGTCCCTGGAAAGCTCCCGCGCGGCGGCCACGTCGGCGACATGGACGATCACCGGGTTGTGCGAGGGTCGCCCCTTCGCCGCGTAGAGCCGTGCGATCGCCGCGGGATCCAGCGCGTGGGCGCCGAGGCCGTACACCGTCTCGGTCGGGAAGGCCACGAGTTGGCCAGCCCGCAGGTGGTGGCCTGCCGTGGCCACCGCATCGGCAAGGGCGACCGGGGAGTCGGTCGGAAGGACGACGACCGTCATGGCCTCAGCATCCGAACTGCCGCAAGTGATGGTCGGTGTGCAGGTAGGCCCAGCGCTGCCAATCGCCCCGGCGCATGGCGCCGAACATCGGATGGCTCGGGGCCAGCCCGTCGGCTGGCGCCAGGGCGATCCGTCGCACGGTGTCGAGCGCACGGGCGCGGTCGGCCTCGAATCGATCGGGAGGCAATTCCTTCGCGGCCGGGTCGGCTCCCGCGCGCACCCCGTGGGGCCATTTCCGCGGCAGCCAGAGTGCGACGAACCGCAGAAGCGGCCGAGGGGGCCGGGCTGAGGCCGGAAACGGCCTGAGGCCGAGCACCGCCTCGGCGCCGTCGCCAAGGTGCGACAGCATCTGGTGGGCACTCATCGATCCCCACTGGCGGGCCGAGGAGTGGGTCACGCGCTGGAGGCGCTCGCAGAGCACCTCGAGGTGGCGTGGGTTCGCGACCGTGCGCATGCGCGAGCGGACCGCCCGGGCGCCGCTACAGCAGCACCGCCGTCGCGAGCCCGAGGAGCAGCCCGAACCCGCAGACGTCGGTGAAGGTGGTCACGAAGATCGAGGAGGCGACGGCGGGATCGATGCCGGCCCGCTCGAGCAGGACCGGCACGAACGACCCCGCGAGGCCGGCGACGAACAGGTTCAGGGTCATCGCCAGGAACACCACCATGCCGAGGCGCCAGCTCTCGCCGAGGAGCACCGCGACCCCCGCCACGGCGATGCCGATCGCGGCACCATTGACGGCGCCGACCAGCAGTTCCTTGGTGATCACCTGCCCGACCCGCGCGGACGGCACCTGCCCGAGCGACAGGCGTCGCACGGTGACGGCGAGGGCCTGCGTGCCGGCATTGCCACCCATCCCGGCGATGATCGGCATCCAGACGGCGAGCACCGCGATCCGCTCGATCGAGCCCTTGAAGAAGAAGACGACGGCGGCCGCGAGGAATGCCGTGAGCAGGTTCACGTAGAGCCAGGGGAGCCGACTGCGGACCGCCTCGCCCCAGCCGGCGGCCAGCCCCTCGTCGGGCGAGACACCACCGAAGCGCAGCAGGTCCTCGGTGGCCTCGGCCTCGGCGACATCGATCACGTCATCGTAGGTGACCCGCCCGATGAGCCGGCCGCCCGCGTCGACGACCGGGACGGATGGGACGTTGTACCGCGCCATGATGCGCGCCACCTCCTCCTGGTCGACGTCGGGATCGACGCGCACGTCGGCATCGTCCATCACGTCCCGCACGAGGCGCCCGGTCGGTGACACGACGAGCTGCTTGAAGGAGAGCGCGCCGACGAGCCGACGCGAGGTGTCGACGACGAAGATCTCGGTGACATCCTCCACGTCCTCGGCCTGGCGCCGCACCGCCTCGAGCGCGAGGGCGACCGTGTCGAGGTCGGTCACCGTCACCAGCCGGGTCGTCATCAAGCCACCGGCGGTCTCCTCGTCGTAGCGCAGCAGGCGATCGACGTCGCGACGATCCTCGACCTCGGCGAGGATTCGCTCCTGCTGCTCGGGCTCGAGCTCGCCGAGGATGTCGGCGGCATCGTCGTCCTCGAGTTCCTCGACGATGTCGGCCGCCATCCCGGGGTCGAGCGCGGCGAGCGTCTCCTCCGCGTGGGCGTCCTCGGGCATCTCGATCAGGGCCTGCGACGAGAGTTCCGCGGGGAGGAGTCGGACGAGGGCGACCCGCTCGTCCTCGTCGAGCGCGGCGAGCACGTCGCCCAGGTCGGCAGGCTCGAGCTCCCAGGCCCGCTCGATGAAGGCGGTCGTGCGCCCGTCGCGCGCCAGTTGCACGAGCTCCTGCAGGCGGGCGTCGAGGTCGGCGCTCACCGAGGGCCTCCGTCGAGTCGCAGTCGGTCGGGCGCACCGCGGCGGACGGTGAAGCGCACCACGTGGGTCGGCGAGGCCCGCAGGATGTCGACATCAAGCCCGGCGATCTCGAACCGCTCGCCCGAGACGGGGATCCGTCCCAGCCGCTCGATCAGGAGGCCCGCGAATGAGGTGGCCTCGTCCGCCGCCAGGGCGACCCCGAAGTGCTCGGCGACCTCGGTCACCGTCGCGGCCCCGTCGAGCTCGAGCAGGTCGGCCCGCGCCGCGGGCGCGACCACCTCCGCGTCGTCCTCGTCGGAGATCTCACCGACGAGTGCCTCCAGCAGGTCCTCGAGGGTCACGATGCCGGCGGTGCCGCCGAACTCGTCGAGGACGACCGCGAAGTGGCGCCGCTCGCGCTGCATGTCGAGGAGGACGTCCGCCGCCGCCCGCGTCTCGGGGGCGTGCGCGACCGGCCGGACCGGCAGCGGGTCATCGGCGGAGACCTTGAACAGGTCGAACGCGTGGACCATGCCGACGATCTCGTCGAGGCTGCCGCGCAACAACGGCAGCCGGGTGTAGCCGCTCGCCGCGAACGTCGCGAGCACCTCGGCGTGGCTGGCCGTCTCCGAGACCGCCACCACATCGGTGCGCGGCGTCATCACCTCCCGCACGGGGCGCTCGGCGAAGGTCATCACGCCGCCAACGAGCGCGATCTCCTCCCCGCTGCCGAGCCCGGTGGCGGTGCCCTCCCGCGCGAGGGCCTGCACGTCCGCGCTCACCGCGTGGCGCCCGCCCGGCAGCACGAGTCGGAGGACGGATCGCGCGCCGCGCAGCAGCGGCCGGACGACCGCCACGACGCGCTCCGCGCGCGGCTCGCTGAGCCAGCGCGGCAGGAGCGACCCACCGAGGAGGGTGGCGGGCACGACCAGCACCAGCAGGGCGAGCCCGAGTTGCGGGAGGGTGAGGGTGTCGAAGAGGCCCGGGATCGCAACGCCGATCAGGACCACGCCGAGCGAGACAAGGGCCATCGCCGTGACGACCAGACGATCGGTCTCGGCGAACCACTCGAACGTCTCGATGGCCCCCCGCAGCCGGCGGGAGACCGCGTCCGCGAGCCGGCGACGGGCGGTGGTGATGAGCGCGGCCGTGCCGGCGCTGCCGAGCCCCGCGAGAGCCAGCCCGAGGAGGAGGATCAGCCACTTCACGTGCCGCTCCCCTCGTCCGGGACATCCCCGTCGGGCGGCCACACCGAGACCCGACGGACACGGCGGCGGATCACCAGCTCGACGGTGAACCGCCAGCCGTCGAGCACGAACCGCTCGCCCGCACGCGGGACGTGGCCGAGTTCCGCGAGGGCGAGGCCGCCCACGGTCGCGATGTCCTCGCGCGCGAACTCGTGCTCGAGCTCGGCCTCGAGGTCGGCGAGCGGGACGCCGCCCTGGACGGTGAGGTGACCGTCCGCGTGACGGAGGACCGGCACCGCCTCGTCCACGTCGTACTCGTCCTGGATCTCGCCGACGATCTGCTCGAGGATGTCCTCCAGCGTCACGATCCCCGCCGTCCCGCCGTACTCGTCCACGACCACGACGATATGGCCGGGTCCGCGCTGGAAGTCACGCAACTGCCGCTCCAGCGTCTTCCCCTCGGGGACGAAGGCCGCCGGTCGGATGAGGTCCTGCCACGCCCCACGATCCGCCGCCTCGTCGGCCAGGCGGGTGAGGACGTCCTTCGCATAGATGACGCCGACGACCTGGTCGGCATGCCCGTCGGTGACAAGCAGGCGGGCGTGTTCACTGTGCCGCAGCGTGTGCACGACCTCGGCCTCCGACGCCGCAACGTCGACACCGACGATGTCGATCCGCGGCGTCATCACCTCGGCCACCGACATCTCCTTCAACGAAAACACGCCGAGCGCCATCTCGTGGGTCGCCTCGGTGCGGGCCTCCGTGGCGGGCGTCCCCTCCGACCCGGTCCCCTCGTCGAGGCGGCGCGCCATCCAGAGCAGCGGTGTGAACAGCGGGGCGCTGCCCAGCACGACCCGGCGGGCGTGATGCACGAGTTCGGGGGCGAGCGTCGCGAGCAATCGGGGGGCGAGATCGCCGACCGCCCAGACCAGGAGCGTCACCAGCACCACCCGCATCAGGGCCGCGGCGGGCGGGAACGCCCACCATCCGGTGCCGGTGCCGGCGAGTACCGCCGCGAAGGTGAGCGAGGCGACGTGGAGGACGTGCAGGACGCGCTCCGGCGGGAGCGCGCCGCGCGTCGGCGGCTGGAGCACCGCGGCGCGCAGGTCGGCCACCTCCTCCCCCGCGAGGGCCACAAACCCGGCCCAGAGCATCGCCACGCCGGCGAGTTCGGGGAGGTAGCGCTGGAGCAGCTCGATCATCTCAGGCCAGCTCCGCCACGAGCGCCTCCTGGCGCCGCCACATCGGGGAGTCCTCCCGGCCGGTCCCCTCGGGATGATCGTGCCCCGCGACGTGCAGCACCCCGTGCACGATCAACCGGACCAGTTCCTCTCGTCGGGTGATGCCCCGCGCCCTCGCCTCGCGCACGGCGACCCCCGGGCAGACGTACACATCGCCCGTCCGCGAGCCGTCGGGCTGGGGCAACGCGAAGGCGAGCACGTCGGTGGGGCGGTCGTGGCCCTTGAAGCGATGGTTGAGCCGTCGCATCGCCGCGAGGCCGAGGAAGGTGATCGAGAGATCAACCGCCTCGCCCTCCCGCGCGAGGACCGCGCGCACGATCCGTCGCACCTGCCATGGCGGGAGCCCGCCGGTGCCCGACACCGACACGACGCTGCCCCCCGTGTTCACCCGGCCTGGTCTTCCGCGTACGCCCGGATGATGTCCTTCACCAGGCGATGGCGCACCACGTCGGCATCGCTGAGGAGGTGGAACGCGATCCCCTCGATCCCGGTGAGGATGCGCTCGATCTGCACCAGCCCGGATTCCTCGCGACGCGGCAGGTCGATCTGGGTCTTGTCGCCGGTCACCACCACCTTGCTGTTCACGCCGAGGCGGGTGAGGAACATCTTCATCTGGGCGCCGGTCGCGTTCTGGGCCTCGTCGAGGATGATGAACGCGTCGCTCAGCGTGCGCCCGCGCATGTACGCGAGCGGGGCGATCTCGATCACGCGCATTTCGAGCGCCTTGGCGACGCGCTCGTGCGGCATCATGTCCTCGAGCGCGTCGTAGAGGGGCCGCAGGTAGGGATCGACCTTCTGCTGGAGATCCCCGGGGAGGAACCCGAGCGACTCGCCCGCCTCGACCGCCGGCCGTGCGAGGATGATCCGCTTGACCCGCTTGCGGGCCAGCGCCTCGACCGCCTTCGCGACGGCGAGGTAGGTCTTCCCGGTCCCGGCAGGTCCGATGCCGACCACGACGTCGTGCTCGGCGATCTTCGCCAGGTACTCGGCCTGCCCGGGAGTCTTGGGCTGGATCGCGCGACGCATCCCGGGGAGCACGATCTTGCCGAGGTCGCCCGGCGTGCCAAGCTCGGTGGGGGTGAATCCCTCCGTCGCGTAGCGGTACACGTCCTCGGGCGCGAGGGTCTCCCCGGCCCGGGCGAGGTCGATCATCCCCTGCAGCACCGGGACCGCACGCTGGAGCTGCTCCACCTCCCCGGCCACCGTGATCGCATCGCCACGCTGCGAGACGCGGACACCGAGCGCGCGCTGCAACTCGGTGAAGTTCGCATCGTTCACGCCGGCCAGTGTCAGCGGGTCGGCGCCCTCCGCCGAGAGCCGGTGGCGGGCCTCATCGGACATCGGGACCTCCCTCGGACCGGGTGGTGAGGTGGAGGGCGGCCAGCTCGGCGGCCGAGACGGGCACCGGCGCGCCCTCTAGGAGGGCGCGCGCCTGGGTCGTCTTCGGAAACGCGATCACGTCGCGCAACGAGCTCGCCCCCGCGAGCAGCATCGCGATCCGGTCGAACCCGAGCGCGAAGCCGCCATGGGGCGGTGCGCCGGTGGCGAGTGCATCAAGGAGGAACCCGAACCGGGTCCGCTGTTCCTCCGGCCCGATCCCGAGGAAGCCGAACACTTCCGCCTGCAGCGCGGGGTCGGTGATCCGGATCGAGCCGCTCCCCAGCTCGTTGCCGTTGTAGACCGCGTCGTAGTGCTGGGCACGACACGACCCCGGGTCGCTGGCCAGTCGGTCGCGGTCGTCCGGATGCGGCGCCGTGAACGGGTGGTGGGTGAAGATCCACGCACCTGTTTCGGGCTCCTGCTCGAAGAGCGGGAAGTCGACCACCCAGGCGAAGGCGTGGCGCCGGAGGCGCGGCACCTCGGGCCGTGCCCCGAGGGCTGACCGGACCGCGTGCATCGCGGCGTGGGTCACCGTGTCGGGGCCCACCACCGCGACCAGCAACGACCCGGGCTCGGCGGACACCGTGTCGAGCCCGGCCACCCCGATCGCCTTCACCCCCTGCCCCTCCCACCCGGCATCGGTGCGCCGAGCCCAGAGGAGGCCCCCCGCCCCGGCGGCCTTCGCGCGTTCGCCGAGGTCGTCGAGTTCGCGGCGTGACAGGACGGCCAGGCCCGGCGCGAGGATCGCGCGGAGTCGACCGCCCGACGCGAGCGCGTCGCGCAGGAAGGGCGCCGCCTCGCCACCAACGATCGCGGACAGATCCTGGATCTCGAGACCGAACCGCAGGTCGGGCTTGTCGATGCCGTAGCGCTCCATCGCCTCGCGCCAGCGCAGTCGCGGGAAGGCACCCTCGACTGATTCGCCGGCCTCGGCCCAAAGCGCGACCAGCACCTGCTCGACGACGGCCATCACGTCGTCCGCGGCGACGAACGACGCCTCCAGGTCGATCTGGGTGAACTCCGGCTGGCGATCGGCGCGCAGGTCCTCGTCGCGGAAACAGCGGGCGAGCTGGAAGTAGCGATCGAAGCCCGCGACCATGAGGAGCTGCTTGTAGATCTGTGGCGACTGCGGCAGCGCATAGCACTCGCCGGGATGCACCCGGCTCGGCACGAGGTAGTCGCGGGCGCCCTCGGGGGTGGGCTTGGTGAGGATCGGCGTCTCGATCTCGAGAAACCCGAGATCGGAGAGCACGCGACGCGCCCGCTGCAGCAGCCGGTGGCGCAGGATGAAGTTGGCCTGGAGCTCGGGACGCCGGAGGTCGAGGATCCGGTGCGTGAGGCGGAGATCCTCCGCCGCCGGCTCCTCTCCCTCGCGTCGTGCGACCGGGATCGCCGGCGTCGCAGCCGGGCCGACGACCTGGAGGGCGGTCACCCGGACCTCGACCTCGCGGCTCGTCATCGCCGGGTCGCGGCCGGGCTCCTGCCGCCGCTCCACCGTCCCCTCGACCAGCACCACCGTCTCCGCACCGAGGCCGGCCGCACGCGCAAGGACCTCGGCCGGGGTCCAGGCCGGGTCACAGGAGAGCTGCACGAGCCCGTCGCGGTCGCGGAGGTCGAGGAAGACGATCCCGCCAAGGTCGCGCCGGCGGTGGATCCAGCCGCCGAGACGCACGGGGGTGCCGATGTGCGACGCGGTGAGCGAGCCACCGCGATGGGTCCGAAGTGCCGTCTGAGCCATCGAGCCTGGGGCCGGAGAAGGGCGCGGTGCGCCGGGAGACTGCATCGGGAGCAAAGCTAACCGCGGGGCGGGAGCCGACCAACGCGATTGGAGCCGGAATTCGGGGCTCCTGCCCCGGGCGCCCGGGGGCCTCGCGAGTAGTATTCGGGGATGACGACGCCCCGCTCCCTGCTCGATCTCCCCCCCCTCCACGCTGCCGCGACCATCGACGAATGGGTCCGGCAGGCCGGACTGCCGCGCTACCGGGCGGAGCAGCTCAAGCCCCGCCTCTGGAAGACCCCGGTCGGCAGCTGGCAGGAGGCCACCGAGCTCCCGCAGGCGCTCCGGGACCGCCTCGACACCGAGCTGCCGCTGCACCGGTTCGAGACCGAGGTGGTCCAGACCTCAAGCGATGGCACCCGCAAGTACCTCTGGAAGCTCCCCGACGGCGAGAAGATCGAGTCGGTGCTGATCCCGACCGCGACCCGCCGCACCCTCTGCATCTCCTCGCAGGCCGGGTGTGCGCTCGGCTGCACCTTCTGCGCGACCGGGCTGATGGGCTTCCGGCGCAACCTCCACCCGTGGGAGATCGCCGGCCAGGTCCGCGAGGTCGTGCTCCGCAATCCCGATGACATGCCGACGAACATCGTCTTCATGGGGATGGGCGAACCGCTGCTGAACTGGCCCGCCGTGGACATCGCGCTGACGATCCTCAACTCCCCCGAGGGGTTCGGGATCGGGGCGCGTCACATCACCATCTCGACCGTGGGCATCGTGCCCGGGATGCTCGCGCTCGCGGCGCGCCCGGAGCAGTTCCGCCTTGCCATCTCGCTCCATTCGCCGCACGCCGAGGATCGCGTCGGCATCATGCCGATCGAGAAGAAGTACCACCTGAAGGACGTGATCGAGGCCGCGGGCGCGTTCAAGAAGCGGATCACCTTCGAGTACGTGATGATCGCGGGGCGCAACGACCGGCAGAAGGATCTCGACGGCCTGATCGGCCTCGCCCTCAGGCTCGGCGCCCACGTGAACCTGCTGCCGCTGCATCCCGGCGGGGACCCGACGCTGCGGCCGACGAGTCCGGCCGACATCCGCGCCTTCGCCGCCGCACTGCGCGAGGTCGGCGTCGAGGCGGTGGTGCGACGCTCACGGGGGCTCGACATCGACGCGGCGTGCGGCCAGCTCCACGTGAAGATGGCGAGGAAGGAACGGCGGGTGCGGGAGGAGGCGTAGGCCGCTACGCCACCCGATCCGGCGGCACCTCGCCCCGGAAGAACGCCTCGATGTTGTCGATCGCGCGCATGCCCATCGCCACCCGTGCCTCGCGTGTCGCCGAGCCGAGGTGCGGGAGCAGCACCGCGCGCTCGATCCCGAGCAGGCGACGATCGACGGCGGGCTCCCCGGGGTAGACGTCCAGCCCGACCCCGAAGAGGTGCCCCGACATGAGGGCGGCGATCATCGCCTCGGTGTCGACCACGCCCCCGCGCGCCGTGTTGATGAGCACGCTCCCGGGACGCATCAGCGCGATCTCCCGCGCGCCGATCATCCCGCTCGTCCCGGGCCCGCCCGGCACGTGGAGCGAGAGGACATCCACCTGCGGCAGCAACTCCGCGAGACTCTCGCACCAGGTGACGCCGTGCGACGCGAGGGCCTCGGCGTCCGGGCGCGTCCGGCTGGTGCCGAGGACGCGCATCCCGAACCCGTGGTGGGCGCGCGCCGCGGTGGCCAGGCCGATCCGACCGAGGCCGACGATGCCGAGGGTGGCGCCGCTGACCCGACGCCCGAGCAGATGGGTCGGGCGCCACCCGGTCCAGCGCCCGCCCCGCACCTCGCGCTCGCCTTCCCCTGCGCGCCGGAGGGTGGCAAGGACGAGGGTGATGGCGAGATCGGCAGTGTCCTCGGTGAGCACGCCAGGCGTGTTCGTCACGGTGAGCCCGTAGGCCTCGGCGGCCTCGAGGTCAATGTGATCGACCCCCGCCCCGTAGCTGGCGAGCAATCGTGCCCGTCGCGGGTTGCCCGAGAGGACCTCCGCGGTCAGGCGGTCGGTCAGCGTGCAGAGGACGGCATCCGCTTCGGCGAGTGCGCGCTGCAGGCCCACGGCACCCAGCGGTTGGTCATCATGCGAGAGCACCGCATCGAAGCGTTCCCGGAGGGCATCCTCGACGAGAGGCGGCAGCCGTCGGGTGGCCACCACCCGCGGACGTGAGCCACTCACGGCGCCCTCCACTCGGCACGGAGGTTCAGGGCGGGGATTGGCATCGCGGGGAACGACTGGCTCGACACGTTGGCTCCGGGCGGGGGATGATCGTGCCCCGGAGTGTAAGTTGGCGGATCACCACTCGCGAGGGCTGATGGGACGCTATGTCGGGCAGGCGGCGGCACGGGAGCAGCTGCTGCGCTGGTACCGCGCGGGCCTCGAGGCGATCGACCCCGCGCACACCACGGCGGCGGCAATCGCCGCGGCACCGGTACCCACTCGCGCACCGGCGCTGCTCGCGATCGGCAAGGCGGCGCCGGGGATGCTGCGAGGCGCACTGGCTGGCCTGGCGCAACATGGTCGCGCACCGAGCCGGGTCCTCGTGATCACGCACGACACCCCGACCGACCTGCCGCCGGACACCGAGGTGCTCCTCGGCGACCACCCCGGTCCGGGGACCCGTTCCCTCGCGGCCGCGGAGCGCCTCGGTACCTGGGTGCGCGACCTCGATCCGGGGGAGCCGGTGATCGCCCTGCTCTCCGGCGGGACCAGTGCGCTGATCGCCGCCCCGGTGCACGGCATCACCCCGCACGAGCTGGAGGCCGCGTTCGCCGCGCTGCACGCGCGTGGCCTCGACATCGTCGCCATGAACGCCGTGCGCCGGCACCTCACCCGCTGGAGTGGCGGGCGACTCGCGACGGCGCTCGGGGCCCGCGACCTTGTCGCCTACGTGATCTCCGACGTGGCGGGCAATCGCCTCGGCGCGATCGGCTCGGGCCCGCTGGTCGGTGGCGATCTCGACCCCGACGCCATCGCCCGGGTGCTGGCCGATCCCGGGTCGATTCCGGGACTGCCCCGCAGTGCGATCGCCGCGCTGGCAGCCCCGGTCCCCGGCACCCGCCCGGTCCGACATGTCGTCGTGAGCGACGCCGAGCAGTTCGTTGCCGCGATCGCGCGGGCAGCGGCTGCTGACGGTGCGCCGACGGTGCGGACGCTGCCGCGCCTCACCTCGACAACGGCCGACGCTGCGCGCGAGGTGGCGACGATGCTGCACCGCGAGCTTCGCGATCGCCGGCCCGGCCTCCGCATCGCCAGCGCCCGGCGAACGCCCGAGCTGCTCATCTGGGGCGCGGAGATGACCGTGACGCTGCCGGCCGAGCCTGGGCGCGGCGGGCGGCTCCAGCAGTTCGCGCTCGAGCTTGCCCTGGTGATGGAACGGGACACGACCCCGGGGCTGCGCTCGCACGGTCCGGTGGTGCTCGCGGCGACGTCGGATGGCCGCGACGGTCCGACCGATGTCGGCGCCGTCCTCACTGACGCAGCACTCCCCGACCTCATCCGGGCGGATGGCCGTGATCCGGCCGACCTCGTCGCACGACGCGACACCCACGACGCACTCGAACGGGCCGGCGCGCTGGTGCGCACCGGCCCGACCGGGACAAACGTGGCTGATGTGGTGGTCGCCCTCCTGGACCCCTGAGACCGGGTGCGGTTCAGGTCCAGGTGAGCACCGGCCCGCGGAGGGCCTGCCGCGCCCGTGCCACGACGACGGCGAGCTCGGGCGACGCCTGCACCTCGCGATCGTAGCGCGCCTGGAACGGTCCGCCCGCGGCATCGGCGCGCAGGAGCCCGTCGAGGGCATGGACCAGCAGCCGCGCCCGAGCAGGGGCCTCCGGCGACGGATCAGCGAGCGCCGCATCCAGCTCCGCGATGGTGGACGTCAGCGGCGCCAGCCAGGCGAACTCCGGATCCTCGGTCACCAGCCGGAAGAGGGCCATCCCGTTCGGCACCCGGCCGTGATGGCGTTCCCATTCCCGACGGGTGGCCTCGACGAGCGCGGCATGGATCGCCACGGCGGCGGCACGGGTCGGATGGAATGCGGCACGGATGTCGGTCATCGGTCCTCCTGGACAGCGGTTCGCCAGGGAGAACGTCAGGGGATGCCCTCGGGTTCCCCGCGCTCGACGCGCGCCCCGACGACGACGGTGAGGTCCACGAGCGGCTTCGGGTCGGGGACGTCGCGCACCTCGATCGGCCCGAGCACGTCGCGGATCCGACCGACGCCGGTGGTGTCCCCCCGTCGCACGAGCACCAGCGGGTCGATGCGCAGCGAATCACGCCACTCGGGGGGCGCGTTGTCGTAGAGGACCACGTCGAGGCCGCCGCGGCGCAGGTGGGCGGTCACGATGCGTGCCGCGAGATCGACCGTGCCGCCGTTGAGGACCTCGACCTCGACCCGCCGCGGGAGGGGCGGCCATTCGGCCCGCGCCGTGTCGCCGGCCGGGTCCGGTCGTCGCAGGACCCAGAGTGCAAGCAGCAGCACCCCGATCGCGCCACCGGCGAGCAGCCATCGCGCCCGCGCGTTCATCGCTCCCAGCGCGCGATGAACGCCACCGTCTCGGGGCGCAGCGCGCGTCCCTTGCGCTCCGCATGGGCCACGCGCATCGCGATCACCCGGCGGATCACGGCATCACGCTCGTCGGGGAACCGCGCGGCGAGCTCGGCTCGTTCCGCCTGCGCAAACGGTCGTTCCGGTTCGAGGAAGTCGGCGGCGTACAGGGCGAGACCCAGATCACCCCAGGACGCGTGGCCGACGGTGTGGTACGCGACCGCCTCCAGCACCTCGGCATCAGTCACGCCTTCGGCGCGGGCTCGGGCGGCCGCGGCGGGGCCGTGGATCAGGCCGCGGGATGCCACCTCCCCGGACCACTGTTCGAGCTCCTCCTGCGGCGCGTCCCGCAGGGCGTCATGCAACCAGCCGGCCTGCCGCCAGCGGGCACGCTCGCCCGCCGGCAGCCCGCGCGCCTCGGCCCACGCGTCGAGCAGCGCGACGACCCGGCCGATGTGCGCGGCCCGGGTCGATGAGACGACGGCCCAGGGTGGCAAGCCATCCCGGGCCGTCTCGGAGCGCGACGCAGCCATCGGGATCAGGATTCCATCGCGAGGGGCGTCCGCACGGGGCGATTGGCGCTGTCGACGAACACCACGGCGGGGCGATGCGCGGCCACCTCCGCCTCCTCGACCTCGCCGTACGCAATCAGGATGACGAGGTCGCCGGGCATGCCGAGGCGCGCGGCGGCACCGTTGAGCTGCACGACCCCGCTCCCCGGCGCACCCGGGATCACGTAGGTCGTGAAGCGCTGACCGTTGTGCACGTTCACCACGTGGATCTCCTCGAACTCGACGAGATCCGCCGCCGCCATCAGCTCGCGGTCGAGCGTGAGTGACCCCTCGTAGTGGAGGTCGGCCGAGGTGATCGTGGCGCGATGGATCTTGGACTTCATGAGGTGGCGTCGCATGTCAGACGTCGTCCTCCCCGAGGATCGTGTTGTCAAGCAGCCGCGTGGCCCCCACGCGTGCGGCGATGGCGATCACGGTGCCTGCCGGCGTCGTGGCGACCGGCGCGAGCTGCCCCGGTTCGACGACGGCAATATAGTCCGGCACCAGGCCGTCGACGCTCGCGAGCACTCCCGCCACCGCGTCGCGCAACCGTCCGGCGGAACGCTCCCCGGCCTGCCAGAGTTCCCGTGCCGCCCGCAGGCCGCGGGAGAGCGCGAGCGCGTCGGTGCGCTCCGCGGGCGAGAGGTACGCGTTCCGCGACGAGAGGGCGAGTCCATCGGCCTCGCGCACGGTGGGCACCACGGCGATCTCCACGGGAAAGTCGAGGTCGGCCACCATGCGGCGGATCAGCATCGCCTGCTGCACATCCTTCCGACCGAACACGGCCACCTCGGGCCCGACCAGGTGGAAGAGTTTCGCCACCACCGTCAGCACGCCCTCGAAGTGCCCGGGGCGCACGGCCCCCTCCCAGCGCTCGGCAGCCGGACCGGGGCGCACCCGCGTGGTGGCCCCCTCGGGATACATCTCGGCAATCGTCGGGGCGAACAGCAGGCTCGCGCCGCGGTCGTGCACCAGTGTGGCATCGCGCTCGAGGTCGCGCGGGTAGCGTGCGAGGTCCTCGCGCGGGCCGAACTGCAGCGGGTTCACGAAGACGCTGACCACCACCTCGTCCGCGAGACGCCGTGCGGCATCCACCAGCCGAAGGTGTCCCTCATGGAGGGCCCCCATCGTCGGGACGAGTGCGACCCGCCGACCGGCGCGTCGCATCACCGCCAGCTCGGCGCGCAGCTCGGCCACCGTGGTGCAGCGCACGAGCGGCATCAGTCGAAGGCGTGGTCGGGGCCTGGGTACTCGCCGGCCCGCACCTCGTCGGCATACCGGCCCGCCGCGTCGCGCACGACCCCGGCCAGCTCGGCGTAGTGACGGAGGAACTTCGGGGCGAAGCCCTCGTTCAACCCGAGCATGTCGTGGAGCACGAGCACCTGGCCATCACATCCGGCGCCGGATCCGATGCCGATCGTGGGAATCGTCAGGGAAGCGGAAATCTCCCGTGCCAATCCCTGCGGCAGGAGCTCGAGGACGATCGCGGACGCGCCGGCCTCCTGCAGCGCAAGCGCGTCGGCGCGCAGCCGCTCGGCGTCGGCAGGACTGCGGCCCTGGACCCGGTAGCCACCAAGTCCGTGGATCGACTGGGGCGTGAGGCCGAGGTGGGCGACCACGGGGATCCCGCGGGCCGTCAGCGCGGCGACCGTCGGCACCATCACGCGGCCGCCCTCCAGCTTCACCGCGTGGCAATCGGTCTCGGCAAGGATTCGACCGGCATGCCGGATCGCCTCCTCGACGCTCACCTGGTAGGCGAGGAACGGCAGGTCGACGACGACGAGCGCCCGGTCGGTCCCGCGGCGGACGCTGGCGGCGTGGTAGATCATCTGGTCGAGCGTCGCGCTGAGCGTGGAGCGCCGACCGGCGAGCACCTCGTTGACCGAGTCCCCGACCAGCAGCAGGTCGATGCCCGCCTGCTCGAGGAGGCGCGCGAACAGGGCGTCGTAGCAGGTGAGCATCACGAGGCGACGGCCCTCGCGCTTGAGGCCGACGAGTCCGGGCATCGAGAGGCGGGTCTCAGCCATCGACGCGCGCCTCCAGCTCCTCCAGTTGCCGGATCCAGAACGCCCGGTCGGCGAGCCCGGGATGGGGCAGCCGCAGCGCGGGCTCCTCGGAGACGACGTCGCCGAAGCGCACGATGTCGAGGTCGAGCTCGCGCGAGGCCCAGCGAGTCCGGGCCCGCCGGCCCGCCTGCCGCTCGATCCGCTGGCAGGCCGCCAGCAGTTCGTGGGGCGTGCACGTGACATCGAGCAGCGCCATCGCGTTGAGGTAGGCGGGTTGGGGGAGGCCCCCCAGCGGCTCGGTCTCGAGCGCGGGCGTGACGGCGAGCACGCGCACACCCTCGATCGCTCCGAGTGCCGTGACGGCGAAGGCGAGCGCCGCCTCGCGATCGCCGAGGTTGCTGCCGAGTGCGACGAAGACCGGGGTCCCGATCACGCGGGCGCCATCGCGGTGCGCAGCTCGCCCAGGAGCCGATCGAGTGCCTCCACGCCACCGCGTGCGAGGGCGTCGACACCCGCGCTCCCGACGACGACGCCCTCCGCAAGTCCCGCGACCGTTCGCGCCTGGTCGGCGGTCGAGATCCCGAAGCCGACCGCCACCGGGAGCGATGTCGCGGCACGGACCCTGGCCACCGACTCGCCGAGCCCCGCAGCGAGTTCGCGCGAGGCGCCGGTGACGCCGAGGCGCGCGACGAGGTAAATGAACCCCTCGGCGTCCCGAACCGCGTCGTCGAGCCGTGCCCCGCGCGTGGTCGGTGCCACGAGACGGATCAGGTCGAGTGGCGAGGCGCGCACGGCCCGCTCGACCTCGGAATCGGCGCCGGCCGGCAGGTCGGTCAGCAGCAGCCCGGCGAGCCCCAGGGCCGCGGCCCGCTCGAGCAGCCGATCCAGGCCGAATTGCAGCACCGGGTTGAAGTAGGAAAACAGCACCACCGGCACGTCGAGTCGGGCGTCCTTGATCAGCTCGAGCGTCTCCGGCAGCGAGACGCCGTGCGCGAGCGCCTGAAACGTCGAGCGCTGGATCGTCGGGCCGTCGGCGACCGGATCGCTGAACGGAACGCCGACCTCGAGGATGTCGGCGTGGCGCGCGGCCGCGCGCAGCGCCGCGACCGACGTGGCGGGGTCCGGGAACCCGGCCGTCAGGTACGGGATCAAGGCGGACCGACCGGTGCCACGCAGGTCGGCCCAGGTCCGCGCGAGGCGTGACTCAGACAAAGAAGTCACTGACGACAAGGCCGTACCGGTCCGGCGAGGTCACCTTCACGATGGTCCGGCCGTACTCGCCGGCCGGGGTGGTCTGGCAGAGGTCGACCAGCTCACCGGGCGCCGGCAGCCGCGCCCCGGTGGCGTCGAGGGCGATGCGCACCAGGGGCCGGTGCAGTTGCGTGTTGTCGGTCCCCGGCCCGGCGACGATCGCGACCTCGAAGGTGTCGAGGATCACCGCGGTGCCGACCGGGTACATCCCGAGGAGGTTGATCAGCGCCTTGACGAGCACCGGGTCGTAGCCGCGATGGGGATTGAGCCACATCTCGCGGAGCACCTGCGCCGGCTCCCACGGGTCGTCCTGGTACGACCGCCGCGTCGTCGCCGCGTCGTAGCCGTCGGCGACGGCCACGAGCCGGGAGTAGAAGCCGAGGCGCCGTGGACGGACCGGGCGAGGATAGCCGGTCAGGTCGACCTTCATGTGGTGTTCGTGCGCCGCGAGGATCGACCGGTAGGCCAGGTCCTCGCCCTCGCGCATCTGGAACAGCGTCAGGGTCCCGAGCCACGGGTGCGCCTGCATCCGCTTCCATTCCGTGTCCTCGAGCGCGCTGGTCTTGTTCAGGATCTCGAGCTCGATCCTGGCCTTGCCGATGTCGTGCAGCAACGCGGCGAGCCCGAGGTCGTAGAGCTGTCGCCGCTGGAGCCCGAGCCGCCGGCCGAGGGCGACCGCGAAGATGCAGACGTTGACCGAGTGGGTGAACGTGTACTCGTCGTAGTCGCGCAGGGTGGTCAGGCCGGTGATCGACAGCTCGTTCTCGAGGACCTGGTCCACCAGCAGCTGCACCGCCCGCTTGAGCCGCCGCGTGTTCGGCGCGCGGCCCATCCGCACCCCGTTCACCACGTCGCGCGCCGTGGCCACGCCGTGCGCGTAGGTCCGCTTGGCGCGCTCGAGTGCCTCGTCGCCCTCCTCGTCGCGGGCGTCGTGTTCCCCGCCCACATCGACATCGAGGTGGACCAGCTCGGCCTGGGCGAGCCGGGCCTGCAGGCGCTCGAAGCGGTCCTCGGGCAGGAGGTCCGCGGGAAGCTCGTGGATCAGCGAGAGGAACGCCTGCCACTCGCGACGGGTCACGCCGTCCTCGACGCGGAGGACGCCGACGCCGCAGTCGCGCAGCATCGTGACGAACCCGCTGAACGCCGCGAAGTTGTCGAGCCCGAGGCGCAGCCGGGTCTGGTTGATGAAGATGAACTCGCCCGACAGGCGGATCTCGACCCCGCCCTCGAGGGCGAGGATCGCGACCGTGTTGGCGACCAGGTCATCGAGCGCACGCTGCACGGCGGCGTTCTCGACCGGGTAGAGCTTCAGCGCGCGCGCCGACCCGTGGATCGACAGCAGCAGCGCGCGTCCCGCCTGCCGGACCAGCGCCTCGTCGACCTCGCCGCTCACGGCGCCCAGTCCCGCAGCACGGTGTTGGCCGCCGCCCGCACCACCGGCTCCTTGTCGGCCGTGAACCGATCGACCAGCATGCGGGCCTCGAAGGTGCGCAGCCGCGCCAGGGCGTAGATCGCGCAGGCGCGCACCTCCGCGGGCGACGAGCGCCGGAACAGCCCCTTCGGCTCGAGAAGACTCTGCATCCGCGGCAGGGCCTCCGCGCCGGCGACCTGGGCGAACGCCTCGAAGAGCGCGCGACGTTCACTCCGCTCGAGATCGAGCTCGTGCGTCCCGAAGATCAGGTGCTCGATCTTGCCCTGCGCCCCGCCGCTGCCGCCGCGGGCCAGCACGGCCTGGAGCGCCATCTGTCGCACGGTCCGCTCCGGGTCGTGCAGCGCGCCCTCCAGCGCGGTGATCGCGGTCGGCGTCGCAAGCTCGGCCAGCGCCTGGACCGCCGCCACGCGCACCGCATCCTGTGGCGACTGGAGGTGGGCGATCACCCGCGGCACCAGTGACTGCAGCCGGAGGCGCGCGACGGCCTGCAGGGCGGGCTCGAGGGCATCCGACGGCGGCCCGTCGAGGACGGCCTCGAGTCGCTGCGGGTCGTTGCGCACGAGGTCGTCGACGCTGGTCCCGAGGAGGCGGCGCACCGCCGGGTCGAGGGTGCGGCCGAGATGGGCAAGCACCGTCGGCAGCGCCGCCGGCTTGAGCTCCCGAAGCACCGCCCCGACGTCGGCGTCACCCTCGCGGACCCCGCCGTCCTCGAGGACCCGGAACAGCTGCTCGAGGATGTCGGGCTCGCTCAGTCGATCCTCGAAGGAGAGGATCGCCTGGTGGAGCTCCTGGTCGAGCCCGGGGACGCGCGCGTTGATGACCCGCATCTCCCGCAGGATGTGGGCGACGGTCCCGAACCCACCGGTTGCGAGCAGCGCCGGGAGGACCTGTTCGAGCAGGCCGACGACCTCGCGGCGCACCGCCGGGTCGGCGACGGTCTCGAGGATGTCGAGCAGCGCATCGATCGCGGCGAGCCGGATGTCGCGCCGGTATTCCTCGTCCAGCTCCCCGCGAATGAATCGGATCTCGGCGTCGTCGAGGAAGTACGGCGTCGAATCCTCCTCGTCGATCTCCGCCAGCCCGGTGTCGCCGCTGCTGCGCGCGGTGGCGACCTCGTCGCGCGCCGCCCCCGGCGGCACGACCTGCTCGCGCACCGCGCTCTCCTGCAGGAACTCGATGCCGTCACCGAGCGCCTCCACGAACGCGTAGCTGATCAGCACGAACTCCTGCTCC
Organism: Gemmatimonadales bacterium; assembly: GCA_020633775.1. GTDB lineage: Bacteria > Gemmatimonadota > Gemmatimonadetes > Gemmatimonadales > GWC2-71-9 > Palsa-1233. Next base: position 210,207 of record JACKDA010000001.1, on the reverse strand, counting down.
CACAGCAGCGTCAGCAGGTCGTCGGAGGCGTCGGCCGCGAGGCGGCGGGCGCGATTGACGACCTCGAGGAAACGGACGATCTCCTCGCTCTCGACACCGGGCGTCAAGGTCAGTCGCCGCAGGCCGTCCTTGTAGAGCTGCCAGGCCAGGCCGTCGCCGCGCCCACCGGTGGAGAGGACCGAGGTGCCCTCCCAGAGGATGTCGCTCTCCTCGATGTCGAGGATCAGCTGGCCCGTGATCCCCCAGACCGGCGCGAACGCCTCCCCCATCTGCTCGACGGCACGCTGGTACACGGGGTTGTTCGGCAGGTACATCTGGAGCGCGCGCGTCCCCTTGTCGAGGCTCCGCAGCAACTCCTCCACCACCTTGACGTCGGCGGCAGGCGGGGCGAGGCGCGGGGCGGTCACACGGCCCCGTCGAGCAGGGCGGCGACGTGAGCGACGTCCTTGTCGCCCCGGCCGCTCAGGCAGAGGAGCACCACGTCCTCCTGCCGCCCTCGCGCCCGCGCCTCGGCGATCCAGCCGATGGCGTGGGCGGTCTCGAGCGCCGGGATGATCCCCTCGTCGCGGGCGAAGTCGCGGAAGGCCCGGAGTGCGGTGGCATCGTCGACAGCGGCGTACGCGACCCGACCGGTGTCGCGCAGCCACGCGTGCTCGGGGCCGACCCCCGGATAATCGAGCCCGGCCGAGACGGAGTGTGCCGGGGCCACCTGGCCGCTCGGGTCCTGCAGCAGGTAGCTGAGCGCGCCGTGCAGCACCCCGGGACGACCGGCGGTGAGCGTGGCGCTGTGGTGCCCGCTGGCGACCCCCTCCCCCGCCGCCTCGACGCCGACCAGCGCGACGTCACCGTCGTCGCGGAACCCGGCGAAGATCCCCATCGCATTCGAGCCGCCGCCGACGCACGCGACGACCTGGTCCGGCAGCCGCCCGAGGCGCTCGAGCACCTGCCGGCGCGCCTCGGTTCCGATCACGGACTGGAAGTCGCGCACCATCCGCGGGAACGGGTCGGGCCCGACCACCGAGCCGATGATGTAGTGGGTCGACTCGACGTTGGTCACCCAATCGCGCAGCGCCTCGTTGGTCGCGTCCTTCAGGGTGCGCGTGCCGGACTCGACCGGCACGACCGTCGCACCGAGGAGCCGCATCCGGAAGACGTTCAGCGCCTGGCGCTCGACGTCCTCGGCCCCCATGTAGACCACGCACTCGAGGCCGAAGCGCGCGCAGATCGTCGCGGTGGCCACGCCATGCTGTCCGGCGCCGGTCTCGGCGATGATCCGCGGCTTGCCCATGCGGCGCGCGAGGAGCGCCTGCCCGATGGTGTTGTTGATCTTGTGGGCGCCGGTGTGGTTCAGGTCCTCGCGCTTGAGCAGCACGCGGGCGCCGACCCGGGCGCTGAAGCGGGGCGCCTCGGAGAGGAGCGACGGCCGGCCGACCACGTCGTGCAGGAGCGCGTGGTACTCCCCCCAGAAGGTCTCGTCCGCCCGCACGCCGTCGTAGAGGGTCGCCAGCTCCTCGAGCGCCGCGACGAGCGTCTCGGGGACGTAGCGCCCGCCGTACGGACCGAACCGACCGGCCTGGCCGACCTCAGCTGGGGGAGCGAGCGTCACGAACAGCCTCCAGGAACCGCGCAAGGCGCGCCGGGTCCTTGCGACCCGGCGCTGATTCAACCCCGGAACTTACATCCACGAGGTCGGGCTCGGCATGGCGGATCGCCGCCGCGACGTTCTCGGCACGGAGCCCCCCGGCGAGCACCATCCGGGTGGCAACGAGCGCCCGCCGGGCCGCCCGGGCACGCGCGAGGTCGAGGAGGATCCCCTGACCTCCCAAGCGGCCATCGATGCGCGGCTCGACCAGCACCGCATCGGCACCGACCGCCGCCTCGCGCACCACCGCCTCGGGCTCGACCTCGGGATCGAGGGCGGCCACCCGCCACACTTCGAGGCCGGCAACGCGAAGGCGCCGCGCCAGCTCGGGCGTGGAGGGCCCATGCAACTGCACGCCCGCGACCCCGGTCGCGGCGGCGAGCTCGAGCAGCGCAGCGGCCGGTCCTGGTCGCACCACCGCCATCACCGGCACGGCACCCGCCGCCGCGACGATCTCCGCGGCGGTGGCGATGCTCACCTCCCGAGGACCGCCCGCGAAGACGACGCCGAGGCGTGCGGCACCATGCGCCACCGCGAACGCGGCGTCATCGGCGCGGGTCAGCCCGCAGATCTTCGCCTCAACGACCACGGCGTGCGACCCCGGCCAGCTCCCGCGCCTGCGCCTCCGGATCCGCCGCCGACGCCAGGGCACCACCGATCAGGACGGCATCGGCCCCGGCCGCGGCCGCGCGCTCCACATCCCCGCGCGTCGCCATGGCGCTCTCGGCCACCGCGACGCACCGCGCCGGGACCCGGGCCACCAGCTCGAGGGCCCGGTCCAGGTCCACCGTGAAGTCGTCGAGGTTGCGGGCGTTGACGCCAACCACCTCCGCGCCGGCGTCGAGGGCACGGTCGAGTTCCTCCCGGTCGTGTGCCTCGACCAGGGCCGCCAGGCCCCATCGTGCCGCGGCCCTGATCAGGCGCTCGAGCTCGGCCTGTTCCAGCGCCCGCACGATCAGCAGCGCCGCCGAGGCGCCGGCCGCGCGCGCCTCGATGAGCTGGACCTCGTCGAGGATGAAGTCCTTCCGCAGCAGCGGCAGGGCGACCCGCCCCCGCACCCGGATCAGGTCGCCGAGGGTCCCGCCGAAGTGGGCCTCCTCGGTGAGCACCGACACCGCCGCGGCGCCGCCGCGGGCATAACAATCGGCGAGCGCCTCGGGGTCGAGGTCCGGATTGATCGCCCCGGCGCTCGGGGAGCGGCGCTTCACCTCCGCGATGAGGGCGACCCGAGGCCCCCGCAGCGCGGCGACAAACGGCGGCGCCTCCAGGGCGGTGGCGGCGGCCCGCTCCAGCTCGCCCCGGCGGGTCCGCAGGCCGGGAAGCGCCTGCCGGGTCCCGGCGAGGATCTCCTCCAGCACGCGGTGGTTGCGATTCGGGTTCCGTTCGGGTAGGTTCACTTTCGGGTTCTCTTCGCCAATCTGGAGGCGTCATGCCCCTCACGCGCAAGCAGCGCGAGATCCTGGATTTCCTGTCGCACGCCATCGAGCGTCAGGGTTTCGCACCGTCGTTCGAGGAGATCGCCGAACAATTCGGCTACCAGTCCCTCGCCACGGTGCACGAGCACCTCACCAATCTGGAGCGGAAGGGATACATCCGCCGCTCCTACAACGAGAGCCGCTCGATCGAGGTGCTCCCTCCCCGGGGCAGTATCGGAGCCACCGAGATCCCGCTGCTGGGCACCGTCGCGGCCGGGATGCCGATCGAGTCGGTCATGGCCGGCGAGGTGGTCGCCGTCCCGGACCAGATGCTCCCCCGTCGGGGGCCGAACTACGCCCTGCGCGTCCGCGGCCAATCGATGATCGAGGAGCAGATCAGCGATGGCGATCTCGTCGTGGTCAACGGGCGCGAGACCGCCGACAACGGCGAGATGGTGATCGCCCTGGTCAACGGCAGCGAGGCGACGGTCAAGCGGTTCTACCGTGAACCGGGCGGATGGATCCGGCTGCAGCCTGCCAACGCCGCGATGTCCCCGTTGCGGGTGCAGGAGCACGACGTCCTCATCCAGGGGATCGTCGTCGGGGTCATCCGGAAGTTCTGAGCGGAGCCGCCGCGCGCAGCAGTGCCAGCCGCGCGCGCGCGGCCCCGTGGTCCAGCGCGTCGGCCGCGAGCCGCGCCCCGCCGGCCAGGTCGCTCGCCTGGCCCGCGACCATCAGCGCCGCAGCCGCGTTGAGCACGACGGCCGAGCGAAGGGCCGGCGGGGCCTCCCGCGGATCGTCGAGGAGCGCCTCGATCGCGGCGGCGTTCTGCGCCGGCTCCCCTCCCTCCAGTCCGACCAGGTCATCGGTCCCCAGCCCGAGGTCCGCCGCCGACAGGCGACTCGTCGACACCCGCCCATCCCGGACGTCCCAGAGAAGGTTGCCGCCGACCGGTGCGAGCTCGTCGAGGCCGACCTCGGCGTGCACCACGAGGGCATGGCGGGTTCCCAGCGAGGCAAGCGCCCCCGCCACGAGCGGGCCGTGGCTCGGGTCCGCAACCCCCACGACCTGCCGGGTCACCCCGGCCGGATTCGCGAGGGGACCGACGAGGTTCATGACCGTGGGGACGCCGAGTTGCCGACGGACCGGGGCGACGTGTCGCATCGCCGGGTGGTAGGTCGGGGCGAAGAGGAAGACGAGCCCTGCGGCAGCGAGGATCCCCGGCACCTCGGCGGGTCCGATGTCGGTCGCGATGCCGAGCGCCTCGAGCACGTCGGCCGACCCGGAGCGCGAGGTGAACGACCGGTTCCCGTGCTTGGCGACGCGGACCCCGGTTCCGGCCACGACGAATGCCGCGGCGGTGCTGAGGTTGAGGGTGCGGACCGCCCCGCCTCCGGTCCCGCAGGTGTCGACCAGCGAGCCGGGATCGGGAAGCTCGACCACCGTCATCGCCCGCCGCAACGCACGCACCACCGCCCCGACGTCGTCAGCCGACTCGCCTCGGGCGCGCAGGCCCAGGAGGATGGTCGCGATCGCCTCCGACGGCACGTCCCCCGCCATGATTGCGTCGAAGGCCGTCTCGAGGTCCGCGGGGTCAACCGGGGCATCCTCGTCCAGTGCGCGCAGGATCGCGGTGACGGCCGGCGGCGGGGTCTGGTGGGGTCGCGACATGGCGGGCAAGCGTATCGGGCAACGCGTCGTTCTGTCAATGCTCGCAACGGGTTACGCCGCTTGCTGCACCCCCTGCGCGCGGCTATCTTCCGTGGCTTCATGAGCCGCGCCTACTTGCTCACGCTGCAGTTCGACGGGACGGCTTTCTGCGGCTGGCAGCGCCAGCGCGATGGCCGCTCGGTGCAGGGCGAGGTGGAGCGGGTCCTCGGGCGGCTCGCGGGCGCCCCGACCAAGGCGATCGCGGCGGGGCGCACCGACGCCGGGGTCCACGCCCTCGGGATGCCGGTCAGCACCTCGCTCCCGGATCGCTGGACCGCTGCCGACCTGCTCCGGGCGCTCAACGCGCTCCTCCCGGGCGACATCGCCGTGTCGCGCGTGCAGCGCGTCCGGCCCGGTACCGACGCGCGCCGCCATGCCCTGGGCCGACGGTACCGGTACCTGATCGGCACCGACGCGGCCGCCCGCTCGCCGTTCCGGCGCTGCACCGAGTGGGCTCTCGGCCGGGCGCCGTCGCTGGCCGCGCTCGAGCGCGCCGCCGCCGACATCCGGGGAGAGCACGACTTCCGGGCGTTCGCCGTGGTGGGCGAGCCGAAGCCGCACTACCGCTGTCGCATCGCGGAGGCGGAGTGGACCGAACTCGAGGACGCGCGTCTCCGCTTCACGGTGGCGGCCGACCGGTTCCTCCACCACATGGTCCGGTTCCTGGTGGCGACGATGGTGGAGATCGGCCTCGGGCGGCGCGCGCCGACCGAGATGGCCGAGCTGCTGGGCCAGACCGACAACCAGCGCACGGCCGCCCCGGCACCCGCGAGCGGGCTCGCCTTCCTGTCGGCCGAGTACCCGCCCGACCTCTTCCTGGAGGACGCCGCCGCATGGTGAATCCCCGGCTCTCCGTCACCCTCCTCGCCCTCGCCGCCGCGTGCGGTCGCGGCGAGCAGGCGAATGCGCAGGATCCCGCGGGTCGCGCCGCGCCGATCGCCGCCACCGCGCCGGCGGTCGCGAGCCAGCTGAACACCTCGCGCCGCACCGCGATCGTCGATGCCACCGCCCGGGTCTCGCCATCCGTGGTGTCGATCCGCGTGGTGTCGCGCCGCACCGTCCAGCCGAGCCTGCTCGATGGGTTCTTCGGGGTGCCGCAGGAGCAGACCCAGCAATCGTTCGGCACCGGCTTCATCATGCGGGCCGACGGCATCATCGTGACCAACCAGCATGTGGTCGCGGGCGCCTCGCAGATCACCGTCACCCTCGCCGACGGGACCGACCTCGAGGGGCGCCTCCTCGGGGAGGACCCGCTGACCGACATCGCGGTGATCAAGGTCGAGCGCGACGACTTGCCGGTGCCACCGTTCGGGCGCAGCGACGACCTCCAGATCGGCGAGTGGGCGATCGCGATGGGCAACCCCTACTCGTTCCTCCTCGGCAACAGCGAGCCGACGGTGACTGCAGGGGTGATCAGTGCCGCGGGTCGCAACATCGTGCCGAGCGGCGCGATGACCGGCCGCTACTACGACATGATCCAGACCGACGCCGCGATCAATCCCGGCAATTCCGGCGGGCCGCTGGTGAACGCCCTCGGCCAGGTGATCGGGGTGAGCGCCTCGATCCTGTCCAACACCGGCGAGTCGGTCGGGGTCGGCTTCGCGATCCCGATCGAACGGGCGCTGCGGGTCGCCCGGGAACTGGTCCAGGACGGCTCGGTGCGGCGGGCGTGGGTCGGCCTCGACGTGGCCGGGGCGGACCGGATGAACGACTGGAAGAGCGCCGGCGGCGTCCCCGTCGTGGCGGTGGTCCCGGACGGGCCGGCGGCCCGCGCCGGGCTGCAGACCGGCGACGTGCTGGTCCGCGCGAACGGCCGCCGCCTGCGGAACTATCTCGACTGGGAAGCGGTGCTGCTCGACATCCACATCGGGGACCGGATCGACGTGGTGGCGCTCTCCGACGGTCGCGAGGCATCGCACCGGATCGTCCCGGCCGACCTCCCCACGGTGACCGCGGAGCGGGTCCGCCTCCGCGGCCTCGACCTGACGACGCTCACGCCGGCGATCCGCGCCCAACTCGGGGTCAGCTCGGATGCCGGCGCCACGATCGTGAGCGTGCCCGACGAGACCACCCGCTTGACCGGCCTGCGCGACGGCGACGTGATCGTGCGCGTGGACTACGTCAGCGACCGGCGGGTGGTGCAGGCCCCGATCACGTCGACGCGCGACCTCGCGCGCGTCCTCGACGCGATCCCGCGCGACGCCCGGTTCCGGCTCTGGTACGAGCGCCAGGGTCGCTACGTCTACGTGGACCTGAGGAGCTGATGGCGACGACCTGGCAATCCCCCCTGTCCGGGCGCTACGCCTCACCGGCGATGCTCGCGCTCTGGGGCGAGTCCCATCGGATCGGGCAATGGCGACGCGTCTGGCTGGCGCTGGCCGAGGCCGAACAGGCCCTCGGCGTCGAGATCCCCGACGCCGCCCTCGCGGAGATGCGCGCCGCCCTCGACACCGCGGACCTGGCGGCCGCCGCCGAGTTCGAGCGACGGTTCCGGCACGACGTGATGGCCCACGTCCACCAGTTCGGCGAGCAGGCACCGACCGCCCGGCCGTACCTGCACCTCGGCGCGACCAGCGCCTTTGTGACCGACAACGCCGACGGCCTCATCCTGCGCGACGCGCTCGGCCTGATCCACGGCCGCGTCCTGGCGGTGGTCGATGCCCTGCGCCGGTTCGCGCTCGACCACGCCGCCCTGCCCTGCCTCGCGTACACCCACTTCCAGCCTGCGCAGCTCACGACCGTCGGCAAGCGGGCGACGCTCTGGCTGCAGGACTTCGCGCTCGACCTCGAGGCCCTCGGCCACCTCCTCGATGGCTGGCGGCTCCGCGGCTGCAAGGGGACCACCGGCACCCAGGCCTCGTTCCTGGAGTTGCTCGGCGGCGACCACGATCGCGTGCGCCGACTCGAGCGCGAGGTGGCCCGGCGGCTGGGGCACGACCGCGTCTTTGCGGTGACCGGGCAGACGTACCCCCGCAAGGCCGACGCACAGGTCCTCGACGTCCTCAGCGGGATCGCACAATCCGCGGCGAAGTTTGCGGCCGACCTGCGCCTGCTCCAGCACGAGGGGGAACTGCTCGAGCCGTTCGAGCGCGAGCAGATCGGATCGAGTGCGATGGCCTACAAGCGGAACCCGATGCGCGCCGAACGGATCGGCGCGCTCGCCCGGCACGTGCTCTCCCTGCAGCAGAACACCGCGCACACCGCGGCGGCCCAGTGGCTCGAGCGCACCCTCGACGACTCGGCCAACCGACGGCTCACGCTGCCCGAGGCGTTCCTCACGACCGATGCCATCCTGCTGCTCGCGGCGAACATCGCGGGCGGCCTCGAGGTGCGCGCCCCGGTGATCGCCCGGCACGTCGACCAGCAGATGCCGTTCATGGCCACCGAACGCTGGCTCATGCGCGCGGTGCAGGCCGGCGGGGATCGCCAGGAGGTCCACGAGGTGATCCGCCGGCACGCGCTCGCCGTGGCCGAGGCGGTCGCGACCGGCGCCGCGAACGACCTGATCGACCGGCTCGCCGGCGACCCGGCCTTCGCGGCGGTCGGTGCCGAGGCCCTCCGCGCCGACCTCGCGCCGGCGCGCTACGTCGGCCGGGCCCCCGAGCAGGTGGCGGAGTTCGTGGCCGAGTATCTCGATCCGCTCATCGGCGCGGCCCGGCACCGTGGCGTCCCCGCCCCGGACGGCGAGCTCCGCGTGTGAGCCACGCACCCGCCGCCGCGCCGCGCCTGCCGCTTCCCCTCTGGCGCCAGGGGAAGGTCCGCGAAGTGTACGAGGTCGACGACGAGCGCCTGCTCCTCGTCGCCAGCGATCGCATCAGCGCGTTCGACATCGTCCTCGACGCCCCGATCCCGGCGAAGGGTCGGGTGCTGACGCAGCTTTCGGCGTTCTGGTTCCGGCAGCTCGCCGGCCTCACGCCGAGTCACTTCCTCACGGCCGACATCGACGCCATCGTGCTCGAGGTCCCGGCGCTCGCGCCGCACGCCGAGTCGCTCGCGGGGCGCAGCACGCTGGTCCGGCGCACCGCACCGGTCGCCTTCGAGTGCGTCGTCCGTGGGTACCTCGCCGGGTCGGCCTGGGCCGAGTACGCCAGGGAGCGGACCCTCGCCGGTGAGCGTCTCCCGGAGGGGCTGCTCGAATCGAGCCCGCTCGAGCCGCCGCTGTTCTCCCCGGCGACGAAGGCGACGAGTGGCCACGACGAGAACGTCCCGTTCGACGCGATGCGACGTGCGCTCGGCCCCGACCTGGCCGACGCACTCCGCGACCTGTCCCTCGCGATCTACGCCGCGGGGCGACAGCATGCCGCGACGGTCGGCCTCATCATCGCCGACTCGAAGTTCGAGTTCGGGCTCGATCGGGCCGGCCACCCGATCCTCATCGACGAGGTGCTCACTCCCGACTCCTCGCGCTTCTGGCCGGCGGCGGGGTACCTCCCGGGTCGAGGGCAGCCGAGCTACGACAAGCAGCCGGTCCGCGACTGGCTCGCGGCCGAGCGCACGGCGGGTCGCTGGAATGGCGAGGCGCCCGCCCCACCGGTGCCCGAGGCGGTGGTCGCCGCCACCACCGCGCGGTACCTCGAGGCCTACCGGCTCCTCACCGGACACGACCTCCCGGGAGGGAGCTGATGCGCGTCGCACCCGAAGGCTGGCCCTTCATCCTGCTTGCCTGGGCGCTGGTGCTGCTGGCCGCGCTCGCGGGATGGCCGGTGGTCGCGCTGATCCTCGCACCGATCGCGTGCTGGGTGATCGCGTTCTTCCGTGATCCGGTGCGCGAGGGGCCGCGCGGCGATCGCCTGGTCATCGCCCCGGCGGACGGCGTCGTGGTGAGCATCATCCCGATCGACGAACCGAGCGTCGTGGCGGGTGCGGCAACACGCGTCTCGATCTTCATGAACGTCTTCAACGTCCACGTGAACCGCTATCCCGCCACCGGCGAGGTCACGCGGCGTGAACATCGTGCCGGCCGGTTCTTCAACGCGGCCACCGAGAAGGCCGCCCTCGAGAACGAGCAGAGCGACGTCGGCCTGCAGACCGCGCACGGGCCGATCCTGGTCCGCCAGATCGCCGGCCTGGTGGCGCGACGGATCGTCACCGACCATGCGGTCGGAACGCACGTCGCCCAGGCCGAGCGGATGGGCCTGATCCGGTTCGGGTCGCGCGTCGATGTCTTCCTTCCCGCCGGGACGCCGATCCTCGTCCGCGAGGGCGAGCGGACCGTGGCGGGGACGACGGTGATCGCCGAGTGGCCGGCGTGAGCGGGCCGTCGGGGGAACGGCGCCCGGGGCGGATGCGCCGCGTGGTCGTCGTCGTGCCGAGCGCGTTCACGCTCGGCAACCTGTTCTTCGGCTTCTGGGCGATCATCTCGGCGTTCAACGGGAACTACCGCTGGGCAGGGTGGTTCATCGTCTTCGCCGGGGTGCTCGACATGCTCGACGGCCGGATCGCCCGGCTCTCGAACAGCGGCTCGCGGTTCGGGGCCGAGCTCGATTCGCTGGTGGACCTCACCTCGTTCGGCGTGGCCCCGGCACTGTTGATCTACCTGCAGGAACTGAGCACCGCGGGACGATTCGCCTGGCTCATCTGCTACGGGTACGTGGTGGCGGCGGCCATCCGGCTCGCGCGCTACAACGTCGGCGCGTCCGATGGGCACGCGCCGAGCCGCTGGTTCACCGGCCTGCCGTCCCCGGCCGCCGGGATGACCCTCGCGGTCTCCTGGGCCTTCTCGCAGACCGAGTGGTATGGTCGCTCGCTCGCCCTGGTGAACTTCGAGAGCCAGGGCCTCGTGATGCTGATGCTGCTCCTCGCGGTGCTGATGGTGAGCAGCGTCAAGTACCCGCGCTGGCCGGCGGCGGGCTTTCGCTCGCCGCAGCGGCTGCTGGGGACGGCGCTCTACCTTGCGGTGCTGGTCGGCGGCCTGACGATGCCCGAGCTGATCCTCTTTCCCCTCGGGCTGACCTACGTGGCCTACGGCCTGGTGCGTGCCCTGCTCCTCGCGCTCACCGAGCGCCAGGATCCCGACAATGGCTCCGACGAGCCCGATCCGCTCAACCCCACCGCCTCCGGCGAGGAACTTTCCGCATGACCTTCCGTGTCCACGTGCGTGTCGTCCCGCGACCCGGCCTGCTCGACCCGCAGGGCCAGGCCGTCGCCCATGCGCTGGCGGCGCTGGGCTTCCCCGGTGTCGGCGAGGTTCGCGTCGGCCGGGCGATCGAGCTGGAGCTGGAGGCCGATGATCGCGCCACGGCGGAGGCCGCCGCCACGGCGATGTGCGAACGGCTGCTGGCCAACCCCGTCACCGAGGACTTCACCGTGGCGGTGGAGGGATGACGATCCGGGTGGCGGTGATCCGGTTCCCGGGCAGCAACTGCGAGTCGGAGACCCTCGAGGCCGCGCGCCGGGCCGGGGCGACCGCCGAGCTGCTCGACTACCGGGCGACGTCGCTCGGCGGCGCCGACGTGGTGATCCTCCCCGGCGGCTTCTCCTACGGCGACTACCTCCGCAGCGGCGCGATCGCCCGCTTCGCCCCGGTGATGCAGGCCGTGCGCGCGCACGCCGAGGCGGGCGGCGGCGTGCTCGGCATCTGCAACGGCTTCCAGGTCCTCTGCGAGGCGCACCTCCTTCCCGGCGCCCTGCTCCACAACGCCGGCCAGCGCTTCGTGGCGCGGCCGGTCGACGTCCGGATCGAACGCACCAGCACGATCTGCACCGGGCTGTTCCGTCCCGGCGCGGTGGTGCGCATTCCGCAGGCGCACGGCGAGGGACGCTTCGTCGCCGACGAGGCGACGCTCGACGCCCTCGAGCGCGACAACCAGGTCGTCCTCCGCTACGTCCCCGTGCCGGGGAGTGACCTGCCGCACAACCCCAACGGCTCCGCGCGCGACATCGCGGGCATCTGCAACCCGGCCGGCAACGTGGTCGGCTTCATGCCCCACCCCGAGCGACTCGCCGAGGCAACCCTCGGCGACACGATCGGGCAGACCTTCTTCGCATCGCTGGTCGGCGCGCCGACCTCGGGAGCCCCGGCATGACGAGCGCCGCCAGCACCCCGCGGGCGTTTCCCGGCGAGCGGCCGGTGACCGAGGCCGTGGTCCGCGAGCACAAGTTGAATGCCCGCGAGTACGAGGCGATTCTCGCCCTCCTCGACGGCCGGACCCCGACCCTCACCGAGCTCGGCATCTTCTCGGCCCTCTGGTCGGAGCACTGCTCCTACAAGCACACCAAGCCGGTGCTGCGGAGGTTTCCCGTGGAGGGTCCGCAGGTGCTCCAGGGCCCCGGCGAGAACGCCGGGGTCCTGCGCCTCCCCGAGGGCTGGGCAGTGGCGTTCAAGATCGAGTCCCACAACCATCCCACGGCGGTCGAGCCGTACCAGGGGGCGGCGACCGGCGTCGGCGGAATCCTTCGCGACGTGTTCACGATGGGCGCGCGGCCGGTCGCGCTGCTCAACTCCCTGCGGTTCGGTCCGCTCGACGATCCCCGCAACCGCTACCTCTTCGCGGGGGCGGTCAAGGGCGTCGGGGACTACGGCAACTGTGTCGGCGTGCCGACCCTCGGCGGCGAGGTGGTCTTCGCGCCCGGGTACGCCGGCAACCCCCTCGTGAACGCCATGGCGGTCGGCCTCCTGCGGGCCGAGGAGCTGATCACCGCGCGCGCGCAGGGCGTGGGCAACCTGCTGCTGACGGTCGGCGCCCGGACCGGGCGCGATGGCATCCACGGCGCCTCGTTCGCCTCGGAGGACCTGAGCGCGGAGAGCGAGGCGCGCCGCCCGCAGGTCCAGGTCGGTGACCCGTTCACGGAGAAGCTCCTCCTCGAGGCCTCGCTGGAGCTCATCCGCAGCGGGACGATCGTCGCGATCCAGGACATGGGCGCCGCGGGGTTGACCTCCTCCTCCGCGGAGATGGCCGCGCGCGGCGGGGTCGGGGTCGAGCTCGACACCAGCGCCGTGCCGACGCGCGAGGCCGGGATGACGCCCTACGAGATCATGCTCTCCGAATCGCAGGAGCGGATGCTCGTGGTGGCGGAGCCCGCACAGGTCGAGGCGATCCGCGCCATCTGCCAGCGCTGGGACCTCGACGCGACCGTGGTCGGCCGGGTGACCGACGATGGCCGCTACCGGATCATCCATGATGGGGTCGTCGTCGCCTCGATCCCCGGCCAGCCGCTGGTCGATGGCTGCCCGATCTACGAGCCCGAGGCGCGGGAATCGGCCGAGGCGGTGGCGCGGCGCAGCCGCACCCCGTCGCGCGACGACCTCGATCCGCTGGAGGCCCTCGAGCGCCTGCTCGATGCCCCGACGATCGCCAGCAAGCGCTGGGTCTTCGAGCAGTACGATGGGACGGTCCGCGGCCGCTCGGTGATCACGCCCGGCGGCGACGCCGGAGTCGTGCGGGTCGAGGACACCGGGTTCGGCATCGCGATGACGGTCGACTGCAACGCGCGACACGTCCTGCTCGACCCCTACGAGGGCGGCAAGGGCGTCGTGGCGGAGGCGGCGCGCAACATTGCCTGCACCGGCGCGCGGCCACTCGGCATCACGGACTGCCTCAATTTCGGGAACCCCGAGCGCCCGGAGGTCTTCCACCAGTTCGTCGAGGCGTGTCGCGGCATCGGGGACGCGTGCCTCGCCTTCGGAACGCCGGTCACCGGCGGCAACGTCTCGTTGTACAATCAATCGCCCACCGGCGCGATCGACCCGACCCCCACGGTCGGCATGGTGGGGCTCCTCGAGGACGTGACCGCGGCGGTCGGCAGCCACTTCACGACCGAAGGGGATGCCATCCTGCTGATCGGGCGCACCGCGGGCCACCTCGGCGGGAGCGCCTACTGGGCCGAACTGCTCGACTGCGTGGGCGGCCCGCCCCCACCCGTCGACCTCGAGGCCGAGCGCGGGCTGCAGGAGGTGCTGGTCCGCGCGGCGGCCGGGCGATTGCTCCGATCGGCCCACGACCTGAGCGACGGGGGCCTCGCCGTGGCGCTGGCCGAATGCTGCATCGGTGGTCCCTGGGCGAACGCCACGTTCGGGGCGACGGTGGACCTGGCACGGCACGCCGACGCGGTGAGCGACCTCGGCTGGCTCTTCGGCGAGGACGCTGGGCGCGTGCTGGTGTCGTGTGCACCCGAGCATGTCGCGGCGCTGCAGGCGCTGGCGGCCGAGCACGGCCATGGCGCCCACTACCTCGGCCTCGTCGGCCCGGCCGAGGGCGAGCTGATCATCCGGCGCGACGAGCGGCGCTGGCAATGGTCGACCCGGCGACTCCGGGCGATTCATCTCGAGGCGATCCCCCGGCGCATGGCCGCGCCGGGGGCCGCGGAGGAGTAGCGGCATGTGTGGCATCCTGGGAGTATCCGGACTCGACGGCGCCTCGCGCATCGCGCAACTCGGCCTCTACGCCCTGCAGCACCGGGGGCAGGAGAGCGCCGGCATCGTCGCCGTCGACCCGGCGGGACAGGCCCGGGTGCACCGCGGCATGGGACTCGTCTCGGACGTGTTCAGCGAGTCGCGCCTCGCCCAGCTCACCGGCGACGTCGCCGTCGGCCACGCGCGGTACTCGACGGCCGGCAGCACGGTGCTGGCGAACGCCCAGCCGTACCTCGTCAACTACCATGAGGGGCCGCTGTCGGTCGCGCACAATGGCAACCTGACCAATGCGACCGCGCTGCGCGAGGAACTGGTGCGGGCGGGGGCCATCTTCCAGTCGAGCTCGGACACCGAGGTGCTGATCCACCTGATCGCCCGCAGCAGCGCCCCGACCGTCGAGTCCCAGATCCGGGACGCCCTCGAGCAGGTCGAGGGGGCCTGCACGGTGGTGATCAGCGCGGGGCGCACCCTCTATGCCGCCGTCGACAGCCGCGGGTTCCGTCCCCTCGTCTGGGGTCGCATCGGCCAGGGGGTCGTGATCGCGAGCGAGACCTGCGCCCTCGACCTCGTCGGCGCGACGGACCTCGCCGAGCTCGCCCCGGGCGACTTCGTGCGCATCGAGGATGGGCTCGTGACCCAGCTCGCGCCGCTCGCCCCCCGTCCCCGGTCGCGCTGCATCTTCGAGCTCGTGTACTTCGCCCGTCCCGACTCGCGCATCTTCGACCGGTCGGTCGACGGGGCGCGCCGCGAGCTCGGGCGGGCCCTCGCCCGCCACCACGCGGCTCCGGGGGCCGACGTCGTCTTCTCGGTGCCCGACTCGGCCAACGTGATGGCGCTCGGGTACTCGGAGGTGAGCGGGGTGAAGCTGGAGCACGCGCTGATCCGCAACCACTACGTGGGGCGCACCTTCATCCACCCGACCCAGAGCCTCCGCGTCGCCAAGGTGAAGATCAAGTTCAACCCCGTGCGCGAGATCATCGCAGGCCGCTCGGTGGTGGTCATCGATGACTCGCTGGTGCGTGGCACCACCAGCAAGGGCCTGGTGCAGATGATCCGCGGGGCGGGCGCCCGCGAGGTCCACCTGCGCCTCGGGTCGCCGCCGATCACCGGCCCCTGCCACTACGGCATCGACACGCCGACCAGCGACGAGCTGATCGCGGCGAACCACTCCACCGAGGCGATCCGCGAGTACCTCGGCGTCGACACCCTCGAGTACCTCACCCTCGACGAGATGGTCGACGCCGCGGGCCCGCGCACCGGGTGGTGCCACGCGTGCTTCTCCGGCGCGTACCCGACCGAGATTCCCACAGACCTCGCACGGCATCGTCACGATGCCCCACCGATGGCGGCCTCCGCATGAGCGACAGCTTCCAGCAGCAGCCCCTCGTCTACGCCTTCGGCCATGGCCGGGCCGACGGGACCTCCGCGATGAAGGACATCCTCGGCGGCAAGGGCGCCGGCCTCGCCGAGATGACGAACCTCGGGATCGCGGTGCCGCCCGGGTTCACGATCGCGGCGACGCTCTGCCACACCTACCTCGAGACACGCTCCTTCCCGAGCCGGCTGCGCCGCGAGGTCGAGGCCGCGCTGCAGCGGGTCGAGGCGGAGACCGGCAAGGAGTTCGGCGGCGAGGAGCACCCGCTGCTGGTGTCGGTCCGCTCCGGTGCCGCGGTGTCGATGCCCGGCATGATGGACACCATCCTGAACCTCGGCATGAACGACGTGACGGTCGAGGGACTCGCGCGACGGTCCGGCAACCCGAGCTTCGCGTGGGACTGCTATCGTCGCTTCGTCGCGATGTACAGCGCGGTCGTGCTCGACCTGCCGAAGGCCCCGTTCGACGAGCTCGCCGATGCGGCGCTGCTCGCGCACGGGGCCGCGAGCCCGATCGAGCTGCCCGCCGCGGCGCTGAAGGCGCTGGTGGCACGGTTCAAGTCGCACGCCACCGAGGCCACCGGCACCCCGTTCCCCGATGACCCGATGGAGCAGCTGTGGGGCGCGATTGCGGCGGTGTTCGAGAGCTGGAACACCCGGCGCGCGATCGACTATCGCCGGATGCACGAGATCCCCGATTCGCTGGGGACGGCGGTCAACATCGTCGCGATGGTGTACGGCAATCTCGGCGAGACCTCCGGGACCGGCGTCGCGTTCACCCGCAACCCCGCCACCGGCGCGCGCGAGCTCTACGGCGAGTTCCTGCCCAACGCCCAGGGCGAGGACGTCGTGTCGGGCGCCCGCACGCCCGAGCCGATCGCGAACCTCAAGGACCACCTCCCCGGCGCGTACCACGAACTCGACCGGATGGCCCGCACCCTCGAGCGGCACTTCCGCGACGTGCAGGACATGGAGTTCACGATCGAGGACGGCACCCTGTACATGCTGCAGACGCGCCGGGCCCAGCGCACCGGGCAGGCCGCCTTCCGGGTTGCCTGCGAGATGGTCGCGGAGAAGCTCATCTCGGAGGAGGAGGCGGTGGCGCGGATCCCTCCCCAGGCCCTGGAGCAGCTCCTCCACCCGATGATCGACCCCGGCGCCTCCCTCGACCTCATCGCCAGCGGCCTGCCGGCCTCGCCCGGTGCCGCCTCGGGCGCGGTGGTCTTCGACGCCGATGTCGCCGAGCAGCGCGCCCGCAGCGGCGAGTCGGTGATCCTCGTCCGCCGCGAGACCTCGCCCGAGGACTTCCACGGCATGGTGGCCGCCCGTGCGATCCTCACGGCGCGGGGGGGCATGACCTCGCACGCCGCGGTGGTGGCCCGCGGGATGGGCAAGCCGTGCATCGTCGGCGCCTCGCTCGACGTCGATGAGGCGCAGCAGCAGATCCGGGTCGGCGACCGCAGCGTGGCCGAGGGCGAGTGGATCACGCTCGATGGCACCTCGGGAAAGATCTACCTCGGCCAGGCCAAGCTCCTCGTCCCGGAGATGGACGAGCACTACCACCAGTTGATGGGATGGGCCGACCGGATCCGCCCGATGCGCGTGCGCGTCAACGCCGACACCCCGGCCGATGCGCACCGGGGCCGCGACTTCGGGGCCGAGGGCATCGGCCTCTGCCGCACCGAGCACATGTTCTTCGAGGGCGACCGGCTCACCGCCGTGCGCGAGATGATCCTCGCCACCCGGGACGAGGAGCGCCAGCGTGCCCTCGAACGGCTGCTGCCGATGCAGCGCGGCGACTTCGAGGCGATCTTCCGGGCGATGGAGGGCTTCCCGGTGACGATCCGCCTCCTCGACCCGCCGCTGCACGAGTTCCTCCCCAAGGACGCCGAGGAGATCGAGGCGCTCGCCGCCGAGCTCGGGCGTGACGCCGGCGAGATCCGCGATGTCGTCGCCGGCCTCCACGAGCAGAACCCGATGCTCGGCCTGCGCGGCTGCCGACTCGGAATCATCCATCCCGAGATCACCCGGATGCAGGCGCGGGCGATCTTCGAGGCGGCCTGCACGGTGGCCGCGCGCAAGGGCCGCGTGCAGCCGGAGGTCATGCTGCCGCTGGTGGCGTCCGTGACGGAGTTCCGCCGCCAGGCGCTGGTCGTGCGCGAGGTCGCCGAGGAGGTCTTCCGCGAGCGGCAGCTCACCGTGCCGTACCTCCTTGGCACCATGATCGAGCTCCCCCGGGCGGCGCTCACCGCCGACGAGATCGCACGCGAGGCCCAGTTCTTCTCCTTCGGGACCAATGACCTGACGCAGACGACGTGGGGGCTGTCGCGGGACGACTCGTCGCGCTTCCTCCCCCACTACCTCGAGACCGGGATCATCGACCAGGACCCGTTCCAGTCGCTCGATGTCGCCGGCGTCGGTCGACTGGTCCGGATGGCCGCCGAGGCCGGGCGCGCCACGCGCGCCGACCTCAAGCTCGGCATCTGTGGCGAGCATGGTGGTGACCCGGCGTCGATCGATTTCTGCGAGAGCGTGCGGATGAACTATGTCAGCTGTTCGCCGTACCGCGTGCCGATCGCGCGACTCGCCGCGGCGCAGGCCGCGCTCGCCAACCGCGGCACCGTGATCCGGACGCGGGCCACCGTATGAGCGGCGAGCCGATGGTGGGCGTCGTGATGGGCAGCGCCTCGGACTGGCCGGTCATGGAGCATGCCGTCCAGCGATTGATCCAGTTCGGGGTTCCGCACGAGGCACGGATCGTCTCCGCGCACCGGACACCGGCGCTCCTCTTCGAGTACGCCGATGCCGCAGCGGGGCGCGGGCTGCAGTGCATCATCGCCGGGGCGGGCGGCGCCGCCCACCTGCCGGGGATGCTGGCCGCGCGGACCACGGTCCCGGTGCTCGGCGTCCCGGTGCCGAGCCGGCACCTGCAGGGAGTCGACTCGCTGTACTCGATCGTCCAGATGCCCGCCGGCGTCCCGGTCGCGACCTTCGCGATCGGCGAGGCGGGCGCCCACAACGCGGCGCTGTTCGCCGTCGCGACGCTCGCCCGGCGCGACCCCGAACTCGCCGCGCGCCTGGAAACGTTCCGGGCCCAGCAGACCGAGCGGGTGCTGGGGATGACCCTCCCCGACCCGGGATGATCCTCCCGGGCGCCACCCTCGGCCTCCTCGGTGGGGGGCAGCTCGGCCGGATGTTCGCGGCTGAGGCCGTGCGCATGGGTTACCGCGTGATGGTCGTCGATCCCGCGGGCGACGCACCGGCGGCGGCCCACGCCGACCGCCACCTGCGCACGTCCTGGGACGACCCGGAGGCCCTCGCGGCCCTGGTCGCCTCCACGGCGGCGATCACGACCGAGTTCGAGAACGTCCCGGCCGATGCGCTGCGCACGCTCGCGACCGACCGGCCCGTCCGCCCGTCAGCCGACGCCGTCGCCCGCTGCCAGGACCGCCTGGTCGAGAAGCAGTTCCTCAACGGCGCCGGTGCCGCCACCGTCCGCTGGGCCCCGGTGCGCGGCGTCGAGGACTTCGACGCTGCCTGGGAGGCCGTCGGCGCTGCCCCGGCGATCCTGAAGACCGCCCGCCTCGGATACGACGGGAAGGGACAGGCGACCGTGGCACGACGGGAGGAGCTGCCCGGGGCGTTCGACAGGCTCGGTCGCGTCCCCATGATCCTCGAGGAGCGGGTCCGACTCGCGACCGAGATCTCGGTGATGGTCGCGCGTGCCGCCGACGGCACCACCGTCCACTGGCCCGTCGGCGAGAACACGCATGTTGATGGCATCCTGCACACCACCGTGGTCCCGGCGCGCGTCCCCGAGCCGACCGCGGTGGCGGCCGCGGAGACCGCCGTCACCATCGCGACCTCCCTCGACTACGTCGGGGTCCTCGGCGTGGAGTGCTTCATTACCGTCGAGGGTCGACTGCTGGTCAACGAGATCGCCCCGCGCCCGCACAACAGCGGCCACTGGACGCTCGATGCCAGCGTGACGAGCCAGTTCGAGCAGCAGGTGCGGGCGCTGGCCGGATTGCCACTGGGCACCACCGACCTGCTGCGCCCGGCCGCGATGGTGAACCTGCTCGGAGACCTCTGGCAACGCGGCACGCCGCACTGGGAGCGGGCGCTCGCGATGCCCGGCGTGCGGCTCCACCTCTACGGCAAGGCCGACCCGCGGCCCGGCCGCAAGATGGGCCACCTCACCGCGCTGGCCGCACGACCCAGCGACGCCCTGGAGCTGGCTCTCGCGGCGTGGCGGGCGCTGACCGACTAGCCGGCACGATCGCGGTGCACGGCGAGCGCCGGCGCCCCCGCCACGCGAAGCTGGCTCAGCACGAAGGCGTAGTCCCGCGCGACCTCCCGCAGGCGATCGTACCGTCCCGACGCCCCGCCGTGCCCCGCCCCCATGTTCGTCAACAGGATCAACGGGGCGTCGTTGGTGCGGAGGGCACGGATCCGGGCCACGTACTTCGCGGGCTCCCAGTACATCACCTGCGAATCATTCAGCGCGGTGCGCACCAGCATCGGCGGGTACGGACCGGCGGTGAGGTTCGTGTACGGGCAGTACGCGCGCATCCAGGCGTACTCCGCCGCGATCGCCGGGTTGCCCCACTCCTCGTACTCGCCGACCGTGAGCGGCAACGTCGCGTCCGACATCGTGTTGAGCACGTCCACGAACGGGACCTGCGAGAGGACCGCTGCCCACCGGCTCGGGGCGAGGTTGACCACCGCCCCCATGAGCAACCCGCCGGCACTGCCACCCTCGATCGCGATCCGATCGGGAGCCGCGACGTGCGCGGTGACCAGGGTGTCGGCTGCCGCAAGGAAGTCCGTGAAGGTGTGCATCTTGTCGCCCAGCCGGCCTGCATCGTGCCAGGCCTTGCCCAGCTCACCACCCCCGCGCACGTGCGCGATCGCCACCACCACGCCGCGCTCCAGCAGCGACAGGCGGTTCGAGGAGAAGGACACGGGGTACGGGTAGCCGTACGCCCCGTAGCCGTGCAGCAGGCAGGGTGCCGTGCCGTCGAGTGCGAGGTCGGCGCGATGCACCACCGAGACGGGCACGCGGGCCCCGTCCGCGGTCCTGGCCTCGAGGCGTCGCGTCGTGAACCGGGAGGGGTCGTGGCCGCCCTTCACCGGCTGCTCCTTGAGCAGCTCCCGTGACCGCGCCTGCACGTCGTACGACCAGACGGACATCGGCTGGATCGGTGACTGGTAGCCGAAGCGGTAGTGCTCGGCCTCGAACGACGGATTGGCGCCCGCGTGGCACTCGTACACCGCGTCGGGGAAGGCGATTCGGTGCGGCGGGCGGTCGCCATCGAGGGGGTGGATCCGCAGGTGCGGGAGGCCGGCCTCCCGTTCGTGCAGCACGAGGTGCCCGGCGAAGCTCTCGACGCCCTCCAGCATCACGTCCTCGCGATGCGGCATCACCTCCACCGCCCCGGCGAGGGTTCCCCCGTCGGTCGGCAGCCGGACCAGCCGGAAGTTCCGCCCGGTGTCGTTGATGCGCAGGTAGAACGCATCGCCGTGGTGCGCGACGTCGTATTCCCGGCCCGCAACCCGCGGCAGGACGACCCGCCAGGGCTCCTCGCGTCCCGCCCGCCGGACGCGCACCTCAGACGTGGTGTGACTCGCCGCCTCGATGACGAGCCACTCCCGGCTCCGACTCCGACTGACCCCGACGTTCATCGACTCGTCCGGCTCGTGCCAGGCCAGCTCGTCGGTGTCGGTGTCGAGATCGAGCCGCCGGATCTCGTGCGAACGCTTGGTGCCGGGATCCTCGACCCCGTACCAGAGGGTTCGCCGGTCGGCATCCCACGCCACCGACGTGACACGCTCGCGCCGGAGCGGGAGGTCCTCGCCGGTTCGCAGGTCGCGGACGCGCAGCGTGTACTGCCGGTAGCCGGTCGTGTCCAGCGACCAGGCGAGCCACCAGCCGTCGTCGCTCACCGCGAAGCTGCCGACCGCGAGGAACGGCGCCTCGTCCTGCATCGTGTTGAGGTCGAGCAGGACCACCTCCTCCCCTGCCATGCTCCCCGCGCGACGACAGTGGATCGGGTACTGCTTCCCTTCCTCGGTGCGGCTGTAGTACCACCACCCTCGCCATTCGTAGGGCACGGAGAGGTCGGTCTCCACGATCCGACCCAGCATCTCCCGATAGAGCGAGGCCTCAAGGTCGGCCAGCGGGGCGAGGGTCGCCTCACCCCAGGCGTTCTCGGCTTCCAGGTAGGAGCGGACGTCCGGATCGTCACGGTCACGGAGCCAGGCGTACTCGTCCCGGAGCCGTTCGCCATGGCGGATGACCTCGGTGGGTCGGGGCTCGGCAGCGGGCTCGGGAGGCATCGGCATCCATGGGTCCTCGGGTCGGGGCGGTCGGCGGACGGCCGGGGACAAGATACATTCCTCTCTCCCATGCCCCGCGTCCTGGTCGCCTTCGCCCACCCCGCGCTCGAGAAGTCGCGGGTCCACCGCGCCCTGCTGGCGGCGGCCTCCCGACATCCCGCGGTCACCGTGAACGACCTGTACCAGGTCTATCCCGATGCCGACATCGACGTTGGCCGCGAGCAGGCCCTGCTCCGGGAGCACGACATCGTGCTCCTCCAGTTCCCGATGTACTGGTACAGCACGCCACCGATCCTGAAGCTCTGGCAGGACCTCGTGCTCGAGCACGGCTGGGCATACGGGCGAACCGGCCACGCCCTGGCCGGGAAGTCATTGGCGTGCGCGGTGACGGCGGGTGGGCCGCGCGAGGCGTACGAGCCGGGCGGCTTCAACCGGACCTCGATCCGGCAGTTCCTCCTGCCCCTCGAGTCGACCACGCGGCTCTGCCGGATGACCTGGCTGCCTCCCTGGATCGTCCACGGGACACACCGGCTCGACCCCGAGCAGATCACGCGCGCCGCCGCGGAGTATGCGGAACTCCTCTCGGCCCTCGCCGAGGGCCGGATCGATCCGGTCCGCGTCGCCGAGGCGGACGAGCTGCGTCCGATCCACTGGACTGGCGGGAGCTGAGCGATGGAGCACGGCGGATTCTTCGAGCAGGCCTTCGTGTACCTCGCCGCGGCGGTCATCGCGGTGCCGGTCGCCAAGCGACTCGGCCTGGGGTCGGTCCTCGGCTACCTGATCGCCGGCGCGATCATCGGCCCGTTCGGGCTGGCGCTCATCGGCGAGGCGGGTCAGGACATCATGCATGTCGCCGAGTTCGGCGTGGTCATGATGCTCTTCGTCGTGGGGCTCGAGCTCGAGCCGGCACTCCTCTGGCGACTGCGCGCCTCGATCCTCGGGCTCGGCGGCCTCCAGGTCGTCGTGACGACGGCGGCAGCGGCCGGGATCGCACGCCTCCTCGGACTTGGCTGGGCCGAGGCCGTTGCGGTGGGGATGGTGATCGCGGTGAGCAGCACGGCGATCGTGCTCCAGACGCTGGAGGAGCGGGGCCTCCTGCAGACCACCGCCGGCCAGTCCGCGTTCTCGGTGCTCCTGTTCCAGGACATCGCGGTGATCCCGATGCTCGCGCTGTTCCCGCTCCTGGCCCCGCGCGGGGCCGAGGTGGCCGGTGGACACACCTGGGTCGATGGGCTGCCCGCGTGGGGACGCGCCCTGGCCGTGCTCGGCGCCGTCGGCGGGATCGTCGTCGCGGGGCGCCTGCTGCTCGGTCCCGTCTTCCGGCTCATCGCGCGCACCGGCTTGCGCGAGCTGTTCACGGCAGCCGCGCTTCTCCTGGTCGTGGGCATCGCGTTGCTGATGTCCCAGGTCGGCCTCTCACCCGCGCTGGGGACGTTCCTTGCCGGTGTCGTCCTGGCGACCACCGAGTTCCGCCACGAACTCGAGAGCGACATCGAGCCGTTCAAGGGCCTCCTGCTGGGCCTCTTCTTCATCGCGGTCGGCGCGTCGATCGACTTCGCCCTCGTGGGGAGCCAGCCCGGCACGATCGCCGCGCTCGTCGGCGCGACCCTGCTCGGCAAGTTCCTGATCCTGCTCGGGCTGGGCCGCGGGTTCGGGCTGAGCGGCGAGCAGCGTGGATTGTTCGCCTTCGCCCTGCCGCAGGTGGGCGAATTCGCCTTCGTCCTGCTCGCGTTCGGCAGCAGCCTGGGACTCCTCGCCGCCGAGGTCGCCAGCCCGCTGGTCGCGGTCGTCGCGCTCACGATGGCCGCCAGCCCGATCCTGATGCTGGCCTGGGAGCGTGTCGTCGCCCCGCGCCTCGGGACCCGTGAGGTCACCGCCCGCGAGGCCGATGAGATGCACGGCGAGGCCCCCGTGCTCATCGCCGGCTTCGATCGCTTCGGCAACACCGTCGGTCGCTTCCTGCGCGCCAACGGCGTGCCGACCACCGTCATCGACAACGACTCCGACCGGGTCGATGTGCTGCGACGGCTCGGCCTTCCGGTCTACTATGGCGACCCGACCCGGCTCGACCTCCTCCGCTCGGCCGGCATCGCGTCGGCACGGGTGCTGGTGGTCGCGCTCGACGAGCCGGGCCGGAACATCGCGCTCGTCCGCGAGGTGCGGCGACACTTCCCCGAGGTCCGCATCTTTGCGCGGGCGGAGGACCGCAACGATGCCTATGACCTCATGGACCTCGGCGCGACGCAGGTCTACCGGGAGACGCTGGACACCGCGCTGCGGGTCGGCGTCGACGTGATGGGGGCCCTCGGGCGCCGGACCCACGCCGCGACCCGCGCCGCGCGGACCTTCCGCCGCCACGACGAGGCCGCCCTCGCCGAGCTCGCGGCGGTGCGCGGCGATCGGGCCCGCCTGCTCGGGGTTGCCCGCGAACGCATCGCCGAGCTGGAGCGGATGCTGCAGGCCGACGCCGACGAACCCGACCTCGAACGCGATGCCGCCTGGGACCCGACGACGCTGCGGGAGGAGATGCGCGGGACGTGAGAAGAGAGAAGAGAGAAGAGAGAACCCACCCTCTCTTCTCTCTTCTCTCTTCTCTCTTCTCTCTTCTCTCTCTTGTCGCTCGATGGAGGCGCAGGGAATCGAACCCTGGTCCGAGCCGCTTTCCGGGACCGCGTCTACGTGCGTATGCTCCGCTTCCAGCTTGGCGCCGGGCCGGCACGGAGCCAGCCTTCCCGACGTTGACCTCCTGAAATCTCGCTTCCGATGGTGGAGGACCACCGGTCGCCAGTCCGGTTTATCGATCCGATCGAGGCGCCCCGGACGGGCCCCTTCCTCGGAGGTGCGTCAAGCGAGCAAGCTCAGCTTACGCAGCCAGTGCCAGATCAGAGTTGGCAGGTAAATCATTTCCGAAGGGATTAACCAGGACCTCGGACCTGGGCACGCAGCGATGCCTTCACTCAACCCGTCGAAGCCGATCGCCCCCGTCCCTGCAATATAGCCGCACCCCGGAGTTTTCCACGTCCCTCCCCCTCAGAGCCATCCCCGTCGGCGGAACCAGGCGAAGATCCCCACGCTCATCACGATCATGAGGAGCAGGACCGCGGGATAGCCCCACGGGGAGCGCAGCTCCGGCATGTGCGCGAAGTTCATCCCGTAGACCCCGACGATGAAGGTCAGGGGCAGGAAGAACGCGGAGAAGACGGTGAGGACCTTCATCACCTCATTGGTCTTGTGGCTCGACATGGCGAGGTGGAGCTGGAGCAGCTGGTTGACCTCGTCATGGATCTGTTCCACCCAGAACAGGTAGGCCTCGGCCGCTTCCCGGACGTCCTGGTACAGCGGCTCGGCGCGCTCGGCGGGCGGCACCAGCTTGTTGAGGATGGTGCTCATCTGCCAGAGGATCCGTCGGCTCAGGGCGATGCGTCGCTTGAGGTGGTGCATCTCGCGGAGTGTCGGGGCCGGGACGTCGTCGTCGAAGACCCCTTCCTCGAAGGCATCGAGCAGCCGCTCGCTCCGCTCCAGCGGCTTGTCGTACGAGTCGAGGACGGCGAGGATCAGCGCCACGAGGATCCCCACGTGGGTCGGGTCGCCCTCGTGCTCTGGCCCGAACCGTTCCCGCACCCGGGTGATCTCCGACAGGTCCGCGCGATGGACCGTGAGGAGCAGGCCCTCGCGAAGGAAGATGGCGACCTTCCGGGTCAATTCCTGGGGGGTGCCCGCGTCGTCCGGGGCGGCGAGGTCCCGGGCACGGAGGATCAGGAAGGTTGCGCCGGCGATCCGCTCGAGCTTCGGCAGGTGCTCGGGATCGAGGCAGTCCTCCACCACGGTGGGGGGAAGGTGGAACTCGCGGGCCAGGTCGTGGAGTTCCTCGCGCGTGGGGCCGACGACATCCACCCACCGGCAGGCATCGGTCGAGACGACATCATGGCGCATCAGCTGCCCCCTTCCATCCCCGCGAGGATCCGATCGGCCGCGGCTGCGGCCCCGAACCCGTTGTCGATGTTGGTGACCACGATCCCCGAGGCGCAGGCGTTGAGCATGCCGAGGAGCGCCGCGAGGCCACCGAACGCCGCGCCGTAGCCGACCGAGGTGGGCACGGCGATCACCGGTGCGGCCGCCAGCCCGCCCACCACCGAGGCGAGGGCACCCTCCATCCCGGCCACCACGATCACCACGGCGGCCGACCGTACCCGGGATTCCTCGGCGAGGATCCGATGCAGGCCGGCCACGCCCACGTCGGCGAGCCGATCGACCCGCCGGCCGAAGGCGCGCAGCGTCTCGACGGCCTCCTCGGCCACCGGGAGGTCGCTCGTCCCGGCGGCCACGACGAGGACGAGGGGCGCCTCGTCGGTCGGCGCGGCATGCGCCGCGACCGGGAGCCATGCCGTGCGCGCGAGGGCGTTCACCCGCACATCGGGGTGCGCCTCGACCAGGGCGTGCCGCTGAGCGTCGCTCGTACGGGTCGCCAGCACCCCCGCACCGGCGGCCTGCAACCGCTCGGCGATGCGAACCACCTGCTCGACGGTCTTTCCTTCGGCATAGATCACCTCGGGACGACCCTGCCGGAGGTCGCGGTGGTGATCGAGGCGAGCGAATCCGAGATCCTCGGCCGGAAAGGCGGCGAGGCGCCGGAGCGCCTCGTCGGTCGGGATGGCGCCGTCACGGACCCCATCCAGGAGCGCGGCCAATGCGGCCCGGTTCACGCGGCGGCCACCGCCGACTCGCGTGCCAGGTAGTCGGCGAAGATGCGCTCGGCGTCGGCGAGCCGCTCGACCTGGAAGAGCTGCTGGCGCAGTCCCGTCGCACCGTGGAGGCCCTTGGTGTACCAGCCGAAGTGCTTGCGGAACTCGACCATGGTGCGGCGCGAGTCCTCCTGCAGCTCCAGCGCGAGGCGGGCATGTTCCAGCGCCACCGCGAAGCGCTCCGAGGCGGTCGCCGGCGCCGGCGCCGGGTGTCCGTCGAGCAGTGCGCGCGCCTCGCGGAACAGCCATGGCTGGCCGAACGACCCGCGGCCCACCATCACCCCGGCACACCCGGTGTGATCGCGCATCCGCACCACGTCGGCCGCGACCTGGATGTCGCCGTTGCCGATCACCGGGATCTCCAGCGCCTCGACCACGCGGGCGATCTCGTCCCAGTTGGCCGAGCCGGAGAACATCTGCGATCGCGTGCGCGCATGGAGGGTGAACGCCTTCGCACCGGCGTCCTGCATTCGCAGGGCGATCTCCACCGGGTCGCGCATCTCCTCGTTCCAGCCCGAGCGGGTCTTGACGGTGACCGGCAGGTGGGTCGCCGCGACGCAGGCGCGGATGATCCGCTGCACGAGGTCGAGGTCGCGCAGGCAGCCGGAGCCGCCGTTCCGGCTCACGACCTTCTTGACCGGACAGCCGAAGTTGATGTCGACGAAGTCGGGCCGGTAGTGCTCGGTCACGAGTGCGGCGGCCTCGGCCATCGCGTCGACGTCGCTGCCGTAGATCTGGATCCCGATCGGGCGCTCGACCTCGTCGAACTCGCACCCCTCCAGGACCCGACCGATCCGGCGGCGGATCCCTTCCGAGTTGAGGAACTCGGTCAGCACGACATCGGCGCCCATCCGCCGGCAAATGCGGCGGAAGGGCGGCTCCGACACCCCGGCCATCGGGGCGAGGAACATCGGGAACGCGCTGCCGGTCGGATAGGGGAACTTCATGCCCCCCAATTTAAGGGGGGCCGACCGGCCTGCGGGAGCGCTACGGCGCCCCAGGGAGGTAGCGTGCCGGGATCGGGTTCGCGGCCCGCTCCCCCTCCCACAGGATGCTGACGACCCACCAGCGGGTCCCGTCATTCCAGAGCTGGAAGCTGTTGATCCCCCGCATGAAGGGCTCCGGATCCTCCGGGGCGTGCCGGCTCTCGTAGGTCGAGAACACATGGACCACCCGGCCGTACTGCTCCACCCGGCTGGCGATCTCGCGCTCGAAGAAGCCGTTGGCGACCAGCCCCGGGCCGGCCTGCGCGATATAGGTCTCGGTGTCCCAGACGAGCCGCGCCCAGCTGCCGTCGGCGCGCTGGCCGGTGGGCATGAACCGGGCATCGGGTGCCATCAGGCTGCGGAGGCGCGGCCAGTCGCGCTCGACCCCCTTCGGCGCGGAGATGCTGGCATAGACCGCCGAGATGATGCCGTCGACCGTGGCGACATCCGCGAGGCGCGGCGCGGCGTCCTGCCCCTGGGCGGAGATGGGCACGGCGGACAAGGCGCCGAGGATCGCGATCAGGGACAGGGCCCGCTGCATGGGTGCCTCCGGGGAGGGGGAGCGTTGGGAGCCGCCTCGCGCGGCGCCCCGCGAATTCTACGTTGTCCCCCTCCCCGGCCCGGGTTAGGGTTGTGTCATGCAGTTGAGCGCCTTCCTCGCCCCGTCCGCCGTCGCGCTCGACATCGAGGCCAGCGACCGGGATGCCGTGCTCGCGGCACTGGTGGAACTGCTCGGGGTCACGGGGCGCCAGCGCACGACGCTGCTTCGCCTGCTGACGCGCCGGGAGGTGCTCGGCTCGACCGCCGTGGGGCGCGGGATCGCGATCCCGCACTGCCGCACGCTGGTCGTGCCGCGGGTGCGGATGGCCTACGCGCGCCTCGCGACGCCGCTGCCCTGGGAGTCGCTCGATGGCGACCCGGTGCGGCATGTCTTCCTGATCGTCGCGCCGCCGGTGGAGGTGAGCAACCAGTACCTCCCGGCGCTCGCGCGGCTCGCCCACTTCGCCCGGGATCCCGGCGCGACCCGGGACCTCGATCGTCTCGAGGCGCCGGCGGGCATCGCCGCGGTGCTCGCGGCGCACGGCGGCTGAGGCCGCCCTACTCCCACTCGATCGTCGCCGGCGGCTTGCTGCTGACGTCGTACACCACCCGATTCACCCCCGGCACCTCGTTCGCGATCCGGTTCGAGATCGTGGCGAGCACCTCGGGCGGGAACGGGAACCAGTCGGCGGTCATTCCGTCGCGCGAGGTCACGGCGCGCAATCCCACCACCTGGTCGTAGCTGCGGAAGTCGCCCATCACCCCGACCGAGCGGATCGGCAGCAGCACCGCGAACGCCTGCCAGATCGCGTCGTACAGCCCGGCGGCCCGGATCTCCTCGATGTAGATCGCATCGGCCTGCCGGAGCAGGTCGCACTGCTCGCGGGTCACCTCGCCCAGGATCCGGATCGCGAGGCCCGGGCCCGGGAACGGGTGCCGACCGACCATCTCCTCGGGGAGGCCGAGCTCGCGACCGACCGCGCGGACCTCGTCCTTGAAGAGCTCGCGCAGCGGCTCGATCAGGGCGAACGGCAGCCGCTCCGGCAACCCACCGACGTTGTGGTGCGTCTTGATCGTGACGGAGGGCCCGCCGGTGGGGGAGAACGACTCGATCACGTCGGGGTAGAGGGTCCCCTGCACCAGCCAGCGCACGTCGTCGCCGACCGCCCGGGCCTCCCGCTCGAAGGCATCGATGAACTGCTTGCCGATCCGCTTCCGCTTGGTCTCGGGATCGGTGACACCCGCGAGGTCCGCCAGGAACGCCTCGCTCGCATCGACCACCCGCAGGTCGATGCCGAGGTGGCGACGGAAGGTGGCCTCGACCTGTTCGCGCTCGTGCAGCCGAAGGAGGCCGTGGTCGACGAAGATGCAGGTGAGCCGGTCGCCGACCGCGCGGTGCACCAGCGCCGCCGCCACCGACGAGTCCACCCCGCCCGACAGCCCGCAGATCACCCGGTCCGACGGGCCGACGAGCTCGCGGATCCGCGCCACCTCGCTGTCGACGAAGTGCTCGGGCGTCCACGTCGGCTCGGCGCCACAGATCCCGAACAGGAAATTGGCGAGCATCTCGCCGCCGCGCGGCGTGTGCGCCACCTCGGGATGGAACTGCACCCCGTGCAACGGCCGCTCGTCGTGCTGCATCGCCGCGACCGGTGAGTTGGCCGAGGTCGCCGTGACGTGCCAGCCCGGTGGCGGCTCGTGGACATGGTCGCCATGGCTCATCCAGACGCTGGTGCGCTCTCCCGCGGTGAATCCCTCGAACAGCGGACCGCCCTCGACCACGACATCGGCCCGGCCGTACTCGCGCCGCGCCGCACCGACGACCTTCCCCCCCGAGAGGTGCGCCAGCACCTGCATGCCATAGCAGAGTCCGAGCACCGGGATGCCGAGCGTCAGCAGCTCGGGCTGGGCCAGCGGGACGTTCTCGCCATAGACGGAATTCGGGCCGCCCGAGAGGATGATCCCCTTCGGCTTCCACTCGCGGATCCAGTCGATGTCGCGCGACGGGGGATGGATCTCGCAGTAGACCCGGTGCTCCCGCACCCGTCGGGCGATGAGCTGGGTGTACTGCGAACCGAAGTCGATGATCAGGATGCCGTCGTGGTGGGTCACCGGGCCTCGTCAGCGAAGGGGTCGGGCGTCTCGGATGCGAACAGGTCACGCAGCCGCTCGCGCGGGCGGACCTCTGCCCAGCGATCGCCATCCACCAGCACCTCGGCGGCGCGGGCGCGGGCGTTGTAGTTCGAGCTCATGGCGAAGGCGTACGCGCCGGCGCCCAGCACGGCGAGGAGCGCGCCGGCGGGGACCTCGGGGAGGTCGCGCTCGAGCCCGAGGAAGTCGCCGGTCTCGCAGACCGGGCCGACGACGTCGGTCGGGACGGTCGACGCCTCGGGAGCGTCGACGGCGACGATCTGGTGCCATGCCTGGTAGAGCGAGGGGCGCAGCAGGTCGTTCATGCCGGCATCGACGATCGCGATCTCGCGCCCGCCCGAATGCTTCCGGTGCACGATCCGGGTCAGCATCACGCCAGCGGGCCCGACGAGGAACCGCCCGGGTTCGAGCTGCACGGTGCACCCCGTCGCGGCGAGTCGCGCGTGGATGGCCGCCACCCAGTCCTCGGGAGCCATCGGCGCCTCGTCACGGTAGCGGATGCCGATCCCGCCACCGATGTCGAGCGTCGTGGGCGCATGTCCCCGGCGGCGCGCATTAGCGAGCACCTCGAGCAGTCGGTCGAGCGCCGCGACCCACGGCGTCGGCTGCATGATCTGCGAGCCGAGGTGCATCGCGAGCGCATCGAGCACGAGGGCGCTTGTCTCGTCGAGCACGGCGTAGGCGTCGGGCAGCTGGTCGATCGGGATCCCGAACTTGAGGCCGCCCTTCCCCGTGCTGATGTAGGGATGCGTCTCGGCGGTGACGTCGGGGTTGATGCGGATCCCGACCGGCACCCTCGCGCCCTGGGCCTCCGCGAGCACGGCGAGCCGACGCAGCTCCGCCACCGACTCGACATTGATGTGGCCCACGCCCGCGGTGATGGCGGCCTGCAGCTCGTCATCGGTCTTCCCGACCCCGCTGAAGACGATCCGCTCGGCGGGGAACCCGGCGGCGAGCGCGCGCAGCAGCTCGCCGCCCGAGACGATATCGGCCCCCGCCCCGCAGTCCGCGAGCAACCGCAGCACCGCGAGATTGCCGTTCGCCTTCACGGCGTAGCAGATCCGGTGCGGCAACGCGCCGAAGGCCGCGTCGAGACGGGCGAAGCGCTCGCGGATCACCGCGGCGTTGTACACGTACGTGGGCGTCCCCATGGCCTCGGCCACGACGCGAAGCGGCACCTCCCCCATCAGGAGGTCGCCCGCCGGGCCCACCGCGAGCCCGGCGTCGGCGAGGAGCGGCGTCAGTACGCCCGCGCCCACACCGCCTCCACGGTGGCCGGCTTCCCGGTCCAGATGCAGGTGGTCGGGCGCTCGGCCGAGCGGAACTCCTCCATCGGGAGGCAGCGGATGGTCGCCTTCGTCTGCGCCTTGATCTCGGCCTCGACGGCGGGTTCCCCGCAGAATCCGGCATAGACGAAGCCGCCATCACGCTGGAGGAACTCGATGAACTCCTCCTTCGACTTCGGGCCGCGCAGCGAGTTGGCCTCGCGCCGCGCCACGGCGGCGTCGAACAGCGCCTGCTGCATGGTGTCGAGCTCGCGCCGGATCGTGGTGGCGATTCCCTCCATCGGGATCGGCTCCTTGCCGCCGGTCCGGCGGGCCAGCATCGCGGTCCCCGCCGCCAGGTCGCGTGGCCCGATCTCGAGCCGGAGCGGCGTCCCCCGCCCCTCCCACTCGAAGTACTTGGCGCCCGGCTTGATCCCCTCGCGGGTGTCCGCGGTCACCCGGATGTCCGCCGCGCGGAGCTCGGCGGCGAGTCGTTCCGCCGCGCCGCAGGTCGCCTCGCGCTCCTCGTCGGAGCGCCAGATCGGGATGATGACCACCTGCCACTGCGCCAGCCGCGGCGGGCAGACCATCCCCTTGTCGTCGCCATGCGTCATGATGAGGCCGCCGACGAGGCGGGTCGAGACGCCCCAGGACGTGCTCCAGACATGGTCCAGCCCGCCATCCTTCGTCTGGTACTGGACCTCGAAGGCCTTGGCGAAGTTCTGGCCGAGGTTGTGCGAGGTGCCGGCCTGCAGGGCCTTGTTGTCCTGCATCAGCGCCTCGCAGGAGTAGGTCCGGAGCGCGCCGGCAAACTTCTCGCTCGGCGTCTTGAGGCCGGTGACGATCGGCATCGCCATCCACTCCTCCATGAAGCGCCGGTAGATCCCGAGGATCAGCAGCGTCTCCGCCTCGGCGTCGGCCTCGCTGGCATGGGCCGTGTGGCCCTCCTGCCAGAGGAACTCGGTGGTGCGGAGGAAGAGGCGCGTGCGCATCTCCCAGCGGACGACGTTCGCCCACTGGTTGATCTTGAGCGGCAGGTCGCGCCAGCTCTGGATCCACTTCCCGAACATCGAGTAGATGATGGTCTCCGAGGTGGGGCGGACCACCAGCGGCTCCTCGAGCTCCTTGCCGCCGCCGTGGGTCACCACCGCAAGCTCCGGCGCGAACCCCTCGACATGCTCCGCCTCGCGGGCGATGAACCCCTGGGGGATGAACAGCGGGAAGTAGGCGTTCTCGTGGCCCGTCTCCTTGAACATCCGGTCGAGTGCCTGCTGCATCTGTTCCCAGATCGCATAGCCGTTGGGACGGATCACCATGCAGCCGCGCACCGGCGAGTAGTCCGCCAGCTCGGCCCGCATGATGAGGTCGTTGTACCAGGCGCTGAAGTCCTCGGCCCGCGGGGTGATGCCCTTCTCAGCCATTGTTCAACTCGTTCCCAGGGTGGCGGTGCAGTGGGCGACGACCGCGTCGCGGGCCACGGCAACCTGCGTCTTCTCGTGAAGGTCCTTCACCTGCACCATGCCGGTGGCCCGGTCGTCGGGGCCGATCACCACGGCGAGGCGCGCCCCGCGGGCATCGGCCTGCCGCAGCTGCTTGCCCAGGGCCACGCCATTCATCGCGTACTCCGCCGCGAGCCCCGCGTCGCGCAGCTCGTGCGCGAGTCCGAGCGTGGCGGGGAGATCCTCGGCCGTGACCGCGGCGACCATCACCTCGGTCCCGGCGGCCGCCGCCGGGCGCAGGCCACGATCCTTGAGCAGCTCGCCGAGCACGACATCGCCCATCCCGAACCCGACCGACGGGAGGTCGACTCCCCCGAGCGACTGCAGCAGCGTGTCGTAGCGCCCGCCGCCGCAGATCGCCCGCATCTTCCCCTGCCGGTCGAACAGCTCGAAGACGGTGCCGGTGTAGTAGGCAAGGCCGCGCACGATGGAGAGGTCGACCTCGACAAACTCGTACAGACCCATTTCCCCAAGCGCATCATGGACCTGTCGGAGTTCAGTCGCAGAAACATCAACGCGATAGCGTTCGGCTAGGTCCTCGAGCTGGTCCCATGATCGTACGACCGCCATGTCCACTACGGCGTCGATGTAATCCATGAGGCCCGCGCCTGCAAACGCGCGATCCCTCGCCTCAGGGTCGAGCCGCTCTAGCTTGTCGACGACGCCGAGCGCTGCCGGATGATGTGCCGGGTCAAGTCCCGCTCCCACAAGCAACGCTTGGATTACGCGTCTATCCGACAGCCGCACCCGGAAGTCGGCCGCCGTGAGCCCCAGTTCCCGGCACACGTCGATCGCGAGCGCGATCACCTCGGCATCGGCCAGCGGCCCGGCCTCGCCGACCAGGTCGCAGTTGAGCTGGAAGTGTTCGCGCAACCGACCGCGCTGCTGCTTCTCGTAGCGGAAGAGCTGTGGCACGCTGAACCAGCGGATCGGCTTGCGGAGGCCGTTGGCACGGGCTGAGACCATCCGGGCGAAGGTCGGGGTCATCTCGGGCCGGAGGGTGACGTGCCGGCCGCCCTTGTCGGTGAAGTCGAAGAGCTGCCCGACGATCTCCTCACCGCTCTTGGCGGTGTACAGCTCGAGCGGTTCGAGCGGAGGGCCATCGTACTCCTCGAACCCGTAGCGCCGGGCCACCCGCCGCCAGGCGGCGAGGATGTGGTTCCGGAAGGCGAGATCCTCGGGCGCGAAGTCCCGGAAGCCGGGCAGGGCCTGAAACGTCATGGCCCAAAATAGTCGGACTCACCGTCGCAGGGGATCACGGTGCGGTCTCCACGGGCGCTGGCGGGAGCGCGACTCCCCACGCCCCCTAGACCATCATCCCACGCGCCTCGAGGACATCCCCCACGGTGTGGAACGACCCCGTCACCAGCACCGTCCCGGCGCCCCGCTCCACCTCGGCCAGCGCCGTGCGGAAGTCGGGCTCCAGGTGCCACCGGGCTCGGGCCGGGGGGCGCTCCGGCGAGGCGAGCCAGTCGCGAAGCCAGTCGATGTTCCATCCGCGCCCGGCGGCGGTCGGCGCCATCGTGAGGATCCCGGCGTCGATCACGGTGTCGAGCTGGACCAGCATCTCCGGCCACGGCTTGTCCCCAAGGATCGAGACGAGCGCGTGGACAGGCCCGATCGGCGGGGTCGCCTGGAGGTGGGCCACGAGGGCGGCCACGCCATCGGGGTTGTGGGCGACATCGAAGAGCCACCTGCCCCGGCGATCCAGCCGCCCCGGGATCCGAGCGCGAGCGAGGCCTGAGGCGATCGCCGAGTCCCCCGGGGAGAGGGGCACCGGCAGCGCCTTGAGGATCGCCGCCGCAACCGCGGCGTTGCGGCGCTGGTGCGGCCCCGCCATCGCGAGCGGCCCGGTCCACCGGACCTCGGGGGGGACGACCACCGGGAGGTACCGCCCCTGGCCCACCGCCTCGCGCCCTGCCGCGTGGAGGAGCGCGGCGAGCTCGGGATCACCGTCGCCGATCACGAACGGCACCCCGGGCTTGGCGATCCCGGCCTTCTCCCGGGCGATCGCCGCGAGGGTCTCGCCGAGGTACTTCTGGTGGTCGAGGGCGATGTGGGTCACCGCGCTCACCAGCGGGTGGAGCACATTGGTCGAGTCGAGCCGACCGCCGAGGCCGACCTCGACGACGGCGACCTCCACGCCGCGGGCCGCGAAGTCGGCGAAGGCCATCGCGGTGGTCGCCTCGAAGAAGGTCGCCCCCGTTTCCTCCATCGCCGGTCGCAACAGACGGGTCCACTCCGCCACCGCCTCGCGCGAGATCGGCGCGTCGTCGACGCGGATCCGTTCACGGAACGAGATCAGATGCGGCGAGGTGTACAGGCCGACCCGGACCCCATGCTCCCGCAGCGCCGCGGCCACCATCGTCGCGACGCTCCCCTTCCCGTTGGTGCCGCCGATGTGCACGGCCACGAAGTGCCGCTGCGGATCACCCGCCACCTGGAGCAGGTGGCGGGTGGTCTCGAGGCCGAACTTGATGGTCGTGACGCGGGGGAAGAGGTAGTCGAGCGCCGCGCGGTAGGTCTCAGGCAGCCGCGTCGGCTCCGGCCGGCGCGCGCCGACCACGCATGTGGCGGAGCAACCGGGCCGTGGTCTCCCGGAGCGAGGCCCGCGGGACGACGTCGTCGATCTGGCCCTTCTCGAGCAGGAATTCCGCCGTCTGGAAGCCCTCGGGCAGGTCCTGGCCGATGGTCTGCTTGATCACCCGCTGCCCCGCGAAGCCGATGACGGCACCCGGTTCGGCGAGGATCACGTCGCCCTGCATCGCGAACGACGCCGAGACGCCGCCCGTCGTCGGGTCGGTGAGGATCGCGATGTACGGCACCCCCCGGGCGCGCATCTGCGCGATCGCGGCGGATGTCTTGGCCATCTGCATGAGGGAGAGCGCGCCCTCCTGCATCCGGGCGCCGCCGGACGTGCAGACGAGGATCATCGGGATCTTCTTCTCGGCGGAGCGCCGCGCGAGTCGGGCGATCTTCTCGCCGACCACCGAGCCCATCGAACCACCCATGAAGCGGAAGTTCATCACGCCGAGGTGCACCGGCTCCGCCTCCAGGCGGCCGAGCCCGGTGTAGATCGCATCGGACGAGCCCGCCTTGCGCTCGGCGGCGACGATGCGCTCGGCATAGTGCTCGAAGGTGAGGGGATCGACCGACCGGAGGTCGGCGAAGAGCTCCTTCCAGGTGCCGTCATCGGTCAGGAGCTCGATGTAGTCCTCGGCGGCGAAACGCTTGTGCGTGCCGCACTCCGGGCAGACGTTGAGGGCCCGGACGAACTTCTCCCGGATGTCAACGTGGCCGCAGGACTCGCACTTCTCCCAGGCATCCGCCGGGATCTCCCGCCGCTCACGAGGAGCGGTCCGAGGCTTCCGCTCCTTCTTGAACCACGCCATGACGGCCATAGCACCTCAGGATGGCACCGACGCCAGGGGAGCGCGGCGCGTCCACAGCCAACAGCACATTGAACGTGGGGGACGGCCCCGTGCCGCGCAAGGGCTTGACTTCCAAGCCCTTGTCAGTTCTCGACATAGCTGGCGACCCGCTCGTCCCTCGCGGTCCGGTAGGCAAGCCCCAGGCCGAGGAAGAGGGCCACCAGGAAGGAGCCGCCATAGGAGAAGAACGGCAGCGGGATCCCGGTGATCGGCATGATCGAGACCGTCATCCCCACGTTCTCGAAGATGTGGGTGAAGATGATCCCCGCGATGCCGAAGGTCACCAGGGACGCGTAGGGGTCGCTCGCGCGCCGCGCGATCTGGATCAGCACCGAGAGGAGGGCGAGGAAGAGCCCCAGCGCGGCGAGCACCCCGACGAGGCCGAACTCCTCGCCGACGACGGCGAAGACGAAGTCGGTCCAGTGCTCCGGGATGAACCCGGTGCGCTTCTGCGGTCCGAGGGTGAACCCCTGGCCGAACAACCCGCCCGACCCGATCGCCACCTTCGACTGGATCACCTGGTACCCGCTGGTGGAGCTGTAGGCCTCGGGGTTCAGGAAGGAGACGATCCGGCCGCGCTGGTGCGGTGCCATCCGATCCCAGACGACGATCGCGAGGACGCCCATCGCGGAGTTGGCGAGGTAGATCCCGATCGACTCGAGCAGGAACGGCCGCCACGTCAGGAGCATCACGAAGAGCGCCACCATCCAGAGCGACCAAAGCAGCGTGCTCCAGGAGAGCAGCAGCGAGACCACCGGCGAGGCGAGGAAGACCAGCATCGGGACCGGGACGCCGGCCCAGAACAGGGTCGCGAACAGGATCCCCGCGAAGACGATCGCGCTGCCGAGGTCGGGCTGGGCCATCACGAGCAGCGCCGGCACCGCGGCGATCGTGATCGGCGGGATCAGGCCGCGGATCGTCGTCGGTGCCTCGCGCCGGGCGGAGAACCACCTGGCGAGCATCAGCACCGTGGCCAGTTTCGCGAGTTCGACCGGTTGGCCGAGCCGGACCCCGCCGATCGCGAGCCAGCTCTTCGTGCTGCTGGCGGTCCCCGCCCCGGTCCCCGCCACCACCAGCACGGCGAGCAGCAGCAGGCTGAGGCCGTAGAGCATCGGGGTGGCCCACTCCAGCACCCGGAGGGGGAGGCGCGAACTGACCGCCGCCGCCGACAGCGCGATCAGGATCCAGACGAGCTGGCGCAGCCAGACCCCGCTTGCCGATGTGGGGGTGTCCGTCTGACCGGCGGAGAAGAGGACCACCAGTCCGTAGAACAGCAGCAGCCCCACGATGAGGAGCAGCGGGCGGTCGAGGCGACGGGTCACGGCGTGGTGCTGTCCGCTGCGGGCGGCACGGCAGCCGGTGCCACGCCGCCATCGGTCTCGCCATCGCGGGGGAGGCCGCCGGTGAGGTCCTCGGTGATCGGCAGGTCGACGGGCGCCGCGATCGCCGCGGAGTCCGGGCCGACGAGGAAGCGCCGAATCGCCTTCACCACGTAGGGGGCGACCGTCGAGCCGTGTTCGCCCTCCTCCACCAGCATCCCGATCACGATCTCCGGGGCATCGTACGGGGCAAAGCCGATGAACCAGCCGGCGTCGGCCTGGCCCCGCGGCATCTGCCCGGTGCCGGTCTTGCCCGCCACGAGCAACTCGGCCCCGCCGGACGCCCCGGCGGTGCCGCGGGCGACCACGTCCACCATCGCCTGCCGGAGGTCGCGCAGCTGGGCGGGGGTGAGGCCGAGGTCGTGCACCGGACCGTCGGGTCGCCGCTCCACCAGGAACGGCGGGCGCTTCACCCCATCGGTCGCGAGCGCCGCGTAGAAGGTGACCATGTTGGCCAGCGACTGCACGTTGGCGCCCTGGCCGATCGACAGGTTCAGCACCTGACCGGGCGTGAAGGTGCCGAAGCGCTTGCCGTTGACGTAGTCGTCGACGCTGTGCGCCCAGCGGGAGGACTGCTCGCGCTCGAGGTCGATCCCGCTGCGGTCATCGAAGCCGAGCGCCGCACCGTCCGCGAGGAGGTTCTCCGCGCCAAGCTGCAGCCCGAGCTGGTAGAAATAGACGTCGCACGAGACCTTGATCGCGTCGGAAAGCGTCACCGCGCCGTGGCCCTCCGGCTTCCAGCACCGGAACCGCCGCGAGCCGAACTGGTAGCCGCCGGTGCACGGGACCGGCATCCGGGTCGAGGAGGTGACCAGCCCGCGCTTCAGTCCCATCGCGGCGACCGCGAGCTTGAACGGTGACGCCGGAGGGTACCCGCCCTGGATCACCCTGTCGAACAGGGCGCTGCGCTTCGGGTCGTTGTACTCGTTGTAGCGCGCCTGCGAGATCCCGCCGATGAAGGCGTTCGGGTCGAAGGTCGGATAGGAGTAGTAGGCGAGGATCTCGCCCGTCGGCCGCATCGCGAGCAGGCCGCCACTGCGCTCGGCGAGGAATGGCGTGTTCCGCCACATCGAGTCGACGAACCGCTGCAACGGGAGGTCGAGGGTGGTGGTGATCGTCCGCCCAACGACCGGTCGGACGAATCGCCCGCCCCCGCCCTCGCGCACGGTGCGGCCAAAGGCGGTGACCTCGATCAGGCGCACCCCCGGCGTGCCGCGCAACCGGGTGTCGTACTCGTACTCCAGTCCGTTCTTCCCGACGATCGTCCCCATCCGGGCGTCGGGGAAGCGTTCGCTGGCCAGCTCGCGTTCGCTGATGTCGCCCACGTAGCCGACCACGTGCCCCAGCGCGGTGCTGTCCGGGTAGAACCGCCTCGGTTCGGCCTGGATCACGAGGCCGGGGAGTTGTGCCCGGTGTTCCTCGAGGATCGAGACGATCCGGAACTCGCCCGAACTGAACACCTGCGCCGGCTGGTACGGTGCGGCGCGCCAGCGCGCGACGACCTTGTCGAGGTCCACGGTGTCGAGCGGCGTCAGCGCATCGACCCGCGCGAGGACCGCGCGGAGTGAATCGACGTTGTCGGCCCAGAGCCGGATCGTGTAGCCCGGCGTGTTCTCGGCGATCAGCAGCCCGTTGCGGTCCCGCAGCTCGCCGCGCGGCGCCGGGAGCGGGACCAGGCGGACCCGGTTCGACTCCGACGTCGAGCGATACTCGCTCGAGTCGAGCACCTGCGCCTTGAAGAAGGCGCCGGAGAGGACCAGGAACGCCCCCGCGACGACCAGGCGCGCCCCCTGCGCCCGGCGCCGCAATTCGGCGGAGGTGAAGGTCGTCACCGGTCGATCCGGATCGCGAGCCAGTCGCGGAAGAGGATCACCACCGCCGTTCCGACCAGGGCCGTGCTCCCGGCCTGCAGCGGTCCCCAGAACACCGCCTCGGCGCCGAGGCGGGCCACGGGCGCGCCACTGAGCAGGAGGACGAGGAGGTTCCGGATCCAGGTGCCGGCGAAGAACAGTCCCGCCGCGACCACGACGTGGTCGGCGAAGAAGACCGCCCTGCCCCAGGCCGACGCGTACCCGATCAGCGTGTGCACCAGCATGTTGGCGCCGAAGCGCGCCGGCGTCAGCACGTCGATCGTGGCGCCGACCAGGAGGCCGGTCACCGCCGCCCACCCCGGCGACAGCCGCAGGCAGAGGATCAGGAGCGTGAGCAGGAGGAAGTCCGGCATCCCGCGTCCCTCGACCAGCGACGGACGGAGGTAGAACTCGAGCAGCAGCAGGATCCCGATCACGAGCGAGATCTGCAACCGGTCGCTGCGCCGCCGGCGCGTCGGGCCCTCGCCCGTCCAGACGTTGCTCATGGCAGGCTGTCCGGGGTGGCGGGACGGAATGCGCTATCGGCCGGCGTGCCCCGCAGGATCATGACATGCGACGCCGTGCCGGGGTTCGCGAACGGGGCGATCCGATAGAGCTGCTCGTAGCCGAGCGGGTCGGTCGTGACGCCGATCACCCGTCCGACCGGGATCCCCCGAGGGTACTTGCCACCGAGGCCGCTGGTCACGATGACCGCGCCGGTCGGCACGGTGTCGCGGAGCGCCACCCCGCGCAGCTCGAGCAGCGGCTCGCCGCTCGCGCCGACGATCACCGGGCCCACGATGCCGAGGACCTTGCCGCCGCGGGTCGTGGCGGAGACGCGGAACTCCGGGTGCTGCCAGGTCATCGCCGTGCTCGCATCGGGCCCGACGGTCCAGGTCACGCCGAGGAGGCCGTCGGCGGTCAGGACCGGCTGGTTGATCGCGACCCCCGCCCGGCTCCCGGCGCTGAGGAGGATGGCACGCGGGTCGGTCGGCGAGGGGGTGTGGAGGACCTCGGCCGGCGTCCAGCTGGTCTCGAGTCGCGGGGCGAGGCCGAGAAGGCCGCGGAGGCCGGCGTTCTCGGCGAGCAGGGTCGAGTCCCGCTGGAGGCGCAGGGCGAGCGAATCGCGCGCGGCCTGGATCCCGGCGAGTTCGAAGCGGGCCACCCGGTCCCGCTCGGCCCGGGCGCGGAGGGCCACCACCGGGGCGAGGGCGGTCGCGCGGATGCTGCTGACCACCGCCCCGGACCAGGCGGACGGGAGGGCGAATGCCAGGAGCCCGACCAGCAGGCAGCCGACCAGGAGCACCAGGTCGCCACCCATCGCGTCCCGTCCCCCGAGGTCGCGCACGGTCAGGTCGTCAGGACGGAGCGGTACTTCTCGAAGTCGTCGAGGATCCGGCCGGTCCCGCGCACCACGCAACTGAGCGGATCCTCGTCGACGTGCACCGGGAGGCCGGTCTCCTGGACGAGGAGCTGGTCGAGTCCGCGGATCAGCGCGCCGCCACCGGTCATCACGATCCCGCGATCGACGATGTCGCTCGCCAGTTCCGGCGGCGTGATCTCGAGCGCGCGGCGCACCGCATCGACGATCTGCTGCACCGGTTCCTGCACCGCCTCGCGAATTTCGCTGGAGTGCACGCGCACCGTCTTCGGGATGCCGGAGACGAGGTCGCGTCCCTTCACCTCCATGTCGCGCTCCTCGCCGCTCGGATACGCGCTGCCGACCTTGATCTTGATCAGCTCCGCCGTCGGCTCGCCGACGAGCAGGTTGTAGTTCTTGCGCATGAACATCACGATCGCCTGGTCGAGCTCGTCGCCGCCGATGCGGATCGAGGTGTCCGAGACGATGCCGGACAGCGCGATCACCGCGATTTCCGTGGTGCCGCCGCCGATGTCGATCACCATGTTGCCGGTCGGCGTCTCGACCGGGAGGCCGACGCCGATCGCGGCCGCCATCGGCTCCGCGACCATCAGCACCTGCTTCGCCCCCGCGGTCTCGGACGAGTCGCGCACCGCGCGGCGCTCCACCTCGGTGATCCCGGAGGGCACCGCGA
Organism: Gemmatimonadales bacterium; assembly: GCA_020633775.1. Taxonomy (GTDB): domain Bacteria; phylum Gemmatimonadota; class Gemmatimonadetes; order Gemmatimonadales; family GWC2-71-9; genus Palsa-1233. Next base: position 168,478 of record JACKDA010000001.1, on the reverse strand, counting down.
CGATCACCTTCGGCTTCACGCGGAAGACGTGCTTGTCGATGATCGTCTTCAGGAAGTACCGCAGCATCTTCTCGGTCACGTCGAAGTCGGCGATCACGCCGTCCTTCAGCGGGCGCACCGCGACGATCCCCTCGGGCGTGCGGCCGAGCATCCGCTTCGCCTCGAGACCGATCCCCTTGATCCGCCCGGTCGACTTCTCGATCGCGACGACCGACGGCTCGTTGAGGACGATCCCCTCGCCCTTCACGTAGATGAGGGTGTTCGCCGTCCCGAGGTCGACGGCGATCTCGTTCGCGGGGAGGAACGAACCGAACTTGAAGAGCTTCACGTGGGCGCTTCCCGGACTGCGAGACGGGGCGACGGGGCCAGAAGTTGGCGTAAGGTGGCAGGAGGGTGCCGGAAAGCGCAACAGCTTGTGGGCGGCGGGTTTGGCCCACCTATGTGAGCAGGCGCTCACCGACCTTCGCCGATGAGCGCCCGCTCACAATTCGCTGCAGCCCGGCCGGGACCGGCGGGTCCCGTGTGGGACCACCGCTACCGCCCCGTGCTCCCGAATCCCCCCGCATCCCGGTCGCTCGGAGGCAGCTCCGCGACCTCCCGGAACGCGACCGGCTCGACCCGCTGCACCAGCATCTGCGCGATCCGGTCACCGCGCGCCACCCGGAACGGCTGGTCGCCATGGTTGATGAGGATCACCTGCAGCTCGCCGCGGTAGTCGGCGTCGATCGTGGCCGGGGTGTTGGGGAGGGAGATGCCGTGCTTGAGGGCGAGGCCCGAGCGGGGCCGGAGCTGCAGCTCGTAGCCATCGGGGACGGCGACCTTGAGCCCGGTGGGGACCAGGCCGCGCGCCCCAGGGGCGATCACGGCATCGACCGCCGCGACGAGGTCCATCCCGGCCGAGCCGGGGGTCGCCCGGCTCGGCAACGGCAACCCCTCGCCGTGCGGGAGCCGCACGACGAGGAGCTCGATGGCCTCAGAGGAAGTCGGCAACGTCGTGGCACTCGATCCCGAACGCCTCGGCCACCCCGGCGTACACGACCTTGCCGTCGATCACGTTCAGCCCGAGGCGGAGGGCCCCGTCGGCCTTGCACGCGGCCTGCCACCCCTGGTTGGCGAGCTTGATGGCGTACGGCAGCGTGGCATTCGTGAGGGCGAGGGTCGAGGTGCGCGGCACGGCGCCCGGCATGTTCGCGACGGCGTAGTGGAGCACGCCCTCGACGAAATAGGTCGGGTTCTCGTGGGTGGTCGGCTTGATGGTCTCCACGCAGCCGCCCTGGTCGACCGCGACATCGACGATCACGCAGCCGTCGGGGATCCCCTTGAGGTCCTCGCGGGTGATCAGGTGCGGCGCCTTCTTCCCGGGCAGCAGCACCGCGCCGATGATCAGGTCGGCATCCTTCACCGCCTCGAGGATGTTGTGGCGGTTCGAGAAGACGGTGTCGACGTTCGCCGGCAGGACGTCGTCGAGGTAGCGCAGCCGGTCGAGGGAGGTGTCGAGGATCGTCACGTCCGCGCCCATCCCGGCCGCCATCTTCGCCGAGTTGATGCCGACGACGCCGCCACCGATGATCACCACCTTCGCCGGCTTGACCCCCGGGACGCCGCCGAGGAGCACCCCGCGGCCACCGAAGAGCTTCTCGTTGTACTTGGCGCCCTCCTGGACGGCGAGCCGCCCGGCGACCTCGGACATCGGGGTCAGCAGCGGCAGGTGCCCGTTGGCGAGCTGGACGGTCTCGTAGGCGATCGCGATCGCGCCCGAGGCCATCACCGCGCGGGTGAGCGGCTCGTCGGCGGCGAAGTGGAAGTAGGTGTACATCACCTGCCCCTTCCGCATCCGCGGCCACTCGACGGCGATCGGCTCCTTCACCTTGATGATCATCTCGGCGCGGGCCCAGACCTCGTCGGCGGTCGGCAGGATGGTCGCGCCGACCGCGGTGTACTGCGCGTCGGTGAAGCCGCTCCCCTCGCCCGCCCCGGCCTCGATCATGACCTCGTGACCCTCGCCGATGAGGGCCTCGGCCCCCGAGGGGACCAGGCCGACGCGGTTCTCGTTCGTCTTGATTTCCTTCGGCACGCCGATCAGCATCGTGAGCTCGCTTGCGCGCGCGGGGCGCGCGCGGTGTGGGTCAACGGGTCGGTCCGAGACGGACCGTGGTCATCCGCTCCGGCGAGAGGAACGCCGCGGCCACGGCCGCGGTCTCCTCGGTCGTCACCGCGTCGATGAGCCGGAGGATCTCGTCGAGCGGCTTGTACGGCTCCTGCATCAGCGCGTGGGAGGCCAGCCGCGACATCCGCGCGGTGGTCCCCTCCAGCGCCAGCATGATGGTGCCCTTCAACTGGCCCTTCGCGTCCGCGAGGTCGTCGGCCGGGAGCCCCTCGCGGGCGACCCGTGCCAGCTCGGCCTCGATGGTGGCGATCGCGGCGTCGGCGGTCCCGGGCTGGGTCCCCACGTACACGGCGAAGTTGCCACCCGAACGATACATCGCGTGCCAGCAGTAGATGGCGTAGCAGAGCCCCTGCTCCTCGCGGACCCGCTGGAACAGCCGGGAACTCATCCCCGCCCCGAGGGTCGCCGAGAGGAGCGCCATCGGCCAGCGGCGCGGATCGGCGGCCCCGAACGTGTCGGTGCCCATCACGACGTGGACCTGCTGGAGGTCGCGGGACTCGTTCAGCCGCACGCCGCGGGCGGCCTCGGTCGGGTGCACCGGATCCATCGGCGCCGCCGGCTCGCCGGCCAGCCAGCCGAGTCGGTCGAGCTGCGCGAGGAAGTCGTCGTGCGCGATGTTCCCCGCGGCCGCGATCACGGCATTGCCCGGGTAGTACCCCCGCGCGTGGGTCGCGGCCAGGTCGGCGGCCGACAGCGCCGCCACGGTCTCCGCGGTGCCGAGGATCGGCCAGCCGTAGGGGTGACCGGGATAGAGCGCCTGGCCGAACAACTCATGGACCAGGTCGTCCGGGGTGTCGGCGACGCCGTTGATCTCCTCGAGGACGACGTTCCGCTCGAGGGCGAGGTCGCTGTCGCGGAGCAACGGGTGGCGGACCAGGTCGGTGAGCACGTCGAGCGCCAGCGGGAGGTCGGCGTCGAGGACGTGGGCCTGGTAGGCGGTGTGGTCGCGCGAGGTGAACGCGTCGAGCGCGCCGCCGCGCGACTCGAGGGCGAGGGCGATCTCGCGCGCCGAGCGGCGCGCGGTGCCCTTGAAGACCATGTGCTCGAGAAGGTGCGAGACCCCCATGACGTCGGGGGTCTCGTGGCCGCTCGCGGAGCGGAACCAGGTCCCCGTGGCCACCGACCGGACGCCGGGAAGGCGTTCGGTCAGGACCACGAGGCCGTTGGGACAATCGGTGCGGTGGAGCCCGGTGTCGAGCTGGAGGGTGCGCACCGGGGACCTCCTACTCGGGCTTGGGCAGCAGTGCCTTCCGCGAGAGCCGCATGCGGCCGCGCTCGTCGACCTCGAGGAGCTTGACCTGCACGACCTCGCCCTTCTTGACCACGTCCTCGGTCTTCTCGACCCGCTTGTGGTCCAGCTCGGAGATGTGCAGCAGCCCCTCGACGCCGGGGAGGATCTCGATGAACGCGCCGAACGCGGTGATGCTCTTGACCGGCCCCTCGTAGACCTTGCCCACCTCGGGCTCGGCGACGATCGCCATCACCATCTCGCGCGCCTTGCTGCCGGCCTCCTCGCCGACCGCGGCGATGGTGATCAGGCCGCTGTCGTCGATGTTGACCTTGGCGCCCGAGGCGTCCTGGATGCCGCGGATCGTCTTGCCCTTGGGGCCGATGACGTCGCCGATCTTGTCCGGCTTGATCTGGATCGTGATGATCCGCGGCGCCCACGGCGACATCTCGGGCCGGTGCGTCTGGAGCACCTTGTTCATCTCGCCGAGGATGTGCAGCCGGCCGTTGCGGGCCTTCTCCAGCGCGGTCTCCATGATGTCGAGCGAGAGGCCGTCGATCTTGATGTCCATCTGGATCGAGGTGATCCCCTCGGCCGTCCCCGCGACCTTGAAGTCCATGTCGCCGAGGTGGTCCTCGGTGCCGAGGATGTCGGTCAGGATGGCGACCTTCTTCCCCTCCTTGATCAGCCCCATCGCGACGCCGGCGCACGGCGCCTTGATCGGCACGCCGGCATCCATGAGCGCCAGCGAACCGCCGCAGACCGTCGCCATCGAGGACGAGCCGTTCGACTCCATGATCTCGGAGACGATGCGGATCGTGTAGGGGAAGTCGGCCATCGCCGGGAGGAGCGGATGCAGCGCGCGCTCGGCGAGCGCGCCGTGCCCGATCTCGCGCCGGGAGGTGCCGCGGATCGGCTTCGCCTCGCCGGTCGAGAACGGCGGGAAGTTGTAGTGCAGCATGAACGACTTGTGCGACTGCACCGGGCTCTCGATCGACTCGATGCGCTGCTCGTCATCGGCGGTGCCGAGGGTCGTCGCCACCAGCGCCTGGGTCTCGCCGCGGGTGAAGAGCGCCGAGCCGTGGACGCGCGGCAGGATGCCGGCCTCGACCGTGATCGGGCGGACGGTGTCGAGGTCGCGGCCGTCGATGCGCTCGCCCTTGTCGAGGATCTGGGCGCGCATCTGGGTGTACTCGACGTCCTCGAGCGCGGCGCGGATCTCGCGGCTCCCCTCGGGGAACTGCTCGGCGAGCGCCGCCTGCACCTCCTCGTGGACCTTGCCGAGCGCGGCGGCGCGGCCGTGCTTGTCCTTGCCGCTCATCGCCTTGGTGATCTGCTTCACCGCCATCGCCTCGACGGCCTTGATCAGCTCGGCGTTCTTCTCGGGCGCCTGCCAGGCCATGTCGGGCTTCGCGCCGCCGGCCTTCTTGACCAGCGCGTTGATGTGGCCGACCAGCTCCTTGATCCCGGCCTGCGCGACCTTGAGCCCCTGCAGCACCTCGGCCTCGGAGACCTCGAGGGCGCCGCCCTCGACCATCATGATCGAATCGGCCTTGCCCGAGACCACGAGGTCGAGCGCCGAGTAGTCGAGCTGCTGGAAGGTCGGGTTGAGGATCCAGTTGTCCTCGACCTTGCCCACCCGCGTCGCGGCGATCGGGCCCTGCCACGGGATCTGCGACAGCGACAGCGCGGCCGAGGCGGCCAGCACGCCGAGGACGTCGGACTCGTTCTCCTGGTCGGTCGAGAGCACCAGCACGAACACCTGCGTCTCGTGGCGGAACCCTTCCGGGAACAGCGGCCGGATCGACCGGTCGATGATCCGGCAGTTCAGGATCTCGTCATCCGAGGGCCGCCCCTCGCGCTTCAGGAAGCCGCCCGGGATCTTCCCCGCGGCGTACTGCTTCTCCCGGTACTCGACCGTGAGCGGGAAGAACGGCAGGTGGCTGATGTTCGGCGAGACGGTGACGGCGGCGAGGACGACGGTCTCGCCGTACTGGACCAGGACGCTCCCGGCGGCCTGCTTCGCCAGGCGCCCGGTCTCGAGGATCAGGGGACGGCCGGCGTACTCGGTTTCAATGCGATGCACTCTGGTTCCTTCGTGACGTGAGCACCCTCAAATGCAAACAGCGCCCCACGGTGCTCGTGTGGGGCGCCTCGCAGCGTCAGTGGGCCGTCAGTTCCGCAGGCCGAGCTCGGCGATCAGGGCACGGTAGCCCTCGAGATCGCGGCTCTTCATGTAGTTGAGGAGGCGGCGCCGGGTGCCGACCAGCTTGAGGAGCCCGCGCCGCGAGTGATGGTCCTTCGCGTGGGTCCGGAAGTGGTCGGTGAGATGGTTGATCCGCTCCGTCAGGAGCGCAACCTGCACCTTGGTCGAGCCGGTGTCGGTCTCGTGCGCGCGGTGCTTCTCGATGGTGGGCTGCTTGGGAATCATCCTCGGTCCTGCCTGCGGTCGTCAGGCTGCTGCGTTGGCGTAAGTTCGCTTCGTTCCTAGCCCTTAAGTATAGCAACTGGGCGCCAATCCGGGCAAGAGGAGGCCTCGGCCACCCCTGCTGCACCCGGGCGGCCTCACCCCCCCAGGATCCGCCCGATGTCGTTGCTGAACGCCAGCACCATCAGCAGCACGACCATCCCGAGGCCGACGATCTGGACCACCTCCCGGATCCGGGTCGGGATCGGCCGCCGGATCAGGCCCTCCACGGCCAGCAGGATGAAGGCCCCGCCGTCGAGCACCGGGATCGGCAACAGGTTGACCACCGCCAGGTTGACCGAGATCAGCGCCATGAACCCGAGGAGGGTATCGAGCCCGGCCCGGGCCGATTGCGCCGCGAGCTGGCCGATCAGGATCGGACCGCCCACCTCGCGAGTGCTCACCCGGCCGGTCGCGAGCCCCCGGAAGGTCTTGAAGATCATCCCGGCCGCCCCGATGGTGGCCCGGCTGCCGGCGCCGATCGCCTCCGCGATCGAGAGCGACACGGTCTGGTAGGGCACCCGCTGGTACACCCCGAGGCGACCGATGATCCCGCTGGCCGAGTCGTCGGGCACCCGCAGCTCGGCGGCGGGGGTCACGGCGACCTCCCGGCGGGCCCCGTCGCGAATCACGCCGAGGACCAGCTCCCGCCCCGGCGCCGCCTCCACGGCATCAACCACCTCGGTCCAGGCGGTCACGGGCACCCCGTCCACGCTTACCAGCGAGTCGTCGGGGGCGAGTCCGGCGCGATCCGCCACGCTGCCCTGCACCACCTGCCCGACGACGGCCGGGTGCAGCGGCCGGAGCGCCGCGGCGAGGTTGGCGCGCTCCACCAGCTGGTCGGGGTGCAGCTCGACGCTCACGGGCGGCTGCCCCGTGAAGGTGAAGCTGATCCGGTCCCCCGCCCCGCTCGTGACCTGCGCGATCACGTCGTCCCACGCCGTCACCGGCTCGCCGTTGACGGCCTCGATCCGGGTGCCCGACGGGAGCGTGGCGAGGGCGCTCGCCTCCGCCGGGAGGGTGGCGACATCGACGCGCCCGAGCGTGACGGTCGGGTCGAACTGGCGCCCGTTCTTGACCGCGAGGCCGACGAAGACGACCCACGCGAAGGCCAGGTTGAGGGTGACACCCGCGAGGATGATCACCATCCGCTGCCAGACCGGCTTCGCCTCGAACATCCGGTCCGGCGGCACGACGGCATTCTCCGCGCCACCCTCCAGCACCCCGGACGAGGGATCCTCCTCGCGCGAGGCCATCTTGACGTACCCGCCGAGCGGCAGCCAGGCGATCGCCCATTCGGTCTCGCCCCGGCGGAACGACAGCGCCTTGATCGGCGCCCCGATCCCGACCGCGAAGCGGTGGACCCAGACCCCGAACGCCTTCGCGGCCCAGTAGTGCCCCAGCTCGTGCACGAACACCAGCACGCCGAGCACGACGAGCAGGATCGCCACGGTGTATGCCACGCCACCCATCAGATCGCCTCCTCGGCGGTCCGGCGCGCCTCGGCATCGGCCGCGCGCACCACGTCAAGCGAATCCGCGGCGACCACCGAATGGGCCGCCAGCGCCGTCTCGATCAGTACGGGGATCCGGCCGAACGGGATCCGTCGCGCCAGGAAGGCCGCCACCGCCACCTCGTTCGCCCCATTGAAGACGGCCGGGGCCGTGCCGCCCGCACGGCCCGCGGCCACGCCGAGGCCGAACGCCGGGAACGCCTCGTGGCGGACCGCCTCGAAGGTCAGCGCACCGGCGGCGACCGGGTCGAACCGCGTCGCCCCCGCATCGGGGACGCGATCGGGGTGGGTCAGGGCATAGAGGATCGGGATCTCCATCGTCGGGAACCCGGCCTGCGCGAGCACGCTGCCGTCGGCGAACTCGACGAAGGCGTGGACGATGCTCTGCGGATGCACCACCACCTCGATCGCATCGTAGCCGAGGTCGAAGAGGAAGTGCGCCTCGATCACCTCCAGCGCCTTGTTCGCGAGCGTCGCCGAGTCAACGGTGATCTTCGCGCCCATGCTCCAGGTCGGGTGGTTGAGCGCCTGATCGACCGTCGCCTCGGCGATCGCGCGATCGCTCCAGGTCCGGAAGGGCCCGCCGCTCGCCGTCAGGATGAGTCGCGTCGGCGCCGTCCCCTTCGCAGCCGGCCCCGCGAGGCACTGCAGGACGGCCGAGTGCTCGGAATCGATCGGCACGAGCGACCCACCGCCGAGGCGTGCGGCCTCTGCCACGAGGGCACCGGCGGTCACGAGCGTCTCCTTGTTGGCGAGGGCGACCCGCTTGCCGGCGCGCAACGCCGTGAGCGTCGCCTCGAGCCCGGCCGCCCCGACCACCGCGTTGACGACGACATCGACGTCGTCGCGCGTCGCCGCCGCGATCAGCGCCTCCGGACCGGCGGGGAACCCCGCGCTGCCGTCGCCATGCACCAACCCGGCGAACGCCGGCTGCCAGTCGCGCACCTGGTCCGCGAGCAGCGCGGCGTTCCGGCCGGCGACCAGTGCGACCGGACGGAAGCGATCGGGGTGGCGACGCAGCACGTTGAGGGTGCTGGTGCCGATCGAGCCCGTCGAGCCGAGGAGCGCGATCCGCCTCACACCAACCCCAGGAGCCGATAGCACACCGCCGCCGCGGGCAGGACGAAATAGAGCGAGTCGAACCGGTCGAGCACGCCACCGTGGCCGGGAATCAGGGCGGAGCTGTCCTTGACGCCCGCCTCGCGCTTGAAGAGCGACTCGGCCAGGTCGCCGAGCTGTCCAAGGGTCGCGAGCACGAGCGCGGTGCCGACGGCGGGAAGCAGCGCGAGCGAGATCCCCGTGGCCGGAAAGACGGCGTACACGAACAGCGGCGCGACCAGCGCCCCACCGACGAGGCCGGCGAGGCCGCCGGCGCGGGTCTTCCCGGGGGAGATCGTGGGCGCCAGCTTCGCGCCACCGATGGCCCGGCCGCCGAACATCGCGGCGGTGTCACAGATCCAGGTGACCACCAGCGGGAAGAAGACGAGGGCGGCGCCAGCCCACGAGCGCTCGGGCCATCGCGCGTGGCGAATGCCGAGGAGGAAGGCCGGGAGCAGCGCGGCATAGGCCACCCCGAACGCGGTGACGGCGACGGCGCCCAGGGGCCGGGCCGACGGCGCGCGCTCGACGAGGGCCTGGGCGAGCAGCCACAGCACGAATCCCGCCCCGAGGTACATCCAGCTGCCGGCCAGCCATGCCGCCGCCTCGGGGCGCGTCGTGGCGGCGTGCACGGCGAGCGGGGCCGCCACGGCGGCGAGCATCCCGGTGCGGCGGAACGCCGCGATCCCCTGGTGGGCGGCGATGTCGTACAACTCGCGGACGCCGAGGGCGGCGATCAGGCTGACGAGGGCGGCGAGCGGCCAGCCGCCAAACCACACGACGCCGAGGGCGAGCGGGATGGCGACGGCGGCGAAGCCGACGCGGCGCGTCATGTTGGCGTCCATCACGACCTCAGGCGGTGACGCGCCCGAAGCGGCGGTCGCGCCCCTGGAAGTCGAGGATCGCCTCGTAGAGGTCCTCGCGCCCGAAGTCGGGCCAGAGCACCGGGGTCACGTGCAGCTCGGCGTACGCGACCTGCCAGAGGAGGAAGTTCGAGAGCCGCATCTCGCCGCTGGTGCGGACCAGCAGGTCGGGGTCGGGCCACGCCGCCGTGTAGAGCTCCGTCGCGAAGTTGGCTTCGGTGACCGCGTCGAGGTCGAGGGCCCCGTCGCGCACCCGCTCGGCGAGCCGCCGCGCGGCGCGCACGATCTCGGCGCGGGCCCCGTAGGAGAGGCAGATGTTCAGGGCGAGTCGCGCGCCACCCGCGGTGTGCGCCTCGATGCGATCCACCGCCTCGCGCGCCGAGGGCGCGAGCCGGTCGAGGTCGCCGAGCATCCGCACGGTCACGCCCTCGCGTCGCAACTCGGCCGCCTCCTTGGCGATGTACTCCTCGAGGAGGGCCATCAGCGCATCGATCTCGGCCTGCGGACGCTGCCAGTTCTCGTGCGAGAACGCGAACAACGTCAGCACCTCGACGCCGGCGTGGAGCGCGCCCTCGACGGCCTCGCGCACCGCCCGGGCCCCCGCCTGGTGGCCGGCGGGACGGGCGAGGCCGCGCTCGCGGGCCCAGCGGCCGTTGCCATCCATGATGATGGCGATGTGCCGCGGGATCGCGCCGTGCAGGCGCAACGCCTCGAGACGGGCCGATGGCGGCGTGCTCACACCTCGAGGACCTCGGCTTCCTTCGCCTTCAGGAGGTCGTCGACCTGGTGCACCGCCTCGTCGGTCGCCTTCTGGACCTCCTTCTCGGTGCGCTCCTTCTCGTCATCCGACACGCCCTCGACCTTCTTGATCCGGCCCATCGCGTCGCTGCGCGCCTGGCGGATCGCGATCCGGCCTTCCTCCGCCAGCTTGCCGCAGACCTTCACGAGGTCGCGCCGGCGCTCCTCCGAGAGCATCGGGAGCGGCACGCGGATGAGGGTGCCCTGGCTGGAAGGATTGAGGCCGAGCCCGCCATCGCGAATCGCCTTCTCGATCGCGGACGTGAGGCTCTTGTCGAACGGCTGCACCGTCAGCATCCGCGGCTCCGGCGCGGAGACCAGGGCGACCTGGGTCAGCGGCACGTGGGTGCCATACGCCTCGACCCGCACGGTGTCGAGCAGCTGGGGCGTCGCCTTGGCGGTGCGGATGCCGGAGAGCTCGCGGCGGGTGTTCTCGACGGCCTTGTGCATGCCGTCGCGGGCCTGGGTCACGATCGCGGGTAGGGTCATCGGACGAGGGTGCCGACGCGCTCACCTGCGAGCACGCGCGCGATCGCGCCGGGCTGGTTGATGTTGAGGACCACGATGGGGAGCCGGTTCGCCTGGCAGAGGCCGAACGCGTTGGCATCCATCACCGCGTAGCCCTTGACCAGGGCGTCCTGGAAGGTGAGCTCCGGAATGTGCTGCGCCGCGGGATCCTTCCGCGGGTCGGCCGTGAACACGCCATCGACGTTGGTCGCCTTGAGGACGACCTCCGCCTCCATCTCGAGGGCGCGGAGCACGGCGGCGGTGTCGGTCGAGAAGAACGGGTTGCCGGTCCCGCCGGCAAAGAGCACGAGGCGCCCCTTCTCGAGGTGTCGCATCATGCGCCGGCGGATGTAGGGCTCGGCCAGCGACTCCATGCGGATCGCGGTGAGCACCCGGGTCTCGACCCCCATCGCCTCGAGGACGTTCTGCATCGCGAGGGCGTTGATCACCGTCGCCAGCATCCCCATGTAGTCGGCCGAGACCCGGTCGAGGCCCTGTCGCGAGGCGGTTGCCCCGCGCACGATGTTCCCGCCGCCCACCACCAGCCCGAGGGTGACGCCCTGGGCGTGCACCTCCTTGATCTGGGTGGCGAGGGACTCGACCACGCCGTAGTCGAGCCCGGCCCCCTGCTCCCCGGCGAGCGCCTCGCCGGAGAGCTTCAGGAGCGCGCGACGGTAGCCCGCCATCAGCTCTCGCCCACCTTGAAGCGGGCGAACCGGACGACCGTGGCCCCGGGCACGGTGGCGACGAGCTGGGCGATCGTCTGCCCCTCGTCCTTCACGAACGGCTGCTCCACCAGTGCCCGCTCGGTGGCGAACTTGCGCACCTTGCCGTCGACGATCTTGGCGCGGATCGCCTCCGGCTTCCCCTCGGCGGCCACCTGCTCCTCGGCGATCCGGCGCTCGCGATCGAGCAACTCGGCGGGGATGTCGTCGATCGTGACCGCGATCGGATCGCTGGAGGCGACGTGCAGCGCGACCTCGCGCGCCATCGCCCGGGCCGCGTCGCCACTGGCGCCCGAGAGCTCCACGAGGACGCCGACCTGGCTGTTGTGGTGGCGATACTCCCCGACCGTGCCACCGAACTTCGCGACGCGCTTCAGGGTCATCGCCTCACCGGTCTTGCCCGAGGCCTCCTTGATGGTCTCCTCGATCGTCTTCCCGTCCATCGTCTCGGCCAGGAACGCCTCGCGGGTGACCCCGACCGGGGACGCCGAGAGCGCGTGGGTCGCGAGGCGCTGGGCGAGCGCCTGGAAGGTCTCGTTGCGCGCGACGAAGTCGGTCTCGGTGTTGAGCTCGATCATCGCGGCCGTGGCGCCGTCCGGGGCAACCTCGATGACGACGAGGCCCTGCGCGGCATCACGACCGGCGCGCTTCTCCGCCTTCGCGATCCCCTTCTTGCGCAGGATCTCGCCCGCGAGGTCCATGTTCCCCTCGGCCTCCTCGAGGGCCTTCTTGCAATCCATCATGCCGGCGCCGGTCCGCGCCCGCAGCTCGGCAATGTCCTTGGTGGTGATCGTGGTGCTCATGGTCCCCAATATCCGTCGTGAAGGAAGACTCGAGATCCGTCGTGAAACCGCCGCCCGTGGCCCGAGGGCCAGCGGGCGGCGGCAGGAGTGCGCGTGGCCGGGGCCGACGCCGACTCAGCCCGTCGCGTCGCCGGCCGACTCGCCCGCCCCACCGGCGGGCTCGTCCGTCTTGAGCCGCGCGGCGATCGCCTCGGGGCGCGGCTTGCGCTTGCGCCGCGGGCGCCGCTTGCGCCGATCGTCGTCGCTCGCACCGTCGCCCTCGCCGGCCGAGTAGGTCTCGGCCTCGTCATCGAGGTTCACCTCGCGCACCGGCATCTGCGCCCGCGCCTCGCGGATCGCGTCGCAGAGCGCCGAGGTCAGCAGCGAGACCGAGCGGATGGCGTCGTCGTTGCCGGGGATCGGCACGGTGATCGGGTCGGGGTCGGCGTTCGTGTCGACGATCGCGACGACCGGGATGCCGAGGCGCCGGGCCTCCTGCACCGCGATCTTCTCCTTCTTCGCGTCGACGATGAACAGCGCGCCCGGCAGGCGCCCCATGTTCTTGATGCCCTCGAGGTTGCGCGAGAGCTTCTCGCGCTCACGGGCGAAGAGGAGCTGTTCCTTCTTGGTGTAGTTCTCGAAGTCGCCCTCGAGCGAACCCTGCTCCAGCTCGCGCAGCCGCCGGATCTGCTTCTTGATCGTCTGGAAGTTGGTCAGGGTGCCGCCGAGCCAGCGCTCGGTGACCCAGTGCGCGCCCGCGTTGCGCGCCTCGGCCTCGACCACCGCCTTCAGCTGCCGCTTGGTGCAGACGAACAGCACGTTCTCGCCCTTGAGCGCCACCTGCTTCAGCAGGTCGGCCGCCTTGGTGAGCTGCGCGAGCGTCTTCTGGAGGTCGATCAGATAGATCCCCGAGCGCTCGGCGAAGATGAACCGGCGCATCTTGGGGTTCCAGCGGCGCGTCTGGTGGCCGAAGTGGGTCCCGGCCTCGAGCAGGTCCTGCAGGGAAGGCGTTGCCACGTGTCCCGCTCCTCGATCATTCGGTTGAATGCGTCCGCGTCCGTCGCGCGCCGGTGGCACCCCGGTGGGGACCAGCCCCCGGCATCAGGAGGCGTGCGTCTCCTCGCGCCACCATGGCGTCGAGGGTGTCCTGCGTGGTCGGGTGCCCCCGACCGGGGTCCTGCGGTGTCCCCCGGCCGAGCCGGGAGACCTGGCTGCGCTGTACTTCAGGAGGTCCCTCGCTCTGCTCGGGACGGTGCCCGAGCCTTGCCGCACTTCAGGAGATCCCTCGCTCTGCTCGGGACGGTGAGGCGCCGATGGGGCCAGACCGTCCCGAGGCAGGGATGCGCCTCTACCGCTTGCTGAACTGGAACCGCTTCCGGGCGCCGGCGCGACCCGGCTTCTTCCGCTCCACCGCCCGCGGGTCGCGGGTGAGGAGCCCGGCGGTCCGCAGCTTGGAGCGGTGCAGCTCGTCGGCCTTGCAGAGCGCCCGCGCGATCGCGTGGCGCAGCGCCCCGGCCTGGCCGGTGACGCCGCCGCCATCGACATGCGCCTTGACGTCGAACGCGCCGAGGGTGTCGGTGGCCGTGAACGACTGCTGGATGTGCTGCACCAGCGAGGGCCGCGGGAAGTAGTCACCGAGCGTGCGGCCGTTGACGTCCCACTTGCCCGTGCCGGGGGTCAGGTAGACCCGCGCAACGCTCGTCTTGCGGCGGCCGATGGCCTGCCAGCGGAACTGGTCGGTGGTGCTCATCAGGCGCCCTTCGCGGTGGCGATCGCGTACGGCGTCGGCGACTGGGCCGCGTGCGGGTGCTCCGCCCCGCCGTACACCTTCAGCTTGGTGCGCAGCTTCTGCCGCGCCAGGGAATTCTTCGGCAGCATCCCGAACACCGCCTTCTCGATCACCCGATCCGGGTGCTCGGCCAGCAGCTTCTCGGCCGGGGTGTGGGACTCATGGCCCATGTACCCCGTGTGCTTGAAGTAGGTCTTCTGCTTCATCTTGTTGCCGGTCAGCCGGACCTTCGAGGCGTTCACCACCACCACGAAGTCGCCCCCATCCATGTGCGGGGTGAACGTCGGCTTGTGCTTGCCCCGGATCAGCTGGGCGACCGCAGTCGCCAGCCGGCCCAGCGGCACGTCCGCAGCGTCCACCACGTGCCAGTCGTGGGCGATGTCGGTCGGCTTGGCGCTGAACGTCTTCATTGCAGCTCTTCCTGCCGCGTCGGGCGGCGATTCGTCATTTCGGGCACAGACACGAAAGATAGGCGCTGCAGCGCCGCGCCGTCAATCCACGAACCGCCCCGCCCCCGGGGAGTTCCCCCGGGAGAGGGCCCCGGGGCTCACCCCCGGAGGGTCGCCGACAGGGTCATGGGGACCGCCGCGAGGGCGCGGGAGATGATGCACCCGGTCTTGGTCTCCTCCGCCAGCCGCTGGAACTCGGCTTCGGCCAGCCCGGGGATGGTGGCCTCGGTGACGAGATCGATCCCGGTGATCGCCATCCCCCCATCGACCTTTCCGAGGTGGACGGTGGCCGTGGTCTCGATCCGGGTCGCGACGTGCCCGGCCTGCGAGGTCGCCAGGGCGAGCGCCATGGAGTAGCACCCCGCATGGGCGGCGCCGAGGAGCTCCTCGGGATTGGTCCCCGCGCCATCCTCGAAGCGGGACTGAAAGGAGTAGGGTCCCTCATGGGCGCCGCTTCCGAGGGCGACCCGTCCCGTCCCGGCCTTGAGGTCTCCCTGCCAGGTGGCATTGGCGGTCCGCTTCATGCGTTGTCCTCCTCGTGTTCGAGTTGCAGTGCGCGTTCCGCGCGGCCATCCGGACCGCTCGCGGACGCGGTGAAGTGGGGAACCCTCCCCACACGTACCCGGTTCCCCGGAGGCCTCAAGGATGCGGCCACTCCGGCGATACTCCCCCGGAGAGTCTCCATCCCGGCCCCGGCCGATCACGACTTCCCTTGCCTGGTGACCAACGTGACCCATCGCTCCCGACCTGCCGCGATCCGCATGGCCTCTGGCCTTGCCTTCCTGGCCCTCGCGGCTGGCGGGTGCATGGCCGGGGGAGAGGATCCCGCAGGCACCGGTCCGGTGAACACCGCCACGCTGACGGTGACCCTCGAGGCCGAGGTCAGCGGCCTTCCCGCCGACCTGACCATCACCGGGCCGTCCGGGTTCGTCGGCTCGCTCACCGGCGAGGGGAGCCTGACCGGGCTGGCCGCTGGAACCTATCAGGTGCAGGCGGCTCCCGTGACCGTGGCCGGCGACATCTGGGATCCCGAGCCGGCGAGCCAGACCATCACCATCGACCCGGCCGCCTCGCCCGTCACCCTCCTGCCGATCCGGTACCGGATCCGCACCGGCTCGCTGGGGATTGCGGTCTCGGGACTTCCCGCTGGTGCCGCCGCGGACCTCCTCCTCGAGGGGCCCGGCGGCTTCACCCAGCACCTGACGAACAGCGGCACGATTCGCGGCCTCGTGGTCGGGAGCTACCGGCTCACCAGCGCGCCCGTGACCGCGGGTGGCGGAACCTACCGGCCGACCCCGGTCGTGCTCGATGTCCAGGTGAACCCCTCGCGGACGCCGAGGCAGGCGGCCGTCAGCTACGCCCGGGTGGTGGGGGCGCTGGCGATCGGCGTCACCGGACTCCCCGCCGGCGTGCCCGCCGAACTGACCCTGAGCGGTCCGGGCGGCTTCACCGCCAGCGTCACCGGGTCCACGACACTCACAGCGCTGGACCCGGGGACCTATCAACTCCTGGCGGGACCGGTCTCGGGTCAGGGGAACACGTGGGCCCCCACGCCGACTTCCCAGACGATCACGGTGGCCGACACCACATCCTCGGTGGCGGTCGCCTACGCCCCGACGCTCGGCGGCCTGGCGCTCTCCGTTGCAGGTCTCCCGGGGGGCACCGACGCCGCAATCAGCATCACGGGTCCGGGCGGGTTCAGCGCCACCGCGACCGGCTCGCGCAGCTGGACCGGGCTCACGCCCGGGAACTACACCGTCACGGCGACGCCCGTGGCGACCGGCGCGGGCAGCTATGACCCCTCGCCCGCGAGCCAGGTCGTCGAGGTCATCGCCGGGGTGACCCCGGCGGCCGCGGGGATCAACTACACCCTCGGCAGCGGGATCATGGCGGTGACCATCGTCGGACTGCCGACCGGTGCCGCTGGCGCGGTGACCGTGAGCGGGCCGGCGGGATACAGCCAGCTCGTGACGGGCTCGAGCACCCTCTCCCCGCTCGCACCAGGGAGCTACACCGTGTCGGCGGCGAACGTCACCGACGCTGGCACCACCTGGGCCCCGACCCCTGCGTCGCAGGTGGTCGTGGTCCCCACCGGTGGGGCGGCCTCCGCGACGATCACCTACGCCGCAAGCACGGGTGGCCTCTCGCTCGCGATCACCGGCCTGCCGGGTGGCACGAATGCGAACGTGACGGTCACGGGGCCGGGCGGCTTCTCGGCCGCGGTGGCGAGCACGACCACGCTGACCGGCCTCGCACCCGGGAGCTACACGATCGCCGCCGCTTCGGTCACCGCCGGGGGGAACA
Organism: Gemmatimonadales bacterium; assembly: GCA_020633775.1. Taxonomy (GTDB): domain Bacteria; phylum Gemmatimonadota; class Gemmatimonadetes; order Gemmatimonadales; family GWC2-71-9; genus Palsa-1233. The sequence goes on along the minus strand of JACKDA010000001.1, from coordinate 151,788 downwards.
CCTACGCGCCGTCCCCGGCCTCGCAGTCCGCGACGGTGACCGCGGGGGCGACCGCCAGCCGCAGCGTGACCTACGCGGTCAACGCCGGTTCCCTGGCCCTCACCATCAGCGGCCTCCCCGGTGGCACCGCCGCCGCGATCACCGTGACCGGGCCGGGCGGCTACTCCAGTGCCGTCACGTCGAGCACGACGCTGTCGGGCCTGGTCCCGGGCAGCTACACCATCACCGCCGCCGCCGTGAGCGCCGGCGGTGGCAGCTACGCGCCCACCCCGACCACGCAGTCGGCAACGGTGAGCGCCGGATCGACCGCGTCGCGCAGCGTCAGCTACGCGCTGAGCACCGGGTCGCTCGCGATCACGGTGAGCGGGTTGCCCGGCGGGACGAATGCCGCGGTGAGCGTGACGGGACCTGGCGGCTACAGCGCGGCGATCACCGCCACCACGACCCTCAGCGGCCTCGCGGCCGGCAGCTACACCATCGCCGCAAGCGCGGTGAGTGCCGGCGGCAGCAGCTACACCCCCACGCCGGCCTCGCAGGCGGCGTCGGTGACGGCGGGAGCCACCGCGACGCGGAGCGTCACCTACGCGACGGGTGGCGGTGGCGGCGCGACGCTCAACCTGCGCATCGACGGGATGTACCTCACGCAGGCGGCGCAGCGGTATGACGGCACCGTGCCGCTCGTCGCGGGCCGGGACGCCTACCTGCGCGTCTTCGGCGTCGCCAATGAGGCGAACTCGGTCGCCCCCGCGATCCGGGTTCGTCTCTACCACGGCGGCAGCCTGCACCGGACCTACACGATCCCCGCCCCGACCGCCGCGGTGCCGCAGTCGGTGAACGAGGGTTCGCTGCTCGGCTCCTGGAACGTGCTGGTCGACGCGGCCGACGTGGTGCCGGGGATGACGGTCCTCGCCGACATCGATCCCGGCAACGGGATCGCCGAGGCCAACGAATCGGACAACAGCTTCCCGACCAACGGGACGCCCGGTGCGGTCGACGTGCGGACCCTGCCGACCTTCACCGTGCGGTTCGTCCCGGTGCAGCAGCAGGTGAACGGCCTGCAGGGGGATGTCACCCTCGCGAACGTGCCGCAGTTCATGACCGATCCGTCGAAGATGCTCCCCATCGCCGGCTACAGCGCCGATGTGCGCAGCCCGTATGTGACCACCGCGCCGGTGCTGCAGAGCAGCAACGGGAACGGCGCCTGGGGCACGATCCTGAGCGAGGTGCTGGCGCTGAAGGCGGCCGACGGCAGCTCGGCCTACTACTACGGCGTGGTGAAGACGACGTACAGCAGCGGCGTCGCGGGCATCGGCTACGTCGGCGGCGGCGCGCGGACGGCACTCGGCTGGGACCGCCTGCCGAGCGCGTCGGGCGTGATGGCCCACGAGATCGGGCACAACATGGGTCGCAGCCACGTGGCGTGCGGTGGCCCATCGAATCCGGACCCGAACTTTCCGTACGCGAACGGCTCGATCGGCATCTGGGGGCTCGACGTCCCGGCGCTCTCGCTTCGGAATCCGTCGACGTACAAGGACCTGATGAGCTACTGCGGCCCCGAGTGGGTGAGCGACTACACCTGGGCCGCGATGCTCGGCTACCGGCAGGGTGGGCCGAACAACCTCGTCGCGGGCGGCAGCGCGTCGCGGCGCGGCCTGCTGGTCTGGGGCCGGATCACCCCGAACGGCCTGGTCCTCGAGCCGGCGTTCGCGGTCGATGCCCCGCCGACGCCGGTGCGGCCCGGTCCGCATCGGGTCGAGCTGCGCGCCGCGGACGGCACCGTCCTCGGGTTCCGCCAGTTCGCGACCGAGCTCCACAGCGACCTCCCCACCGGGACCGAGGAGGCGTTCGCCTTCGTGATGCCGCTGGAGCCGGGTCTCGAGACGCGCCTCGCGAGCGTGCAGGTGCGGGCCGGCGGTCGGGTGCAGGAGCGGCGGGTGGGCACCGGTGCCAAGCGGCAGCCCGCGCCGAGCCTCCGGGCCCGGGGTGCGGGGGCGTCGACCCTCGAGTGGGACGCCACGGACTATCCGATGGTGCTGGTGCGCGAGGCCGGCTCGGGGCGGATCGTCTCGTTCGCCCGCGGCGGGACGCTGGCCGTTCCCGCGCGGACCGGTTCGCTGCGGCTCACCTTCTCCGACGGCGTCCGCACCGTGGAGCGCGCCGTCGACGTGCCGTAGCGGACCTCAGGCCGGCGGGCCGAGTTCCACCAGCACCGCCCCCTTGTCGACCGCCGCGCCGGTGGTCGCATGGAGGGCGGTGACGATGCCGTCAGCCGGGGCCCGCAACTCGTTCTCCATCTTCATCGCCTCGAGCACGACGAGGCCCTGCCCCTTCTCGACCGTCGCCCCGACCTCCACGAGGACGCGCACCACGAGGCCGGGCATCGGGGCCTTCACCGACCCGCCTGCGGCCTGTACGCCACTGCCTCCGGCCAGCGACCGGATGTGGGCGGTGCGCTCATCCACGACCTCGACCTCGTGGACGGTGCCCGCGGCGACGAGCTGCCACTGATCGGCCGTCCGACCCTCGACCGCGAGTTCGACCGGCACGTCGTCGAGGACGAGCCGCACCGCCGGGGTCCCGGGGATCCTCCCGAGGTGCGCGGTGACCGGGGTGCCGTCAACGCGGACTCCCTCCCCCGCGATCTCGACCTCGATGCGGCGTTCACCGATGGTGACCAGGTACTTCATCGTCGCTCCAGGGTGGCCACGCATTCGACGTGCGCGGTCTGGGGGAACTGATCCCACGCGGTGAGATCGGCGAGGCGGTACGCGGGCGACAGGCGGCCGATGTCGCGCGCCAGCGTGGCCGGGTCGCAGGAGATGTACACCAGCCGACCGGCGCCACTCTCGCGCAGCACCGCGGTCACCGACTCCTCCATCCCGAGACGCGGCGGGTTGGTGAGGACCAGGTCGGGCGCGGGCAGGCGAGGGGCATGATCGGCGACGTCGCCGACGCGGCGGTCGGGCCCGGCAGGCCCCACCCCGACGGCGTGCCGCACGGCGCGCGGATCGCGCTCGACGCTCGCCACCTGCGCCCCGGCGTCGGCGAGGGCGCCCGTCGATTCCCCGATGCCGGCGTAGAGGTCCCAGACGCGCGCACCCGAGACAGGCCCGAGCGCATCGAGCGCGGCGCGCCGCACCGCGCCGGCCACCGCCGGGTTCACCTGGGCAAAGACCGTCGCCGGGAAGGGATCCGCGCTTCCCGCGACCACGCGCGCCGCGCCGCCCGCAGGGTGCCACCAGAGGTGCACACCGTCGGGGAGCTCGGCGGCGAGCGCCGCCGCATCCGTCCACGTGCCCTCACCCGCCGTGCGCACCACGACGTGCAGGCCGCCCTCCGCATCCTCCCTGAGCGAGACCTGCTCGGCGTCGCGAGGCAGGTGCCGTCGCCCCCGGCGGACGGCGGCGTGCAGGGTGCGCACCGGCTCGGACGCGAGCAGGCAGGAGGTGATCTCGATGATCTGGTCGGGCGCGCCGTGGCGGTGATAGCCGATCACGCCGTGCCGCACCGTGAGGGTGATCCGCGCCCGGTAGCCGAACGGTGGCCCGTTCCCGAGCATCGGCGGGTCCTCCCGGTCGAGTCGGGCGATCCGCCGCATGGCATCGCCGACGATGGTGCGGCGCACGCCCTGCTGGCTCGCCGAGTCGAGGTGCTGGAGCTGGCAGGAGCCGCAGCGATCCCGGAGGTAGTGCGGACACGGTGGATCGACGCGACCCGGCCCCGGCTCGACGACCTCGGCGATCTCGGCGCGCGCGAACCGCGCGTGGCGCCGCACCGAGCGCAGCCGCACCGTGTCGCCCGGTGCCGTGCGCGGCACGAAGACGGTGCGACCGTCGGGGAGCGTCCCGACGCCGTCGCCGCCCGCCGCCACCCCGCGAATGGAAACCGTGTCGGACGTGCTCACTGCCTGGCGTCGGTGCGCGCCGCGGCCCGCCAGCGGGAGGCGCGGTCCGGTTCGCCCCCGTCGACGCGCACCACCCGTCGCGCCCGTCGCTCGTCCTCGAGCAGCGCGGCGGCAACCGCGAGCTGGCGGAGCATCGCCTCGTCGGGAGCGGGCGCGAGGAGGTCGGGATGGCGCTCGAGGTACTGGATGTCGATCTCGCCCGAGGTGAACCCGGGGTCGTCGAGGAGCGCGCGGTGGAACGGCACGTTGGTGGCGACGCCGACCACCACCAGCTCATCGAGGGCCCGCCGCATCGTCGCGAGCGCCGCCTGCCGGGTCGGCGCGTGGACGATCAGCTTGGCGAGCATCGAGTCGTAGAAGAGCGTGACCTCGCTGCCGCTCTCGACCCCGCTGTCCCAGCGCACCCGCGGGCCGGCCGGCGCGCGGAGCCAGCGGATCGTCCCGCTGCTCGGCAACAGGCCGTTGGCCGGGTCCTCGGAGGTGATGCGACACTCGATCGCCCACCCGCGCGGCACCAGCGCCTTCGCCGGGAGCGACATCGCGGCCCCGCCCGCGATCCGCAACTGCTCGCGCACGAGATCGACCCCGTACACCAGCTCGGTCACCGGGTGCTCGACCTGGATCCGCGTGTTCATCTCGAGGAAGTAGAACGCCCCGTCCGCCGCGAGGAGGAACTCGCAGGTGCCCGCCCCGCGATAGTCGACGGCACGCGCCGCCGCGACGGCGGCCGCCCCCATCCGCTCGCGCAGCACCGGGTCCACGGCCACCGACGGGGCCTCCTCGACCAGCTTCTGGTGCCGTCGCTGGATCGAGCATTCGCGTTCGCCGACATGCACGGTGCGGTGCGCATCGGCGAGCACCTGGATCTCGACGTGTCGTGGCCGCGTGATGAACTTCTCGAGATAGACCGCGTCGTCGCCGAACGCCTTGAGTGCCTCGCGCGCCGCCGTCTCGAGGGCGGCCGCGAGTTCCTCCGGGCGATGCACCACGCGCATCCCCTTCCCGCCCCCACCGGCCGCGGCCTTCACGAGCACCGGATAGCCGATCTCCTCGGCGACCTTCGCCGCCTCGGCGGGGTCGGTGAGCGCCGCCACCGCCCCAGGCACGATCGGCACCCCCGCCTCCGACATCAGCCGGCGCGCGGAGGTCTTGTCGCCCATCGCCTCGATCGCGCTCGAGGGAGGGCCGATCCAGGTCAGCCCCGCCTCCTCGACCGCCCGCGCAAAGGCCGCACGCTCCGAGAGGAACCCGTATCCCGGATGGATCGCATCCGCACCCGTCGACTGCGCGGCCTCGATCAGTGCGTCGATGCGCAGGTAACTCTCGGCCGGGGTCGGGCCGCCGATGGCGACGGCCCGGTCGGCGGCGCGGACGAACGGGGCATGGGCATCCGCGGCGGAGTACACCGCGACCGCCTCGAGGCCCTCATCGTGGCACGCACGGATGATCCGGAGCGCAATCTCGCCCCGGTTCGCGATCAGGACGCGCCGAAGACTCACCTCGGGCAGGCGGCGATCGCGGGAATCGGCGGGGCGAGGTCGCCCGGCATGAAGAGGGTGCGGCAGAGGTCGCGATTGCGACGGGCCGCGAGATCGTACACGTCGCGGGCCGCCTCGCTCCAGACCGAGCCGGCCAGCCCGGTGAGCGCGAGCTGGTGGACGGACAGCACCCCGCTGTCGCCGGGGACCGGCTCGGGACCCGCCGCCAGCACGAGTCGCACCGGGCGCCACGTGAGTTGCGGTGCGGTGAGGGAATCCACCGTCGGGGACACGCAGAGCGGCCGCTGGCTGGCGACCTTCATCAGCGCCACCGGCAGATCATCGTCGAGCGGGACGCCGAGTTCCTCGGCCATCCGCACGCGGTAGCGCGGGTCCCAGGTGTAGAGGTCCGTGCGGAGCAGGATCAGGTTCCGCCGACCCTCGGGGTGGAGCAGCCAGCGGCCCCACGCCGCCGCGGTCTCGACCATCGACCCGGTCACCAGCACCCCACCGGCCGGACACGAGGCGAGCAGGTTCTCACCGAGCTCCCCGAGCACGGGCGGCAGTGGCAGTTCCTCGGCGGAGACGGGCTGGGCCACCGCCGTCGCCCATCCCTCGGTCTCGACGCGGTAGGTTGCGCGCTCGACCCCGACGAGGACCCGATAGACCGTGCCGCTGTCGGCCAGCAGGTGCTGCGCCTGCTCGAAGGCGGCCCCCGCGAATTCCAGGAGCATGCCGCCATCGGTTCCCTCGGCGTGTCCGTCCCGGTGCCAGCGGCGGGCGTCGTCGAGGTGGATCCGTCCGAGATAGTGCCACGCGCGCCCATCGGTCGGGTGCTCGGAGAGCCACTTGCCGAGGAGGTCGGCGGCATCCTTGCGCCGCCCATCGCGCAGCAAGGCCTCGGCGAGCGACATCACCGAGGTTCCCGGCGAGATCGGGCGCACCACCGCGACGTGCTGCGCCGCGGCCGGGGCGCCGATGGCACTGAGGCCCGCTAGCAGGAGGAGTGTGGCGCGCGTGGGGAGCATGCGATCAGCCTCGCCGGTCGGCCGAGGGGCAGAGGAGCGGAACCACCGGAAGATAACGTCGCGGCCCCGAGCTGACGCAACCCCGCGGCCCCTGTCGGGGCCCGATCAGAGCGGGATGCATCCGTGCTTGCGTGGTGGGTTCCGGTCCCGCTTCCCGACCAGGCTCTCGAGGGCACCGATCAGGCGCGGCCGGGTCTCCCTGGGGTCGATCACGTCGTCGACATAGCCGCGCGCCGCCGCCTGGTACGGGGTGGCGAAGGCGGCGGTGTACTCGGCCGTCCGCCTCGCCGCCTCGGCGGCAGGGTCATCGGCCGCGGCAATCTCCCGGCGATAGAGGATCTCGACGGCGCCCTTCGGCCCCATGACGGCGATCTCGGCCGTCGGCCAGGCAAGGTTCACGTCGCCCCGGATGTGCTTCGAGCTCATCACGTCGTAGGCGCCCCCGTAGGCCTTGCGGGTGATGACGGTGAGCTTGGGGACCGTCGCCTCGCAGTAGGCGTAGAGCAGCTTGGCGCCGTGACGGATGATGCCGCCATGCTCCTGGGCGACGCCGGGGAGGAACCCGGGGACGTCCTCGAAGGTGACCAGCGGGATGTTGAACGCATCGCAGAAGCGGATGAACCGCGCGGCCTTCACCGAGGCATCGATGTCGAGGACGCCGGCGAGGACGGCCGGCTGGTTCGCGACGATGCCCACCGAGCGGCCGCCGAGGCGCGCGAACCCGGTCAGGATGTTCCCCGCGAAGGCGGCCATCACCTCGAAGAACTCGCCGTGGTCCACCACCGCCCCGATGACCTGGTGCATGTCGTAGGGCGTGCTGGCCGCATCCGGCAGCACCGAGAGGAGCGACTCCTCGCGGCGATCCGGCGGATCGTCCGCGGGCGCGCGGGGCGGGTCATCGAGGTTGTTGCTGGGGAGGAAGCCGAGGAGCGTGCGCATCGCCTGCAGGCACTCCACCTCGCTCGCGTGCACGAAGTGCGCAACCCCGCTCGTCTCGGCGTGCACGTCGGCGCCGCCGAGGCCATCGAGGGTCACGTCCTCGTGCGTCACCGTCTTCACGACGTTGGGCCCGGTGACGAACATGTGGCTGATGCCGCGGACCATGAAGACGAAGTCGGTGATCGCCGGCGAGTACACCGCCCCGCCGGCGCAGGGCCCGAGGATCGCGGAGAGCTGGGGAACCACGCCACTCGCGAGGGTGTTGCGGAGGAAGATGTCGGCGTAGCCGCCGAGGGAGGCGACGCCCTCCTGGATACGCGCGCCGCCCGAGTCGTTGAGCCCGATGACCGGGGCCCCGTTCCGGACGGCGAGGTCCATCACCTTGCAGATCTTCGCGGCGTGCGTCTCCGAGAGCGACCCGCCGAAGACGGTGAAGTCCTGCGAGAAGACATAGACGAGGCGGTCGTCGATCCGGCCCCATCCGGTCACCACGCCATCGCCGAGGGGTCGCTCGGCCTCCAGACCGAACCCCGAGGCCCGGTGGGTCACGAAGCGGTCGAGCTCGACGAACGAGCCGGGGTCGAGGAGCAGGTCGAGGCGCTCGCGCGCGGTGAGCTTCCCCTTCGCGTGCTGTCGCGCCGCGCGCTCCGCGCCGCCACCCTGCTCTGCCTGCGCCTGTCGCTGCCGCAGGTCCTCGAGTCGATTCGCCATGTCGGTCATCGCTCAAACCTAGTCATCACTGGCGCCCGGGGGAGGGTCCCCGCACGCGAAAGGCCGGCCCCCACGGGGGACCGGCCCATCGTTCCTGTGCCTGCGAGCGATCAGGCGGTCTTGCGGCGACGGCGCGCGGCCGCCATCCCGGCGAGGCCGGTGGCGAGCAGCGTCATCGAGGCCGGCTCCGGCACCACGTCCGACGGGACGCTGATCTGACCGGTCAGCGGGACGTTGTCCATGTCCTGGTAGAAGCCGAAGGTGTTGCAGCTGGTGTAGCGGTCGAAGCTCGTGCCCACGAAGTTCCGGCAGTTGTTGTTGTTGTTCGAGGTCGAGAACGCGGTCTGGAAGTCGACCCGCATCGTCCCGAAGAGGTCGCCGACCGGCGCCGCGCCGTTGATCCCGACCGGGTTCGAGTAGGTGACCAGGATGTTCCAGAAGTTCGGGAACCCATTCGTGTTGCCACTGAACGTGCTGCAGCCGTTCCGGCCGGCGCACGCGGCCTCGAACGGCTGGCCGCTGGCGCTCCCCGGGCTGCTCGGGTTGCCGGTGTTCACGTCGAAGACGCCGAGCCCGGCCGCCGCGTTGATCGTGAAGCTGGTGATGTTCGAGCCGGTGAGGGTCCAGATGCTGTTGAACGTGTCGTCGCCACCGCGCCCGTAGAGCGCGAAGTTGTTCCCTGACACGCCCCAGGCCGCGCTGTTCGGATTGCCCCCGGTGAGCTGACCCCAGACGCCCGAGCCGGTCGACCCGTTGGCGAAGGTCCAGTTCACGGTCATGCCGCCCAGCATGTTGAAGTCGGTGACGAAGCCGGTGAGTCCCGGCGTCGCGTCGAGTGGCGAGGAGTAGTCGTAGGCGAACGTCTGCGCGCGGAGGGTGGGCACCCCCAGCATCAGGACGGCCGCAGTCATTGCGACAGAGCGAAACTGCATCGGAGTACCTCACACAGAGGGTCGGAATACGAACCAGCGGGATGCGAGCGGCAGAAGCATGAGTCATGCCAGCACTCGGAGCCCCGGACTCTCTTTGCACAACATGCTGTCTTTCAACGACTTAGTCGTATCACACCAAACGGCCAGAGCGACCGGATCCGGGCCAGTGTGGCGTCGCCGCCAGCGGGGGCCTCGCCACACTCTGTGGCCGCGATCCCACAACGAAACGGGGCACCCAGCGTGGGTGCCCCGTTCGTCAGGCGATCCGGCAGGCGCGGCTACTCGGCCGTGCTGTCCTCGTTGGCGGCGTCCGCCCCGCGGTCCTCCCCGTCGTCGCCGTCCTCGTCCTCGTCGTCATCGACGGGGATCTGGGCGCGCGGGCGGGGCTCCTTCGGGATGCCGTCCTCGGGGTACTCGATGATGGCGACCACGATCCGGTGGTGGATCGGATCGACCTCGAGGACCTTGGCGATGACCTCCTGGCCATCGACGACGACGTCCTCGGGGTTCTCCTCGGCGCCGATCCCCATCTGGGAGACCGGGGCAAAGGCCTCGATGTCGTCGCCGAGGTCGAGCACCATCCCCTTGTCGACCGGGCGGAGCACCGTGGCGCGGAGCTCGCGACCGACCGGGAGCTTCTCGCCGATGGTCAGCCACGGGTCGTCGGTGGCCTGCTTCAGGCCGAGGGAGATCCGCTTGTTGTCGGCGTCGATGTTGAGGATGATCACCTCGACCGAGTCGCCCTTCTTCACGACCTCCGACGGGTGCTGGACGCGCTTGGTCCAGCTCATGTCGGAGATGTGGATCAGGCCGTCGATCCCCGGCTCCAGCTCCACGAAGGCGCCGAAGGAGGTCAGGTTGCGGACCTTGCCGGCGATCCGGGTGCCGACCGGGTACTTGAGCGGCAGCACCATCCACGGGTCCTGCTCGGTCTGCTTCATGCCGAGCGAGATCTTCTCGTCCGACTCGTCGACCTTGAGCACGACGGCCTCGATGGTCTCCCCGATGGAGACGATCTTCGAGGGGTGCCGGACGTTGCGGGTCCAGCTCATCTCGGAGATGTGGACCAGCCCCTCGATCCCCGGCTCCAGCTCCACGAACGCGCCGTAGTTGGTGATCGAGACCACCTTGCCCTGCACGCGCGAGCCGACCGGGTACTTCTCGGCGACGTTCTGCCACGGGTAGCTCTGGAGCTGCTTCATGCCGAGCGAGATGCGCTCGCGCTGCCAGTCGATGTCGAGGATCTTGACCTCGACGTCCTTGCCGATGGCGACCAGCTCGCTCGGGTGCGACACGCGGCCGTAGGACATGTCGGTGATGTGGAGCAGGCCGTCGACGCCGCCGAGGTCGATGAACGCGCCGAAGTCGGTGATGTTCTTGACGACACCCTTCCGCACCTGGCCGACCTCGAGCTCCTTCATCAGCTTCTCGCGCTTGCCGGCCCGCTCGGTCTCGAGGATGACCCGGCGCGAGACGACGATGTTGCGGCGACGCTTGTTGAGCTTGATGATCTTGAACTCGTAGGTCGAGCCGAGCAGCTCGTCGATGTTCGGCACCCGGCGGAGCGCGATCTGCGACCCGGGGAGGAACGCGTCGACGCCCATGAGGTTCACCACCACGCCACCCTTGATCTTCTTCATCAGGGTGCCCTCGACCGGCTGGTCGCTCTCGTGCGCCTGGCGGATCTTCTCCCAGACGCGCATGAAGTCGGCCTTCTTCTTCGAGAGGACGACCGCGCCCTCCTGGTCCTCGAGGTGCTCGAGGAAGACCTCGACCTCGTCGCCGACCTGGAGGTTCTGCGGATCCTTGAACTCGTCGAGCGGGACGGAGCCCTCCGACTTGAACCCGACATCGAGGATGACGGCGTTCTCGGTGACCCGGAGGACCTTCGACTTGACGATCTCGCCCTCCGCGATCTGGGACATCGTCCCCTCGTAGAGCTCGAGCATCGCCTCGTACTCGTCGTCGGAATAGACGTCGTCGTAGAGGTCGGGCCGGACCCGGAGGCCGGTGGTCGTCGCGAACGGCATCCCGGGCACGTCGGCCATGGCGAACACCGCCTCGGCGGGCGCGGTGGTCTCGGCGGTCTCGGGGGTGTCGGGCGTGGTGGTGTCGGTGTCGGACATGAGGGTGGGGATCCTGCGCAGGAGTCGCCGCGCCGGGCCGGCCGCGGGTGGAGGGTGAATCCTCGGCTGCCCCGCCCTTGTGCGGGACAGCCATGAAGGATACCGCCGGCTCAGTCCGCCGACAACCCTGCCTCGCGGGCCCACGCGACGATCTGCGCCACCTGCTCGGCGAAGCCCAGCCCGGTGGTGTCGAGCACCCGGGCGTCGGGGGCCTGGCGCAGCGGCGCCACCGCCCGGCCGGCATCAAGCCGGTCGCGCTCGGCCAGCCGCTCGGCCTCGGCGGCGACTTCGGCCGGATCCCCGCCCCGGTCGACCTGGCGCAACCGCCGCTCGGCCCGGGCACCCGGGGTGGCGGTGAGGAAGACCTTGAGCCGGGCATCGGGGAAGACGACCGTCCCGATGTCCCGACCGTCCATGACCCCCCCGCCCGCCCGGGCGATGGCGTCGCGCAGTTGCCGGTCGACCCAGGCGCGGACCGCGGGCATCGCCGCCACCTCGGAGACCCGTGCGGTCACCGCGTCATCCCGGATCGCGGGCTCGACCGTCACCCCGCCCAGCCGGACCTCCAGGCCGGCGCCCTGGGGCACCAGCGTGATCCCGGCCTGATCGAGCGCCGCGACGATTGCGGCGGGCTCGGACAGCCCCTGACGGACCGCGAGCCAGGTCGCCGTCCGGTAGAGCGCCCCGCTGTCCACGTGCAGCAGGCCGAGCTGCTCGGCGACCGATCGCGCCGTCGACGACTTGCCGGAGGCGGCCGGTCCATCGATCGCGACGACCGGAAGGGTCGAGGACCGGCTCATCGCCGCGCCTCGAGGTCGGCAAGGGTCGCCGCGAACCCGGGGAACGACACGTCAGCACAGCCGGGGTCGTCCACCGTGATGGCGCACCCCGGGGCAAGCCCGAGCACCTGGAACGCCATGGCGATCCGGTGGTCTCCCTCCGTCCCGACGATCCCGGCGAGCGGGACATCGCTCCCCTCCACCACGAGATCATCACCCTCCACCCGGGCAGTGGCCCCCACCAGGGTGAGGTTCTCGGCGAGGAGTGTCAGCCGGTCACTCTCCTTGACTCGCAGCTCGGCGAGCCCGTGGAACCGGGATGTCCCCTCCGCCCGAGCGGCGAGGCAGGCCAGGATCGGCAGCTCATCGATCAGCGACGGCACCTCGGCGGCGGCGATGTCGGTGGCCCGCAGCAGCGTCGGGGTGACGACGAGGGTCCCGGTCGGCTCGCCGCCCGCGTCGCCGCGCGATTCCACGTCCACCGGGCAGCCCATCCGCGCGATCACCTCCAGCCACCCGGTGCGCCCCGGGTTGAGCCCGACCCCCTCCACGGCGACTTCGAACCCGCCCAGCACCCCCGCTGCCGCGACGAAGGCGGCGGACGACACGTCACCCGGAACGTCGAGCTCGAACGGCTCGAGCCGCCCGGTCGGGGCGAAATGGACGACGCCCTCCCCCGCCTCGACGATGTAGCCGAAGCGTCGCAGGAGGCGCTCGGTATGGTCCCTCGAGGGGGCGGGCTCGTTGAGCATGACCGCGACGTCGCCGGCCATGCCGGCCAGGAGCAGGGCCGACTTGATCTGGGCCGAGGCGACCGGAAGCGTCCACTGGGTCGGGCGAAGCCGCCCGCCAGTGATCGCGAGCGGGAGCCGCTCGGCAGGCGGCTCGAACGTGGCGCCCATCTGGGCCAGCGGCTCAGCAATGCGCGCCATCGGCCGATGCCTCAGGGAGCGGTCGCCGGTGACCCGCGCCTCGAACGGGTGGGCGGCGAGGAGGCCGAGGAGGAGTCGAGCGGTCGTGCCCGAGTTGCCGCAGTCCAGCGGTCGCGCGGGCGCGGAGAAGCGCGCCCGCCCCTCGACGGTGACGTCCGCGCCATGCCGGAGGGCGGAGATCTCCGCCCCGAGGGCACGCAGCACTCGCGCGGTCGATCGTGCATCGAGGGAGGTGAGGGGTCCCCGCACCTGACTCGTCCCGGGCGCGAGTGCCGCGAGCATCAGCGCGCGGTGCGTGATCGACTTGTCGCCTGGCACCGTGAGGGCATCGCCGATCGGCTGGCGGGTCGTGCGCACGGCGGCCTCCTGGTGACCGAGAGGGTAGGAACACGAGACGAGGAATCGTATCTTTGGGGATACCCCCTTACAACCGCGAGCCCGACCGCTCGCCGGACACGAGAACCGTGATGGCTCCCGCGCCGAGCACCTTTCCCGATGCCTGGATTGGCCAGTACCTCCTCGAGGGGGGACTGGTCACGGCGCGCCAGCTTGAGGGCCTCGTCCCCGGCGAGCACGCCCGGCTGTGGGACGCGGCGGTGCACTCCGGGCTGACTACGGACGCCGAGATCGCGGGGATGGTGGCGGAGCGGTTCCGGGTCCCGCGCGCCGACATCCGCACCGCCGATCGGCGGCTCGCGCAACTGGTCCCCGCCGCGGTGGCGCGCAAGCATCACCTGCTCGCGATCGAGGCCAGCGACAAGGCGATCACCGTCGCGACGAGCGACCCGCGCAACCTCGCCGCGGAACAGGAGCTGGAGTGGGTGACCGGCCGCGCCGTCCGCTTCCAGGTCGCCTCGCCGATCGAGATCCAGGCCCGCCTCGACGAGCTCTACCAGCCCGAGAATGTCATCAACCGGATCCTGCAGGGGCTCGCGCCGGCGGAGTCGGTCGAGCTCCCGCAGGGCGCCGCCCAGGAGAAGTCGCGCGACCCGGCACTCGAGGCGCCGATGACGAAGCTGGTCGACGCCATCATCAGCGACGCGGTCTTCGCCGAGGCGAGCGACATCCACGCCGAGGTGGAGGGCCAGGATGTCGTGATCCGCTACCGGGTGGACGGGATGCTCCGCGAGATCATGCGGCTCCCCGAGGCCGCGGGCGCCTCGCTGGTGCGCCGGGTCAAGATCGTCGCCGGCCTCGACGTCACGAACTCGATGACGCCGCAGGACGGCCGCTCCACCGCCCGCGTCGCCGGCCAGGTCGTCGACATGCGCGTCGCGACGGCGCCGGTCGCCCGGCACGGCGAGAAGCTCGTCATCCGGATCCTGAACAAGGGCAACCTCAAGGCCTCGATCGCCGAGCTCAACCTCGACGCGGCCGAGCAGGCGGTCCTGATGCGGATGCTCGGCCACCGCGAGGGGATGGTCCTGGTGACCGGCCCCACCGGTTCCGGCAAGACCACGACGCTCTACGCGGTGCTCAACCACCTCAAGACGGGCGAGGTGAACATCATCACCGTCGAGGATCCGGTCGAGTACGACGTCGACGGGATCTCGCAGATGCAGGTGAACGAGGCGCAGGGGTTCACCTTCGCGAACGCGTTGCGCTCGGTGCTGCGCCAGGACCCCGACATCGTGCTCGTCGGCGAGATCCGCGACCTGGAGACCGCGACCACCGCGATCCAGGCCGGCCTGACCGGGCACCTCGTCTTCAGCACGCTGCACACCAACGACGCCCCGTCGGCGGTGGTCCGGCTGCGCGACATGGGGGTGGAGCCGTTCAAGATCGGCTCCACGGTGCGCGGGATCATCGCGCAGCGCCTCGTGCGCCGGCTGTGCGAGCAGTGCGCCACCGAGCGCCCGGTCGAGGAACTCCCCGATCGCGCACGACCGCCGGCCAGCCATTCCGAGCCGCTGCGGCTGCGGCGCGCGGTCGGGTGCAAGGCCTGCGGGGGGAGCGGGTACAAGGGTCGCCTGGCCCTGATGGAACTGTTCCCGATCGAGGGCGAGGTCCCGCGCCTGATCGAGGCCGGCGCCCCGCTCAGCGACCTGGTGCGCGCGGCGCGTCCCCACGGCATGCAGACCCTCTGGGACGGCGGCCTGTCACGCGTCTGGCGCGGCGCCACGAGCTACGAGGAAGTCGAGCGGGTGCTGGGTGACGTCCCCGGATACGCGGCGCAGCCGGCCGCGGCCCCGCTGGCCGAGCGCGCCGCCCCGCCCCCCGAGCCGCGGGTGGAGAAGTCTCCCGACCAGACCACCGTCCTCCTCGCCGACGATGATGCCGCGATGCGGCGGCTGCTGCGCACGGTCCTCGAGCGCGAGGGCTTCCTCATCATCGAGGCGCAGGACGGCCTCGAGGCGCTGGATGCGGTCACCTCCGGCGTGGACCTGGTCGTCCTCGATCACGACATGCCGAACCTGACCGGCCTGGGCGTCCTCGAGGAGCTCCGCGCCCGGGTGACCACCGCCAGCCTGCCGGTCATCATGCTGACCGCGCGGACCGATGATACCGAACTGGAGGCGCTCGACCTGGGCGCCCAGGACTTTCTCACCAAGCCGGTGCAGCCCCGCTCGCTCGTCGCGCGCGTGAAGGCCGTACTGCGGCGCAGCTCGATGGGATGACCATGGCCGCGATCCTGATCGTCGAAGACAGCCCCGACAACATGAAGCTCTTCCGCACCCTCCTCGAGTTGAAGGGGCACGCGGTCACCGGGCTTCCCGGCGGGGACGACCTGTTCTCGACGCTCGAGGCCGGGACACCGGACCTGATCCTGATGGACATCCAGATGCCCGGCAAGGATGGCTTCGCGCTCCTCGAGGAACTCAAGGGCTCGGCGCACCGGGGATTGCCGGTGGTCGCCCTCACCGCCCACGCGATGGCGGGCGACCGCGATCGTGCCCTCGCCGCGGGATTCGACGGTTACATCACCAAGCCGATCGACATCCGCCAGTTCCCCCAGCAGGTCGCCGACGCACTCGAGGGCAACTTCCCGAGGGATGCCTGATGTCCCACGGCGACGGCGCGAGGGAAGCCGCGCTGCGCGAGGCGCTCCGCGATGCCGTCGAGGCGACCCGCTCGCAGGGGTCCGGATCCGGCACCCCGCGCCGGCCCCCGGGGCGCACCTCCGGTGCCTCGTGGGGCGTGCTCGTGGTGGGGATGGTCCTGCTGGCATGGATCTGGACGGCGCGGCCGGCCTGGGTCTTCGGGGACCCGCCACCCGTCCCGACGCGCGCCACGCTCGAGTCGCGGGCGCGCTATGCGATCTACATCCAGCGCATGCGCGTCGAGGATCACCTCCGGCGTGTCGGCCGCCTGCCCGACCGTCTCGCGGAGTTGGGTGCGGATCCCGGCGTGCCGGTGGTGCTGCTCCCGAAGCCGGACGGGAGCTACGACCTGCGCGCCGAGGTGGAGGGGACGCCGCTGCTGTTCAACTCGCGGATGCGCGCCGATTCGTTCCTCGGCGACGCCCTCACCGTGCTGCGCGCCACCCGCTAGCTCACCAGCACGCGACGACGCCAGGTTCGGTGACCGCGACGTTGGGACTGTTGGCGGTGGAGCCCATGAAGATGCCGCAGTCATCGCGGTTCGGGTCGCTCATCCCGTCGTGGTGGGCGATGGCGTTCCATCCCTCCCCGACGCCCGGGCTGGTGCGGTAGGCCATGGTGATGCGCACGCCATCGCTGGGCACCAGGACCACGGTCCCGCCGCCGCCCGTGCCGGCGACCTCGGGACCGGGGCCAAGCGACCCGGCGTAGTCGCCGTACGTGAAGAAGAACGCCTCCTGCGCCTCTGCGAGGTGGCGCAGGTCGGAGATCATCGCCGTCTGCAGGGCCCGCTGCTTGAAGGCCGCCATCTTGGGAATCCCGATCGAGGCCAGGACGCCCATGATCACCATCACCGCCAGCAACTCGATCAGCGTGAAGCCGCGACGATCGCCCATTCCCCTCGCTCCGATCCCGATGGTAAGATGCTCGGGGCGGGACTCGAACCCGCACGGGGTCGCCCCCTGGGGTTTTTAAGACCCCTGCGTCTGCCGTTTCGCCACCCGAGCCCGACCGGCCTCCATCCCGTGCCGGAAGGTGCCGTCACCGCCACCAATCAGCAACCTGAGGAGCCGACCGCGTGGATCCCAACGAACGGCAGCAGCGCCTGGAGGAGGCCGTCCGCGATGCCGTGGCGCGGCAGCAGGCGAAGAACGCCACCGAGCAGGAAGCGGCGCTCCGCCCGATCAAGCGGAACCAGGGCATCCTCGTGGCGGTGCTGCTGGCGAGCTGGGCGCTGATTGGCTGGATCTGGATCGCGCGCCCGCCGCTCATCTTCGGCCCGGCACCGGAGGACCTCGCGCCGAGCCCGGCATGGCGGGAGGCCTCGCTGCGGTTCGGCCTCACCCTCCAGCGCGGTCGCATCGAGGAGTATCGCGCCCAGAACGGACGGCTCCCCCCCACGCTCGAGGACGCCGGCGAGGTCGAGGAGGGGATCACCTGGGAGCGGGCCGACAGCACCTTCACGCTGACCGGCACCGATGGCGACCTACGGCTCGTGCTGACCGACCGGATGGCCGCCGACTCCTTCCTCGGCAACAGCCTCGACATCCTGCGCGTCAAGCCGTGAGGCCTACCAGCAGGCCATCACTCCCGGCTGCGTGACCGCCCGGTTGGGCGAGAAGCCGGTGAAGCCCATGAAGATGCCGCACCGATCGGTGGTCCGGTCCCGCACCTTCGTGTGGCGGACCACCGCGTTCCACCCGCTGCCTCGGCGTGCGTTGCTGCGGTAGCGCATCCGGACCAGCACGACGCCCTCGCTGAAGGCATGCGAGACGCTGCCGCTGCCGCCGGTCCCGGGGACCTCGGGGCCACTGGTGACGGCGCCGGCGTAGTCCCCGTTGCTGGAGAAGTACCCCTCCTGTGCCGTCATCAGGTTCCGCAGGTCGCTCTGCATCGCGGTCACGTAGGCCCGCTGCCGCAGGTAGCTGTAGCGCGGCAGGGCGATCGAGGCGAGGATCCCCAGGATGGAGATCGCCACCATCAGTTCGATCAGGGTGAATCCACGAGTGTCCCGCATGGTGCCTCCCGGTCCTGGATGAGCAGTCAGACCCTCCCCCATTCAACAGGATCCGTGCCACGCGTCCCCGGGGCGCCGCTACCTTTCGGTCCCATGCGACCGCAGCCGACCCTCCTCCTCGCGCTCCTGGCGAGCGTCCCGACCGTCGTGGCGGGGCAGCTTCCCTTCCTCACCGCCCCGGTGGGCACCCTGCGAATCGAGTTCGGGGGGCGCTTCGACCCGGCGAGCCGCGAGCGCGCCGACGGCACCGTGCGCGACCTCGCCGACCCGATCCGCCGCACGGACTGGGGGCTTCCGGGCGATCCGCTGGTTCGGGACATGGCAACCCGCCTCGGCGGGCTGCTCGGCCGCCCGGTCACCGACGGCAGCCTCGGCGCGCTGGGCGCCGAGCTGGAGTACCAGCGCGGGACCGGGCTGATCGGCCTTGCCGTCGGGGTCACGCCCCGGCTCACCGTGGCGCTCGACATCCCGATCGTCTCGATCCGCACCCAGGCCGCCCTCGTCCCCGACGCGACCGCGGCCACCCTGGGGCGGAATCCCGCCACCCTCGGCGACCAGTCGGCCGCGGCCTACCTCGGCCAGCTCGATGTCGCCCTCGACGCGCTGGCCGTCCGCCTGGGCGAGGGGGCCTTCGACGGCGACCCGACCCTGCGCGCCGACGCGGAGGCGCTGCTGGCCGAGGGTCCGGCGTTCCGCGCGGCCCTCGACGCGTTCCTGGTCGACCCAGCGACCGCGTCGGCGGTGCTCCCGCTCGCCTCGTCGCAGGACGGCACCGACCTCCTCGGCACCCTGGCCGCCTACCGCGATCAGTTCGGCACGCGATTCGGGGTGGAGGGATTCACCGCGCAGGTGGCACTTCCGACCGCTGCCGTGACCGACGCCGAAGTCGAGGGGCTCCTCACCGCCCCGACCGGATACGGCTTCGCCCCGACGACCGACCCGCCACTGGTGGCCCTCGGCGACGTGCGACTCGGCGCCACGTACGCGATTCTCGACGGCGCCGATGGCCTGCGCGCGTGGGGCGAGGCGGGAGTGCAATTCCCGACCGGCACGGCGCCGCGTCCCGACGTGCTCCGCGACCAGGGGACCGGGACCCGCGAGTGGGCGATCGACCTGGGTGGCGTGGTCGAGATCGCGCGGGGACCGATCGGCCTCCGGTCGCGGATCGGATTCCGACGCGGCTTCGCCAGCGAGCGCGAGGTCCGGATCGGGACCGTCGACGAGCTCCTGCTTCCGGCCAGTCGCACCACCCTGCTGCAGCGGACGCCGGGCACCCTGCTCCGCCTCGAGGCGTTCCCGTACCTGCGGATCGCGGACCACTTCGCGCTGGTGGGCACCGCGCGATGGATGCACGAGGGCGAGACCTCGTGGTCCGAGACGCTGGGCACGACCCCGACGTCAGGTGGAGTGATCGCCGCGATGGGTGAGGGGACCTCGCGTCGGGCGCTCGTGGTCGGGCTCGGGCTCAGCTACGCCCACGACGGCGTGAACCGAGAGGGCGAGCGCCGGATGCCCGTCGAGGCGGGGCTCGGCATCGAACGGCTCGCCGCGAGCAGCGGCGGCCTGGTGGCCGCCCGGCTGACGACGACGCTGCGCTTCCGGGTCTACAAGCGGCTGTTCAGTCGCTGACGGCCGCCGACAGGAGCGACAGCGCGAGGCGGCGCGCGTTGGCGTCGTCGGCACTCCCCAGCATCCGCGCGAGCTCGACGACGCGATCCTCGCCGTGGAGGACCCGCACGTCAGACGTCGCGATCCCGCCGCGGTCCCCCTTCTGCACGACCAGGTGACGATCGGCACGCGCCGCGATCTGCGGGAGGTGGGTGATCACCAGCACCTGATGCTGATGCGAGAGCCGCGCGAGCGCAGCACCCACGTGTCCGCCGGTCTCGCCGCCGATTCCCTGGTCGATCTCGTCGAAGACGAGCGTCGGCACCTCGTCGTGGCGCGCGAGCGCGACCTTCAGCGCGAGCATCAGGCGCGACAGCTCACCCCCTGAGGCCGCCTGCGCGATCGGGCGCTCCGCGAGCCCGCGGTTGAGCCGCGCCCGGAACGTCACCTGCTCCGCCCCATCGGCGGCGATCGGGTCCACCGGCGTGAGCTGCACGAGCAACTCGCCATCGACCAGTCCGAGCGAGGGCAGCAGCCGGGTGACCTCCCCGGCGAGGCGCTCGGCCGCCCGGGTGCGGCGGATCGTCAATGCCGCGGCCGCGGCGGTGAGGCGCGCAGCGGCGTCGGCCTCGCGGCGAGCGAGGCCCGCCAGGTCGAGCTCGGCCCGGTCCAGCAGGTCGAGTTCCTCCCCGGCGCTCCGCCGGGTCTCGAGCACCGCATCGAGCGTCCCGCCGTGGCGGCGCATCAGGTCGCCGAGCAGGTCGCGACGCCGTTCGAGGGTCACGAGACGATCGGGGTCCTCGGCCACGTCATCGGCGTACTCGGCGAGCCGCCGACTCAGCTCATCGAGCGAGGCCCACGCCCCGTCAAGGAGTTCGCGCCATCCCGTGACGGTCTCGTCGCGGCGGGCCAGCTGGTCGAACATCCGCGCGAGGCGTCCGAGCCGGTCGCGCACCCCTGCATCCTCGGCGTCGAGCAGTGCGAGTGCCTCGCGCGCGTGGGCGCCGAGGACGCCGGCCTGCGCGAGCCGCCCGGCCTCGCGGGCGAGCGCCTCGTCCTCGCCGGGACGGATCCTCGCGGCGTCGATCTCGTCCACCACGTGCCGCAACCAGTCTGCGCGGCGAAGCGCCTCGTCCCGACGGGCGGCGAGCGCCTGGTGCTCCTCGCGCACGGCCAGCAACGCCGCGTGCGCGGCGCGCACCGCCTCGAGCTCGTCGCCGGCATCGCCGTGCGCGTCGAGCAAGCGCCGTTGGGTCGCGGCCTGGGTCAACTCCAGCGACTGGTGCTGTCCGTGCAGGTCGAGCAGGTGGGCACCGATCTCGGCGAGGACGCCGATGGTGGTCGGGGAGCCGTTCACCCACGCGCGCGAGCGCCCCTCGGCACTCACCTCGCGACGGATCACCACCTGATCGGCGATGTCGAGACCGGCGGCGTCGAGTCGGGCCGCGAGTTCCGGGGAGGCGGCGTCGAACGCGCCGTCCACGACGGCGCGGGCCGCGCCGGTGCGCACCGCCGCGCGATCGGCACGATCGCCGAGCAGGAGGGCGAGGGCATCGACCAGCATCGACTTGCCGGCACCGGTCTCACCGGTGAGGACGTTGAGCCCGGGACCGAGATCGAGCGAGACATCGGCGACCGTGGCGAGGTCGCGCACGCGCAGCGAGCGAAGCACTCAGCCGCGTCCGGAGAGGTCGCCCCAGTGCAGCTTCTCGCGCAGCCGGGTCATGAACCCCATCCCCGGGAACCGGACCAGCACCACCCGCGACGAGCTGACCCGCACCGAGAGGCGTTCCTCCGGCCCGACGTGTCGCGCGACCTGGCCATCGCACGAGACCATCAGCTCGTGCGGGTGCGGATCGAGCGGGGCGACCGTGACCGTGGCACTTGGCGGCACCACCAGCGGCCGCACCGAGAGCGAGTGGGCGCAGATCGGCGTCACCACCATCGCGTCGAGGGTGGGGGCGACCACCGGGCCGCCGGCGCTCAGCGAGTACGCGGTCGAGCCGGTGGGCGAGGCGATCACGATCCCGTCGGCCGAGATGGGGCCGATCGACTCCTCGTCGACGTGCACCTGCACGCGGGCGACGCGCGCGACGCCGGTCTTGTGGAGCACCACGTCGTTGAGCGCGCGGAGCGGCGTCTGGTCGCCCTGGCCATCGACGAGCGAGGCCTCGAGCATCGCGCGCGAGCTGAGGGTGTAGCGCCCCTCCTGCCAGAGATCGAGCGCCTCGATCGCGCGGTCGCGCGGCATCGCCGTCAGGAAGCCGATCCGGCCGAAGTTGAGCCCGAGGATCGGCACCGGTGCCCCGCGCAGCCGATGGGCCGCGCGCAGCAGCGTGCCGTCGCCGCCGAGGGTGAGCAGCAGGTCGAGCGCGGTGGGATCGAGCGGCGGGGCGTCGAGGCCCTCGAGTTCCTCACCGCCGGCGATCGACCAGCCGCGGGCGGTGATGCTCGCCGCGACCCCGGCGAGGATCTCGCCGAGGTCGGGGTAGCGCGGGTTGGCGACGATCCCGACCCGCAGGGGAGACCTCAGCGCACGACGGCGTCGGCGAGCGCGGCGCGCGCACGCGCCGCGATCCCGTCGGCCGTCAGGCCGTAGCGCTCGAGCTGCCGGGATCGTGCGGCCTGCACGATCAGCTCGTCGGGCACGCCCATCGTGATGACCCGCACCGACGGATGCGTGGCGTCGAGCCGCGCGGCGAGCATCGCCCCGAAGCCGTTGATCACCGCGCCCTCCTCGACGGTGATGACCAGGCGGCAGTGGGCCAGGATGTCGGCCAGCATCGTCTCGTCCATCGGCTTCAGGAAGCGCGCGTTGATCGCCGCGGCATCGATCCCTTCGGCGGCGAGCAGCTCGGCGGCCCGCGCCGCCGGGAGCGCCATCGTCCCGGTGCCGAGGATGGCGACGTCGCGGCCGGGACGGAGCAGCTCCCAGGTGCCGTACGGGATCGCCGGCACCGACCCGACCGGATTGGGATCCTCCGGCGCCTTGTCCCGCGGGTAGCGGGTGCAGAACGGGCCGTCATGGTCGAGCGCGGTGCGCAGCAGCCCGATCAGCTCGTCGGCATCCTTCGGCGCCGTCACCGTCATCCCCGGCACCGCCAGCATGTAGGGGATGTCGTACAGCCCCATGTGCGTCTGGCCGTCCTCGCCGACGAGTCCCGCGCGGTCCATGCAGAAGGTGACCGGGAGGTGCTGCACCGCGACGTCGTGGATGATGTTGTCGTAGCCGCGCTGCAGGAACGTCGAGTAGATCGCCACGATCGGGCGGATCCCCTGCGTCGCCGCGCCGGCGGCGAACGTCACCGCATGTCCCTCGGCGATCCCGACGTCGAAGAACCGCTCGGGGAAGCGCTTCTGGAAGATCGCCGTCCCCGAGCCGCTCGGCATCGCCGCGGTGACCGCGATCACGTCCTCGCGCTCCTCGGCCAGCCCGGTGATCGCGTCGCCGAAGACCTGCGTCCAGCTCGGCGGGCCGCTCGCGGCCTTGCGCGCCTCGCCGGTCTCCTTGTCGTAGGCGGCGAGGCCGTGCCACTTCTCGCGGTTCGCCTCGGCGAACGCGAATCCCTTCCCCTTCTCGGTCAGCACGTGCACCACGCGCGGCCCGCCGAGCCCGCGGACGTGGGCCAGCGTCTGGGTCAGCTTGTCGAGGTCGTGCCCGTCGATCGGCCCGAAGTAGCGGAAGCCGAGCTCCTCGAAGAGCATCCCGTTGCTGAACAGGTTCTTGACCGACTCCTCGACGTTCTTCGCGAGGTGGACCACCCCGTCGCCGAAGACGTCGCCGATCTTGAGCGTCATCTTCTTGAGCCGCTCGCGCAGGCGATCGGTCCGCGGATCGGCGACGATCGAGCCGAGGAGGGTCGAGATCGCGCCGACGTTCGGCGAGATGCTCATCCCGTTGTCGTTGACGATCAGGATGATGTCCCGATCGGAGTGCCCGGCGTTGTTCATCCCCTCGTACGACAACCCGCAGGTGAGGGCGCCGTCGCCGACGACGGCGACGACCTTGTGGTCCTGGCCGTGCAGGTCGCGCGCCGCGGCCATCCCGAGGGCGGCCGACATCGCGGTGCCGGCGTGGCCGGCGCCGAACTGGTCATGCGGCGACTCGTCGCGCTTCAGGAAGCCGCTGATCCCGCCCTCGGTCCGCAGCGTCTGGAACTCGTCCCGGCGACCGGTCAGGAGCTTCCAGGCATAGGCCTGGTGCCCGACGTCCCAGAGCACCTTGTCCGTCGGCGAGTCGAACTCGTAGAGCAGCGCGATCGCCAGCTCCACCACGCCGAGCGACGCCCCGATGTGCCCGCCCGTCACCGAGCAGCAGTCGATCAGGTGGTCGCGAACCTCCTGGGCCAGCTGCGGCAGCTGGGCGCGGGAGAGTTTCTTGAGGTCCTCGGGGCCCTGGATTTCGGCGAGGAGGGACATCGGCACTCCGGGAGGAGGGATCAATGCTCAGGAGGTACGATCCACAATATACCGCGCCAGGGGAGCGAGGGCGCCGTCGGCCAGGCCTGCCACCTCGAGCGCCCGGACGCCGCGGTCGGCGTGGCGGCGCGCCGCCTCCGCCGCCGCGCTCACCCCAAGGAGCCCGACATAGGTGCTCTTGGCGACCTCGGCGTCCTTGCCGGCCGTCTTGCCGAGCTGCTCCGAGGTGCGGGTGGCGTCGAGGACGTCGTCGGCGACCTGGAACGAGAGGCCGATCTCGGTCCCGAACGCGCGGAGCGCCTCGAGGCGGTCGGGCGGCGCCCCGGCGGCGATGCCCCCCAGCACCACCGAGGCGGCGATCAGGGCCCCCGTCTTCCCGCCGTGCACCTCCTGCAACCCGGCGAGGTCGAGCCGGCGGCCTTCCGCCTCGAGGTCGCGCCACTGGCCGCCGACCATCCCGCGGATGCCGCCGGCCTCGAACAGCTCGCTCGCGAGCCGCCCCACGGTCGCCGCATCAAGCCCCATCTCCTCCCCGGCACGTGCCAGCTCCTCCGCGGCGACCGGCACGAGCAGGTAGCCGACGCGCGTCGCGGTCGGCACGTCAAAGGCGACGTGGCTGGTCGGACGACCCCGACGCAAGGCGTCATCGTCCATGCACGGCAGGTCGTCGTGGACCAGCGAATAGGTGTGGACGATCTCGACGGCCGCGGCGATCCCGCCGACGGCGGGATCGCTGCCCCCGGTCGCCCGGTAGGCCGCCAGCACCAGCGCGGGACGGACCCGCTTCCCCGGCGAACGCAGGGCGTAGGCGAGGGCCTCGCCGAGCCGTCCGGGTGTCTCGCCGCGGATCCGCTCGGCGGCCCGGTCGAGGCGCGCGTCGACCTCGCGGCGCGCCTCGTCCAGCACGGCGGGTCGCTCAGCCATCGAGCGGTTCGAGCCGCACGGTCCCATCCTCCGCGGTGTCGCGCAGCACCTGGACGACGCGGGTCTCCGCCTCGGCGAGGCGCAGCTTCGCGGCGCGGAGGCGACCGACGCCTTCCTCGAAGATCGCCAGCGCCTCCTCGATCGGCAGATCGTCGGCCTCGAGTCGCCGGACGATCTCCTCCAGCCGCTTGAGGTCCTCGCCAAGGGTCGGGGTGTCGCTCATGGATTCTCCAGGGTTCGTGCCGGGACCTCGCCATCACTCACCCGCAGGGTGAAGCGCGTCCCGGCTGAGAGGTCGGCCACCTGCCGCAGGACGCGCCCGGTCTCGTCCCGCGCCATCGCGTAGCCGCGACCGAGGACGGCGACCGGCGAGAGGGCATGCAGGGCGGCGGCTTGCCGCTCCACGGCGGCGCGGGCGCGGGCGAGTCGGCGCTCGACGGCGGGCTCGAGCCGCGCGCCGAGGGCGGCGAGCCGTTCGCGCGGCCTGCGGACATGGCGTTCGAGCGCCGCGGGCAGCGCGACGCGCACCGCATGCACCCGGCGCTCCTGCTGCCGCAACCGCTGCAGCAGTGCGGCGCCCATCCGTTCGCGGGTCCGGTCGAGTCGCTCCTGCCGCCGAGTGACCAGGGTGCGCATCGCGCCGCCGAGCGCCGACTCCAGCGACGCAGCTCGCCGGGCGACCTCGGCCCGTTCGGGAATCGCAAATTCGGCGGCCTGCGACGGGGTCGCCGCGCGGACATCCGCCACGAGGTCGGCGAGGGTGACATCGACCTCGTGACCCACCGCACTCACGATCGGCACCGGCGCCGCGGCGATCGCCCGGCAGACGGCCTCGTCGTTGAAGGCGGCCAGATCCTCCTTCGCGCCACCGCCGCGCCCGATGATGCAGAGGTCGACGTCGGGAATGCGCGGCAGCAGCTCGAGCGCCGCCACCAGTTCCGCCGGCGCGGCATCCCCCTGCACCGTCGCACCGATCACCACGACCTCGATCCCCGGCCAACGCCGACGCGCCACCGTGATCACGTCGCGCACCGCCGCCCCGGCCACCGAGGTGATCAGGGCGATGCGCCGCGGGAATGGCGGCAGCGGTCGCTTCCGTCCCGGATCGAGCAGCCCGTCGGCGAGCAGCGCCTGGCGGGTGCGCTCCACCGCCTGCGCGGCGGTCCCCACCGCGGCCGCCGGCAGCACCTGCACGATGTTGAACCGCAGCGCGGTGCGCTCCTCCCACACCGACGGGGTGCCGAGGGCGAACACCTCCATCCCGTCCTCGAGCGGGGTCTTCAGCCGCGCGGCGACCGAGCGCCAGATCGTGCAATCGACCTTCGCGAGGTCGTCGCGCAGCCCGAAGTAGAGGTGGCCGCTCGGGTAGCGCTTGAGCCCGACCAGCTCGCCGCGCACCCAGGTCGCCGGAAAGTCCTGCTCCACCCGCTGCTTCACCGTGCGGGCGAGTCGACTGACCGTCCACGCCTCCTCGAGCGCGCTCACGCCTGCCGTTCCGCCGCGAGCAGGGTGTTCTGCAGCACCATCGCGATGGTCATCCGACCGACACCGCCCGGGACCGGCGTGATCGCGCCGGCGATCTCGCGCACGGCGTCGAAATCGACGTCACCCACGACGCGATATCCCTTCTTCGCGGTCGGGTCGGCGATCCGGTTGATGCCGACGTCGATCACGGTCGCGCCGGGCTGCACGGCGTCGGCGCCAAGGAAGTGCGCCCGCCCGATCGCGACGACGAGCAGGTCGGCCTCGCGACAGATCGCCGGGAGGTCACGGGTGCGGGAGTGGCAGACGGTGACGGTCGCGTCGCCGCCGGGGCCCGGCTGCAGCAGCAGGTTGGCCATCGGCCGACCCACGATCGTGGAGCGCCCGACCACCACCGCGCGCGCCCCGCGGGTCGAGATGTCGGAGCGCCGGAGGATCTCCTGGATCCCGGCCGGGGTCGCGGGGAGGAACGCGGTCGGATCGCCGAGCACGAGCTTGCCGACGTTCATCGGGTGGAACCCGTCGACATCCTTCGCCGGGTCGATCCGGCGCAGCACCTTGTCGGCATCGATGTGCGACGGCAGCGGCATCTGGCAGAGGATCCCGTGCACCGAGGCGTCGGCGTTGAGGCGGTCGATCCGCGCCAGCAACTCGGCCTCGGGGGTGTCGGCCGGCAGCGTGATCGTGGCCGACGCCATCCCCGCCTCGTGGCAGGCGCGATTCTTCGAGCGGACATAGATCTGCGACGCCGGGTCCTCGCCGACGAGCAGGACGGTCAGGTTGGGGACGATCCCCCGCGCGACCAGCTTCGCGGTGCGCTCGCGCACCTCGAGCTGGATCTCCGCGGCGATCGCCGCCCCATCGAGGATCCTGGCGCTCATCGGGCCACCTCCGTTGCGCGGGTCTCGCGGATGACGGTCACCCGGATCTGTCCCGGGTACTGCAGTTCGGATTCGATCCGGCGGGCGATCGCCTCGGAGAGGTCGCGCGCGCCGGCGTCATCGACCGCCTCGGGCTTGACGATGACGCGGACCTCGCGACCGGCCTGGATCACCGTGGTCTTCTCCACGCCGGTGAACTCGCCGGCGATCGCCTCGAGGCGGACCAGCCGCTTCATGTAGCTGTCGAACGCCTCGCGCCGCGCCCCCGGTCGCGCGCCGCTGATCGCATCGGCGGCCTGCACCAGCACCGACTCGGTACTGCCGTGCGGCACGTCATCGTGGTGCGCCTCGATCGCGTTCAACACGGGCGGCTTCTCGCCGTAGCGGCGCGACACCTCGACGCCGAGCTGCACGTGGGTCCCCTCGTGCTCGTGGGTGAGGACCTTGCCGATGTCGTGCAGCAGCCCGCCGCGGCGGGCGAGCTGGACATCGCCGTGGAGTTCGGCCGCCATCATCCCGGCGAGCCAGGCGACCTCGCGCGAGTGATCGTAGAGGTTCTGCCCGTAGGAGGTCCGGTAGCGCATCCGGCCGATCAACTTGAGGAGCTCCGGGTGGAGCCCGTGCACCTCGAGGTCGTAGGCGGCCTTCTCGCCCAGCTCGACGAGCTGGCCCTCCAGCTCGGCCTGCACCTTGGTGACGACCTCCTCGATCCGCCCGGGATGGATCCGGCCGTCGGTGACCAGCGCCTCGAGCGCGCGGCGGGCGACCTCGCGGCGGACCGGGTCGAAGCAGGAGACGGCGACGGTGTCGGGGGTGTCGTCGATGATCACGTCGACCCCGGTGGCGAGCTCGAATGCGCGGATGTTGCGCCCCTCGCGCCCGATGATCCGCCCCTTCATCTCGTCGTTGGGCAGGGCGACGACCGACACCGTCGTCTCGGCGGTGACCTCCGCGGCGAGGCGTTGCGTCGCGATCGCGATGATCCGCCGCGCCTCGCGCTCCGCCTCGCGTTCGGCCTGGTCGCGCACCTGGCGCGCGCGGGCGGCACTCTCCGCCCGGGCGGTGTCCTCGACCTCCTGACGCACCCGCTGCGCCGCCTCCTCGCGGGTGAGCCCGGCGACCTCCTCCATCCGTCGCTCGAGCGCCTCGGAGTGGCGCAGCAGCTCGGCCTCGCGGGTGGCGAGCAGCTGGGCGCGCTCATCGACCCGCTCGCGCCGCTCCGCGAACGCCCGTTCGTCCTGGAGGAGCCGCTGCTCGCGCTCGGTCAGCCGCTCCTCGCGGTCGGCGAGGCGGGCCTCGAGCTTCTCGGCCTCGGTGCGGCGAATGGTGACCTCGCGCCGCACCTCGTCGCGGAGGGCGGCCGCCTCCTCGCGCGCCTCGGCGAGCTGACGATCCCGCAACCCGACCGCCTCGTGCTCGGCGGTGGTGCGGATGCTCTCGGCGGCCGCGCGGGCCTGGTCGGTGAGGGCCTGCAGCGAGCGCTTGCGTCGCGACAGGACGGCGTTCCAGAGGACGACGCCCAGCAGGGTGCCGAGCAACGCCCCGACAGCGGCGGTCAGGCCGGGGTGGAGGTCCATCACTCTATGATCCCAAACCGGCGGGCATGCCCGCCGAGCAGTGGTCTAGTCCGGTGACGCGCCCCGCGCCCCACGCTTGGCGGGCGGCAGCAGGCGCACGAGTTCTGCCGTGAGGGTCTGCAGGCGCCCGGCGACCTCGGCATCGGTGCGGCGGGCACGGAAGAGTTCATCGGTGACCGCGAGCCCGGCAAGGATCGCGGCCTTGTGCGCCTCCAGCGCCGGCATCATCGCGCGGATGCTCCGGAGGGCATCGTCGTAGTGGGCCGCCACCTCGCGGGTGTACTCCGGCGGCAGCTCGGAACGAACCACCAGCTCCTCGCCCCCCACGACCACGCGGACCGACTGCTTGGCGCTCATGCCGCCCCCTCGGTGGCATCGTGCTCGACGAAGGCGATCCGTTCCTGGAGCCGCTGCACCATCTCGCGCGCCCGGTCGACCCGGGTCGAGAGGTCGAGGTTCTCGCGCTCGAGGTCAAGCAGGCGGGCGCGCAGCCGGACCAGCTCGTCGCCGGGCACCATCCCCTGCTGCCCCTTCACCGCCTGCAACTCGGCCTCCGCCTTGAGGCAGCGCCGCCGCCACCCGCCGAGTTCCTCGGTCAGGTGCGAGAGCACCTTCTCGAGCTCGGCGAGGACCGGGAGATCAGGCCGTGCGTAGGGTGACGTCAAGTTCCCGCTCCAGCATCCGGACCAGGCGCTGGACGGCCTGGTCGACCTCGGCGTCGGTCAGGGTCCGGTCGGAAGCCCGGAACACCAGACGGAACGCCACGCTTCGCTTGCCGGTGGGCAGCCCCGCGCCGCGGAACTCGTCGACCGGCTCCACCGACTCCAGCCCCGCACGCTCCCCCCGCTGGCGGATGAAGTCGGCGACCTCGCCCGCCCGACGGTCGGCGGCCAGCAGCAGGGCCAGGTCGCGCGCGACCGCCGGGTGCAGCGGGAGGGGCCGATACGGGGCCGGGGCGACCGGTTCGGCCGAGCAGATCAGTTCGGCGGCCCAGACCTCGCCGGCCCACGGCGGGGAGTCGGCCTCGACGGCACGGCACTGCCCAATGGGAGTGCCATCGGCCGCCACGGCCACCCAGCCATCCTCTGCAACTTGGACGCGGGCTGCGGGATGCGCCAGCGCGACCAGCCGCTCGAAGAGCCAGGCCGCGTCCCAGCGGTCCCAATCGGTCGGCTCCGGGCCACTCCAGTGCCCCGGGTGCCGGGCCCCGCTCACGACGAACGCGGCGGCCAGCTGCTCCCGCGGCCGCTCCCCCGCCCCGGTTCGGGCGAAGACCGTCCCCACCTCGAAGAGCCGGATGTCGCGGGTCTGGGCGGCCCAGTTCGCCTCGACCTGGGGCACCAGGCCGGGGATGAGGGCATCCCGGAGGCGGCCGTGATCGGCCGAGAGCGGGTTGAGGATCCGTGGGGCGGCCTCGCTCGCCACGCGGACCATCGGGAGGGTCTGCACCTCCGAGAGCCCCAGCGACGCGAGGCCGGTCCGGAGGGTGGTCGCGAGGGTCCAGGCCGGGTCGTCGCGCCGACGCCCGGGGCGGAACGGGCGGAGGTCCACAGGGATGCTGTCGTAGCCGTGGACCCGCGCGATCTCCTCGACCAGGTCGATCTCGGCGACCAGGTCGGGGCGCCAGCCGGGGACGTCGACCGCGATCCGGTTGTCCTCGGGCTTGCTCACCACCGTCGCGCCGATCGCGACGAGGCAGCGCTCGATCTCGGACCACGGCAGCTCGATGCCGAGGACCTGGGCGACCCGCGCCGGGCGGAGGAAGATCCGTGGCGGGTGCCGCACCTCGGGGACGCAGTCGACGGTCGGTCCCTCGACGGTGCCACCGGCGACGCCGACGAGCAGGCGCACCGCCCGACGGAACGCATCCATGGCGCCCCACCGATCGGTGCCGCGCTCGAAGCGCTGCGAGGCGTCGGTGCTCAGGTTCACGCCGCGCCGTCCGGCACGGACGCGCCCCGGCTCGAACCAGGCGCACTCGAGGAAGACGTCGCGCGTCGCGTCGCTCACCTCGGTGTCCGCGCCCCCCATCACGCCGGCGATCCCGATCACCCGGTCGGCGTCGGCGATGACGAGGGTGCCCTCCGCGAGCGTGCGCGTCACGCCGTCGAGCGTGACGAGCGACTCGCCCGCGCGGGCCGCGCGCACGATCACCGCGGGTCCGTGCAGCGTCGCGGCGTCGTACGCGTGCATCGGCTGGTTCAGCTCGAGCATCATGTAGTTGGTCGCGTCGACCACGTTGTTGATGCTGCGCGCGCCGACCGCGGCGAGCCGCTCGACGAGCCAGTCGGGCGACGGCCCCACGCGCACGCCGCGGATCACCGCGCCGAGGAAGCGGCCGCAGCCGCGATCGCTGATCGCGAGGCGGACGCCGCCGACGGTCGCCTCGTCGCCGTGGCGGGCGGGTGTGGCGAGGTCGAGATCGGGGATGCCCGGGAGTTCGGGAAGCCGGAACGGGACGCCGTAGGCGATCGCGAGTTCGCGCGCGACCCCCTTGTGGCCGAACAGGTCGGGCCGGTTCGGGGTGACATCGACCACCAGCCGGTCGTCGCCGCGCTGCAGCACGTCGAGGAGCGAGGTGCCCGGCGCCGCATCGGTGTCGAGGGCGAGAATCCCGTCGTGGTCCTCGCCGAGGCCGAGCTCGCGCGCCGAGCAGAGCATCCCCTCGCTCACCTCGCCGCGCAGCTTGCGCCGCTCGATCAGCATCCCGTTCGGCATCGTGGTGCCGAGGCGCGCGAACGGATACTTGACGCCGGCGGTCACGTTGGGTGCGCCACAGACGACCTGGAAGGTCGTGCCGCTGCCATCATCGACCGTCGTCACGCGCAGCTTGTCGGCCCCCGGGTGCGGTCGCACCTCGGTGACGAGCCCGACCACGAACGCCCCGAGCTCGGCGCCGATCGGCTCGATGGCATCGACCGGGGCACCGAGCATGCCGAGCTTCGCGGCGGCATCGGTCGGATCGATCGACTGGCGCAGGAACCCCTCGAGCCAGCGGCGGGAGACATTCATCCGGCGAGCCCCCCGAACTGCGAGAGGAAGCGCATGTCGCCGCCGTAGAGCAGCCGGATGTCCGGCAGGCCGTAGCGCAGCATCGCGATCCGCTGCGGGCCCATGCCGAACGCCCAGCCGGTCCACTCCTCGGGGTCGAGATCGACGTTGCGGAGCACCTGTTCGTGCACCATCCCGCAGCCGAGGATCTCCATCCAGCCGGTCCCCTTGCATGCGCCGCAGCCACTGCCGCCGCAGAGGAGGCAGCCGACATCCATCTCGGCCGACGGCTCGGTGAACGGGAAGAACGACGGCCGGAAGCGGACCCGCGTGTCGGGGCCGAGGAAGCGCTCGGCGAAGTGCGTGAGCGTCGCCTTGAGGTCGACGAAGGTGATGCCGCGATCGATGGCGAGTCCCTCGATCTGCGCGAAGGCCGGGGCATGCGACGGGTCGAAGGCGTCGTTGCGATACACCGTGCCGGGGATCACGACGCGATACGGTGGCGGCCCCTCGCGCATGACGCGGATCTGCACCGGCGAGGTGTGGGTCCGGAGCAGCAGCCGACCGCCGGCGCCGGGGGCGCTCCCCTCGGGGTCGAGGTAGAGCGTGTCGTGCATGTCCATCGCCGGGTGATCGGGCGGGAAGTTGAGGGCGAGGAAGTTGAGTTCCTCGTCCTCGACCTCGGGACCGAGGGCGACGCTGAAGCCGAGGCCGCGGAAGATCTCGACGATCTCGGCGGTCACCTCGGTCACGGGGTGGCGGGAGCCGACCCAGTCGCGCCGGGGCGGCATGGTCGGGTCGACGGCGTCGCGGGCCGCGGCGCGCGAGGCGCCGGCGAGGGCGGTGCGCCGCTCGGCGAAGGCCGCCTCGAACTCGAGCTTGAGGGCATTGAGCGACGCGCCCGCCTCGCGTCGCTGCTCCACCGGGAGGGAGGGCAGCGCCTTGAGGCGGGCGGTCAGGGCCCCCTGCTTGCGGCCGAGGACGCCGATCTCCTCGGCGTCGAGGGCGGCGGCGTCGAGGCCGGCGACCGCGGCGAGACGCGCGCGGAGGCCGGCCAGGTCGAGGGGATCGCTCACGGCGCTACTGGTGCGCCTTCGCGACCTCCGCCAGCTTCGCGAACGCGTCGGCGTCGCGCACCGCGAGGTCGGCGAGCACCTTCCGGTTGATCTCGACCCCGGCGGCCTTCAGGCCGGCCATCATCCGCGAGTACGAGATCTCGTGCATCCGCGCGGCGGCGCCGATGCGGGTGATCCACAGGCGGCGGAAGTCGCCCTTCTTCTTGCGGCGGTCGCGGTAGGCGTACGCCATGCCGCGCTCGACGTTCTCCTTGGCGGCCTTGTACAGCTTGCTGCGGGCGCCGACGCCGCCCTTGGCGGCGGCCATGATCTTCTTCTTGCGGGCGTGGTGCGCCACGCCGCTCTTCACGCGAGCCATGGGAGTCTCCTCAGCCCTGGAGCAGCTTGATGGTCCGCCGGAAATCGGCCGAGCTCACGAGCGCGGACTTCCCCAGCTTGTTCTTCCTGGCCTGGTCCTTCTTGGTCAGGATGTGGCGAAGGTTCGCCTTGTTGCGCTTGATCTTGCCCGTTCCCGTCAGCGTGAACCGCTTCGCGGCGGCCCGCTTCGTCTTCATC
Source organism: Gemmatimonadales bacterium (assembly GCA_020633775.1). Lineage (GTDB taxonomy): Bacteria > Gemmatimonadota > Gemmatimonadetes > Gemmatimonadales > GWC2-71-9 > Palsa-1233. Next base: position 118,388 of record JACKDA010000001.1, on the reverse strand, counting down.
TTCGGCATCGGATTCCGTCTCCAGGGTCCTGCGTCAGCTCGCCATCACTTCGGCGCGAGCACCATGATCATGTTGCGGCCGTCCTGCTTGGCCTCCTGTTCGACCTTCCCCACGTCGGCGAGCAGGGTGGCGACCCGGTCGAGCACGGCGCGGCCGAGCTCGGGGTGGGCCATCTGCCGGCCGCGGAACATCATCGTGACCTTCACCTTGTTGCCCTCGACCAGGAACTCGCGCGCGTGCCGCGTCTTGAACTCGAAGTCGTGGTCGGCCACCCCGGGGCGGAACTTCACCTCCTTGAGGTGGATCACGTGCTGCTTCTTCTTGGCGGCGCGGGCCGCCTTCTGCTCCTCGAACTTGAACTTCCCGTAGTCCATGATCTTGACGACCGGCGGGCGGGCCATCGGGGCGACCTCGACCAGGTCGAGGCCCCGTTCCTGGGCGGCGGCGAGCGCCTCCTCGACCGGCAGGACGCCGAGCTGCTCGCCATCCGCGGTGACCACCCGAACCGGCGAGATGCGAATCTGCCGGTTGACCCTGACGCGCCGTTCACGATCGAGACTGGACAGTGGAATCGGTCCTTTCGTTGAGCAAAAAAGAACACCCCGCCGAGTGGTGGCGGGGTGTCCAAGAGGCGCACCGCAGCCCCGGAGGGCTGGATGCTTATGCTCCCTGGACCCGGTCGCCTGTGCTGCGGCTTGGGGTGGGCCGGCTCTCCCGGCCACTTGAACGAGCCCAAGGTACTGCAAGGAGGGGGCCACGTCAAGGGACGGGTGGGGCGGCAGTGGCCTGGCCCCCAGGCCCTGGTCGAGCACCAATGTCGGCCGGGCACTCGGAATCCCCGCCACGGCAATGGGCCGGCCCCGTTGCAGGACGCCCCCGCCGAGGGCGAGCTGTCCCGGACGGCCCGGTTTTCGAACGGCGCGGAGTTGTCGTCGGACGGCGCGGACCTGTCATCGGGCGGCGCGGACCTGCAACCGGACGGCGTGGACTTGTGGTCGGACAGCGCGGACTTGTCGTCGGACAGCGCGGACTTGTCGTCGGACGGCGTGGACCTGTCGTCGGACGGCGCGGACCTGTCATCGGACGGCGCGGACTTGTCACCGGACGGCGTGGACCTGCAACCGGACGGCGCGGACTTGCGATCGGACGTCACGGACTTCTGGCCGGACGGCGCGGACTTGTCGCCGGACGGCGCGGACTTCTGGTCGGACGGCGCGGACTTCTGGTCGGACCGCGCGGACTTGTGATCGGACGGCCCAGACTTGTCGCCGGAAGCCGCGGACTTGTAATTGGACGTCACGGACTTGTCGTCGGACAGCGCGGACTTGTCGCCGGACGGGGTGGACTTGTTGTCGAATGCTGCGACAAGCACCTGGCACCCAGTCGGGGGCCGATCTCGCGGGCCCGACCTGCCGCCTCCCTGTGGCACAGGGTCGAGAGGGGGCTCGGAGGTCTGATCGCTCGTCGGCGCAGTGCCGTCGGTCAGGCCGCGGCGGGCGGCGAGTCACGGGGATGGGTGCCCGGGCACGCCGGGTTGGAAGGGTGCTCGATGGGGGAGCCGAGATATCGAGGCCGCATCCTTCTCCTACGGCGAGCGTCCGGCACGTCGTGGCAACGGCAGCGGGGTGCGGAACTTGACGAGAGTCTGCTCTCCAAAGTCGGACGTCTCGACGCCCCATGCCCAGGCACCATGAAACGAGAGGTCTTCGACCGAGAGCGGAAACTCTACTTCGCCCATGAACCGGCCGTCGTTCCGGAAGACTGCATACCGCTGGGGTTCGACGAAAGTCAGGCTAGGAGCAGCAGGGCCACCGGTGATGGTCCCGCCGGACCTCGGCCTTCCTCGCGTCCCACGCCCGCTCAAGCGCAGCCACAAGTAGCCGGCAGGATCAGATCTCGCCCCCATGACCCGCTGCTTGTAGGCAGGGATTGTCACATCCGGGGGCCTGAAGAACGCGGGCGCGTTGTCCTCCATGTATCGCCGGGCCGCAAGCTGCTCCTTGCGCTCCTCCTCAGAAACGGGAAACCTCGGATAGTCCCGCCAGACACCCTTGACCGCACCGGTAGGGTCGCGCCAAGTGAACCCGACTCGGTCGCTCGAGACCGTCGCGACACGCCCGTCAGAGAGCAGGACACGAAAGAACGCCGGTCCAAAGGGGACTCGGTTCGTCGGTGGTGGAAGGACTGCTTCAGACGACGGAGCGGACGAGGTGCCGGTCTGCAGGTCGAACTTCTGAAACCTGGTAGGGGGGTATGTCCAGAGGGAGTTTCTCGGACCGCTCGTCCGTGCATCGTATGCCCAACCCACCACGAAGAGGGCACCCGCGCCGGACACATCGAGGCCGAAGAGGTGAGGTGACCCCTGAACATCCCGTGTAGGCACCTCCAGCATCAGGTCGCCATCCTCCGACCACTTGCTGATGCGCCTCAGGCCCTGGGAAAGCACGAAGATTTGGCCCTGTGGACCGACGGCGGCCCGGACGGGGAAGCGCATCTCACCGGGTCCCTCCCCCAATCGACCGATCCCGTGGTCGTACCGCCCCTGCGGATCGAGGATCACGATAGGGGAGGCCTCAGGCTGCTCATCAATGAGCAGCACCCCGCCATTGCGCATGGCTACGAGGTGAGTCACTTGACCAAGGTAGGGCCCCGGGGACTGGTCGGCAGGCCGACGCAGCACGATTTCCGCGCTGGCTACTCCTTGCCAGGACGCAGCTTGGGAGGGCTGCTGCCAGAGCGTGTCAGAGGCCTGAAGCGCCGGGTGTGCGCCGTGAAGGGAGTGCAGTGCCAGAAGATGGACTATGGGAGCGATCATCGTGGTTGCTCTGCGTGTCAGGGACGCCCGCCTGAACAGTGCGAACCGGTGCCATGGCTCGAGCTCGGAAGGGCGCGACGGGGGACATCCTTGGGCAACTGTCGTAGGATCGCCCGACAGCGGCCGCCCGCCAACCCCCGCCCTACCCCGTGACCTGGGCCCGTCGCCAGGCGCTCGGCGGCATCCCGTGCCGCTCGAGGAACGCCGCGTTGAACCGGCGCAAGCTCTGGAACCCGCTCAGGTAGGCGATCCGGGTCACCGGCAGCGCGGTGTCCCGCAGCAGGTCGGTGGCCTTGCGGAGTCGCAACTCGGCCGCGAGATCGCGGGGCGCCACCCCGAATTCCCGCTCGATCGCCCGGCGCAGGTGGCGCTCGCTCAACCCGAGGTCCTCCGCGAGGTCCCGCACCGACCGACCGTCGAGCGCCCCCGTGGCGATCCGCTCGACCGCCTCCCCCGCGACCCGTGGCACCACCTCGAGCGGCCCCTGCCCCGGCGCGAGCTCGGGGCGGCAGCGGCGGCAGGGCCGGAACCCGGCATCCTCCGCCTCGCCACGACTCGCGAAAAAGACGCGGTTCTCACGGCGGGCCCGCCGCGAGGGACAGATCGGCCGACAGTAGATGCCGGTCGAGCGAATCGCGACGAAGAAGACGCCGTCGTAGCGCGGGTCCCGGGTGTCGACGGCCTCGTGCAGCGCCGATGGCGTCGGCGGGTACCGCGTGGTGCCGGTCACCACACGACCTCCCGCAAGGCGATCCGCGCCCGCACCAGCGGCCAATTCAGCAGCCGGTGCGTTGCCGCCACCGTCGCACCGATCTGACGCGCCATCGCGGCGTGCCCGTTGCCCTGATGCGCACGCGCAAGCAGGACCAGCACCGACGGATCACTCCGGTCGGCCGCCTCGAGCTCGACCACCGCCCGCGCCACCTCGCCGGCCGCGAGGGCCACGCGGCCCCGCAGCTCGTGGGCGCGGCCTTGCCAGCGCTCATCCCCGTCAGCCAGGTTCGCGGCCGCCGTCGCCGCGCGGTCGAGTTCGCCCGCGGCGATGGCCACCCGGGCCAGCAGGAAGTCCGTCCGGGCGATGACCTCGACCTGCTGCTCCACCGGAATCGAGGCCGCCGCAGCGAGCAGGTCGGCGTCGCGAATCGCGCGCTCGGCCTCCGCCACCCGCCCGAGGTCCAGCAGCAACTCGCCACGATCCATCACGTCCTCCACCATGCTGGCGGTGTCGCCGTCCGAGGCGGCGACGTCGTGCATCCGCGTGAGGGCCGCAAGGGCGTCGTCGGGACGGCCATCGTCCGCCTCGACGAGCGCGAGGGTCTGGAGTGCGGCGCGTTGTTCGTGGGCGTCGCGCGCCGCCGCGAGGTACCGCCGCGCCTCCGCCCGACCGGCCTCATGGCGCCCGGCAAGGGCCTCCGCGCTGGCGATACCCACGAACGAACCGGCGAACGCCGGATCGATCGCCTGGGCCCGCCGGTACTGGGCGATCGCCTCATCGAAGCGCCCCAGCGTGAGGAGGAGCTCGCCGTAGGAATCATACGGGTTCGGATCGTCGGGGACGAGCGCGATGTACCGGCGGAACGCCGCCTCGGCCGCCGCCGGATGGCCGGCGTTCCGTTCGGCGTAGCCGATCGAGTTGTAGGCGAGGGCAAATTCGGGGTTGATGCCGATGGCGCCCCGGTAGGCGGCCAGTGCGGCCGCGTACTCGCCGAGGGCCGAGCGGGCGCTGCCGAGCATCCAGTGGGCGCGTTCGTCGTCAGGGTGGAGCGCCACGAGTGATTCGGCGACGGCGGCCCACGCCGCCGGACCCCGGTCGAGCCGTGCCTCGAGAACACGGATCACCAGTCGCTCGCCGGCCGATGCCGAGTCGCCGAGCGCGAGGGCCTGGCGCAGGTGCTCCCGCGCGGCACGCGGCGAGGGGGCGGTCGCCGCGAGCCCGTAGGCCGCGAGCGCGAAGCCGCGATCGAGCGCGAGGGCACGCCCGTAGCGCGCATGCGCCTCATGCGGCTTGAGGGCCTCCTGCAGGGTGCGGCCCTCGAGGTAGAGCGCGATCGCCGCCGGGGAGCGCGACGTGATCGGCAGCTTGCCGGGAATGGGCGCCTGTGGTGCGGTGTGGGAGTGGCTGGCGTGCTGCGCCGCGCTCGTCGCACTGCGCGAGGCCAGGGAGATGGCGAGCAGGACGCAGAACCGGTGGCGGGACATGAGGGCTCCTGAAGGGTGGAGCCATCACGCTAGGGGCGGCGCGGTGTTCCTGCTCGCCGCGAACGGACGTGGAATTCGGTGCAGCGACGGCAGGAGGCACGGTGGCCCCTGCCGTCGCCCCGATGCTCCCTACCGGGCGTCCTTCCGCGGCAGCTGGCCGTCGCGCTGGGCCGCCTGCCAGGCGAACGCCGCGAGCACGGCCGCATTCCACTTCATGTCGTCGGGCTGGATCCGCTCGTACACGTCCATGTTGGTGTGGTGCGTCCGGGTGCCGTACTCCAGCGGATCCTGGATGAACTGGAAGCCCGGGAGCCCCACGCCGTCGAAGGCGAGGTGGTCGGTCCCGCCGGTGTTGGTGATCGTCAGCGTCTGCATCCCGCCCGCATTGAACGGCTGCATCCACGCCTCGAAGATCGGGGCGACCTCCGGATTGCTCTGCTGGAACACGCCGCGGATCTTGCCGCCGCCGTTGTCGACGTTGAAGTAGGCCTGGAACTTCTGCCACGCCGGCATGGTCTGGAGCCCGGTCGAGTCGCGCGACGCGAGGTGGGCCGCGACGTACTGGCGGGAGCCGATCAGGCCCTGTTCCTCGCCGGTCCACAGCCCGATGCGGATCGTGCGACGGGGCTTCAGGTCCAGCGCCTTCAGGATCCGCATCGCCTCGAGCATCGTCGCCGACCCGGCGCCGTTGTCGGTGGCGCCGGTGCCCATGTGCCACGAGTCGAAGTGCGCCCCGATCATCACGACCTCATCCTTGAGGGCGGGGTCGGTGCCGGGGATCTCGCCGAGGATGTTGAACGACCGCAGGTCGCCGTCGGTGAAGCGCACCCGGGAGTCGATCTCGACGGTGACCGGGATCTGCTTCTCCAGCAGGCGCGAGATCCGGCCATAGTGCTCCCCCGCGACGATGATCGACGGCACCGCCGCCGGGGCATCAGGGTTGCGGTTCCCGGTCGCCGCGGCCCGCAGGGTGCCGCCGTCGCGCGTGCTCGGCACCAGCACCCCGAGGACGCCCTCGTTCACGAAGAACTCGGTGCGGAGCTGGGCCATGTTCGGCCCGCGCGGGCCGCCGCCGAAGGCACCGCGGCCGCCGCGACTCGCCGCTTGCTGCGCCTGGGTCGGCGGCTGGACCGCCGCCATCCCGGCGAGCGCGTCGTCGGTGAAGCGGGTCGCCAGCGGCTGCCAGTGCGCCTCGATGGTGGGGACCGGGTCCATCATCACCCACTTGCCGCGCAGGGTGCCCTTGAGCCGGTCGAAGTCGGCCACCGAGTCGATCGCGATGCGCACCACGTCGCCGGTCGCGACGCCGTTGGTCCCGACCGACCACGCGGCGGGATAGGCGATCAGCTGGAACGGGTGCGGCGCGGTCATCATCGCGTGGAAGTGGTCGGCGACCCAGCCGCGACCGAACGGTCCCCACCACTCGTAGTGGACGTTCTCGAGGCCCCATCCCTTCATGGTCTCGATCGCCCAGTCGCCCGCGGCCTTCGTGATCGGCGAGCCGGTGAGCCGCGGCCCATGGACGTCGGTCAGCCAGCTCATGATGTCCATGACCTGGGAGCGCTCCATCGCCTCGGTCTTGATCCGCTCGATGGTCGCGACATCGACCCGTTCCTGTGCCGACAGGGGGAGGACGGTGAGGGTGCCGAGCAGGGCGAGCCCGCTCCAACGCAGCATGCGCATCCTGGTGCTCCGACGGTGGGGTGAAAGGGGGACGTCCTGCTACGCGCCGCGCGGGGGTGGGGTTGGGAGGGCTCCCCGGCCCCACCCCCTTGCCGACTCGCGATTCCGGGCGCACCCTAGCGGGTCCCTTGCCATTGGAGTCACCCGATGCTCGCACGGCTCTGGCGCCCGCTGCTCGCCCTCGGCGGCATCCTCATCGTGATCGGCGGGCCGATGCACCCCGGCGGCACGATGGCCGAGATGCTCGCCGACCCGGCCTGGATCCCCTCCCACTCGTGGGTGCTCGCCGGGTTCGTGGCGCTCACACTCGCGATCCTCGGCTACTGGCGGGCCGTGGCCGAGAGCCCGACGATGCGCCGATGGGCGGGGCTGGCCTTCGCCGGCACGCTGCTGCAGACGATCGAGATGTTCTTCCACCTGATCGCGTATCTCGACCTGGATCACCTGGTCGCAGGCGAGCCGACGCCGATCCTCACGACGCACCTGAACCTCGCCGTCGTGGCCTACCCGATCTTCGGGGTGCTCACGGCCGGGGCCATCGTGGCTGGCGTCCGCACTGGCGAACTGGGGCGGTGGTGGTTCGCACCGCTCGGCATCCTCGGCGCGCTCGCCCACGGGATCGCCCCGGTCCTCGTGGTGACCTTCGAGATCGAGGAGGCGCGCAAGCTGTTCCCGATGGTCCTGCTCTTCGCGGTGTGGACCCTGTGCGTTGCGCTGATGCCGCGCCGGGCAAGTCAGGCGGTCTCGGCACCGGGGTGATGGCGGGTCGAGCCGCCCTCACTCCTGCAGCTTCGCGAGGAGCGCCTCGATCCCGGCCTGCGCGATCTGCGCATCCTCGCTGGAGCGCACCCCGCTGACCCCCACGGCCCCGATCACCCGGTCGCCGACCACGATCGGGAGGCCCCCCTCGAGCGGGATGACGTCGGGGAGGACCAGCGCGGTCATGCTGCCATTCGCGAGGCCATCGGCGAACGACTTGCTCGGCCGCCGGTAGCGCGCGCTGGTCCGCGCCTTCGCCTGGGCGATCTGCATGCTGCCGAGCTGGGCGCCATCCATGCGCTGCAGGTGGAGGAGCTCGCCGGCCGGATCGGTGACGACGATCACCACCTCCCAGCCGTTCCGGACCGCTTCGGCCTCGGCCGCCGCCGCGACGATCTTGGCCCCCTCGTGGGTGAGGACCGGGCGGTCGGCGACGAACTGGGCCGACGCGCTGCCGGTCGAGGCAAGGAGGAGCAGCAGGGCCAGCGGCATCGCACGACGGCTCGCATCAGGCATCGGAATCTCCGGGATCAGAAAGCGGATCGCCGCCACGGGGACGGCGGACAGGTCACAACCGCGCCAGCAGCGCCAGCAGGAGGATCACCGTGGCCATGCCGAACCCGACCCGGACGGCGTTCCAGCGTGTCCAGCGCGCCTCGAAGGTGGTGCGTGCCTCGCGCAGCGTGGTCGCGGTCGCCGCGGGATCGATCCGCTGCACCATCGCGTTGAGCGGCAGGTGGACGATCATCGTCAGCAGCTGGACGCCACCCAGGTAGAGCACCCCGGCCGCGACGGCGAGGAGGCGTTCGGTGCCGACGTGGAACCGCACCGCGAGCCCCATCACCACGGCGACCGCGAGCAGTGCCCCGACCCAGAGGAGGAGGAAGAGCGGCTGCCGACGCTGGATCACGCCGTCGATCACCTGGAACGCGCGCAGGTAGGCGCCGTCGTCGAGCTGCCGCAGTCCGGGCATGACCACCACCGCGAACGCCAGCAGGAACCCGGTGACCAGGCCGCAGAGCGCGATCGCGACCATCGTCGCCTCAGTCATCGGCCGCCGGCTTCCCGGAAGCGAGCATCCGTTCCGCGAAGTCGAGCCGCTCCTGCACCTCCGCGAGGTGGCTGCGCAGGTCGTGCACGTCGTCGGTGAGGGCGTCCACGGCCGGGCGCAGGGCATCGGCGCCGGCCTCCTTCTCGCGCACCTCGAGTTCCTTCATCTTCCGGGTGTGGTTGGCGAGCAGCGACACGAAGGCGACGACGCCGGGCACGCCGACGACGATCGCGGCGATCGGGATGAACGCACCGATGTCCATGGCTGGACTCCTCCGGGGGCGGTGAGTGGCGGCCCTGCCCCGCCGCAGCATGCGACGGCCCGGGGCTCGCTTCACAACCTAGCACATGCGTGCGTGTCCTCGGTCAGCGCGATTGCCATGCGCGGAGGCTCAGCACTCGCCCGCCGACGCTACCCCGCCGCGATCACCTCGGCAAGTTCCACCCCACGCTCGCCTTGGACCAGCCGCCCGCCGACGGTGTCCGCATCATGCTCGAACACCACCCGCCACCCCTCGGCGACGCCCCGAGTGTACAGCGCGCGCTTGCTGTTGAGGGTGCGGATCGGTTCGACGTCGTAACCCATGATCCAGGGCAGCGGAAGGTGATGCGCGGTCGGCACGGTGTCGGCCGGATACAGCAGCCCCTCGCCGCCGTCCTCGATCAGGACCACCATGTGCCACGGCGTGTGGCCCGGGGTGATCATCACCCGCACCCCGGGGACGATCGTGCCGGCCGGCCCGTCGATCAGCTCCAGCAGGCCCCGCTCCTGCAGCACCTCCCAGTTGTGCGGCAGGTAGCTCGCGGCGGTGCGCTCGTTGGTGTGGGTGGCGTACTCGAACTCGCGACGATGGGCGATGTAGCGGGCGTTGGGGAACGCGGGCAGCACCCGCGCCTCGGGGTCATCGGCGGGGATCCATGTGTTGCCGCCGGCATGGTCGAAGTGCAGGTGCGTGCTCAGGACGATCCGGATGTCCTCGGGCCGGTGCCCGAGCTCGGCGAGGGCATCCTCCAGCGCGGTGCGGCCATCGGCACCGGCGTTCTCGACGCCGTAGATGTCGCGGAACTTCGGGTTCTCCTTGTTGCCGAGCCCGCTGTCGACGAGCAGCAGCCCATCGGGATGCTCGATCAGGAGCGGGCGCATCGCGAGGCGGATCCGGTTGCGATCGTCCGGGGTGATGCGGCGCTGCCAGAGCGGCTTCGGCACCACCCCGAACATCGCCCCGCCATCGAGGTGCTGGACGCCCGCGTGCAGCGCGTGGACGCGGAGCCCGCCGACGTCGAGGGTGGTGACCCGGCTCATGCGCGGAACTCCGTCATCGGGGTCTGGTGCAGCGTCTCGAGGTCGGCCAGCGTGCGCGCCCCGCGCTCGCGGGCCGCGTCGAGGAGCCGCCCGAGGAGCATCCCCGTCACGATCGCATCGCCGGCGGCGCGGTGTCGCGACGGGAACTCGAGGGCGAAGCGGTGCGCGAGGGCATCGAGGCCGTAGGACGGTTCACCGCGGCAGAGCCGGCGCGCGAGGCGCACGGTGCAGAGTCGCGGTCCGTCGAGGGCAAGGTCGCGGGCGCGCCGCACCTCGGCGCCGACGAAGCCCCAGTCGAATCGCGCGTTGTGGGCGACGAACACGCGCCCCGCGAGCGCCTGCAGCAACTGGTCGGCGATCTCCCCGAAGGCCGGCGCGCCATCCACCATCGCCTGCGAGATCCCGGTGAGCTCGGCGATCCGGTGCGGGATCGGCCGTCCCGGGTTGACCAGCGACTCGAAGACCAGCTCGCGCCGGTTCCCCTGCACCACCACCACCGCGATCTCGGTGATCCGGTCATCCTCGGCGGGGCGCATCCCGGTCGTCTCGACGTCGACCACCGCGAAGGCGCACTCCTCGAGCAGCGGCGAGCCGGACGCCGCCGCGACCACCGCCCAGCGACCATCGGCCTGCTGGCGCACCCGCGGGTCGGCGCCGAGCAGCGCCACGGCGAGGCGCTCGGCGACCGCGGGCGGCGCGCCGGGGAGGCCAAGCACCGACGTGGCGAGTTCCGTCGCGCTGCGCGGCGCCTCACGGAGCAGCACGAGCGCGCGTTCCACCAGCGTCCCCCCCGGATGCGGGGTGATCCCGATCACCTGGGCACCCGGTGCGCGAGGGCGTAGGAGAGGGTCTCGAGTTCGACGGCGAGGTTCACGTTCTTCACGTCCACGCCCTCGGGCACGTGCAGCTGCACCGGGGCGAAGTTCAGGATGGCGGTGACCCCGGCGGCCACCAGTCGGTCGACGAGCGCCTGGGCCGGGTCGGCCGGGGTGACGAGGATCGCGATCTCGACCGCCTCGCGCGCGACGATCGCCTCGAGGTCGGCGACGTCCTCGACGGTGATCTCGTCCCAGACGTGGCCGATCTTCGCGGGATCGCGATCGACCACGGCCTTGATCTCGAAGCCGCGGGCGCTGAACCCGGCGTACTGCACCAGCGCGCCCGCGAGGCGCCCCGCCCCGATGATAATCACCCGGTAGCGATGGCCGAGTCCGAGGATCTCGCGCAGCCGGTCCGCGAGGGCGTGCACGTCGTAGCCGAGGCCGCGCTTGCCGAACGAGCCGAAGAAGGAGAGGTCCTTGCGCACCTGGGCGGACGTGGTGCCGGCACGGTTCGCCAGCGCCTCGGAGGAGATCGTGTCGCGCCCCTGGTGCTGGAACTCCTCGAGGAAGCGCAGGTAGATGGCGAGACGGCGGACCGTCGAATCGGCGATCTTGCGGGGGAGCATAGGTATGTGAAAGGTTTCACAATCCCCCCCGGGAGGCAACGGTCAGCCGGCCTCCGGACCCACCGCCGCCAGCAACCGCGCGAAATCCTCAGGGGCCAGCGCCTCCGGGCGCAGGTCCGGATCGATTCCCGCCGCCAGCAGCGCCTCCCCCGCCCCCGCCGCCGACACTCCGCGCGCCTCCCGGAGCGCCCGCTGCATCCGCTTGCGCCGATACGAGAACAGCGAGACCACCAGCCGTCGCAGTGCCGCGACGTCGGAGGGCGGCACGAGCGGCACCTCGCGCGGGACGAGGTGGACCAGCGCGCTGTCGACCTTCGGCGGCGGGCGGAACGCACCGCGCCCGATGCGCATCGCGATGGTCACGTCGGCGACGCCGCTGATGCCGACCGTGAGCGCGCCGTAGGCCGAGGTGCCCGGGGCGGCGACGAGGCGGTTGGCGACCTCCTCCTGCACGAGGTAGGTGACCGAGCTCGGCATCGGCGGGGTGAGCGCCTGTTCCAGCAGCGGCGACGTGATGTAGTAGGGGATGTTGCCGACCACGCGCCAGCGCAGTCCGAGTTCCGTCCAGGGTCGGACGATCGCGGCCCAGTCGAGCTCCAGCGCATCGCCCTCGATCAGGGCGAAGGGGGCGTCGGCGTGGCGCCGCACCAGCTCCGCCCCCATCCGGCGGTCCTTCTCGATCGCAACGACGGTCGCGCCGCGCGAGAGCAGGGCGCGCGTGAGGCCGCCCGGGCCGGGGCCGATCTCGAGGACGACGTCGCCCGGGCCGGCCTCGCTGGCGGCGGCGATGCGCTCGAGGAGCGCGGGGTCGTCGAGGAAGTGCTGGCCGAGGCGCGTGTTGGCGCGCATCGTCACATCCGGAGGATCAGGAGCGTGGTGTCGTCGTGCGGCTCGCCGCCGAACGCGGCAACGTCGGCGAGGATGCGCCGCTCCAGCTCCGCCGGCGAGAGCAGCCGCCCCTCCTCCAGCTGCTCGAGGAAGCGCTGCTCGCCGTACCGCTCGCCCTCGGCGTTCGGCTGGTCGATCAACCCGTCGGTGCAGAGCACCAGCATGTCGGTGCCGAACGTCCACGGCAGCGATTCCCGACCCAGCTCGGCGTCCATCGCGAGTCCGAGCGGTGGCGCGGTGGGCGCCAGCCGGGCCGCGGGGCCGTAGCGCGGGACGCGGAAGGCGTGCGGATGGCCGGAGTTCGAGTACGCGAGTCGACCGGTGCTCGGCTCGAGGATGCCGTAGAACACCGTCAGGTACATCTCGGTGTGCTCGAGCTCGTCACCGAGCGACTCGCGGATCAGCGCGAGCGTCTCGTCGGGCGCGATCGCCGAGTTGGCGTAGATCCCCGCGGCGGCCATCACCTGGGCCGCGATCAGCGCGGCGGAGAAGCCGTGCGAGGAGACGTCGCCGAGCATCACGCCGATGCGGCCGCGGCCGAAGCGGGCGAAGGTGTAGAAGTCGCCGCCGAGGGATTCGGCGGAGAGACTCGTGACGGCGACATCGGCCTCGCCCTGCAGGACCGCCGGCGTGGGCATCAGCTTCTGCTGGAGGTCGTGGGCCATCGCCAGTTCGCGCTCCAGCGTGTGCTGCTCGCGCTCGCGCTCGGCGAGTCGGGTGTTCTCCAGGGCGGTGCCGATCTGGGTCGCCACCGCGGCGAGCAGCTTGGTCTCCTCGCGGGTGAAGGTGCCACCGCCGGCGCGGTCGGCGAGCGCCAACGTCCCCACCACCCGGGTCGGGCCTCCTGGGGCGGCGTGCAGCATCGGGACGGCGAGCACCTCGCCCTCCACCCATTGCGCCTGGGGGCCGGTCTCGACCCGACGGGTGCGCACCGCGCGGACGACGACCACGTCGTCCGGGGCATCGAGCGGGACCTCGCGCGGGATGCCGTCGGCCGCGCTGCCGACGATCGCGACCAGTCGCAGCACGCCGGCCTCCTCGTCGACGATCCGGATCCCGGCCTGCCGGGCGCCGAGGACGGAGGCGACCTCGCGCAGGATGTGGTCGGCGACCTCGGCGACGGCCTGCGAGCGCCCGAGGAGTTCCCCGATCGTGTAGATCAGGTCGATCTCCTCGTAGCGCGAGGCGAGCTCGGTCGTGAGCGACTCGACCGTCGATTCGAGGTAGGCGACGCCCGCGAGGACCGGCATGACGCGGCGGACCACGTCGTCGGGGCGTTGGCCGGCGGTGGGGACGACCTCGAGCCAGAGCCCACCGGCATCGGGCATCGCGACGAACGCGGCGTCGGCGCGGCCCGGCTCGCGCGGCGCACGCGGCGCCGCCGCTGGCGGACCCGCCAGCAGCAGCCAGGCGCCGTCGTCGAGGCGCCAGACCCGGAGGGTGGCGTCGGCGAGGGCCCCGAGCGACGGCAGCACGCCGTCGAGATGGGTCAGGCGCGGGTGAGCGTCACCCAGATCGCGTTTCCCCGCTCATTGAAGATGACCTGCTCGGCGAGGTGCCGCATCATGAAGAGGCCGCGTCCCCGCTCGGCGGCATGGCATTCCTCCTCGCTCACCAGCTCGGGCACCGCGGCCGGGTCGAACCCGTCGCCCTCATCGGCGACCGAGAGGACGATCCGATCGCTGAGGACCTGCAGCTCGACGGTGACCGTGCGGGCCGGGTCATTGCCGTTGCCGTAGAGCATCGCATTCGCGATCGCCTCGGCGGCCACGGTGCGCAGCCGGAAGCAGTTCGCGGGTGCGATCGCGCCGTGCTCCAGGCAGCAGGCGAGCAGGAGCTCGATCGCCTCCGCGAGGAGGTCGAGGTCGGTCGGCAGGACGAGCCGGTAGTGGGCGTCGCCCGGGGGACGATCCGGCAGCCGGTCGGCGGCGAGCGGGCTCACGCGCTCAGAATCCCGCCAGGGCCTCGGACGCCGTGGCGCTGATGGCGAAGAGGGTGTCGAGCTTGGTCAGCTCGAAGAGCGAGCGAAGATCCTCGTTGAGCCCGGCGAGTCGCAGCTCGCCGCCGGCCTCGCGCACCTTCTTGTTGATCGAGACGAGCGCGCCGAGGCCCGAGGAATCGATGTAGGCGGTCGGCCCGAAGTCGACGACGAACTTGCGGGCCCCACCGTCGAGTGCGTCCTGGATCGCCTGCTTCAGTTCCTGGCGATTGGCGACGATGAGCTGCCCCTCGACCGTCACGACGGTGACCTGGTCCGGGTTGCTGGTGACAGTGATGGCCATCGGGATCACGACTCCTCAAGTGGGCGTGGGGGGGCGGCGCGGGCCTGGAGGGCGACCATTGCCGCGACATCCACAATATCGTCGGGGGTCGCGCCGCGCGACAGGTCGGACATCGGCCGGGCGAGTCCCTGCAGCAGCGGGCCCGCCGCACTGGCGCCGGCGAGCCGCTCGGTGAGCTTGTAGCCGATGTTGGCCGCATCGAGCGAGGGAAAGACCAGCACGGTGGCGCGCCCGGCCACCGGGGAGTCCGGGCACTTGCGGCGGGCGACCTCGGGCACCAGCGCCGCATCGAGCTGGAGCTCGCCGTCGGACACCACATCGGGGCGGCGGGCCGCGAACGCCTCGGCGGCGGCCCGCACCCGCTCCACCTCGGGCCCGGTGGCACTGCCGCGGGTGCTGAACGAGAGGAACGCGACGACGGGGTCGTCACCCACCAGCGCGCGGCGATCGTCGGCGGCGGCCTCCGCGGCCGCCACGAGCTGCTCGACCGTCGGGGCCGGCACCACGGCGACGTCGGTATAGGTGAGCACCCGTCCGTCCGGGAGGCCGTGGTACATCGCGGCGGTGATGGTCGGGATGCCATCGCGGGCCCCGATCAGCCAGAGGGCGGCGCGCAGGACCTCGCTGGTGGCGGCGACGGCGCCCGCGATGCACCCGTCGGCCGCGCCGATCGCGACCAGTCCCGCCCCGAAGCGGAGCGGATCGACGGCGAGCTCGAGGGCGTGGAGCCCGTCGCGCACCGCCTGCGGTCGCCTGGTCCGGAGTCGTTCACCGACCGCGCGCACGACCGGATCGTCGAGGCCGGGCATCGCCGTGGGGTCGAGCAGGCGCGGCACCGCGATCTCCAGCCGTTCCAGCTCCGCCGCCGCTGCGCGCACGCGGGGATCGTCGCCCTCCGGGAAGACCAGCCGCGCGCGTGCCCCGGCGGCCCGGGCACGGAGGGCCTCGCGAAAGGTCACCGACCGAACCGGGCGGCGAGTGCCGCCGCGACCTCGGGATGCACCAGCCCGTCGAGGTTCCCGCCGAACCGCGCCGCCTCGCGGACCAGGGACGACGACAGGTAGGTCAGGTCCACGGCCGGGACGAGGAAGACCGTCTCCAGGTCGGGGTTCAGGCGCCGGTTCATCAGCGCCATCTGGAACTCGTACTCGAAATCGCTGACCGCGCGAAGTCCGCGCACGACCAGTCGCGCCTCCCGCTCGCGCGCGAAGTCGGCGAGCAGCCCGGCGAAGGAGGCGAAGGTGATCCGCGGATCATCGCCGAGCGACGCCTGCAGCAGGCGCAGGCGCTCCTCGACCGAGAAGAGCGGTTCCTTGTTCGGGTTGATCGCCACCGCGACGATCAGGCGGTCGCACATCGCGAGTGCGCGTCGCGCGAGATCCTCATGGCCGCGCGTCGGCGGGTCGAACGAGCCGGGGTAGAGTGCGGTGCGCATCAGGGCCTCCGGAGGAAGGTGACGGCGATGTCGCCCCAGCGCCGCGTCTCGCCGCCGACGACCTCGACCCGCGGGTCGTGCTCGATCGCGCAGACGGCGGCGAACGGCGCCGCGTGCCAGGCCGCCGCGAGGCGCGGCGCGTAGTCGATGGTGAACGGTGGGTCCGCGAGCACCACGTCGTGCGCGCCGGGCTCGAGCGCCTCCACGACGCGCATCGCATCCCCCCGGATCACGGTGGTCACGGCCCCGGCGTCGAGGGCCGCAATGTTGGCGCGCAGCGCATCGAGCGACGGCGCGCCGCGCTCGACGAAGGTCGCATGCGCGGCGCCGCGCGAGAGGGCCTCGAGCCCGAGGCCGCCGCTCCCCGCAAAGAGGTCGAGCACCCGGGCCCCGGGGAGTTCCGGTCCGAGGATCGAGAGCCAGGCCTCGCGGACCCGCTCCGCCGTCGGTCGCACTCGCGGATCCTTCGGCACCTGGAGCCGGCGCCCGCCCCAGGTCCCGCTCACGATCCGCGTCACGACGGCGAGATCGCCAGGGCGCGCGCCTGCAGCGAGGAGCGCCCCTGCCATTCGTTGCGCTCCAGCCGGAACGCGACGTCCACCGGTCCGTCGGCGAAGCCATCGACCCGATCGGCCCAGCCGAAGGCGATGAGGTCGAGCGCCCCGGCACCAGCCGCGAGTTGCGCCTTGAGGTGATTCGCCCCGACCGTGTGCCGTCCATCGAGTCGGGCGGCGCGGACGCCGAAGACCGGCGCCGGGTTCCCCATCCCGCACGGCTCGAGATGACGACCGAGCCGCTCGAGCGCATCGTCGAGCATGGCCGGGTCGATCTCGAGGTCGACCCGCTGCTCCGGCCCGATCTCGTCGACCGCGAGTCGCTCGGCGGCGACCGCCGCGAACCGCTCCCGGAAGGCCGCGACCCGGTCGCGCCGGATCGTGAGGCCGGCCGCCATCCGATGCCCCCCGAAGCGCTCGAGCAGGTCGCCGCACTCGTGCAGCGCCGCGTGCAGGTCGAATCGGTCGATGCTGCGACCGCTTCCCTTCCCCAGCTCGCCCTCGAGGCCGATCAGGAACGCCGGTCGGCCGTAGCGCTCCACTATGCGCGACGCGACGATGCCGACGACCCCGGGATGCCAGTCATCGCCCGCGAGCACGATCGCGCGATGGGCCGATGGGTCGCGGTAGTGTCGCTCGACCTCGGCGAGCGCATGCTCGAGGATCGCCTGGTCGAGCGCCTGCCGCTGCGTGTTGAGGACCTCCAGTCGCTCGGCGAGCGCGCTCGCCTCGCGCGGATCATCGCTGAGCAGCAGCCGGAGTCCTTCCTTCGCGTCGGCGATCCGTCCGACCGCGTTGAGCCGCGGGGCGATGACGAAGCCGACCTGCCCCGCGCGCAGGTCCCCCGAGGCGAGGCGCGCGCTCGCCACCAGCGCCCGCAACCCCTCCCAGCGCGACTCGGCGAGGAGGCGGAGTCCGTGGCGGACGAGGACGCGATTCTCGCCGACAAGCGGTACCACATCGGCGATCGTCGCCAGCGCCACGTAGTCGAGCAGGTGGAACGGCAGGTTGACCGGGAGGCCCAGCGGGGCGACGAGCGCCTGCACCAGCTTCCACGCGACGCCGGAGCCGCAGAGCATCTGCATGCCGGAGGTGTCGTCGGGACGCTGCGGATCGATCACCGCATCGGCCGCGGGGAGCTGTGGGCCGGGGAGGTGATGGTCGCTCACCACGACGCGGAGCCCCGCCGCCTTCGCCGCGGCGACGGCGTCCACCGCGGTGATGCCGCAGTCGCAGGTGATGATCAGGGTCGCACCGAGTCGCTGCGCCTCGCGCACCCCGGCGGGACCGAAGTCGTAGCCGTCGGCGAGCCGGTCGGGGATGAAGCCGTGGACATCCGCCCCGGCGGCGCGGAGGCCACGGATCAGGATCGCGCTGGCACACTGCCCATCGACGTCATAGTCGCCGTGGACCAGGATCCGCTCGCCACGCCGGACGGCGTCCGAGATGATCTCGACCGCGGCAGCCATGCCGGCCAGCGCGAGCGGATCGGACAGGGTGGCGAGGTCGGGTCGGAGGAAGGCGCGGGCGTCCTCGGGGGACGCGTGGCCGCGCTGGACCAGCAGTGCCGCGAGCGGGAGCGGCAAGTTGAGCGCGGCGGCGAGCGCCGCGACGGCGCGCGCGTCCGGGGCAGCCGCGAGGCGCCACCGCACGTGGGGTGGCGCCGCGGCGAGGGCACGGCCCGGTGTCAGGCCGGCACCTCCTCCAGGTAGAGGATCGCGCCGCACATCTCGCATCCCTCGAGGAGGATCGAGTCCGCCTGGAGCTGGCCGATGCGGGAACTGGGGATCGAGGTGTAGCACGCGGTGCACGTGGCGTTCACCGCCGGGACGAGGACCTCCGAGTGCCGTGACCCGTGGAGGCGGTCGTAGCGGGTGCGCAGTGGCTTCGGGAGCCCGGCGGCGGCCTCATCCCGCGCCGCCTTCGCGGCCGACCACGCCGCCTCGGCCTCGGCCTCGCGCCCGACCAGCGACTCGCGGGCCTCCGCCTGCTCGGCCGTGAGCGCCTCGAGGCGTTCGGTCGCGAGGGCGACGGCCTGCTCGCGCTGGGTGGCCTCCTCGGCGACCCGCATCCAGTCGCTCTCCTCCTGCGCCAGGATGCTGCGTGCCATCTCGACGTCGGCCATGAGCTGCGCGGCGACGCGCGGGTTGCGCTCCTGCTCCAGCCGCGCCCGCCGCTTCTCCTGCAGGCCGCGCTGGGCCTCGAGCTTCGCCTCCCGCGCATCGCGGCGGGCGGCGGCATCGGTCGCCGCCCGCTCGGCCTGCGCGATCTGCTGGCGTGCGGTCTCCAGCGCGGCATCGAGCGCCGCGCGCTCCGCAGCCAGTTCGTCGCGTCGGGCCGACACCTCGCTCAGGTGACGGTCCTTCCCCTGGACGTCCAGCAGCTTGGGAAGGTCAGGATGCATCGGGTCTCACTCCTCGTAGGGATGGGCGGTCGGGCCGTCGGCCCGCTTCCGTGCCTTAAGATAGTAGTTGTAGCGCTCGCGGCCCTCCCGGCTGAGCGCCTGCCGGCGGCGGATCCGCTCCCGGGTGTCCGGCTCGGTGGCGATGCTCTCGAACAGGTCGCGTTCCTCCAGGGCCTCCAGCGCCCCGACGTACTCATGGTCGACGCCGAAGTCGGCGTCCGGCGGGGCCGGATCGGTCGCGAGCCGCTCCCAGGCCGCGAGGGCCCGTTCATCGAGCGCCAGCGCGGCATCGCCCACCGGCCGGTCGGGGTCGAGTGCCGCCAGCGCCTCGAAGATCCGCCGGAACGACGGCACCGCGAAGCGCTCCGCCGGGAGTTCCTCCCGCGCCCGCGCCAGCCAGTCCGGATGGTGCACCAGGAGCCGCAGCAGCTTGCGTTCGATCTCCGCGCCGGGGTGCCGGGCGTCGCGCTCCGGCGTCGGAACAGCGTGCCCACCGCCGCCGAAGGCCTCGGTGCGCCGCATCGCCTCGCTTGCCACCGGCGCGGCGCGCGGCCGGACGTTCGCCACCTCGGTCGCGACCGCCTCCCGGGGGATCCCCATCTGCTCGGCCACCCGGGTGGTGTACATCTCCCGGAGGACCGGATCGGTCGCCGCGCGAAGGGTCGGCAACAGCCGATCGAGTGCCTCGCGGCGCCGGTGCATGTCGGCGAACCAGCCGCGCTGTTCCAGCAGCTGGATCTTGCGATCCAGCACGTCGACGGCGTCGTCGATCAGCGCCTGCAGGGCGGCCGCCCCGCCGCGCTGCACCAGGGTGTCGGGATCCTCGCCATCGGGCATCGTCACCACCCGGACCCGGGCCCCCTCGGCCAGCAGGGTGTCGGCGGCGCGAAACGATGCCTTCAGCCCCGCGGCATCGGAATCGTAGATGAGGACCACCTCGGCGCCGTAGCGACGCAGCAGCTTCGCCTGCGCCTCGGTGAGCGCGGTCCCCAGCGGCGCCACGACATGGTCGATCCCCGCGAGACTCAGGCGGATGACGTCGAAGTAGCCCTCGACCACCAGCGCGACCTCGGCCTTCCGGATCGCGAGCCGGGCGACGTCCATGTGGTAGAGCTGCTCGCCCTTGTGGAAGATCGGGGTCTCGGGCGAGTTGAGGTACTTCGGCTCGCCCGGGCCGAGCAGGCGGCCCCCGAAGCCGACCGCGCGGCCGCGCAGGTCGTGGATCGGGAAGAGGACGCGATTGCGAAAGCGCGGCGCGAGGGTGCCATCGTCGCGGCGCGTGACCAGCGCGGCCTCCTCCAGCGCGGCGTCCGCGATGCCGAGGCTCCGCATCGCGACGAGGAAGTCCTCGCCGCTGCGAGGGGCCCAGCCGAGGCGCAGCTCGCCCGCCGCGTCGAGCATGATCTGGCGGTCCTGCAGGTACCGACGCGCCGGCTCGGCATCAGGGGCCTCGCGCAGCCGGGTGGCGTACCACTGCATCGCCGCGTCGCAGGCCTGGTAGAGCGGCTCGCGCGGGTCGGGACCGATTCGCTCGGTGCTCTCCGGAATCGTGATCCCGTATCGCCGGGCGACCTCGCGCACCGCGGTCGGGTAGTCCATGCCGAACCGCTCGCGATACCAGGTGAAGACGTCACCGGCCGCATGGCAGACGAAGCAGTAGTACATGTTCTTGCGCGGCACGACCGAGAAGTTGCGATTGGTGCCGCCGTGGAACGGGCACGGCCCGCGCCAGTCGGCGCCGGTGCGCTTGAGCTGCACCGACTCCTGCACGATCTCGAGGAGATCGGCGGTGTCGCGCACCCGCTCGACCAGTTCGTCGGGGATCCGGCCCATCAGCGCAGGACCGCGATGGTCACGCCGGTCCCCCCCTGCGCGCGCGGGGCGAACTCGAACGAGGCAACGCGCGGATCGCCGCCGAGGAGGCGGCGAACCGCGTCGCGCAGGACACCGGTTCCCATGCCATGAATGATGCGCAGGTGCGGCTGCTCCGCCAGCACCGCCCCGTCGAGGGCGGCCAGCACCTCGGTCTCCGCCTCGTCGGCGCGCATGCCCCGGAGATCGATCTCCCACGCGGCCTCGCGGGTGGGGGCGTCGACGGCTGTGGCCGGGGTCGCGGCGCGCTTCGGTGGGGCATCGGCGAGTCGCGTCAGGGTCGCCGCCTTCACGACCAGTCGCATCGCCCCCACGAGCACGACGGCCCGCCCATCGCCCCGCAGTTCCGCCACCTCGCCGGTGGCCCCGGTCCCGAGTCGCACGCGCGCGCCGACCGCGATCGCCGCGGCGTCGCCGGCCGCCGGGACGCTCTCCTCGTCGAGCACGCCTGCCTCCGCGCGGATCCCCTCCTCCACCAGCCGGCGCGCCTCCTTCGCCGCCGCCTCGTCGACGGCTCCCTTGGCGAGGGCGAGTGCGGCCTCGACCTGCTTGCGGGCCTCGAGGAGGTAGGCCTTGGCCTGGCGGGCGCGATCGCGCGAGGCGGTGCGTTCCTCCTCCCGGAAGGCGGCTTCGCGTGCCTCGACCGCAGCCCGGGTACGCGCCGCCACCGCCTCGAGTCGCTCGGCCTCGCTCAGCCGCGTGGCCAGTTCCTCCTCGCGCTGCTGCAGGTGCTGGCTCCGGGCCTCGGCCTCGGCCAGCAGCCGGTCGAGATCGCGTTCCGCGTCGGGCACCAGCGCCTCGGCGCGCGCGAGCACGTCGTGCTGCACGCCGAGCCGCCGGGCGATGGCGAGACCGTAGCTGCGGCCCGGGACACCCTTGGTGAACCGGTAGGTCGGCGAGAGCGTCGCGGCGTCGAAGGTGAGCGATCCATTGACGACCCCGGGGACGCGTGTCGCCAGCTCCTTCAACGCCCCGAGGTGCGTGGTGGCCAGCGTCAGCACGCCGCGCGTCGACAGCTCCTCGAGGATCGCCATCGCGAGCGCACCGCCCTCGGCCGGATCGGTGCCGCTGCCCACCTCGTCGAGGATCACCAGGCTGCTGCCCGAGGCGTGCTCGAGGATCCGTCGCAGCTCGGCGACGTGCGCCGAGAAGGTCGAGAGATCGGACTGCAGCGACTGGTGATCGCCGATGTCGACGAAGACCGCATCGACCAGCGGCAGCACCGTGTCCGGGCCGACCGGCGGCACCACGCCACACTGCGCCAGAAGGATCAGCAGGCCGGTCGCCTTGAGCAGCACCGTCTTGCCGCCGGTGTTGGGACCGGTAATCAGCAGCGTCCGCTCGTGACGCTCCAGCACGAGGTCGAACGGGACGACCTCGATCCCGCGGGCGAGCAGCAGCGGATGCCGTCCGGTGCGAATCGCGAGCGCGCCGCCTGCCGCCTCGATCCGCGGGACTTCCGCCTCGCAGGCGAACGCCCACGCCGCGCGTGCCGCGAGCGTATCGACGCGGACCGCGAGGGCGAACAGGTCGGCCAGCACCTGTCGCTCGGGGCGCAGCAGCTCGCTCAGCTCCCGCAGGACGGCGAGCACCTCGCGCTCCTCGGCGGCCACCGCGCTCCGGAGCGCATTCCCCAGCGCGATCGCGGCACTCGGCTCGATGAACAGCGTGCCGGCCGACCCGGACTCGTCGTGGATGATCCCGTCGGGCCGCTGCCTGGCGTCGCGACGGACGGGAATGACGTAGCGACCCTCGCGCAGCGTCACGCCGCCATCGCCACCGAGGTCGCGGGCGATCGCCTCCAGCCGCTTGATGAGACGCTCGCGCGCGGCGTGGACCTCGCGTCGCGCCGCAGCGAGGGCCGGACTCGCCGTGTCGAGCAACTCGCCGTCGTCGCCGACCGAGCGCTCGAGTCGTCGTTCGATCGCGCGGTCCGGGACGGACACCCGCAGCGCCGCGAGCCGCGGCGCCCGCTCCGCGACCCGACCCAGTTCCGCGACGATGATCCGTCCGCCAGCGAGGACCCGCTGCACCTCGACGAGCTGCGACAGCTCGAGCACGCCGCCATCGACCCGAAGCCGGGCCAGGGCACCGCGCAGGTCCGGCACGGCGGGGACCTCCACCGTGTCGCCGCGCCGCCGCAGGGCGAGCAGCTCCCCGACCAGCGCCAGCTCCTCGGTGACCCAGTCGTGATCGGTGGTTGGGGTGAGCGCGCGGAGGAGACTCGCGGCGTGGGCCCCCGCGGCGTGGCCGGCCACGACGTCCAGGACGGCACCGAGCTCCAGGGCGGCAAGGGCCGCCGCCCGGTCCGCCGGCGTCATTGCGACGCGAGCGCCTCGCGGGCGATCCGGTTGACGACGCTGCCGTCGGCCTTCCCCTTGAACTGCGCCATCAGGACGCCCATCAGGCGGCCGAGGTCGGTCGCCCCGCCGGCCACCGCGGCATCGGCCGCCGCACGGATCTCGGCGGGGTCGGCCTCGGGCGGGAGGTACGCCGCGAGCGCCTCGAGTTCGGCCTGCTCGCGGCCGGCGAGGTCGTCGCGGCCGGCGGCCGTGTACTGCTCGACCGAATCGCGCCGCTGCTTGATCTGCTTGCGGAGGACATCCACGACCTCGGCGTCGGTGAGCGGCGCGGCGCCCTCGAGCTCGCGGTTCTTCAATGCAGCAAGGACCGTCCCCAGCAACAGGGTCCGGTCCTTGTCAGCGGCCTTCCGCGCGGCGACCTGGTCGCCACGCAGACGGTCGAGGAGATCAGGCACGGGGCGAACGCCCGCGGCGGTTCTTCCGCTGGGCCGCGTTCATCTTCCGCTTCTTCTTCTCGCTCGGCTTCTCGTAGTGCCGATGCTTGCGAAGATCGGAGAGGATGCCCGCCTTCTCGCACTTCTTCTTGAAGCGCTTGAGGGCCCGCTCGAAGCTCTCATCATCGTGGATGACGACTTCCGACATGTCCTGAATCACCCCTCTCGAGCCCCGGTCAGGGGGCGGTTGGTACACAGACCCGGAAAGATAGGGCCGCGGACCTCGGGATGGTAGGACGGAGGGTGCCGGATTCCCCCGGGTCAGGCCTCGGGGGCCTGCCCCGACGGCAGTCCCTGCCGGTCGCGGAGCTCCACCAGGAGCCGCTCGGTGAACTCCAACCGCTCGTGCATCTGGTCGAGCTCGAGGCGGGTGTCGGCCAGGTCGGCCCGCAGGGCCTCGACCTCTCCGACCTCGACCCCATCGACGAGGCCACTGCGGACCCGGGCCTCCTCGATCCGGAGCTTCATCATCTTGTGGATCCCGTTCATCACCACCGCCACCACGGGGATCGAGAGCGCCAGGATCGGGATCAGGAGCGCCATCGACTGCCGGTCCATTGTCGCCTCCTCCGCTCAGGGATCCACTCGCCGGGGACGGGATGTCACATTCAGGAACGTCGGGTTCACGCGGGAGGTTTCATCCCGGCGGCCAGGTCAGCTGACGCCCACCGAGCAGGTGGACATGCAGGTGGTGGACGGTCTGCCCTCCCTCGGCGCCGGTGTTGGCGACGAGGCGGTAGCCCCGATCGGCCAGGCCGAGCTCATCGGCCACCCGGGTGGCCAGCGCGAAGACGGCCGCGAGCCGGGCTGCCCCGCCGTCCTGGGCGAGGAGATCGGCGGCCGTCGCCGCGTGCCGGGTCGGGATGATCAGCACGTGGACCGGCGCCTGCGGGTTCAGGTCACGGAACGCGACCGCGTCCTCGGTGCGGCCGACCTCGGTCGCGGGGATCTCCCCGCTGACGATCCGGCAGAAGATGCATTCGCTCATCCGGTCCTCCGCTTGAGGGCGATCAGCCGCTGCTGCTCGGTGATGGCGAGCGCGGCGAGCGCCGCGGTCTCGAAGCGCAGCATGTGGCGCGCGAGCGCGACGCGATCGGGCTTGAGGACGTTGTCGATCACCTCGATGTCGTGCAAGCCGAACCCGGACTCCGGCCCGATCAACCAGCCGACCGGCTCCTGCACGCCGATCGGGCCGCACGCGCCGCCGGCCTTGTCGGCGAGGAACCAGCGCACCCCCGGGAAGCTCGCGGCGAATCCCTCCACGGAGCGGACATCGTCCACGAGCGGGATCCAGGCGTTGCCCGACTGCTTGCACGCCTCGCGGGCGCGCCGGCGCGCCTTGTCGACGGTGCCGTCGCGGACCCGGCTCTCGACCCCGCGCACCGTCATCGTCTCCAGCGGGATCACCCGGGTGGCACCGAGCTCGGTGGCCTTCTCGGCGAGCCAGAGGAACCGATCGCGGTCGCCCGCCCCGACGGCGATGATGGTCGGGCTCGGTTCCGGCTCGAGGAAGGCGATCTGGGTGGCGAACTGCCAGCCCTTGCCGCGGCGGGTGAGGATCCCGGTGCCGACCCCGCCGCGTCCATCGAGCGCCTCGGCGCCATCGCCATCGCGCAAGCGCCGAACGTCGAGGTGACGCCCCTCGCTCTCGTCGAGCTCGACCTCGCGACCCACCGCGAGGGAACCGGGCGGGACGAGGACGCGGATCACGCTGGCCGCCGGGCGACCACACCCCACCAGCCGGCGTCGTGCACCTCGTCCACGACCTGCCAGCCGGCCTCGGCGAGCACCGGACGGAAGAGTTCCGCCTCCGCATCCTCCATCCCGGCGAAGATCGCGAGTCCGTCCGGCGCGAGCGCGTCGCGGATCGCCGGGAGGAGGAGGGCATTGACGGTGCGCAGGATGTTCGAGCAGACGATCCGCGCTGGGCCTGCGAGGGCACCGAGTGCCTCGGCATCGCCCAGGAGGAATCGCACCCGATCGGTGACGTCGTTGCGCGCGGCGTTCGCCTCGGCAATCGGGATCGCCTCGTCATCGACCTCGATCCCGATCGCCATGCTGGCACCCAGGCGCACGGCGGCGATCGCCAGGATGCCACTGCCGCTGCCGAAGTCGAGCACCCGGTCGCCCGGCTGCAGGTGGCGCTCGAGCAGGGCGAGCGCTGCACGGGTGCTGCCGTGCTCGCCGCTGCCGAAGGCCGACTCCGGGTCGAGCACGACCACCGCCGCACCCTCCGGGGCGTCGATCGGGAGCCACGACGGGGTGATGACCAGGCGCCCGAACTGGCGGGTCACGATGCCATCGCGCCAGCGGACGGTCCAGTCGACCGGCTCCAGCTCGGTGACGCTCGCCTCGAGCCCCGGAAAGGCGGCAGCCATCTCGGCGGCCAGCCGACGCGCATCGACGTCGGTGGCGGCCACCGCCGAGATGCTGCCGGGGTGGGGCTCCTCGACGGCGAAGCCGGTGGTGGCGATGATCGCGGCGGCGACGGCGTCGGCATCCTCCACGCGACACGCGATGGCGAGGTGCCACCACCGGGCGGTCATGCGCCGAGGGCTTCCTTGAGCTTCGACCAGAAGCCGCCCTCGCGGTCCGGCCCGTCCGCCTCGTGCTCGGCGAGCTCGGTGAAGAGGCGCCGCTGGTCGTCGTTCAGGTGACGCGGGGTCCAGACATGGACGCGGACATGCAGCGCGCCGATGCTCGACCCGCCGAGGCGCGGCAGCCCCTTCTGCTTGAGCGACAGGACGGCACCGGATTGGGTGCCCGCCGGCACCTCCAGCCGTTCCTCGCCCCACGGACTCGGCACCATCACCTCGGTGCCGAGCGCCGCCTGCGAAAAGGCGATCGGCAGGTCGTGCCAGAGGTCATCGCCGTCGCGGGTGAATCGCTCATCGGGCTTGACCTCGATGATCACCTGCAGGTCGCCCGGGGCCCCGCCGCGGACGCCCGCGGCGCCCTGCCCGCGCAGCGTGAGGTAGTTGTTGGTGGCGACGCCCGCCGGGATCTCGACCGCGACGGTGCGCTCGCTCTTGACGCGCCCCTCGCCGCGGCAGACGTCGCACGGCGTGCGCACGG
Organism: Gemmatimonadales bacterium; assembly: GCA_020633775.1. Classification (GTDB taxonomy): domain Bacteria; phylum Gemmatimonadota; class Gemmatimonadetes; order Gemmatimonadales; family GWC2-71-9; genus Palsa-1233. Next base: position 91,825 of record JACKDA010000001.1, on the reverse strand, counting down.
TGGTTCCCTCGCCACGACAGGTCGGACACGGTCCGACCTGCACGAACTGCCCGAACATCGAGCGCGCCGCGCGACGCACCTCGCCGGAGCCGCCACAGGTGCCGCAGGTCACGGGGCGCGTCCCCTTCCCCGCACCGGTGCCCGCGCACGCCTCGCAGGCCGAGAGGGCCTTGAGCTTGATGTTGCGCGTGGCGCCGGTCGCCACCTCCTGCAGCGAGAGCCGCACCGTCACGCGCACGTCCTGCCCGCGCCGTACGTCGGCCGCCGACGCGCCGCGGCCCCCGAAGATTCCCTCGAAGCCCCCCATGCCGCCGAAGTCGCGCATGAAGATGTTGAGCGCCTCGGAGAGGTCGATGTGCTCGAATCCACCGCCGAAGCCGCCGCCCCCAGACGGCGCCGAGCCGAACCGGTCGTAGTGCGCGCGCTTGTCGGGATCGGCGAGGACCTGGTACGCCTCGCTGATCTCCTTGAACTTCGCCTCGGCCTCCGGGGAGGTGTTGCGATCGGGATGGTACTCCATCGCGAGCTTCCGGTAGGCCTTCTTGATGTCGGCCTCGGTCGCGTCACGGAACACCCCGAGTGTCTGGTAGTAATCGCTCACTGCAGCAACCCCTCCACGAGTCGCCCGGTGTGTTCCACCAGGCCGATGATCTTGTCGTACGGCATCCGGGTCGGGCCGAGCACGCCGATGACGCCGGTCGCCCCGCCGCGGCGGTAGGTCGAGGTGACGAGGGTGAACCCGGTCAATCCGGGGTCGCCATGCTCGCCGCCGATCGTGACGACGAGCCCCTCGCGACGGCGTTCGGCGAGTGCCTCGCGCAGCGCGTCGCGACGCTCGGTCAGCGTGAGCAGGGTCCGCATCTGTTCGCTGCTCGCGAATTCGGGCTGGTCGACCAGGACACTCGCGCTGCCGAGCATCACCGGCTCGCCACGCTCCTGGATGTCGAACAGGCCGTCGCCCTCGGCGATGATGATGTCGAGCAGCTCGCGGGAGCGCCCGCCCCCGACATCACGCAGTCGCTCCGCCAGCGTCGCCCGCACCTCGCGCAGCGTGAGGCCCGCCAGTCGCTCGTTCAGCAGGCGCTGCACCGACTCGACGTCGGCGGGGTCGACGATCACCGGCACCCGCACGTAGATCGTCCGGACCGTGCCGCTGCGGAGGTTGAAGACCAGCAGCAGCCGATCGCTCGTGACCGGCACGAGGTCGAACCGTTCGAGGACGATCTCCTCCAGCGCCGGTGCGACCGCGACACCCAGCTCCTGGGTGAGGATCCCGAGCACCTGGGCCGCACGGCGGAGCAGTTCCTCGCTCGCGCTGGCACTCGAGCCCAGCTCGATCTCGAGCGTCTCGACGTGGTGCTCCTCCGGGGGCCGCCGCCGCATGATCGCATCGACGTACAGCCGGTAGGCCCGATCGGTGGGGATCCGGCCCGCGGAGGTGTGGGGATGGTAGAGGAGCCCCTTCGCCTCGAGTTCGCTCATCGTCGAGCGGATCGAGGCGGGCGAAATCCCCAGCCCCGACCGGCGGGCCACGGTCTGGCTGCCGGCCGGCTCCGCGGTCGCGATGTACGTCTCGATCACGGCCTCGAGCACCTGGCGCTCGCGGTCGTTCAGCGACTCAAGTTCTGCCATGCGAGAAAGTTAGGACCCCTCGACCCCGGCCACCAGCGCGTCGAGCCGGAGCCACCCCTCGACAGTCAGCCGGATCCGGTCGCCGATCCGCTCCGCCCACCCCGCCTCGAGCCAGGTCGCGACGGTCGATTCGGGCAGCTCGGCGCCCGGCAGGCCGCCGGTTGTCCGGAGGCCCAGGTAGATGGACTCCAGCCGACGCTGGGCCGCCGAGAGCGGCTCGGCGGACTCGCGAGGATCGCCTCCCTCGGCCAGCGCCCGCTCCCATGCCGCCCACTCCCGGAGGTTCCAGGATCGGGCACCGCCGAGGAAGGAGTGCGCCCCGGGTCCGATCCCCAGGAACTCGGCGCCGGTCCAGTACGCGCTGTTGTGGCTGGCTCGACGACCGGGTCTCGCGGCGTTGGAGACCTCGTAGTGCTCGAAGCCCGCCGCCACGAGCTGCCGATGCGCCTCCAGGTATTCCGCAGCGTAGCGGTCATCACTTGATGGCACCACCTCACCCCGAGCGAGCCACCGACCGAGGGGAGAAGCGGGCTCGATCGTCAACCCGTAAAGCGAGATGTGATCGGGGGCGAGCGCGAGCGTCCGTTCGAGGTCGGCGGTCCAGTCGCGCTCGAGCTCGGCGGGGAGTGCGAAGATCAGGTCGAGCGACAGGTTGTCGATCCCGCCATCGCGCAGCATCGCGATCGCCGCGGGCACCTGGTCGACGGAATGGGTGCGATGCATCCACGCGAGCACCGCCGGGTCGTGACTCTGCACGCCGAGGGAGACGCGGTTGACACCGGCGCGTCGCCACGCGTCCACGGCCGCCTCGCTCACGTCGTCGGGATTCGCCTCGAGGGTGACTTCCGCTCCGGCGGCGAGGGGCAGGTCGGCGCTCAGGCGGTCGAGCAGTTCTCCGAGCGCGTCGGGCGCGAGGCGTGAGGGGGTCCCGCCGCCGAGATAGAGGGTGTGGAGGGTGGTCCACTCCGACACCGGCGACTCGCGGCGTCGCTGCGTCCACTCCGTGAGCGCCGCCTCGACGAACCGGCCGCTCGGGACCTCGCGCCGGACGGCAATCGCGAAGTCGCAATACGAGCAGCGCCGGGCGCAGAACGGGACGTGGACATAGAGGTGCACCCGGGGGAATATCGCCCGGTCCGCTCAGGTCGCGGCTCTGCGGAACAGGCCACCCGGCAACTGGTCGGCGAGCCCCGCCAGTTCCAGCCCGAGGAGGACGCCGAGGATGGTGCCGATCGGCAGCCCGGAGAGGAGGGCGAGTTCATCGGTGTGACGCGGCTCGGCGCCGAGAAGATCGAGCACCCGCGCCTCCTCCGGGGCGAGCGTGCACGGGATACCCGCAGTGGTCCCGACCGGAGGAGCGGCCACCCCCAACAGGGTCGGCAGCTCGGCAGGCGAGAGGATCGGGACGGCGCCGTCGCGGAGGAGGCGATTGGTCCCCTCCGACGTCGGGGAGGTGATCGGACCGGGCACGGCGAGGACGTCGCGCCCCTGCTCGAGGGCGCACTCCACGGTGATCAGCGTCCCCGACTTCAGGGCCGCCTCGACGACGACCACCGCGGAGACGAGGCCACTGATGATCCGATTCCGCCGCGGGAAGGCGCCGGGGGTTGGTTGCTGCCCAGGTGGGTGCTCGGTGAGGAGGAGGCCGTCGGTCGTGACCCGTTCGTACAGGTCGCGATTGCTCGTCGGGTAGATCACGTCGGCGCCGGTCCCCAGCACGCCGATCGTGCCGCCACCCGCCTCCAGTGCCGCCCGCTGCGCCACGGTGTCGAGCCCGCGTGCCATCCCGCTGACCACGACGATGTCGGCCCGGACTGCCTCGCCCGCGAGGCGGGATGCGATGTCGGCACCGTATCGGGTATGCGAGCGGCTGCCGATGATCGCGACGGCGGGTCGGGCCAGGAGTTCGATCTTGCCGCGTGCGAACAGCAGCGGGGGCGGATCGGGGATCGTGCGGAGGCGCGGCGGATACTCGGGGTCGGCCGGGGTGAGGACCGTCTGGCCTTCGTCGGCCGCGCGTCGCAGGAGGAGTTCGGCGGGCTCGCGCCCGGCGCTGGCAATGGCGCGCGCCAGCCGGTTCGAGAGGAGCGGAGTCGCGGCGATGGCCCGGGGATGTGCCTGCAGCGCCGCGGTCGCGCTCCCGAACTGGGCGATCAGCGCCGCGAGGCGGCGGGAGCCGAGGCCGGGGACCAGCGCGAGGGCCAGCCACGCCTGCCGGTCTGCAGGGTCAGTCGTGCCCCGGGTCGGTCTCCCCCCAGTCGAGATCCCACGATCCATCGTCCGCCACTCCTCCGGTCGTGGGATCTTCCTCGGCGCCCTCCGCCTCGGCTTCGCGTGCCGCGTGCACGATCGCCCACAGCACGTCCTTCAATTCGTCGAGCCCGGTCCGGGCCGCGGAGGAGATCGCCACGGTGGCCACCGCCGACGGCGCATCCAGCCGGGGCAGCGGGTCGGCCGTCGGGTGAAGGTCGGCCTTGCTGAGCACGACCACGTGCGGCTTCTCGGCCAACCGCGCCGAGTGCGAGGCGACCTCGTGGCGCAACCCGTCGAAGACCGCCTGCGGGTCCTCCGCATCGAGCGGGACGAGGTAGGCGAGCACCCGCGTCCGCTCGACGTGCTGCAGGAAGGTCAGTCCGAGCCCCTTCCCTTCGTGCGCGCCCTCGATGATGCCGGGGATGTCGGCGACCACCATGGTGCGCGAGCCGGAGAGGGCGACGACGCCGAGGTTCGGCTCCAGCGTGGTGAACGGATAGTCGGCGATCTTGGGGCGGGCGGCACTGATCACCGAGAGCAGGGTGCTCTTTCCCGCGTTCGGCTCGCCGACGAGCCCGACGTCGGCGATCAGCTTGAGGACGAGCTCGACGCGGCGGTGTTCCCCTTCGCCCCCTTCATCCCACTCGCGCGGGGCGCGATGCGTCGGCGTCGCCCGGCCGGCGTTGCCGCGACCACCGCGGCCGCCCTTCGCGATCAGCACCCGATCGCCCTCGGACAGCACCTCGCCAAGGAGCTCGCCGGTGTCGGCGTCGAAGGCCTCGGTCCCGGGCGGGACCGGCATGATGAGATCGTCGGCCGAGGCGCCGGTCTTGTTGGCCCCCTTGCCGTGGGCGCCGCGGTCGGCGCGCCACGCGGCGCGATAGCGATAGTCGAGCAGCGTCGAGAGGTTGGCGTCACCGCGGAGGTAGATCGATCCGCCGTGGCCGCCGTCGCCGCCGTCCGGGCCACCCTTCGCCTTGAACTTGAACCGGGCGAAGGACGAGGCACCGTCGCCGCCGCGGCCGCCCCAGGCCTCCACCACCACCCGATCGACGAAGCTCACGCGAGGGGCTCCCAGCCATCACGGACCTGCTCCCACAACTCCTTGACGCCCTTCCAGTGGTCGTAGGCGACGAAGGGGTTCACCTCGACGAGGACGGCATCGACCTCCTCGAGCGTGGCACCGGCATGCAGCGCGCCCCGCAGGTGCGAGTGGAGCTGGCGCGGCGTGTCGAGGACCGCGGTCTGGGCGATGACACAGAACTCGCGGCGCTTCAGGTCGAGCCCGGGGCGCGACAGCGTGCGACCGTACCCCTCGATCAGCATCCAGGCATCGAGGGCCGGATGGAGTGCGCGCACGTTTTGCCGGAGCTTGAGGTAGTTGTCGCCGTACACGACCCGGCAGGTCGCCTCCCCGCGGGCGGTCCAGTCCGGATGGTCGGCGTAGTGGAGATCGTCCTCGGCCGCCGTGGCGGGCTGGCCGATCGCCTTCCGCCACAGCGCCGCCGCGACCAGCGTCCGGGGCCAGCCGACCATCAGCATCGACTGCAGGAGGAGTTCGTCGCCCCAGGCGGCCGGCATCCCCGCGGCGATCGCCTCGGCGACGTTGTCGCGGACTTCGGGTTCCTCGCCCTGGGCGATCGCGGCAGCGAGCGTCACCAGTCGGCGGGTCGGCAGGTCGAGGGGGTTGCTCGAGGAATCCGGCATCGCGTCGGCTCCTACGTGAAGTGAAGGGCGCCGCGGGCGACGGTCTGGCCGACGACCGTGCCGCGGGTATTGCGGATCTCGGGCTCGCGCCAGCGCGCCACCGCGTCGAACGGCCACTCACCGGCCGGATCCAACCGCGCCACCAGCGCTTCGAGCACCGCCACCAGGGCGATCGCCGCCGCCCGCATGTCACCGTCCTCCACCTTGAGGGCGATGCCGAGGCCGAGGGTTGGCAGTGCCGCAGCATACACCCCCTCGGCGCCGACCTTCACCATGACCCGGGTCGGCCAGCTCTGCATCAGGATGGTGTCAAGCCGGTCGGCGCCGGCGATCAGCTCCGGATGGCGGAGGATCGCCTCGCGGATCGAGGCCATCGCCGGGTCCGCCGTGGTGCCCAGCCGGCTCCACGCGCGGGCGAGCCCGGTGAGGGAGGTCGCGACGGCGGCGGCGGTGCAGCCATCCACCCCCCACCGCAGGTCCGCGGCCGGGACCCCGCTCCAGCCGGCGATCGAATCCCGCACCAGCCGCTGCACCGGATGGTCGAGCGTCTCGTAGCCCGCGATCGGGACCTCACCGTGCTTGGCGAGGGCCGCGAGCGCAGCGTGCTTTCCCGAGCAGTTGCTCCAGATCGGGGTCGCCACGACCCCCTCCCGGATCATCTCGGCCGCCACGGCAGGCGACAGCGAGGGGTGACCGCCACAGGCCAGATCCTCCTCGCGGAGCCCGACCCGGTCGAGCCACTCGCGGGCAACCTCGCGCTGGGCCGGTTCGGCGCTGTGGGAGGCGCAGGCCAGCGCGAGATGCCGAGCGGCGAGCCCGAAGGCGGAGACGCCGCCGGCCACGACCAGCGGCCAGAGCTGGAAGGGCTTGGCGGCGGAGCGCCAGAACACCGGCGCCTCCGGATCGCCACTCCACGCCACCAGATCGCTGTCCCGGCCGACCACCGCGACGCGCACGCGGTGCCACGACTCGTCGTGCCCGCCCCGGGTATCCACCAGCATGAAGTCTGTCATCGCGGGGCCAAGATACCCGGACCGAGTCGCGGCCGTCACCTTCTTCCGGTAGCTTGCGGGACCATGACCGACGCCCTCCACTCCGTCCCGTACGACCGCATCACCCATCTCCTCGAGCGCATGGGCGAGGTGCGGGTGGCGATCGTGGGCGACCTGATGCTCGACCGCTACCTCCTCGGCGACGTGGACCGGATCTCGCCGGAAGCCCCGGTCCCGGTCCTCACGGTCGAGGAGGAACGCGACAGCCCGGGCGGCGCGGCGAACGTCGCCGCGAATGCGGCCTCCCTCGGGGCCACGGTCGAACTCGTCGGGGTGGTGGGCGACGACGACGCCGGCGCGACCCTCCGGGAGCTGCTCCGCGGCTACGAGACCGGCACCACGGGGGTGATCGAGGTGGGCGGCCGACCGACCACCACCAAGACCCGGATCATCGCCAGGGGACAGCAGGTCGTCCGGATCGACCGCGAGGTCGATAACCCCCTCGCCGACCGCACCCGCGACGCGGTGATGGAGGCGGCGCAGCGCGCCATCGCCGAGTGCGACGTCCTGCTCCTCGAGGACTACGACAAGGGCGTCTTCGACCTGCCGATGCTCGCCGGACTGATCGAGGCCGCCCGGGCACGCGGGGTACCGATCATCGCCGACCCGAAGGAGCGACACTTCTTCGGGTTCGCCGGGGCCACGGTCTTCAAGCCGAACCGCCGCGAGATCGAGCGCGCCTTCGGCTCCCGGTTGCCAACCGATGCCGCGATGCTCATCGAGGCCAGGCGGCGACTCGATGTGGAAAATCTCCTCCTCACCCTTGGCGCCGATGGATTCCTCCTCGTCGTCGATGGCGATGTCGTGCGGCAGTCGCCGAGCATCGCGCGCGAGGTGTACGACGTCTCCGGCGCTGGCGACACCGTCACCGCCTGGACCGGCGTGGCCCTCGCCGCCGGCGCGACGGTCGAGGAGGCGGCGTGGCTCGCCAACCTCGCCGCCGGCGTGCAGGTCGGCAAGCAGGGCACGGCGACCGTTTCGCACGACGAACTGCTCGATGCGTGGGACGCGATCGCCGGAGAGTAGTTTTCAACATCCCGCCCGGAACGTGTTTTCCACATTCCACGCAAACTGTTGATCGACAAGGGATTGTGCGGGGTATCAACAGAACGACGCGGCTGCGATCCAGGGATCACAGCCGCGCCGTTTTCCTTTCCGAGCCAGCCCGGGAGGCTCCAACTCACTGACTGACTCGGCGTCCTTCCCCATCCAGCGGGATGGTTCCGGGCGATGGGCGATGAGGGACTTGAACCCCCGACCTCGCGCATGTGAGGCGCGCGCTCTAACCAGCTGAGCTAATCGCCCGCTCGAGCGGGAAAGCATCATACCATTCTTCGGATCGGCTGACAACCCAGTGGCCCCGGAGGGATTCGAACCCTCGACCCTCGGATTATGAGTCCGGTGCTCTAACCACCTGAGCTACGAGGCCCAAGACCTTCTACCACAACACATTAGATGTCAACATTAAAGTGAATTGTTTTCCACAGTCGTGGTGAACCATACCCCCATACCCCACCACAGCGAGACCGAATCGGTACCCGACGTCAGCCGCGAGCGGGGCGCGGGCCGCGCACCCGTTCGTAGAGGTCGATGTGCGCTTCGGTCATCCGGTCGATGGTGAACCGCTCCTTCACCCGCCGCCGTCCGTTGCTGCCGAGCCGCTCGCGGAGCGCGGGATCTTCGGCGAGCAACCGCATGGCACCGGCGAGCGCGACCGGGTCGCGGATCGGCACCTCCAGCCCGGTTTCCATGTGGGTGTTCACCTCGCGGACACCGGAGGGCACCGCCGTGGTGATCACCGGACGTCCGGCGGCCATCGCCTCGAGGAGGACGATCCCGAACATCTCCTCCACGGTCACCGACGGGAGGACCAGGAAATCCGCGTCCGCCATCCGGCGGGGGAGGTCCTCGTCGGGATACTCGCCCCAGAACTTCACCCGATCGGAGATGGCGAGGGCGGTGGCGAGGGTGCGGAGGCGATTCTGCTCCGGCCCGGCCCCGACGATGTCGAGTCGCAGTTCCGGCACCAGCTCGACGGCCCGCAGCAGGAAGTCGACGCCCTTGAACGGCACCAGGCGACCGATGAACAGGGCGCGGGGCGGGTTGCCCGGCGGCGGCGGCGGCACGACCTCCCATCGGCGCTCATCGATACCGAAGGGGATCACCTCGACCTTCTCCTCGAACCCCTTCAGCTCCTGCGACAGGGCGATGTGCGCCCGACTCGGCACGACGATCGCCTCGGCCTTCTTGAGGGCATACCATCCCGGCAGCTTGTACTTGATGCTCGGATAGTCGGCGTGCTGGGTCACGACGAGCGGTGCCAGCGAGGGGCGCAGCGCGTAGGCCACGTCGGCGAGGGAGTGCGGGTGATGCAGATGGATCACGTCGGCGCGGCGCCAGGCCGCGGCGATATAGGCCGGCGCAAGTTCCTGCGACCCGACGGGAGCGAACGACCAGGCCCGCCAGACCGAGGCGCGGCGCTTCTGTCCGGGGCGCGGATCCCCGAAGCTCGTGACGGCCACGACCTCGGTTTCATGGCCACGCTCCGCGAGGCCCTCGGCGAGCCCCTCGACCACACGCTCCATCCCGCCGGAGCGGGGCCAGTAGTACTTCGCGAGCTGGAGAACGCGCATGGGGTGGAAAGTAACGGCTGCCCCGCCATCTTTGTCGCGTGCGAGTCCTCCTCCTGTCCGTCGATCCCCCGCCCCGGGGGGTGATCCAGTCGCTGGCCGCGGCCGGGGTCGAGCCGGTCGTGGCGATCGCCCGCGGCGAGTCGGAGACGGTCGGGCTGGCACGCTACGAGCGGGTCACCGCCCGCGGGGTACCCGGAGACCCGATCCACCTCCGGTGGAGCCGCAAGGCGCTGCGCACGCTGGTGCGTGACCTCCGCCCTGAGCTGATCCACATCGTCGGTGACCCCTGGACGCCGACCGCCGAGACCGGGGCGGCCGCCGCGCGGGACCTGAAGATCCCCTACGTCCTCGTCGGGCAAGCCGCGGTGCTGACCCCCCTCGGGCTTACCGCACGATGGCAGGCCCGCCGGGTGGTGGGTGGGGCCTCCGGACTCGCCGGGGCCTCCAAGCCGGCACTGGAGGTCCTCGCTGGTGCCGAGGTCGCCGTCCCGACCGCCATCATTCCCGGGCTCGGCTTCGAGATTCCCCCGCCGCCCGCACCGCGGGATCCCCCGCCCTTTCCCACCATCGGCGTGATCGGGCGGGTCGTGCCCGAGCGCGGCATCGGGATCCTCCTCGATGCGCTGGCGACCCTCTTCGGCGAGTGGCGGCTGCTGATCGTCGGGACCGGCCCGGCGCAGGAAGACCTCGAGGCGAAGGCCCAGCGCCTCGGCCTCTCCGCAAGGATCGAATGGCTCGGTGGCCTGCCCCGCCACGAACTGGGGCCGATCTGGGAGCGGCTCGACGTCATCGCCGCGCCGTCGCGGACGACCGCATCGTGGGTCGAACCCACCGGGTCGGTGGTATTGGAGGCGATGGCCCACGGGATCGGCGCGGTGGTGAGCCGGTCCGGCGCACTCCCGGACGTCGTGGGCGAAGGGGGAATGATCGTCGACGAGGGCGACGCCGAGGCGCTGGCGCGCGCGCTCTCCGGGCTGGTGAGCGACCCCGCGCGCTGCCCGACGCTCGGGGCCCGGGGACGGCAGCGGGTCCTGGAGCACTTCGGCGATGGTCCCGTCGCCGAGCGGACCGTGGGATGGTGGCGACGGGCGCTGGGTCAGGTCACGCCGTAGAACTCGCGGTACCACTCCACGAAGCGCCCCACCCCGACGTCCACCGGTGTGCCGGGGTGGAATCCCACATCCCGGACCAGGTCATCGACATCGGCCCAGGTCGCGGCCACGTCGCCCATCTGCATCGGCACCATCACCTTCTCGGCCGTCCGGCCGAGGGCGCGCTCGAGCGCCGTGATCAGGTCGAGGAGCTCGGTCGGTTCGTTGTTCCCGATGTTGTACAACCGATACGGGGCCGACGAGGTCGCCGGGTCGGGCGTGTCGCCGGACCAGGCCGGATCGGCCGTCGCCGTCCGGTCCGAGCTGCGCACCACCCCCTCGACGATGTCGCCGACGTAGGTGAAGTCGCGCCGCATCCGGCCGTGGTTGAACACCTCGATCGGCCGCCCCTCGAGAATCGCCCGGGTGAAGAGGAAGAGGGCCATGTCCGGCCGCCCCCACGGGCCATAGACCGTGAAGAAGCGGAGCCCCGTCGTCGGCAGGCCGTAGAGGTGGCTGTAGGAGTGCGCCATCAGCTCGTTGGCCTTCTTGGTGGCCGCGTACAGCGAGACCGGATGGTCGACGTTCTGGTGCACCGAGAACGGCATCGCGGTGTTCATGCCGTACACCGACGAGGTCGAGGCGTAGGTCAGGTGCTCGGTGCCGTGGTGCCGGCATCCCTCGAGCACGTGGAGGAAGCCGGTGACGTTGGTCGAGATGTAGGCGTGCGGATGCGAGACCGAGTAGCGCACCCCGGCCTGTGCCGCGAGGTGGATCACCCGGGGAAACCGCTCGGTCCGGAACAGCGCCTCGACCGGCTCGCGGTCGGCGATGTCGAGGTGCACGAAGCGGAACCCCGGATGCCGCTGGAGGCGCTCGAGGCGGGCCTGCTTGAGCGCCGGGTCGTAGTAGGGGTTGAGGTTGTCGACCCCGACCACCTCGTCGCCGCGGGCCAGCAGTCGCTCGCTGACATGGTATCCGATGAACCCGGCGGCGCCGGTCACGAGATGCTTCACGCTCACTCCTGGGTATGGGCCGGGATGACCTCGACGCCTTCACGTCGCAGGTGCTCCGCGCGCCACGGCTCGAGCCGGACGACCACCGCCAGGTGGCGCCCCTCGAGGTCCTGCCGGAGGACGTCCCCGTGCCGGTGGAGCGCGCCCAGCCGCTTGCCATCTGCCGGATCCAGCAGGACCCGTACCACGGGCCGGAGGGCCTCCGCGCGGCCCCGCAGCGCCGCCTTCAGCGGCTCGAGGCCGTCGGTCCGCATGGTGGTCGTGAAGATCGCCTCGGGCCAGAGCGCCCGGGCCCGGGCGGCGAACCCGGCCGGATCGGCGAGCGCATCGAGCTTGTTGAACACCACCTGCACCGGCTGCTCGGCGAAGCCGAGCTCATCGAGGACCTCGTCGACCGTCGCCATCTGGTCCTCCCACTCCTCGTGCGAGGCATCGACCACGTGCAGGAGGAGATCCGCCTCGCCCGCCTCCTCCAGCGTGGCGCGGAACGAGGCGACGAGGTGGTGGGGCAGCTTCCGGATGAACCCGACGGTATCGGTCACCCGCACCCGGAGGTTCTCGCCGAGGTCGACCTCGCGCGTCAGCGTGTCGAGGGTGGCGAAGAGGCGATCCTCGACGAAGATCTCGTGCGCCCCCGAGAGCCCGCGCAGGATGCTCGACTTGCCGGCATTGGTGTAGCCGACCAGGGCCGCGGTGAGCATCGGGGTCCGCCCCGAGCGAATCGTCTGCCGATGCCGCTCGACGTCGCGCAGCTTGTCGCGGAGCAGCGCGATCTTCTGGCGGATCATCCGGCGGTCGGTCTCGAGCTGGGTCTCACCCGGCCCCCGCAGGCCGATGCCGCCGCGCGTCCGCGAGAGGTGGGTCCACATCCGCGTGAGGCGCGGCAGCAGGTACTGCAGCTGTGCCAGCTCGACCTGCAGCTTGGCCTCGTGGCTGCGTGCCCGGGTCGCGAAGATATCGAGGATGATCTCGGCCCGGTCCATCACCCGGACGCGCAGGTGCTCCTCGAGCGACTGTCCCTGCACCGGCGTGAGTTCCTCGTCGAACACCACCAGGGTCGCGCGCGTCTCGTGGCAGAGCTTCGCGAGTTCCTCCAGCTTCCCCTCGCCGATCAGGGTGGCCGCGTTCACCGAGGCGACCTGCTGGGTCAGCCGGCCCACCGTCTCGGCGCCGGCGGTATCGACGAGGCGCCCGAGTTCCTCGAGGTGCTCCTCAAGCTGCTGGGCCTCGGTGGAGCCCTTGCGCGGGGCGGCGACCAGGATGGCGCGCTCCCGCGGCGGGGCGACCTCGATCATGGCTCGGATGCGGGACTCCCTTCCCCTGCGGGGTGTGCGGCGGCGCGCTCGGCCCACCACTGCAATCGCTCGGCGATCCGTCGCTCGTGCCCGAACGGGCCCGGCTCGTAGAACATCGCACCGCGGAGCGCCTCGGGAAGGTACTCCTGCGGCACGTAGGCGGCGGGGTCATCGAAGGCGTAGCGGTACCCCTTCCCGTAGCCGAGCTCGCGCATCAGGGAGGTGGGCGCGTTGCGGATGTGCAGCGGCACCGGCGCGGCGGGGGTCTCCGCGGCGGCGGCCTGGGCCGCCTTCCATGCGGCGTACACCCGATTGCTCTTGGGTGCGGTCGCGAGATGCACGGCAACCTCCGCGAGGGCGAGCTCTCCCTCCGGCGAGCCGAGGAAGTGATACGCGTCGCGCCCGGCGAGGGCCACCGGCAGCGCGCCCGGGTCGGCGAGCCCGATGTCCTCGCTGGCCATCCGCACCAGCCGACGCGCGACGAACATCGGATCCTCGCCACCCTGGAGGATGCGCGCGAGCCAGTAGAGCGCCCCCTGCGGGTCGCTGCCGCGCACCGCCTTGTGCAGCGCCGAGATCAGGTCGTAGTGCGCCTCGCCGGCCTTGTCGTGGGCCGCCAGGCGACGGGCCATCGCGGCCTCGACCACCTCGGGGGTGATCGTCCCGCCCTCGCCGACGTGCTGGGCCGCGGCCTCGAGGATCGTCAGTGCGCGGCGCGCGTCACCGTCGGCCACCACACTGAGCCGGTCGCGCGCCTCGGCCTCGAGGGTGACCGTGCCGCCAAGGCCGCGCGCATCGTGCACGGCGCGGTCGAGCACTGCGGCGATCGCGTCCGGTGCCAGCGCCTCCAGCACCCAGACGCGCGCCCGCGACAGCAGCGCCGCGTTGAGCTCGAACGAGGGGTTCTCCGTGGTCGCACCGATCAGGGTGACGATCCCCTGCTCCACCGCCGGGAGAAAGGCATCCTGTTGCCCCCGGTGGAGGCGGTGGATCTCGTCGACGAAGAGGATCGTCCCGCGACCGAGGAGCCGCCGCTGCTCGGCGTCGCGGATGATCTCGCGGACGCGGGGGATCCCCTCGCTCACGGCGGAGAACGGGACGAAGTGGCGATCGGTATGGCCCGCGACCAGGCGCGCGAGGGTGGTCTTCCCGGTGCCCGGGGGCCCCCACAGGACGATGCTGCCGACATCGCCGCGACGGATCGCATCGCCGAGTGGTGCACCAACGGCCAGCAAGTGGGCCTGCCCGGCGACCTCGTCGAGTGAGCGCGGGCGCATCCGGGCCGCCAGCGGCTCGGGCGGGGCGAAGAGACCGTCGCTCACGCGGCCTCGTCCCGAGCCCGCGCCAGCAGGGCATCGTGGCTGTTGTCCTCGGGATGGACCAGCACGTGCTCGAGCAGCGCCGCCAGGAGGCGGCCGAGTGCCGGCCCCGGTTCCACCACGCCGGCTCGGACCAGGTCATCGCCCGAGATGGCGAGGTCGGCCCGGGACGTCGGCTCGCCACGCGCGCGGACACCGGCCACGGCGGCCAGCCACGGTGCCTCGGGATCGCCGAGGCAGCGGGCCAGCGCGAGGAGGTCGTCCGCGGCGGCGCCGACCTGCGCCAGCCACCGGCGCACCACCACCGGATCGGCCGATGCCGGAGCAGCGGGCCCACGGTCGATCCCGCGCCCGCGGGCAATCTCTGCCCCGCTGCACTTCAGGTGGCGCAGGATCGGTTCGACCGGCCGCCGCCAGGCGGCGAGAGCGAGCACCGGATCGCGCGGGAGCGGTCCGGGATCGCGCACCTCCGCGGCCGGCAGCCAGACGGCATCGATCCCGACCTCGCGCCAGAGCGCAGCCAGCGCCTCCGGACGGCGCGCGGTGGCGATCCCCTTCCACCACTCCTCGCGCACCCGCTCGGCCGAGAGGTGGGCGGTGTCGGTCGCCTGCTGGCGCGCGGCCGCCCAGGTCGCCTCCTCGATCCGGAAGTCGAACCGCGCCGCGAAGCGCAGGGCGCGCAGGATCCGCAACCGGTCCTCCTGGAACCGCTGCGCCGGATCGCCGACCGCACGCACGATCCCCGCGGCGAGGTCCGCGCGCCCGTCGAACGGGTCGCGGAACTCGTCGCGCAGCGGGTGCCAGGCGATCGCGTTGATGGTGAAGTCGCGTCGGGCGAGGTCCTCGTCGAGCGACACGCCGAAGGCGACGACGGCGTGGCGCCCGTCGGTGCGGACGTCGCGCCGGAACGTGGTCACCTCGTGCAGGACGCCCTCCGGGTCGAGCACCCCGATGGTTCCGTGCTCGATCCCGACGGGGATGGTCCGATCGAAGAGGCGCCGCACCTGCTGGGGGGTCGCGGCCGTCGCGAGGTCCACGTCCGACTGGGGATCGCCAAGGAGGGCGTCACGGATCGCCCCGCCAACGCACCAGGTCTCGTGGCCGGCCGCCTCGAGGCGCGCGAGGATGTCGCGCACCGCGGCCGGGATCGGCACCACGGGCGCGGTCACCGGATCGCGCACCACGCGGGGTTCATCCCGGCCGGATCCGGATGTTGCGCAGCGACAACTCGCCGGCATGGTCGCCCTGGATCGCGATGTGCCCGCGACCGGAGAGCCCGTACCCAGGCCACGCGGCGAACTTCGTGGCCGCGACCTTCTCGCGCCACTCGGTGCTCCACAACTGGTACTCCAGCAGCTTGACGCCATTGAGCCAGTGTTCGACGTGGCCCCGTCGCACGACGATGCGGGTCGTGTTCCACTCCCCTGCGGGACGGACCACGCCCTCCGGTGCGGGATAGAGCCCGTAGGCCGCGCCGGCGGCCGTCAGTCGGCTGCGGCCATCGGCCGCGTTCGCATCGTCGAGCAACTGGTACTCCGGGCCGCTCCAGTAGACCTTCGGGTAGGCCTCGGTCCCGTGGTAGAAGATCCCCGCGTTCCCGCCGCGTCCGAGCTTCCAGTCGAGCCGCAGCTCGAAGTCGCTGTACATCTCGCGCGTGAGGATGTCGCCGATCGCGGTCGACTTGGTGAGCACCCCATCGACGATGTGCCACCCCTCGGGCATCGCCTCCGACCAGTACCCCCGCCACGCCGCGGTCGAGGTCCCGTCGAACAGGGCGATGAACCCCTCGGCTCGCTCCTCGGCGGTGGGGGCGAGCTGGGCCGTGGCCAGCGGGGCGTGGAACGCGAGCAGGGCAACGGCGACAGCCAGCCGCATCGAACGTGACACCACGGTGCCTCCCGGAAGGTGACCTGAGGGGCGACTCATCCGCACAGGACGCTGCCGCCGTTGACGTTGAGGATCTCGCCGGTGACGTGCCGGGCCAGATCGGAGAGGAGGAAGAGGATCGGGCCGGCGACATCCTCCGCACTCGCGACGCGCCCCAACGGGATGCCCGCCGCCGCCCGTTCGCCGGCGTCACCGGCCAGCGCGGTCGTGGTCATCTCGGTCGCCACCCAGCCCGGCGCCACCGCGTTGACCGTGATCCCCGGTGCGCACTCCACCGCAAGCGACTTGACGAGCGCCACCATGGCGCCCTTGGCCGCGGCATAGTCGGCGTGGAACGCCTCGCCACGCTGCGCCGCCGTGCTGGCCACCATCACGACCCGGCCACCGGTGTCCATCAGGCCGAGGGCGGCGCGCGTCACCAGGAAGACGGAGTCGAGATCAGCCGCCATCGTCCGACGCCACCGCTCTGGTGCCATCCGGGCGAGGGAGGTCTCGGTCGCGGGCCAGATGCCGTGGTTCACCACCAGGCCGTCGAGTCCACCGAACGCGGCGCGCACCTCGCTCATCAGCTGGGCGACCCGGTCGGCATCGGCCAGGTCGCCGCCGCCGAGAAAGGCGCGCCGCCCCATCGCGCGGATCGCGCGGGCCACGGTGTCGGCTTCCGCCCGGCGGGTGTGATAGAGCACCCCGACATCCGCGCCCGCCTGCGCGGCGAGCAGCGCGGTGGCCCGGCCGATGCCGCGCGATCCGCCGGTCACGAGCAGTCGCCGGCCGGCGAGCGAGATCACGACGAGGCCTCGCCGGTGAGCACCGCCGCGATCTGGTGCTGGATCGCGAGGTGCATCTCCTGCACCAGGCTGACCCGGTTGCTCTCCACCACGAAGGCGTGATCGGCGAGGGCACGCACGCGACCGCCGTCGCCGCCGAGGAGGGCGACCGACGGGATGCCCAGGGTGCGCGCCGCCTCGACCGCCCGCACGATGTTGGCGGAATTCCCCGACGTGCTGTGGACCACCAGCAGGTCGCCCGGCCGGGCCAGCACCTCGAGCTGCCGCGCGAAGATCTCGGCGAACCCGAAGTCGTTGCCGCTCGCGGTGAGCACCGAGGTGTCGGTGGTCAGGGCCACCGCCCGATACCCGCTGGCCTGCGCCGCGTGGAACCGCACGACGTACTCCGTCGCGAGGTGCTGCGCGTCAGCGGCGGAGCCGCCGTTGCCGGCGAAGAAGAGGGTGCCACCGCCCTCGAGGCAGGCGCGCATCGCCGCGACGATCGGCACCAACTCGGCGCTGCGCCGCGCGGTCGCCTGCGCGAGCGCGCCGAGCGACTCCAGGCCGCGTGCGATCCGGGCGGACGGCATCAGACCCCTCCCAGCAGCCGACGCATGCGATTGAGCAGCCCGGTGCGGCCGGGAAGCGGGTCCACCTCGTAGAGGGGCTCGTCGCGGAGGATCGCGCGCGGATTGGTCTCCAGCAGCATCACCGCCTGCTCCGCACCGTCGTGCTCGGCGAGCCAGTCCACCGCCGTGGCGATGCACCGCTCGTCGCCGTGGTTGTCCGCGGCGAGGATGTCGGCGAGACCGGCCGCGACGAGGTCGCGCGCCCGATCGCCGCGGCCGCGCGGCTGGGTCAGCGTCGTCGCGTCCACCTGCATCACCGCCCCCTGATGACGCCAGGCCGTGACCGCCGGGACCGAGCAGCAGGAGTAGCGCTCGGGATGGGCCAGGACCGGCACCAGGCCATGCGCGAGGACCTCGTGCAGCGCCCGCGCGACGATCTCGGCCGCGACCATCCGCGGGAATTCCACCAGGATGTAGCGGGTCCCCCCCAAGGTGACCCGCCGCGCGGTGGCCCGCTCGTCGAGCGGTCGGTCGAGCATGACCTCCGCCCCGCGGTGGAGGGTGATCCCCCTCGGCGCCTCGGCGGCCAGCGCCTCCCAGGCCGCCTCGTGCGCCGGGGTGAGGCCGGCCCCGGCCTGCGAGGCGAGCAGGTGCGGGGTCAGGGCGACGTCGGTCACGCCCGAGCGCGCGAAGCGATCGAGGACCCGCACCGACTGGCGCACGCTGCGCGAGCCATCGTCGACGGCCGGGAGGAGGTGCGAGTGCAGGTCGATCACCGCGCCTCCCCGACCGCGTGGCGGAGCTGCCGGGCGGCGTCACCCAACCGGGCCGGTTGCGTCGTCGCGACCTGCAGCAGGGCGAGCGTGATGAGTGCGTCGGCAGCCAGCAGGTCAACCGCCGCCCGCCGCTCGGTCCCGCCGGCGATCGCCGCGTCGAGCGCCGACTCGGCTGCGGCGCGCAGGCGCTCCGGCGGCGAGAGCGTCGCAGGCGACGCCACCAGGTACTCGTGCGCCCGGGCAACCAGGGTCGCCGGGGCGCCCGCCGTCTGCGCCGCGAACCAGGACAGCAGGTCGCTCACCCCGCGGCCCACTCCTGCAACAGCGGGCCCAGGTGCTCGCCGGCGACCGCGGCGGCGTCCTCGCCGAGGGAGCCCGAGGCGAAGGTCTTGCGTCCCCCGCCCCGCCCGCCGTGACGACGGGTGAGCTCCTGCATCAACGCGTTCGCGTCCCTGCCACGGGCGATCAGGTCGTCGGTGACCGCCACCGAGATCGCCGTGGGCACCGTCGGGTTGACGAGTGCCAGCACCGCGTGCTCCCGCTGCTCCGCACGGAAGCGATCGGCCAGTTCGCCAAGCGTGCCGCGGTCCTCGGCCACGGTCGGTTGCACGAAGAGCCGCAGCGAACCGGCCTCGATCTCGCGCGTGCCCCCGCCGGCGCCGGACCGCAGCGCCTCGGCGAGGCGCGACTCCAGTCGCGCATGCTCGGCGAGCAGCCCCTCGAGCTTGCGCTCCAGCTGATCAGGCTGCGCCCGGAGTGCGCCCGCCAGCGCGGCGATCCGGGCCTCGACGTCGCGCACCGCCCCGTACGCCCCGCGCCCGGTGACCGCCTCGATCCGTCGCACCCCGGCGGCGACGCCCGATTGCCCGCTGAAGCGGAACAGCCCGACCTCGCCCGCGCTCCCGACGTGCGTGCCGCCGCAGAGCTCGATCGAGTTGCCGATGGTGACGACGCGAACCGTGTCGCCGTACTTGTCCGCGAAGAACGCCATCGCCCCCAGCGCCAGGGCGTCCGGATAGGCCATCTCGCGGATCTCGGTCGCCGCGTTCGCGAGGACCAGCTCGTTCACCGCCGCCTCGATCTCGGCGAGCTGCGCCGGATCGATCGGACCGTGATGGGAGAAGTCGAAGCGGAGCCGCCCGGGCTCGACCAGCGACCCCTGCTGCCGCACGTGCTCGCCGAGCATCCGGCGCAGCGCGAGGTGCACCAGGTGGGTCGCGGAATGGTTGCGCTGGATGTCGCGCCGGCGTTCCACGTCGACGGTGGCGCGCACCGGCCCCGGCACCAGCTCGCCGGTGAGGGTTCCCAGCAGGCGCTGGCCGTGCTCGGGGTCCTTCTGCACGTCGGTCACGACGAAGCGCCAGCCGTCGCCCTCGACCACGCCGGTGTCGGCGACCTGGCCGCCACTGGTGGCGTAGAAGGGCGACTCGCGCAACACGAGCACGTCGATGTCGCCCGCGCTGCCATGCGTCAGGACCTCGGTCTCGGCATCGGTGCGATCATAGCCCACGAAGGTCGAGTGGCCGGATGCACCGAGTGAGACGCTGCCCGTCGGCGTGATCGATCCACCGCCCGCGACGCGCGCCGCGCGACTCCGCTCCCGCTGCGCCTCGAGGGCCGCCTCGAACCCCTCCACATCGACGCGAATCCCCCACTCCCCGGTGATGAGCACGGTGAGGTCGATCGGGAAGCCGAAGGTGTCGTAGAGGAGGAACGCCTCGTCGCCGCTGATCTCGCGCGCGCCCGAGGCGCGGATCTCCTCCAGCCGCGCGAGGCCGGCGTCGATCGTCTGCAGGAACGACTCCTCCTCGCGGCGCACCCAGCGGGCGATGTCCTCCGCGCGCTCCACGAGGTCCGGGTACGCATCGCGCATCAGCGACACCACCGTCGGGACGAGCTCGACGAGCGTCGGTTCGCGGCGGCCGAGGAGCCACGCGTGCCGGACGGCACGACGGAGGATGCGGCGGAGCACGAAGCCCCGCCCTTCGTTGCTCGGATAGACGCCGTCGAGCAGGAGGAAGGTCACCGCCCGCGCGTGGTCGGCGAGCACGCGGTACGAGATCCCGGTCCCCTGTGGCCCACCGGGATAGCTCGCGCCGACGAGCCGTTCGACTTCCGCGATCAGCGGCCGGAAGAGGTCGGTGTGGAAGTTGTCCGTCTCGCCCTGCAGCACGGACGCGATCCGCTCCAGCCCCGCGCCGGTGTCGACGCTCGGCTTCGGCAGCGGCGTCATGGTCCCGTCGGCGGAGCGGTCGAACTGCATGAACACCAGGTTCCAGATCTCGAGGAACCGGCCCGCCTCGGCCTGGGCCTCGAACGCCTCCTGGTCGAGCACCTCGGGCACCGCGCCGGCGACCCACTCCAGGTCGACGTAGATCTCCGAGCACGGCCCGCACGGACCGGTGTCGCCCATCTGCCAGAAGTTGTCCTTGTCGCCGAGCCCGTAGATCCGGTCGGCGGGGAGGCCGGACACCTCGCGCCAGAGCTCGCGCGCCTCGTCGTCGGTGTGGTGCACCGTGACGCGGAGGCGATCGGCCGGGATGCCCAGCCACTCGGGCGAGGTGACGAACTCCCAGGCGAACGCGATCGCGTCGCGCTTGAAGTAGTCGCCGAAGGAGAAGTTGCCGAGCATCTCGAAGAAGGTGTGGTGGCGCCGGGTGACGCCCACCTGCTCGAGGTCGTTGTGCTTGCCACCCGCCCGGACGCACTTCTGGCAGGTGACCGCACGCACGTAGGGACGCGGGTCCTGCCCGAGGAAGGTGCGCTTGAACTGCACCATCCCGGCGTTGGTGAACAGGAGGGTCGGATCGTCGGCCGGAACCAGCGAGGCGGAGGGCACCTCGGCGTGGCCGCGGGCGGCGAAAAACTCGACGAATCGGCGTCGGATCGTGGCGGCGTTCATGGCGGGAAAGCTAACCGCGACCACCACCGATCCGCGGCCCGGCTCAGCCCGGTTCGTCGCCCCCGGCCAGCCGATCGACCGCCTCCCGAGCCCGGTCGTCGGCGAAGCCGCGGCGCGCCAGGAAGGCACCCAGCCGCCGGACCCGCGTGGCGCGGGGAAGGTCGGCCATCGCGGTGGCGCGCCGCTCCGCCTGCGCGAGGGTGCGCTGCCACGGATCGAGGGCCGGATCCGCTCCCAGCTGTCCCATGGCGCGATCGATCACCGGGGTCGGGACGCCGAGCCCCTCGAGGTCGCGCCGCAGCCGCGCCGGACCACGCCCCCGCGCGGCCCGGGCCACGACGTACTGCTCCGCGAACCGGGCATCGTCGAGCAGCCGAAGCCGCTCCAGCCGCCCGATGGCGGCGGCCACCGCGGCGTCGGCATGCCCACGGTGCGTGAGCTTGCGGGCGAGTTCCCGGCGACTGTGGGACCGTCGCTCCAGCATCCGCAGCCCGGCCCGCAACGCCCCCTCCTCGTCGGCGGCGGCATCGAGCGCCTCCACCACACGAGCCGGGACCGCCTCACCGACCCGCAAGGCCAGCGCCCGGACCACGTCGGCCGGGACGGTCCACGCCGGCCGGCCATCGATCAGGATCCGGGTGCTCTCGCGCCGCCGCGGGTCGGCCTCGAGGGCGCTGACGATCACGCCTCGTCGTCCTCCGCCCCGGCCCCGGCCGGCTCGGCCTCGTCGGCTCCTGCAGAGCCGGCCGCCCCGATGCCGAGTGCCTCCTTCACCTTCTCCTCGATCTCGGCCATCAGCGCCGGGTTGTCCTTCAGGAAGAGCTTGGCGTTCTCGCGACCCTGCCCGATCCGCTGGTCGCCATAGGAGTACCACGCCCCCGACTTCTGGATGATCCCGTTGTCGGAGCCGATGTCGACCAGCAGGCCGTTGTGGGAGATCCCCTCGTCGAACATGATGTCGAACTCGGCCTGCTTGAACGGCGGGGCGACCTTGTTCTTCACGACCTTGACCCGCACGTGCGACCCGATGACGGCGTCGCGCTCCTTGACCGGGCCGGTGCGGCGGATGTCGAGCCGCATCGAGGCGTAGAACTTGAGCGCCTTGCCGCCGGTCGTCGTCTCGGGGTTGCCGAACATCACCCCGATCTTCTCGCGCAGCTGGTTGATGAAGACCACCGCGCAATGGGTCCGGTTGATGGCGCCGGCGAGCTTGCGCAGCGCCTGGCTCATCAGCCGCGCCTGCAGGCCGACGTGGCTGTCGCCCATCTCCCCCTCGATCTCGGCCCGCGGCACCAGCGCCGCCACCGAGTCGACCACCACCAGCTCCACCGCGCCCGAGCGGACCAGGATCTCGACGATCTCGAGCGCCTGCTCGCCGGTGTCGGGCTGCGAGACGAGCAGGTTGTCGACGTCGACGCCCAGCTTCCGGGCGTACTCGATGTCCAGCGCGTGCTCGGCGTCGACGAACGCCGCCACCCCGCCGTTCTTCTGGACATTCGCGACCAGGTGGAGGCAGAGCGTCGTCTTGCCCGAGGACTCCGGCCCGTAGATCTCGGTGATCCGGCCCCGGGGGATGCCCCCGATCCCGGAGGCGGCGTCGAGGTTGATCGCCCCGGTCGAGATCGCCCCGATCTTGACCCGGGGCTCGTCGCTCCCCATCCGCATGATGGTGCCCTTGCCGAGTTGCTTCTCGATCTGGGCGATGGCGAGGTTGAGGGCCTTCTTGCGGTCGGAATCGGTTGCCATGGGGAGCCTCGAGGGTGGGGTTCAGCCCCGAGCGTCAACTCGGGGCCCACTGCGTGGTCGATGGTCGATGGTCGATGGCGGGTGCGCCCACCGAACACAGGCCAAAGTACAGCCGAAACTATACCGAAACAAGCCCCGAAAGTGGCGCGTTTTGCTCCACATCTAGACTTCTTAGCGCCAACCGGGCCGCCACGCGTCCTCCAGGTGCTCCACCCGGCCCAGGCCGTCCGGGCGCTCCAGGGAGATCACGTCGAAGCGATACCGGTCGCCGGAGCGGCCGTGCAGGAGGATCCAGCTCCAGGCGGTCCGCTCGATGGCGGAGCGCTTCCGCCGGCCCACCGCCTCGACCCCGGCCCCGCAGGTGGTGTGGCGCCGGAGCTTGACCTCGATGAAGGCGACCAGGTCGGCCCGGCGGGCGATCAGGTCGAGGTCATGCCGGCCGAGGGTCCAGCGATGCGCCTCGATCCGCCAGCCGCGGGAGGCGAGCCAGCGGCCGGCCGCGACCTCGGCCTCGAGGCCGGCGCGGTGGCGGGGGTCCTGCCATTCGGATGGGGGGATGCGGTAGGCCATGCGACAGGATGTCGAGGCCACCCGAACCGGAGGGGTTCAATCACGCGCAGCGGGGCACCGCGCGACGCGGCAGCGCGCGCGATGTGGATCGACCATCGACCATTGACCACGCGCCGACCTGACGGTCGGCGCTGACGCGTCAAACGTACTCGTCCAGCTGGTGCAGTCCGATCGTCACGTCGCGCGGCTTGCTGCCGTTGGGGGGCCCGAGGATCCCGACGTCGTGGAGCTGGTCGATGATCCGCGCGGCACGGCCGTAGCCGATTCCCAGCCGCCGCTGCAGCAGCGACGTGCTGCCGCCCTGGTGCTGGATGCAAGTCTCGGCCGCCTGACGGAAGAGCGGATCGCGGCTGTCATCCCCCGCGGCCCCGCCGCCGCCCTGGCCATCGCCGGCCATGGCGCGCACCAGCTCGAGGATGTCCGGCTCGCTCTCCTGCCCCGCCGGGATCAGCCCCTCGCGCCGGGCGGCGTACCACGCCATCACCCGCTCCGTCTCGTCGGTGCCGATGTAGGCGCCCTGGATCCGGATCGGGTCGTTGCGCCCCGGCGGGGTGAAGAGCATGTCGCCGTTGCCGAGCAGCGCCTCGGCGCCGTTCTGGTCGAGGATCGTGCGGCTGTCGACCTTGCTTGCCACCCGGAACGCCATCCGGCTCGGGAAGTTCGCCTTGATGAGGCCGGTGAGGACGTTCACGCTCGGCCGTTGGGTCGCCAGGATCAGGTGGATGCCGATCGCGCGCGCCTTCTGCGCGAGCATCGCCAGCGGCGTCTCGACCTCGCCCTGCACCGTCATCATCAGGTCGGCGAGCTCGTCCACCACCACGACGATCATCGGCAGCACGCCGTCGGTGTACTCCACCGACCACTCGGCCTCGCCGGACGGCGCGGTGCCGTCGGCCTCGCGGGCGATGGTGGTGAGGGTCGGCCGGGCCGACTCCGGGTTCCGGAGCGGGCGGCCGGCCAGCACCTTCGCGTTGAAGTCGCTGAGCTGCCGCGCGCCATTGGCGTGCAGCAGCTCGTAGCGCCGGTTCATCTCGAAGACCGCCCACTTGAGCACCGCCGCCGCGTCGTGGTTGTCGGTGACGACCTTGTGCTTGAGGTGGGGCAGCTCGTTGTACATCGAGAGCTCGACCATCTTCGGGTCGATCATCAGCAGCCGCAGCTCGCGCGGGGTGTAGCGGTAGATGAGCGAGGTGATGATGGTGTTGATCGCGACCGACTTGCCGCTGCCCGTCGCGCCGGCCACGAGCAGGTGCGGCATCCGGGCGAGGTCGGCGATGACCGGCTTCCCCTCCACGTCGCGGCCCAGGGCAACGGGCAGCGTGCCGCTCGACTTCCGCCACGCCTCGCTGTCGAGCAGTTCGCGCAGCGTCACCATCCGCGGACTCGGATTGGGGATCTCGACCCCGACCGCCCCGCGCCCCGGGATCGGTGCCACCCGGAGCGAGGTTGCCCGCATGGTGATCGCCAGGTCGTCGGCGAGCGCGACGATCCGCCCCGCCTTCACCCCGGCCGCCGGCACCACCTCGAACTGGCTCACCGACGGCCCGCTGGTGATCCCCTTGAGCTCGCCGTCAACCTTGAACGTCTTGAGCGTGCTGATGAGCAACTCGCCGAGACGGCGCAACTCGGCCTCATCGGCGCTCGCATCCGCGGCGACGGGCGGGGCGAGGAGGTCGATCGGCGGCAACGCGTCGTCGTTCGAGACGACGGGCGGGGCGACGAGGTCGGGGTCGTCCTCCGGTGCCGCGGTCGGCGCGACGGGCTCCTTCTTCCGCTTCCCCCGCACCTTGTCGAGCAGCCCGGTCGGCTCCGGCTCCTCGACCTCGACCACCTGGTCGGCGATCCGCACCACCGGCTCCTCGGGGGCGGGCTCGGGCTTCGGGCGCGGGCCGTCCTCGAGCCGCTGGAGCGGATGCCAGGCGAGGGTCCCGAGCGTCGCGGCGGTCAGGGCGACGAACCCCGCGATCAACCCGCCCGCCACGCCGATCGAATCGAGCGCCGCGCGGGCGAAGAGTCCGGGGAGCCAGCCGACGAGGCGCGGCGTGACGCCCCACTCCGCGAGGGGCCCCAGGAAGTCGGCCTGGGCGACACGGGCGAGGACCCCGATCAGATAGGGGACCAGGAACGCGATCGCGCCGAGCAGGATCGCGGCGCGCTTCGGGTCGAGTCGTCCGAGGCGGCCGAACCCCGCGAGCCCGATGGCGAGGAAGAACAGCGGCAGGCCGAGGGCGCCGAGGCCGAGGGCCCGCCACAGGCCGGGCCCGACGGTGGCCCCGACCGGCCCGGTCAGGCCGAGCGGCAGCAGCGTGAGGAGGAGGAACGCACCCAACGCGAGCGATGCGGTCGCCCAGAGACGGCGGCGATCGGGGGTCGTCATGCCCGGCCCGGGGCCGCTGCGCCGAGGGTGACCCGGCGGTCATGGAAGGTCGGCAGGACCGGGCAGGCATCGACCGCGGCGGCGGCCGCGATGTCCTCGCCGAGGCCGTGCTTGATGAGTTCCCGGCCGGCGCGCGAGAGGCCGAAGACGCGCTCGACCCGCTCGCCGTAGCGGCGGACGAGGTCGAGGGCGGCAATGGCGCTGTCGTTGAGCCCCTTGCGGGTCCGCTTGCCCCCGAGCGCCGCCTGCACGATGCGGCCGGCGACGTAGGCATCGTCGAGCCCGAACCCTGTCTCGCGGCCGGCGCAGAGCACCAGCAGCGACCCGTGCTCAGCGTGCAGCGCCCGGGCGCGCTCGCCGACGAGGGTGAGGTTCACCATCGCCCCGACCACGACCTCGCGGGCACCGGCGGTCGCGAGCAGGGCACCGGTCCCGTTGGTCGTCTTCATCACCAGCGTCTTGCCGCCGACGACCTCGCGGGTCATCTCCCGCGGCGAGTTGCCGAGCTGGAAGCCGGGGATCGGCTCCAGTTGCCGCTCACCGGCGAGGAGCACGTTGGGGCGGTCGAGCGCCTGCAGCAGGCGCGAGGCCTCCTGCGTGTCGGCGACGGGGATCACCGCGCGGGCGCCGTGCGCCAGCGCGGCGCAGATCGTGGTCGTGGCGCGGAGCACGTCGATCACCACCACCGCCCGGCCGGCGACGTCGGCCGCGGCCACGTCGTTCGGCGCGAACGCGACGTCGATCATCCGTCCGCGCTCGGCTCGGGCTTGAGGAGGTGGGGTTCGCGCTCGAGGAACTTGGTGTCGATGTCGCCCGCGACGAACGCCGGGTGCCGGATGACCCGTGCCAGGAAGGGGATCGTCGTCGTGACCCCCTCGAGGATGAACGTGTCCAGCGCCAGCCCGAGCCGCGCGAGCGCCTCGGCGCGGTCGCGCCCGTGGACGATCAGCTTCGCGAGCAGCGAGTCGTAGTAGGGTGGCACGGTGTAGCCGGCGTAGATGTGGGTGTCGACCCGCACGCCGGGACCGCCCGGCGGATGGTACGCGGTGATCAACCCCGGACTCGGCTGGAAGTTGCGGTACGGATCCTCGGCGTTGATCCGGACCTCGATGCTGTGCCCGGAGAGGGCGATCGGGTCCTCGCGCAGCGGGGTGCCCGAGGCGACGAGGATCTGCTCCTTCACGAGGTCCCAGCCGGTCACCTGCTCGGTCACCGGGTGCTCGACCTGGATCCGCGTGTTCATCTCCATGAAGTAGAACGAGCCATCCTCGTCGAGCAGGAACTCGATCGTCCCCGCGCCGACGTAGTTGATCGCGGCGGCGAGCTGCACCGCCGCCTGCCCCATCCGCTCGCGCAGCTCCGGGGTGAGCGCCGGCGACGGCGACTCCTCGATCAGCTTCTGGTGGCGCCGCTGCACGGAGCAGTCGCGCTCGCCGAGGTGGATCACCCGGCCATGCGTGTCGCCGAGAACCTGGATCTCGACATGGCGCGGCCGCGCGAGGTACTTCTCGACGTACACGTCGCCGTTGCCGAAGGCGCTGAGCGCCTCGTTCTGGGCCAGCGAGAAGAGCTGGGTGAACTCCTCGGGGTCGCGGGCGATCCGCATCCCCTTCCCGCCGCCGCCGGCCGTCGCCTTGATGATCACCGGGAAGCCGATCTCGGTCGCGACCTCCAGCGCCTCGTCGGCATCGGTCATCACCCCGGGCGATCCGGGCACCGTCGGGACCCCGGCCTCCTTCGCCAGTCGCCGCGCCGAGGCCTTGTCGCCCATCGAGCGGATCTGGTCGCCGGTCGGTCCGATGAAGGCGATCCCCGAGGCCGCGCAGGTGTCGGCAAACTCGCCGTTCTCGGCGAGGAAGCCGTAGCCCGGGTGGATCGCGTCGGCGCCGGTCACCTCGGCGGCCGCGATCAGGTTGGGGATCTTGAGGTACGACTGCCGCCCCTGCGGCGGGCCGATGCAGACATCGTCATCGGCGAACCGGACGTGCAGCGACTCGCGGTCGGCCTCGCTGTAGACGGCCACCGTGCCGATGCCGAGCTCGCGGCAGGCACGGATCACCCGGAGCGCGATCTCGCCCCGATTCGCCACCAGGACCTTGCGGAACATCAGCCGTGATCCTTGGCGCCCAGGTCGTCGAAGGTCCGGTCGCTCGCGGCGCTGATCCCGGAGACCCGCAGCGCGAACTCGCTCGGATGGGTGGCGTGGAACACGGCGTCCTCGTAGGAGATGACTCCCTCGGTGTACCAGCGCATCAGCGACTGGTCGAAGGACTGCATGCCATAGGTCGTGCCGCCCTCGGCGATCAGCTCCGGGATGGCGAGCGCCTTCTGCGTGTCGCGCATGTTGTCGGCGACGGCGGCGGTGTTGATCAGGACCTCCGCGGCCGGTACGCGGCCCTCGCCGTCGGCCCGCGGGATCAGGCGCTGCGAGACGATCGACGCGAGCGCCGTCGAGAGGAGCATCCGGATCTCGCCGTGCTGGTGCGGCGGGTAGAACGACAGGATGCGCGAGATCGTCTGCGTCGCGTCGGTCGTGTGGATCGTCGAGAGGACCAGGTGACCGGTGTCGGCCGCCTTGAGGGCGGTGTCCATCGTGTCCTGGTCGCGGATCTCGCCGATCAGGATCACGTCCGGGTCCTGGCGCAGCACGTGCCGCAGCGCATCCGCGAAGGACAGCGTGTCGCTGCCGACCTCGCGCTGCGAGACGTTGGCGTGCTGGTCGCGATGGAGGAACTCGATCGGGTCCTCGATCGTGATCACGTTCACCCGGCGATGGCGGTTGATGTGCTCGATCATCGCGGCGAGCGTGGTGGACTTGCCGCTGCCGGTGATCCCGGTCACGAGCACCAGGCCGCGCGGCCGCATCGCGATCTCCTCCAGCACCGGCGGGAGGAGCAGCTCGCGGATGGTGCGCACCTCGTAGGGGATCGCGCGGAAGGCGAACGCCACGGTGCCGCGCTGCTGGTACACGTTGGTCCGGAAGCGGCCGATCCCGGGGACGCCGATCCCGAAGTCGGCCTCCTTCGTCTCGGTGAACTCGCGGATCTGGCGCGGGGTCATCAGCGACTCCGCCAGCAGCTTGAGCTCCTCGGGCCGCAGCGGCGGCTGCTCGAGCATCCGGAGCTGGCCACTCACGCGCACCGTCGGGGGCCGCCCCGCCTTGAGCAGCAGGTCGGAGGCGTTCCGGCGCACCATCTCGACGATCGCCGCGCGGAACTGGAACCCGGCCGCCGGGGCGGCGGGGGCGGGGGTCGCGCTCGGCTCGGCCGGCTCGGGGGTCCCGGTCGCCTCGGGGTCAGCCATTCGGGTCCACGCGGTAGAGCACCTGGCCGTACTCGACCGGCGATGCGTCCTCGACGCAGACCTCGCGGACCACGCCCGAGAGCTCGGCCTCGATCTCGTTCATGATCTTCATCGCCTCGATGATGCAGACCGTCTGGCCGGCGGTGACCCGGGTGCCGACGCGCGCGTACGGCACCGCGCCCGGCTCGGGCTGGGCGTAGAAGGTCCCGACCATCGGCGACTTGATCTCCTTCAGCGTCGAGGGTGGCGGCGCCGCCGCCTCGGGCGCCGGGGCGGCCGCCGGGGCCGCCGCGGGGACGGGGAGCGGCGCCGGGGCCGGGGCCGGGGCGGCGGCATACATCGGGGCGCCGCCCATGCCGTGGCTGGTCCGGGTGATCACGACCCCCGTCCCGAAGAACCCCTTCAGCTCGATCGAGCCGAGCTCGGGATGATCGTGCAGCAGCTGCGCCAGGCGGCGCACGTCGCGCATGTCGATCCCCTTGAGGCCGGGAACCTTCTCGAGGGCGCGGGCGAGGTCCTGCATCTCGTCAGGTGTCATACTCGGGTCAGGTACTTGTCGTCGCGGCGGTCCACCCGGATGACGGTCCCGGGTTCCACGAAGAGCGGCACCTGCACCACGGCGCCGGTCTCGAGGGTGGCGGGCTTCGTCCCGCCGGTGGCCGTGTCGCCCCGGATGCCCGGGTCGGTCTCGACGATCGCCAGTTCCACGAAGTTGGGCAGTTCGAGGGTCAGCACCTGCTCGTCCTGCATGAGCCCGGTGCACTCCATCCCCTCCTTGAGGTACTTGAGCTGGTCCGGCCCGATGATCTCGGCCGTCAACATCACGTCATCAAACGACTGGCTGTCCATGAAGTGGTAGAAGTCGCCATCGCGGTACGAGTAGGTCATCGGGCGGTGCATGAGCTGCACCACCTCGATCCGCTCCCCCGAGGGGAAGGTCCGGTCGAGGACCGCCCCGCTGCGCACGTCGCGCAGCTTGGTGCGCACGAAGGCGCTCCCCTTGCCCGGCTTCACGTGCTGGAAGTAGGTGACCTGCATGAGGCGCCCCTCGAGGGCGATCACGAGGCCGTTGCGGATGTCCGCGGTCGTCGCCAAGCGTGCTCCTGCGGCTAGATGTCGAGTTCCACCAGGTCGGTCCGACCGTCGGAGAGGAGGACCGGCCCGTCGGGACCGACCCACACATCGTCCTCGAGGCGGACCCCACCCCACCCCGGAAGATAGATTCCCGGCTCTACCGTGACCACCGCACCCACCGGAATCGGCTCCTCGACGGTGCTGGCAAGCCGCGGTCCCTCATGCACTTCGAGCCCGAGGCCGTGCCCGAGCGAGTGGCCAAACGCCTCACCGTGCCCCCGCGCCTCGATCACGGTGCGAGCCAGGGCGTCGGCGTCGCGCCCGGTCATTCCGGCGCGGATCCCCTCGCGAGCGGCCCGCTGCGCCGCCGCCACCAGGGCGTGGACGGTCCGCTGCTGCTCATCGGCCGGCCCCAGGACCGCCATCCGGGTGAGGTCGGCGCAGTAGCCGCCGACCTTGGCCCCGAAGTCGATCAGCAGGAGGTCGCCGGCCGCGAGGCGGCGCTCAGTGGTCCGGGCATGCGGCAGGGCCGACCGGGGGCCCGAGGCGACGATCGTCTCGAACGGGTGCCACTCGCTCCCCCGACGCCGGAGGGCGGCCTCCAGTCGCGACGCCAGATCGAGTTCGCGCTCCCCGACCCGCACCGTGGGCAGCACCTCGGCCAGTGCGTCCTGCGCCAGCGTCGCGGCCGCACGAATCGCCGCCACCTCGTCCGCGTCCTTGACCTGCCGGAGCCCCTCGACGACCTCCCCGGCATCGACCAGGCTCCCCGACAGTTCACCCCGCAGCCGGTCGGCCTCACGCGCCGGGAGGAGGTGCCCCTCGAATCCGATCCGCCCCCACCCCCGCTCCCGGAGCAGGCCGCGCACCCGCCCCCACACCGACGCGCGCTCGACCTGCACGTCGGCCACCGTCCCGGCCTCCTGGGGCGCCTGCACGGCATAGCGGAAGTCGGTGAAGAGGCGGGCCCGTTCGGGGGTGAGGACAAGGATCGCCGCCGAGCCGGTGAACCCGGTGAGCCAGCGGATGTTGGGGAGGTGCGTCACCAGCAGGACCTCGAGGTGTCGCTCCGCGAGTCGGGTCCGAACCGCGGCCTGGCGGGCGAGCCGGGGCTCAGCCATCGCGCAGGGCAGCAACCAGGCCGTCGAGGGCCAGCAGGTACCCGCGCGTCCCGAGGCCGGTGATCATCCCGACCGCGAGATCGGCCACGAGGGAGTGGTGCCGCGCGGCCTCGCGCCGGAAGAGGTTGCTGATGTGCACCTCGACGAACGGCAGCGGGGCGGCGAGAAAGGCATCCCGGAGCGCCAGGGAGGTGTGGGTGTAGGCCCCAAGGTTGACGATCAGTCCATCGAACCCCGCGGCCGCCCCCTGCACGGCGTCGACCAGTTCGCCCTCGTGATTCGACTGGCGGAACGCGATCTCGACCCCGAGTCGGGTGGCCGCCTCGCGGAGCATCGCCTCCACGTCGGCAAGGGTATCCGTGCCGTACACGGAGGGTTCACGCTGCCCCAGCAGGTTGAGGTTGGGGCCGTTGAGGACGAGGATCCGGATCATCGCTGCAGGTCGCCGAGCCAGCGCTGGAAGGCATCGAAGTCCGCCGTCGCGCTCGGCGGCGCGGGCGGGGCCTCGAAGAAGGCGTCGTAGGAGGCGCTCGGCCGGCGGCCGGTGCGCGGGGTGGCGACGGCGAGGCGCGCGAGCCAGTCGCGGACCGCGACCCCGCCGGCCTCGCGGGCATCGAATGGCAACGGGCGCGAGGCCGCGATCTCCTCCTGGACGGCGAGGTAGCGCTCCGCCAGGTCGGTGTTCTCGGGGTTCCGGGCGACCAACTCGGCGTACGCCTGCCGGGCGGCCTCGAGGTGGCCCTGCCGCCGGTAGAGCGCGGCGAGCGACTCCGTCACCATCTCGGCGCTCGCGGCCACCTCGTCGGAGTCGACCTCCTCGACGTCGGCCTCCGTGGCGAAGACCACCGCTTCCTCGGCGGGGTCCCGGGCCACCAGCGCCGGCGCGTGGGCCTCGGCGAGCTCGCGGGTCATTGGGTGGTCCGGGTCCGCCTCGAGGGCCGCCCGGAGGGCCTCGACCAGCGCCGCCCGGTCCTCGGTGGCCAGCGCGATCCGCGCCGCGACCAGCAGCGCCGGGACGAACCCGGGGTAGCGACCGAGCCCCTCGGCCACCACCCGGCGGGCCTCGCGCAGCTCGCCCTGCTTGGCGAGGGCGTCCGCGTAGGCCGCACATCGGGTCGGGGACGGCGCACCGACCCACTGACGGGCCAGGTCGTCGAGGGCGCTTCCGGAGGGCATCGCGCTCACGGGTCGAGGGACGGGGGCGGGCAGTCGGCAAGACTATCCCGCGCCGGCCCGCCATGTCAACCGAACCCGGGCCGGGTCGTCGCTTGAGGTTGGGCCCTCCGGGCCCTAGGTTTCAGGGCTATGTCTCGTCTCTTCAGGGAGTGGGTGCACGCGCCATGATGCAGGCCTTTCGCAACTCCGCCAAGCCGGTCGTCTACCTGATCACCATCACCTTCATGATCTGGCTGGTGGTCGATCTCAGCGGCCTCTCCGGATCCGGGGGGATCCTCTCCCGCACGACCGTCGGATCGGTCAACGGTGAGGGCATCGACACCCGGACCTACGAGCAGGCGGTCCAGGACGCCACCTCCCAGCGTCAGCAGCAGCTCGGCCGCTCGCTGACCCTCGAGGAGATCGAGCAGGTCCGCAACGAGGTGTGGGACTCCTTCGTGCAGACCACCGTGCTCCGCGACGAGATCACCAAGCGCAACATCACCGTCTCGTCCGACGAGGTCGCCTCGCTGATCATGGCGGTCCCCCCGCCCGAGATCCGCGAGACCCCCGACTTCCAGACCGACGGCCAGTTCGACCCGGCGAAGTACCAGCGCTGGCTCTCCTCGCCGGTGGGCCAGCAGTTCGTCCCGCTCCTCGAGGCGCGCTATCGCGACGAGATCCTCCGGGCCAAGCTGCTGCGCAACGTCACCGCCGACATCTTCCTGAGCGACGCCTCGCTCTGGGAACGCTATCGCGACCAGAACGAGCGTGTCTCGATCGCCCTCACCCCGCTGGTGCCCAACCGGGTCATCCCGGACACCGCGGTCACCGTGAGCGCCGACGAGGTCACCGCCTACTACCGCGCCCACCCGGACGAGTTCGACCGCCCGGAGATGGCCTACCTCTCCTACATCGGGGTGCCCCGCGGGCTTGACGCCTCGGACAGCGCCGCAGCGCTGCAGCACGCCCGGGACGTCCGCGCCGAGATCCTCGGCGGCGCGCCGTTCGCCGAGGTGGCGCGCCGCGAGTCGGCCGACCAGGGGAGTGCCGATGCCGGCGGCGAGCTCGGGACGTTCGCGCGTGGCGTCATGGTGAAGCCGTTCGAGGATGCGGTGTTCTCCCTACCGTTGAACACGGTCTCCGAGCCGGTGCTTTCCGGCGAGGGGTACCACCTGATCGAGGTAACCGGCCGCACCGCCGACTCGGCGACGGCTCGACACATCCTCTTCCGCATCGAGCTCGCGGGCGCGCACCGCGACCTGGTGGACGCGCAGGCCGACTCGCTGGAGCAGCTCGCCGCCGACCGGCTCGATCCTGCGGCGCTCGACACCGCCGCCCGCGCCCTCAAGCTCCCGATCGGCCAGAGCGCCCCGGTCCAGAAGGGGAACCGTGCCATCATCGGGCCGTTCCTCGTCGGCGACGCCGGGGTCTGGGCGTTCCAGGCCGAGGTCGGCGAGACTTCGCCGGTGGTCGAGACCGAGGAGTTCTACTACGTCTTCCGGCTCGACTCGCTGCACAAGGCAGGGGTGCCGCCGCTCGACCAGATCCAGGCCGCCGTGACGGGGGCCGTGATCGAGCAGAAGAAGGAGGCGCTGGCGCTGGAGAAGGCCCGCCAGCTCGTCGCCCGGGTCAAGGCCGGCGAGACGCTCGCCGATGCCTCGAGCGCCATGGGGCTGGAGCACCGGGAGTTCGCCCCGTTCACCCGGATCGCGCCGCCGCTGCCGAACCCGAAGCTGATCGGTGCGTCGTTCGGGCTGCCGGTCGGGGCCCTCAGCGAGCCGATCGTGACGAACGAGGGGATCTACGTCATCCGGGTGCTGAGCCACGAGGCCGCCGACTCCGCCGCCTTCCGCCAGGACTTCGACCAGATGCAGGCGCGCGAGGTCCGCGCCGCCCGCGATGAGCGGGTCCGCTTCTACCTGCAGGCGCTGCGGGACAACGCCACGGTGCGCGACGAGCGCGCGGAGATCTTCCAGACCGCGGCCCAGGCCGAGGCGGCCGCCGGCGCGAACCCGCTGCAGCCGCGCTGATCCCGGCCGCACCGCCGCACGGGTCGCAAACAGACGGGCGCCCGGCCACTGGCCGGGCGCCCGTCTGGCTTCCGGGACTGCGCGTCCGCTACTGCGAGAGGCGCTTCGGCTCGCCGGCCGTCCGCGAGGGGGCCTCGTCATGCAGGCCGCGATCGGCGTCGAGCATCCGCCGGTCGGCGCTGTCATCGCGCATCACGGCGTCCTGGGTGTCGGCGAGCGACTTCTTGAACTCACGGATCCCCTTCCCCATCGACTGCCCGATCTCGGGGAGTCGCTTCGCGCCGAAGACCAGCAGCGCGATGACCAGCAGGGCAAGGATCTCTGGAAAGCCGAGATTCGGCATGGGGTGCTCCGGTTAGAACAACGCCCGGGCGGCGTAGTAGGCCACCGCGACACCGACCAGGCTGAGAATCGAGACATGCAGGGCCAATGGCCCGAGCGTGAAGGATACCACGAGGAGATCGACCGAGACAGGGCCGAGGGCCGGGGTGACCGAGAAGGTGAAGAAATCCCGCGCCGCACTCGGGGGGAGGAACCGCTCGAGGAGCGCGGTGAGGAGCCCCCCCCCGACGAACCCCACGCTGAGCACGCCGAGGTAGAACCCGGTCCGGCGTGGCGCGGCCATCAGCGACGGCGCTCGAGGACGTAGCCGAGGGAGGCGCGGAGGACCTCCCGTGCCGGCGAGGGCGGGAGCCGCTCGAGCTCCTCGTCGGCCTGGGCCATGATCCGACTCGCCCGGTCGCGGGCGTAGTCGAGCCCGCCGTGCTCCTCGACCGCCTGGACGACCGCGGCGATCTGCGCTTCCGACGGTTCGGGGTTGGCCATGAGCGCGTCGATCTGGCCCCGCTCGGCCGCACTGAAGCGCGGCAGGGCGTGGATCAGCGGCAGGGTGACCTTGTGCTCGCGCAGGTCGAGTCCGGTCGGCTTGCCGGTCACCCGGGCGTCGGCGGTGTAGTCGAGGAGGTCGTCGACGATCTGGAACGCCATCCCGAGCTTCTCGCCGAAGCGCGCCAGCGCCTCGCGCTCGGCAGCCGGCGCCCCGAGGCCACCCACCTCGCACGCCCCGGAGATCAGCGACGCCGTCTTGGCGCGGATCAGCAGGTCGTACTGCTCCTCGGTGAACGTGAGCGGATCGTGGGCCAGCAACTGCCGCATCTCGCCGACGGTCATCTCGTTGGTGACGCGCGCCAGCACCCGCAGCGCGTCGAGACTCCCCATCCGCACCAGCTCGACCACCGCGCGGGAGTAGAGAAAGTCGCCCATGATCACGCTGACCTGGTGCGAGAACACCGCGTTGATCGTGGGCATCCCGCGGCGCAGGGCGGAATGATCGACCGAATCGTCGTGGACCAGGGTGGCGAGGTGGATCAGCTCGAGGATCGCCGCGAAGCGCTCGGCGGTCGCGCCGGTGCCGCCGGTCGCCTCGTCGGCGAGGAGGGCGAGCGTGGGCCGGAACATCTTGCCCCGCATCCGCAGGAGGTGGTGGTTCACCTCCGAGATGAGCGGGAAGTTCTCCTCGATCATCCGGCGCATCTCGACCTCGACGCGCCCGAGGCGCTCGCGCACCGGTCCCTGCAGGTCGACCAGCGAGACGGGGTCGAGTTGCGGCAGCGTCATCCGGCACCGTCGGTGAGCGCGGTGATCCGGTCGCTCACGTCATGGAACGCGACGTCGACCGCGAGGACGCGCTCGTAGTACGTGCGGGCGTTCTTCGTCTTGCCCTGCGACTCCAGGGCACGGCCGAGCCAGTAGAGGACCCCGATCTTCTCGGCGTCGCCCTCGTCGCCCTTCTCCACGCTCCGCAGGACCGCCTCGGCCACCGCCGGCCGCCCCTGCTCGAAGAAGCACTGCCCCAGCGCCTCGCTGGTGCGCAGCCGCCCCTCGGTCGAGCGCAGCGCCTTCTGGAACTCGCCGATCGCCTCCTCGAGGAGTCCCATCTCCTTGAAGGCGAGCCCGAGGTCGTAGTGCGCCTGATGGTCGTCGACGGCGATGTTCTGGTCGAGGGCCCGCTTGAACTCGGCCAGCGCCTCGCGGAAGGTCTCGTCCTCGTCGTCGGAGATGGTCGTCGTCTCGGTGCGCATCCGCGACGAGCGCGGGCCGACATCGTCGTTGACCATCGCGCCGAAATCGATGAAGCCGTCCTCGGTCTGCTCGCTCGGCGCATCGGGCACCATACGCCGCAGGGCGGCGCGCGCCTCGGCATGCCCCTCGTCGATCTCGAGGACCCGGCGGTACACCGCCACGGCCTTCTCCTGCGCGCCCTCGCGCGAGAGGGCATCGGCGAGTTCGAGGTAGGCGAGGCAGAGCTGGGCCGGCGTCTTCATCCGGACGGCGATCTCGACCCGTGCCTGATAGCGGTCGATGCTGGCCGGCTGCGCCTCGATCAGTTCGGTGGCGACCTGGAACGCCCGGTCGAGGCGCTCCGCCTCGAGGTAGCCGGCGAGGGCCCGCTCGAGGGCCGCGATGGCCCCCGCACGATCGCCCTGCTCCAGCCGCTCGTGCCCCTCGGCGCGCACCTCGAGGGGGCTGCCCGCGGGGACGGCGATGTCGATCGCGTCGTCGGTGGCCGCGGGTGCCTCGGGCGCCTCGTCGACGGTCGCCGTGTCGAGGAAGACGATCCCGTCGCTGGTCGTGGTCGTGGGTGAAGCGGGCATCTCCGTTGCTTCGGGCGCGGCGACCTGCTCGGTCGGCTCGAGCCCATCGAGCGTGATCGTCTCGCTGCCCGCGTCTGCAACCAGCTCCTCGGCGATCGCCGCGCTCTCGAGGCCGTCCAGCCGCTCGCCGGCGGTCGACCCCTCCGAGGTCCGCTCGAAGTTGATCAGCCCGGCGACGTCGCCCACCGGCTCGTCGGCGTCCCCCACGACCTCGGCACTCGCGCGCTCGATCCCGTCGATCGTCACGCCATCGTCGGACGACAGCGGCTCGGCGGCGGTTGGCTCCACCACGAGCTCGGCGGCAGCCTGCGCGCGCGCGCGATCGGTATCGAGGAAGACCAACCCGCCCCGCCCGTCGGCATCGGGGCCGCCGTCCGCCTCGGCGTCGGCGGTGTCGCGGCCGAGCAGCTCGTTGACGGTGCGGCCAAGTTCCTTCCACGCGCCGAACTCGGCGGCCAGCTTCTCCAGCTCGCGCGCGGCCGCGTCGCTCTCGCCCCGGTGGGACATGTGCTGGAGGTACGCCTCGAGGTTCTGGCGCACGTCGTAGATCACGCGCTTGCGCGCCTGGAACCGGGCGAGATCGAGGTAGGTGCGGACGCGGGCGGGGTCGAGCCGGAGGATCTTGCCGCAGAGGGCAATCGCGTTGTTGAAGAAGCCCTGCTCGCCGTAGCGCGCCGCGGCCTGCTCCCAGGCCTCGCAGGCGGCGTGATCGTCTCCCTCGCGCTGCTCCAGGTCGCCGATGCGGTTGTACAGCGAGGGATCGGCGCCACCGTCCTCCTGCTCGGCCTTGTGGATGGCCTGCCGGTAGAGGTCGATGGCAGCGCGCCACTCGTCCCGCTGCTCGTGCTGACGCGCGGCGACTTTGAGCTTGTCAAGCGTCATGGCCGACCGGGGTGAGGGGGACCCAAGTTGAATCAGGACTTCAACTTTGAAGATTAGGCCCCGGCGCGGCCCGACACAAGACAGGGGCCCGATCCGGACCCCCCGTGCCCTGCCCCGCCGTGGCCTCCCGGGAAGTATCGACGCGCTACTCCACCCTGAGCAGCTCAGGATTCCCCGGATCGCCCTGGAACGCGAACTCCAGGAACAGCCGATCGGCCCCCATCCCGATCACCCGGAGCACGCCGTACCGGCGGAACCCGTCGGGGCCGTCCATCTCGACGACATACCCCGCCCCGCTGATCGCCTCCACCGACGCACGGGCATACCCACCAGCCGGCGCCACGTCGATGTCGGCGAGGGTCGAGACCACCGTCGGCCAGGTCAGGATCCGGACCCCCGCACGGACCGGCGTCAGCCAGAGCACGCCTGCCGCATCGCGATCGAGGGCGAGGTCGATCGAGGCGATTGACTCGGACTCGATCCAGCCGAGCTCGTCCCGGGTGGTCCAGCGGTCGCCATCGAGGTCGCGCCAGAACCGGAATCCGGCGAGGTCGGGGCGCACCTGGGCGGCCCAGAGCGTGAGGACCCCGGAGCCGAAGCGGGGAGTGTCGGCGCGGATCGGCGAGTAGGGCGACAGGGCGCCGTCGATCGTCTCGCCGTTGACCCGGAAGCAGCGGGGCGCGGAGTTCGCCAGCGCCCCGACCGTGAAGTTCGGGGCGACCGTGGTCCCCTCCAGGTCCCACGGCTCGAGGCAACGGTCGGCGTCGAGGTCGTAGGCCGCACTCCACACGCTGTAGCGGAGAAACCGAGCCGGATCCCAGGTGTAGGAGTCATCGGCCCAGGTCAACTCGACCGCCTGGTCGAGCGTGGTCGAGGCGAGGCTCGACGGGGCGGGGATCGCCCCCCCACCGGGGCCGGGACCGACGAGAATGCCTTGCTCACAGGCGGCGAGGGCGAGGGGCAGCAGCAGCATGATCACAGGACGCACGGGGCGGCTCCGGTCAAGGTTGCCCCCCGGTAGTGCATGCCCCGTGCCGCCAGCAAACCCGCATTCCGACTGGGTTTTTCCGATCCCGCCTCCCGGGGGTGTCCGGCTGGCCGGACACCCTGGCGACAGTCAGGGCGACAGGGTCGTCTGGTTGTAGTCGAACTTGATGTCCGGCAGCGACAGCAGGTAGATGTTGAAGAACAGCGCGAAATTGCCGTTGGCGCTGCGGGCGAA
Source organism: Gemmatimonadales bacterium (assembly GCA_020633775.1). Classification (GTDB taxonomy): domain Bacteria; phylum Gemmatimonadota; class Gemmatimonadetes; order Gemmatimonadales; family GWC2-71-9; genus Palsa-1233. The sequence continues at coordinate 52,789 of JACKDA010000001.1, read as the reverse complement.
GTTGAACTCGGCCCGCCAGTCATGGAGGTCGCGCTGGAGCTGGATCTGGTGCGACTCGAAGCGCCCATCGGTGACGTTGTACTGGGTGCTCCAGCGGACGTTCCAGAAGGTCGTCGGCGAGAAGCTCAGGTTGAGGTTCACGCTGCTGCGCGCATCGGGCTGGGTGAACGGCAGGCCGATCGGGGTGAAATCGTCACCCGGGATCCCGCCGGGAATCACCTGGCCCGGCGTGGTGACGGTGCCGCCGCCCGGCCGCTGACGGGTCAGGGAGTAGCTCACGCTTGCCTGAAACCCGCCCCGGGTCATCCCCGCCAACTGGGGGTTCCCCATCGAGAACGCCCCGGGCCGGAGTCGCTGGGCGGACGGCTGCGTGTAACTCGGCGGCATCGTGTCCGGCTCCTCGCGCTCCACCCGGCCGCCGCCCAACCCGAGGATCCCGGCGATCGAGCGGAAGGTCTTCCCGGTCAGGGTGAAGTTGGCCTGGACACTGGAGAGGAACGGCTCGAACGTCGCCGTGTCGGTCCCCACGACCCCGCGCCACAGGTCGTGCGTCAGCGAGAGCGTGAGCCCCGAGATCAGGTCGCTGCTGACCTGGTTGGTGAGCGTCTGGGTGGTCCAGCCCCGGCGCCCGTCGAGCTTCGCCTGCTCGAAGTCGAAGCCGACCGCCGAGGTGGTGACCGCCAGCAGCGTCACCGGCCGGACGGTGCGCGGATCGGTGGTGGTGTCGCCCGGAGCCGGGTTGGGCTTTGCCTCGAAGGTGTTGGTGAGCTGGACGGTGGCGAGGAGCCGGGGCGGCGCGACGGTCGTCTGGCCCGGGATCGCATTCGCGAACGCCTCGGGCACGCTCGCCTCGGGCGAGTAGTCGAGGGTGAATCGCGGCGAGATCTTGTGCCGGAACCGGTCGTACGGCCCGACCCCGCGGTTGAGGAAGGCATAGAAGTTCGGCGTCGATTGCAGCCCGAGCTGGAGCCGCTTCCCCTGCTGCACCCACTCGCCATTGGTCGCGGCGTTGCGGAGCAGGAACGGCTGGCCCGGCAGCACGTTCCGCACCGCCACGCTGGGGATGATGTTCCACGAGTTCTTGAGCAGGCCGGGCAGGTTGATCCCGGTCTCCCAGTTGAGCGCGGTCTGGAAGTCCCCCCCGCGGATCCGCGACACGGAGATCGAGTCGTCCGGCTCCGGGGTCGCGAGGTTGGGAATCTTCTCCGTCACGACCCGGCGCGCCGTCTCGATCCGGTCGGTGTAGGAGAGATTGTTGTTCCAGGTGAACTGGCCGAACTGGAACGGCGTGTTGAGCCGGACGGTGCTCACCCGCGAGGAGCCGGTGTCGAGCAGCGTGTCGAGCGCGGTGCCGTTGGTGACCAGCAGCGGCGCCTGGGGCGTCTTGAAGGTGAGGTCGTTGGTGGCGCTGAACGTCGGCGACCAGGTGATGCTGTTGCCGAAGGCGAACGCCGCCGGGGTGATGGTCAGCGATGGCAGCGTCATCTGCCCGCTGCCATCGCTCACGTTCTGGCGCCGGGTGCCGCCGAGGGTGACGTCGCCCCAGGCGAACTTCTTGTTGAGCGTCGCCGAGGAGGTGATCTGCCGGGTGGAGAGCAGCGGATCGACGGCGTTGCCGGCCTGCACCCGCGAGTCGGTGATGTAGTCGACCTGGAAGTTGAGCCGGGTGCTCGCGCTGAACGCCTGCCGGTGGTTCCACTGGAGCTGGGTGGACGCGGTCCCGCCGCTCTCGACCTGCCGGTTGACCGCGAGGCCGCCGTCGACGAACCGGTCGAGCCAGTTGTAGTTGAGCGCGGCGCCGTACTGGATGAAGCGGGAGGCGAACCAGTCGAAGCGCACGGTGGCATCGATGTAGTCGTTCGGTGCCCAGTAGTAGCCGACGTTGGTCACCTGCCGGTTGTAGCCGCGGGTCGGCCGGACGATGTCGTTGAAGCCGAACTGCGGGATCAGGATGCCGGAGCGGCGCCCCGGCTTCGTGTCCTGGAAGAGGAACGGCAGCCAGGCGATCGGGACGTCGCGCACGTAGAGCACCGCCGGGCGGGCCACCAGGTACGAGTTGCTCACCCACTTCACCTCGCCCGCCTGGAAGTGGTAATGCGCCTCGGGGAGGTCGCACGAGGTGAACTCGCCCCCGGCCGCGTAGAGGCGCGACGCCGAGGAATCGACCGCGAGGTTGCCGCGCACGAACCAGTTCGAGCCCAGCTCGTCGAAGGTCGTGAAGGCCTCATCAAAAACGCCCCGGTTCACGCAGGTGTCGAACCGGAGCGTCCGTCCCACGGCGATCTTGGCATCCTCGAACAATCGCGGCTCGCCGGTCGCGAGCAGCAGGCAGCCGGGGTTGTCGTAGACGATCCGCTCCGCCTCCATCACCGTCCCGTCGCGGCTGGTGGCGGCCCGGCCGCCGAGGATCACCGTCTCGGAGTCGGCCACCAGTCGCGCGGAATCGCCGAGGTAGCGGGTCACCGCGAACCCGGGCCGCGCCAGGAGCGCCTGCATGATCGAGTCGGGCGACGGGAACTCCCGGACCGGTGCGGTCGGGAGTCCCAGCCGCTTCGCGGTGGTGCTGTCCAGTTCGCGCGCCTGCTGCCGCGCCCCGGGCCGGCCGCGCCCGGTATCCGGTGTCACCCGCCCCTCGGTGGTCTTCGTCGGGCGGGGGACCTGCACCTGGGCATCGGCCCGGGCCGGCATGCCGGCAAGCCCCAGCAGGACCAGCGCGCCGATCGCCGCGTCGCGACGCCGGCGCCGGTCGAGCAGGCGGGTGCCGAGGACCCCGATCTCGTAGAGCAGCACCAGCGGGCCCATGAAGACGAGCATCAGGAAGACGTCGCCGCCCGGTGAGAGCAGCGCCGCGGCGACCGCCGAGAAGAAGATCGCGTAGCGGCGGAACGCGCCGTAGCGCCGCGCATCCATCACCCCGACCACGCCGAGCATCACCATCACCAGCGGCAGCTCGAACGAGATCCCGAGGCCGAGGACCACCGCCGCGACGAAGGAGAAGTAGGCGTCGTAGGTGATCAGCAGGTTGAACGCGTCGGGGAAATAGCCCAGCAGCACCACCAGCCCGCGCGGGACGACGAAGATCCAGCCGGCAGCGCCGCCGATCAGGAAGAGCACCAGCCCCACCGCGAGGGCGGGGACGATCGCCTTCCGCTCGCGGTCGTAGAGGGCCGGCGAGAGGAAGGCCCAGATCTGGTAGATGATGACCGGCGAGGCGAGGACCGCCCCGATCAGTGCCCCGAGCTTGAGGGTGATGAAGAACTGCTCGGTGACCTGCATGACCGCCAGCTTCCCCTCGGGGAGGTACGGGGCGATCGGGGCCTTGAAGTGGATGATGACGTCGAACTGGAAGACCGCCCACAGCCCGATGCCGACCCCGACGACGAGGGCGGCGATGATGCGGAACAGCCGGGAGCGGAGTTCCTCGAGATGGTCGAGGAACGGCATCTCACCGGCTGCAGGGGCCATCGGGTCGGGCTTACGGGAGGGCGCGGAGGCGCTCGCCCGCGAGCGCGTATTCATCGGTGCCGCGGTAGGTCGTCGTGTGCACCCGCTCGAACCAGCGGCGCGCCGCCGCGAGGTCGCCCGCGCGTTGCGCGCGGGTCCCCAGCTTGTACATCGCCGAGGCGGCCCGCATCGACTCCGCGTGGTTGGTCGCCACCTCGCGGTAGTAGGCGTCGGCGGAGTCCGGGTTGGACGCCGCGTACGACTCCGCGATCCCGTACAGGGCATCGGGCACCAGCGACGAGAGCGGGTGGGTCACCAGCATCTGCTGGAACGCCTCGCGTGCGGTCCCGTAGGCCCCCTGGTTGAGCTGGCTGTTGCCGGCCTGGATCATCTGCTGCGCGCTCGGCACGGTCCCGGGGGCCACCGCCATCGAATCCGACGGCACCTGCGCCTGCAGCGCGCTCTGCCGGGCGTCGAGGTCGGCATAGAACTCCGACAACTGCCGGTTGCTCTGGTCGAGCCGCTCCTGGAGCACGCTCATCGAGCGCCGGATCTCGAGGAGGTCGGCCGAGCTCTCGCCCTTGGCGAGCGAGATGGCGCGCTCGGTGTTCTTGAGCGAGTCCATCAGCGACTGCTGCGACATCAGGATCGAGCGGAGCGTCGCGGCATGGGCCGAGTCGCGACGCTCCTGCTCGCGCTGGTTCATCGCCATCTGCGTCTCGAGCCGCTTGATCGCGCCCGAGGTGGCGCAGCCCGTCAGGCCCGCCACCAGCAGCACCGCGGCTCGGACGCGCATCGCTCAGCTCCCCGTCGGCCGGACGAGGGTCTGGCCGCCGGCGACCACGTCGAACTCGGCCCGCCGGTTGGCGGCCCAGGCCGACTCGTTCGAGGCCGGATCGACCGGGACCTCCTCCCCGAGGGAGGCGGTCTCGATCCGGCCGGCCTCGACCCCGAGCCGGGCCAGGTAGTCCTTCGCCGACGCGGCGCGGCGCATGCCGAGGGCGAGGTTGTACTCGTCCGAGCCGCGCTCGTCGGCGTGACCGACCACCCGGATCCGCAGGTTCGGGTTGGCGCGCATGATCGCGGCCTTCCGCGCGAGCAACGCCTCGTCGACCTGGCGGATCGCGTACTGGTCGTAGTCGAAGTGCACCGTCGCCGCGAGCTCGTTCACCAGCTCGGCGCGGGCGGCCTCGGCGGCAGCCGCGGCGTCACGGGCGGCCTGCTCGGCGGCCAACCGGGCCCGCTCCGCATTCGCCGCATCGATCGAGTCCTGGTTCACCATCGGGCGGTCGGTCTGGACCGGCGTGGGCGTGATGGCGGGCTCTTCCTTCTTGCCGCAGGCGGCAACGAGGAGCGCGAGGGCAACGAACGCGGCAAGACGGGGCATGAGCTCTCTCTCCAGAGGTCAGGAAACGGGACCGGTGAGTCGTGGCGACCACGCGGGCATGCGGGCCGCGCCATTCATGTTGGTCAGCTGCCGGATCCGGGCCGACTCCAGGTCCAGGATCCAGAGCTGTTCCCCCCGCTCGCGCGTCGAGCGGAAGATCAGGTGGCGCGAGTCCGGCGCCCAGCTCGGGTCCTCGTTGCGACCCAGCGAGGTCAGCGCCGTCGCCCGGCCGGTCCCGAAATCGAACACCATGATCTGCCGACCGTCCGCGATGTCGCGGTGGAAGGCGATCCGCTGCCCGTCCGGCGACCAGACCGGGGCGAAAGATGGGCCGGTGGACGCCCCGTCGAAAGGGACCAGCGCGCGCTGGTTCGCCCCGTCGGCATCCATGACGTAGATCTGATTGCGACCCGAGCGGGTCGATTCGAACGCGACCCGGCGACCATCGGGAGAATAGGCGGGGTTGAGGTTGTCCGCCAGCTTTCCGCCCACCGTGAGCCGCGCCACGCAGCACATCCGCTGGATATCGACCCGGGAGATGTCGGTCCCCCCCTCGGTGCTGGGGGCGAAGAGCATCTCCCGACCATCGGGCGAGAAGGTCGGGGTGAGGGCGTTCCCCCCGCCGCTGGTACCGGGGACGGTCTGGCGGGTCCCGGTGACCAGGTTCTGCAGGATGATCGGCCCGGCGTAGTCCCGCAGCTCCATGAACGCGATCCGGCTGCCGTCCGGAGCCCAGGCCGGCGACATCGCCTTCCCGGTTCCCCGGCTGACCCGGGTGAGGTTGGCCCCGTCGCTGTCGATCATCCAGATCGCGTCGCCGTTGACGAAGAGGACCCGGGTCGCCGCGATCCCCGGGTCGCCGGTGACCGCGGTCACGATCTCGTCGCTCAGGCGGTGGATCCCCATCCGCTGCGGCCCGCTCCCCGCCGGATCGACCCCGCGCTGCACCTGCAGTGCGACCCGGTCGCCGCCGAGGTCGTGGAGCCGGGCCTCGACGCCCCCGATGACCGGCCGCAGCTCGACGGCCCAGGCCAGCCCGTACTGCCGCCAGAGGCCGAGGTTGAGCTCGCCGCTGAGCGGCGCGACGCTGTCGGCGACCACCGCGACCTCGAAGCGGTCGGAGTAGTCGAGATCGCGCTCGACGATCTTGCGGACCGAATCGAGCCCGGCCGTGGCGAGGACGATGATGCCAGGCCGCGCGCCGGCGCGATAGGTGATCCCGAGCCGGACCACGTCCTGCTGGGCCGCCAGCGGACCGGCGAGGCCGAGGCAGGCGACGAGGGCCAGCAGGGTGAATCGGGGGCGAACCGCGGTCACGAGTCCTCCGGGGTGAACGCGAACGAGATCGGCAGCGACTCGCCGTCGTAGGCCGCCGGGAGCGGCCCGAACGCCCGGTCGCGTGCTGCCCGCTCGATCGCGCCCCGCGCACTGGTGTTGAACGAGAAGTTCGGCGAGGCCTTGGCAATCGCGATGTCGGTGACGCTGCCATCGCGCTGGATGGTGAAGGTGACGTCCACGCGCAGCCGGAGCCCACTCCCGACCGGATTGGTCCAGCGCCGCCGGATCTGCACCACGATGTTGTTGAGGTAGGCCTGGTCCGCGAAGCGGATCCCGGCCTGCGTGAAGGTGATCTCGTCGGTGCCGGTGCTCGGCGTGACCCCGGGAAGCGGTTCGACCTCCGAGCGGGTCCGCACCGCGGGTTCATCGCGCACCGGCTGGGCCGGGGTCGGCTTCGGGTCCTCGGGCTTGGGGACCGGCTTCACGGGGGCCTTCTCGGGCGGCGCCTTCGGCTGGCTGGCGATCGGGGTCGCGGATTCCGCCGCCCGCCGCGGCGCCGCGCGGGGCGCCGGCGCGGCGACGAGGTTCACCGAGTACACCACCGGGGTCGGCTCCTCGGCGCGGAGGCTGATCGCCACCAGGGCGGCCACGAGGACGACATGGACCACCGCCGACCCGACCAGTCCGGCGCGATGCTCGCGCGCGTCGATGGCCAGGCTCACCGGCGGTCCTCCGGCTCGGCCACCAGCCCGATGTTGGTGATCCCCGCCGACTGGATCGCCCCCATCACGTCCATGATCACGCCGTAGTTCACCCGCGTGTCGCCGCGGACGTACACCCGGTCGGTCCCCTTGAGGCGCAGCACGGTGGCGAGGTTCGCCTTGAACTCCGCCATCGAGACCGCGGCCCCGTCCATCGCCACCTGCCCGTCGCGGGTGACGGAGATGGTGAGCCCCTCCTCCGCGTCGAGCGGGCGGAGCGCGGCCTTGGGGAGCTCGACATCGAGCCCGCCCTGCAGCATCGGGGCGGTCAGCATGAAGATGATCAGCAGCACCAGCACGACGTCGACGAGGTTGATGATGTTCACGTCGGCGTTGAGGTGCCGACGGCGCCGCCCGGTCCCGATCCCCCGCAACGCCATGCTAGAGCCGCCCCTCCCGCCCGAGGGCCGCGATCTCGCCCTGGGCCGCGCGCTCCAGCTCCCCCTCGAAGCGCTCGACCCGGGAGGTGAAGATGTTGTACGCGATCACCGCCGGGATCGCCGCGGCCAGCCCGGCGGCCGTCGCGAGCAGCGCGTCGGCGATCCCCGGCGCGACCGCGGCGATGTTGCTCGAGCCGCTGCCGCTGGCGATCCCGGTGAACGACTGCATGATGCCGAGCACCGTGCCGAAGAGCCCCAGCAGGGGTGCGGTCGAGGCGATCGTCGCGAGCCACGGGATCCGCCGCGAGGCCCGTTCGGCCTCGGCGCGCACCTGGGTGTCGAGCGCGAGGGTGAGCGCCTCGAGCTGCGTGAGCGAGAGCCCCGTGCGCGAGACGCCGCCCCGCTCGTTCGCCCCGCGGAGGTCGGCAAGGAACCCCGAGACGGTCCGCACCACGTCCGCGAACGGCGAGCGCCCCAGAGCCGCGACGACCTGTTCGCGCGCCTCGAGGGAGGTCCGGCCGGCGACGGCCGCCTCGAACGCGGTTCGCTCGCTGCGCAGCCGACGGAACTCGCGCCACTTCGCGAAGATCACGTACCAGGAGATGAGGGAGAACAGCCCGCAGACGACCAGCACCGCCATCGTCTCGACCGAGGCGGAGGTGAGCAGGCCCAGCAGGTCCATCGATGCGCCAGCGGCGCCTTCGTCCATCAGCGTGCCATCCCTTCGAACCAGCGGGCGAGGGCCGCGAGCCCCTCGGCGAACGGCACCTCCGGGCGCCAACCGAGTTCGCGATCGGCCTTGGAGATGTCCAGGCAGGAACGCACCAGTTCCCCGGGCCGTGCGGCGGCATGCTCGACCGGCACCTCCCGGCCGAGCGCATCCATCACGTGGCGGGCCAGTCCGTTGACCGTGGTCTCGGTGCCCGTGGCGATGTTGAAGGCGGGGACGTCCAGCCGGTCGCCACGCTGCACGCTCGCGAGCCCGGAGGCGAGGACGCTCGCCCGGGCGACATCGCCGACGTACACGTAGTCGCGGGTCTGCTCGCCGTCGCCGAAGATGGTGAGCCCCTGTCCCGCGAGCACCCGCGAGACGAAGATCGAGACCACGCCCGCCTCCGACTTCGGGTCCTGGCGCGGGCCGTAGACGTTCGCATACCGCAGCGCGACCCCCTCGAACCCGCCGAGCGTGCCGAGCACGCGCAGGTAGTGCTCGCTGGCGAGCTTGCTCACGCCGTAGGGGGAGATCGGCAGCGTCGCGGTCGGCTCCGGGGTCGGGATCACCGCCGGATCACCGTAGACCACCCCGCCACTCGAGGCGAACACGACGCGTGACACCCGTCCCTTCGCGGCGCCCGCGAGGAGGTTCGCGAACCCGACGAGGTTGATCGAGGCGTCGGTCGCCGGATCCTCGACCGAGACCCGCACGTCGATCTGGGCCGCCTGGTGATTGAGGACGTCGAAGCCCCCGTCGGCGAGGAGCTCGTGCGCCTCGCGCGATCGGATGTCGGCCTCCACGAAGCGGGCGCCTGCGGGCACCTGCTCGCGCTTCCCGCGGGAGAGGTCATCCAGGCAGGTGACCGACCATCCGGCCGCCAGGTACGCCTCGGCAATGTGGGATCCGATGAAGCCGGCGCCGCCGGTCACGCAGACCGAACCGCTCATGAAACGCCTCCGCGGCGGGCGCCGAGGCGCCCGCCGGTGCGGGTGAAGTGAATCTGTCGGGTGGGAAGATAGCCGGGCCGGCGGCCCATGCTCACTGGGGCAGCGTGGCCGTCCGGACGACGGGGGAGCCCGCCGGCATCTGCGGGGACATCACCTCGATGAGGCGGAGGGTGCTGTGGTCGGGACCGACCTGGACCACCTGGGCGGTGCCGATCGCCTCGTCGATGGTGTCCGCCGCATTGACCCGCTCGGCGGACTCGCGACGCACGGTCACGAAGTCGCCGACCCGCACCCCATCGGACTGGCCGAGATCGCTGAAGACGATGCTCCCGGGCATCATCAGGTCGCGCACCTGGAGCGGGCCGATCAGGTGCCCCGCGGGCCCCTCGGTCGCGACCGGGGCGACCTCGCGGGGGTCGACCACCGTGTGCGAGGGGAGCACGACCTGCCCCGCCCGCATCGGACCGTAGATGTCCACGATCCGGGTGAGGACCTGGTGCGCGTCGATCGACTCCACCAGCACCCGGCCGGTCGGCGAGATGATGTCGCCCCAGCCCCGGGGGCCGGGGAGGCGCACCGCGACCATGAGGGTGTCACCGGGGGCGTAGCTGCCCCCCTCCGGCGGCCGGACCGCGAAGTGGGCGCCGAGCTGGGTCATGGCAATGGACCCACCCGCCCGCACCTTCGGCGGCGTGGTCGGCCCGACCGCCTCGCCGAACGGCAGTTCCCTCCCCTCGCTCAGGAAGGCCGCCGCTAGCACCTCCCCGGTCCGGAGCGGCCGGTAGGGCTTCTCCCGGTAGGCCCGCAGGGCCTCGGCGGTGGACGTCGGCTTCTGCAGGAAGAACGGCGTCTCGTCCGGGGTGTCCTGGGCGGCGAGCGGGGTGACGAGCGTCGCCAGGGTCGCGAGGAGCAGGTAGGTCGGGGTCGCGCGCATCGGGCCTCCACGGGCGTCAGGATCCGGGCAGGGTCGAACCGAACGTGCCTCGGGGTGAATCGTAACCGATCCGAGGAGTATCGACCGCCCCCCCGCCCCTCCGCACCGCCCCGGCGGGACCGGGGCGGCGCAGGGACGCGGGTCGCGCGGGGTGAGCTAGAACGGCAGGTCGTCGTCCTCGGCGTCCAGCGCCTCGGGGAAGTCGTCGAACGACTCCTCCTTCTTGGCCCCCGAGCCGGCGGCGCTGCGAGTGGAGCCGCCCGACCGCGACCCGCTCCACGAGCTCCCGCCGGCATCGTCGTCGCTGCCGCCGCGCCCGCCGAGGAGGATCAGCTCCCGACAGTTGATCTCGGTGCTGTAGCGGGTCTGCCCCTCCTTGTCCTGCCAGGTGCGGTACTCGATCTCGCCCTCGACGTAGACCTTCTCCCCCTTCTTGCAGTAGCGCTCGGCGACGTCGGCGAGTTGCTGCCCGCGCGCGTTGTTCCAGCAGATCACCCGGTGCCACTGGGTCTTCTCCTGGCGCTGGCCGTCGTTGCCCTTCCACTGCCGCGAGGTCGCGAGCGAGAGGGTGGCCACGCGGCTGCCGTTCGAGGTGCTGCGCACCTCCGGGTCCGCGCCGAGGTTGCCGATCAGGATGACCTTGTTCAGGGACTTGCTCATGGTGTGCTCCAGCGTCGCGTGGAATTCAGGGTTGGTGCCCGGGAACAGCGGCATGGTGCCCGCCCCGGACCGTGCGTGGGGTCACCGATCACTGCGGCGCGGCACCGTCCGGGGCGGACGGGTGCCACGACAGGACCAGCGCGTCCTCCGGTGGTCGCCGATAATAGCCCCGGCGGACGCCCGCCGCAGCAAACCCGACCGCGCGGTACAGCGCCCGTGCGGCCTGGTTCGAAGGCCGCACCTCCAGCCAGACGGTCCGGGCGCCGCGTGCCACCAGCTCACCGAGCGCCGCGTCGAGGAGCCGACGTCCGAGCCCCTGGCCGCGGACCTCGGGATCGACCGCGATCGTGAGGATCTCGCCCTCGTCGGCCGCGGCCCGGGCCATCACGGAGGCCACCGGCCGGCCCGTCGCGTCGGCGGCGACCAGCGCCACCGCGCCCCGGGTCTGCATCGCCTCGGTGAGCATTTCCGACGTCCACGGATCGCTGAACGCCCCCTGTTCGAGGAGCGCCAGCGCGCCGAGGTCATCCGGCGTGGTAGGACGGATCCGGAAGGGCTCTGCCATGGGTCCTTTCCCAGACCGCCTGCGCCTCGGCGGGGCGGCCGTACAGTGGCTGCCACGACGATGGATCGGTCACCTCGACGACACCACCCGGTCGGCCATCGAGCGCCAGCAGGGCGCGGGCATCCGGGAGCGCCACGTCGCCGGTGATCGGCTCGCGACCCGTGGCCGCGCGCACCGCGGCAAGCAACGCGTCCGGGATCGTGCCGACCACCACCTCGGCCCGGTGCCCGGCCAGCTCCTCCGGCCGGAGGGTCCGCACCGGACCGCCGATCGCCTCGACCTCTCCGGTGGAAAAACGCCACTCACCTGCGTAGAGATCGCCCCGCAGCGCATCGGACAGCGCGAGGGCCGTTCCACCGGACGGTGGCACATGGCCCGCCGCCCGGATCAGGAGCGACGGCGCCGTGGCCCAGCGCACCTCGGGGCGATTCCAGCAGAGCGCCTTGGCCACTGCCGCCGCCACGCGCAGCCCGGTGAACGATCCCGGACCGTCGCCGGTGAGCACCCGCGTGATGTCCCGTGGCCCGCCACCAATCTCCCCCAGCAGGTCCTCGACGAGCCCCAGCACCTCGCGCGTGTGTCGCCTCGGGCCGTCCAGATGCCTCGCGCGGATCGCCCCGCCGGCCTCGAGGGCCACCGTGCACCTGGATGAGGCGGCGTCGAGTGCGAGCCGGATCATCGCTGGACCGTGACCGTTCGCGTCGCCTCGTCCTGATGGTCGAGGGAGACTCGCACGAGCGGCGACGGCGCCCACGCCCCGGCACGATCGGGCCACTCGATCAGCAGCGCATCGGCCGCGAGGGCCGATTCCCAGTCGATCGCGGCCGCCTCCTCGGGATCGCGCAGCCGGTAGCAATCGAGGTGGACGATCTCGCCGCGCGTGCCGCGGTAGCGGTGCAGCAGGCCGTAGGTCGGCGAGTGCGCCGCGTCGCCCCCGCCCCGCGCCGCCACGAAGGCGCGCGCGAAGGTGGTCTTGCCCGCACCGAGGGGCCCCTCGAGCCAGAGGACGGCATGCGGCGGGAGGGTCGCGGCAAGCTCGGCGGCGATCGCCTCGACCTCGGCCTGGTCGTGCACCGCGCCGGTCATCGGAAGGCCGGTCGCTTCACGCTGGGGGCACTCGCCGCCCGCAGCTCGTTGAGCTGGTCGCGCAGCAGCGCCGCGACCTCGAACTCGAGGTTGGCGGCGGCCTCGCGCATCTGCTGCTCGAGGGCGGCCATCGCCGCGGCCCGCTGGGCCGGGTCCTTGAGGTCGAGCGGCGGGGTGACCGCCGCCGGCTTCTTGCGCCGGTCGGTCTTCTCGGTCCGCTGGTCGGCCACGTGGGTCGAGAGGCGCACCTCGTCGAGCGACTTGACGATCCCCATCGGCGTGATGCCGTGCGCCACGTTGTGCGCCTGCTGCAGCTCGCGACGGCGCGCCATCTCGTCGAGCGCGCGCTGCATCGAGCCGGTGATCCGGTCGGCATACATGATGACCCGGCCATGCACGTTCCGGGCGGCGCGACCGCTGGTCTGGATCAGCGACCGGTCGCTCCGCAGGAACCCTTCCTGGTCGGCGTCGAGGATCGCGACCAGCGACACCTCCGGGAGGTCGAGCCCCTCGCGCAGCAGGTTGATGCCGATGAGGACATCGAACTCGCCCAGGCGGAGCCCACGAAGGATCTCCACCCGCTCGATGGCGTCGATGTCGCTGTGCAGGTAGCGGACCCGCACGCCGGCCTGCTGGAAGTAGTCGGTGAGGTCCTCGGCCATCCGCTTCGTGAGCGTCGTCACGAGGACCCGCTCCCCCGCCTGCTCGCGGAGGCGGATCTCGGCGAGCAGGTCATCGACCTGCCCCGCCACCGGTCGGATGTCGATCTCGGGATCGACCAGTCCGGTCGGCCGGATGATCTGCTCCACCACCGCCCCCTCGGAGAGCGACAACTCGAGGTCGCCCGGCGTCGCGCTCACCATGATCAGTTGCGGCAGCAGGCCGAGGAATTCCTCGAAGCGGAGCGGCCGGTTGTCCAGTGCGCTCGGCAGGCGGAAGCCGTACTCGACCAGCGTCGTCTTGCGGGCGCGGTCGCCGTTGAACATCCCGTTGATCTGCGGCAGCGACACGTGCGACTCATCGACCACGGCGAGGAAGTCGGCCGGGAAGTAGTCGAGCAGGCAGGCCGGGCGCTCCCCGGGGCCGCGCTCGGAGAGGTGTCGCGAATAGTTCTCGATCCCCGCACAGGTCCCGACCTCGAGGAGCATCTCGACGTCGAACGTGGTGCGCGACTCCAGTCGCTGGGCCTCCAGGAGCTTCCCGGCGCTCCGGAGCTCGTGCAACCGCTCCGCGAGCTCGGCGCGGATCCGCGACACTGCCCGCTCGATCGTCGCGCGCTCGGTCACGAAGTGCTTCGCGGGGTAGATCGCCGCCCGCTCGAGCTGGGCGATCGCATTGCCGCTCACCGGATGGAAGCGGGTGATCCGCTCGACCTCGTCGCCCCACAGCTCGATGCGGACCGCCTGCTCGTCGTAGGCCGGGAAGATCTCGATCGTGTCGCCCCGGACCCGGAACGTCCCCGGCTCGAACGAGGCGTCGTTGCGCTGGTACTGGATCTCGACCAGTTCCTGGAGCAGCGCGTCGCGCCCGCGGGTCTCGCCCACCGCCACCGAGACCATGAGGGCCCGGTACGCGGCGGGGTCGCCGAGGCCGTAGATCGCCGAGACGGTGGCGACGATCACCACGTCCTCGCGCTCCATCAGCGACGAGGTGGCCCGCAGCCGCAGCGACTCGAGGTCCTGGTTGATCGACGCGTCCTTCTCGATGTACACGTCGGTCGAGGGGACGTAGGCCTCGGGCTGGTAGTAGTCGTAGTACGAGACGAAGTACTCCACCGCGTTGCCGGGGAGGAACTGCTTCAGCTCGCCGTAGAGCTGCGCGGCGAGGGTCTTGTTGTGCGACATCACCAGCGTCGGCTTGCCGTAGGCCGCGATGGTGTGGGCCAGCGTCATCGTCTTGCCGCTGCCGGTGACGCCAAGGAGGGTCTGGTACCGGTCGCCACGGCGCAGCCCGGCCGTCAGCTCGGCGATGGCGCGGGGCTGGTCGCCGGCGGGCTCGAACGGGGCGCGGACCTCGAAATGGGGCATCGGAGCAATATAACCGGTCTCTTCGGGGGATGTTCGGGGACGAGAAGCGAGAAGCGAGAAGCGAGAAGCGTGAAGCACGGCATCCGCAGGGTCGTCATCCCGAGCGAGGGCGCGAAGCGCCCGAGCGAAGGGATCCGGTTGCCGCACGCGAGGTGCAGATCCCCCTCGACTACGCTCGGGGCAAGCTCTCGACTCCAGCGGCTGCGCCGCCTCGCTCGGGATGACTGGCCTCAGGGCCCCTCGCTTCCCGCTTCTCGCTTCTCGCTTCTCGCCTCTATCTTGCCCCCATGCCGAGCTATCTCCTCAAGACCGAGCCGTCGGTCTACAGCTTCGATGACCTCCTCCGCGACCGGCGCACCGTCTGGGACGGGGTCGCCAACGCGCAGGCCCTGATCGTCCTCCGCGCGATGAAGCGCGGCGACGAGGTGCTGGTCTACCACTCGAACGAGGGGAAGGCGATCGTCGGCATCGCGAAGGTCGCGAAGCAGGCGTATCCGGACCCGAAGCTCGACGACCCGAAGCGGGTGGTGATCGACATCCAGGCCGTGAAGCCGCTCGCCGAGCCGGTGACGCTCGCCCAGATCAAGGCGGTGCCCGGGCTCAAGGACCTGGCGCTGGTGCGCCAGAGCCGGTTGAGCTGCATGGAAGTGAGCGCGGCGCACCGGAAGCTGCTGGCGAAGCTGGGGGTCTAGGCTACGGTCCCTGCGCCTCGCGGCGCTCCACCGTCCCGACGCCCTTCACCCGCCGGATCGCCTTGAGCACCTTGGCGAGGTGCGGCAGGTTGTCCACCTCGACGAAGATCGTCCCGAACATCGTGCCGTCCTTCGACTGCAGGTCGGCCCCGCGCACGTTGGTGCCGGTGGCGCTGATCGCCTGCATCACGTCGGCGTAGAGTCCGCGCCGGTCCTCGCCGGTGACGGCGAGCCGCACGGCGTAGCTCTCGCCGGTCTGCTCCTGCCAGTCGATCTCGACCCGCCGCTCGAGGTCGGTCAGCGTCAGCAGGTTGGGACAGTCGGCGCGGTGGATCGAGATCCCGCGCCCCTGGGTGACGTACCCCACCACCGGGTCACCCGGCACCGGCTGGCAGCACTGGGCGTAGCGCACCATCAGCCCGTCGGCACCCTGGATCCGGATCCCGCGCCCGAGGCGGAAGCGGTTGACGACCCGCCCGAACATCGTGGGCGGCTTCTCCTGCAGCGCGTCGGCGGGGACGTCGGGGAAGAGCGCCCGCATCACCTGCCCGATGGCGAGGTCGCCGCGGCCGAGCGAGATCTCCAGCGCCGCCCGGTCGCCGAGGTTGAGCGTGCGGGCCGCGGCCGTGACCTGGTCCGCCTCCGGCAGCTCGAGCCGGCGGCGCTTCAGCTCGCGGGTGAGGATCTCCTGGCCGAGCTGCTGGGAGACCGCCTCCTCCTCCTGGCGGATCCACTGCTTGATCTTGCTGCGGGCCCTGCCGGTCCGAACGTGCGCCAGCCAGTCGCGCGACGGCCGGGCCTGGTTGGAGGTCAGCACCTCGACCGTGTCGCCGTTGCGCAGTTCGCGGTGCAGCGGGGCGATCCGGCCGTTGACGCGGGCACCGGTGGTCCGGAAGCCGACGTCGGTGTGGACGTGGAACGCGAAGTCGATCGCCGTGGCCCCCTTGGGGAGCTGCTTGACGTCGCCCTGCGGCGTGAAGACGAAGATCTCGTCGTGGTAGAGGTCGACCTTGAGGAACTCGAGGAACTCCTCGGGGGAGGCGCTCTCCTGCTGCAGCTCGAGGAGCTGGCGGAACCAGCCGAGCTGCCGCCCGAGGTCGTCGGTCTCGGCCTCGCTGGCGGTCTTGTACAGCCAGTGCGCGGCGATACCGTATTCCGCCGTGCGGTGCATCTCGCGGGTGCGGATCTGGATCTCGAAGAGCTGTCCCTGCGGCCCGAAAATCGTGGTGTGCAGCGACTGGTAGCCGTTGGACTTGGGACTCGCGATGTAGTCCTTGATCCGCTCCTGCAGCGGGGTCCAGACGTGGTGGATGATCCCCAGCACGTGGTAGCACTCGGGCACCGACGCGACGATCACCCGCATCGCCATCAGGTCGTAGATCTCGTCGAACGGCTTGTCGCGCTTCTTCATCTTCTGGTAGATCGACCAGAGGTGCTTCGGCCGCCCGCTCACCTCGAACTCGCCGACGCCGGCGCGGGTCAGCTCCTCCTCCAGCGGCCCGCGGAGCCGGGCGATCGCCTCCTGCCGCTGGGCGCGCTTGGAGGCCACCTGCTTCGCGAGGACGGTGTAGTCCTCGGGCTCCAGGAACTTGAAGGCGAGGTCCTCCAGTTCGGCCTTCACCTGCGCCATGCCGAACCGGTGCGCCAACGGGGCGTAGATCTCGCGCGTCTCGGTGGCGATCCGGCGGCGGCGCTCGTCGCTCAGGTGTTCCAGCGTCCGCATGTTGTGGAGCCGGTCGGCGAGCTTGATGATGATGACCCGGGCGTCCTTGGCCACCGACAGCAGCAGCTTGCGGTAGTTCTCCGACTGCTCCTCGACCGACGAGCGGAAGGTGAGGTGGGAGATCTTGGTGAGGCCGTCCACCAGCCCGGCCACCTCGTCGCCGAACTCGGTCGCGATGTCGCCGGTGGAGACGTCCGAGTCCTCGACCACGTCGTGCAGCAGCGCCGCGCAGATCGAGGCGGTGTCCACCAGCAGTCCCGCGAGGATCGAGGCGACCGCGATCGAGTGCTCGACGAAGTCCTCGCCGCTCATCCGCTTCTGGCCGCGGTGCGCCCCCGCCGCGTAGCGCAGCGCCCGGTCGATCCGGGGGATGTCGAGGCGCTCGGCGTACGCCTCCAGCGTGGCGAACAGCTGGGGCGAGAGCTCGGTCAGCGCGCTGGCGGCGGGTGAGGTCACAGGAGCCCGGCGGTGGCAAAGGACACATGGCGGTCGCCCGCCACGATCACGTGATCATGGACCGGAAGATCGAGGAGCTGCCCGGCGGCCACCAGTTGCCGGGTCACGGCCCGATCCTCCGCCGAGGGGGTCGGATCCCCGCTCGGGTGGTTGTGCACCAGAATGATACCCGCGGCCGCCTCGGCGATGGCGGGGCGGAACACCTCGCGGGGGTGCACCAGCGAGGCATCGAGCAGTCCCCGGGTCACCAGGACGTCCCGCAGCACCCGCGAGCGGGTGTCGAGGGCCAGCAGGTGGAACTCCTCGACGCTGAGGTCCCGGAGCCGCGGCGCCATGACCCGCACCACGTCGGCCGGCGAGGCGATCCGGGGCGCGGTCGGGCGCACCTCGCGGTCGAGCCGTGCCGCCAACTCGAACGCCGCCACCAGCCGGGCGGCCTTCGCCGGGCCGACCCCGGCCGTCCGCTGCAACTCGGCCGGCGGCCGGGCCGCGAGCCGCCGCAGGGTCCCGCCGGCCGAGTCGAGCAGCCGCCCCGCCACGCGCAGGACGTCCTCCCCCCCCTGCCCCGTCCCCAGCAGGATCGCCAGAAGCTCGGGCGCCGTCAACGCACCGGCGCCGAGGCGCCAGAGCCGTTCGCGGGGTCGGTCGGGTGGTGGAGCCATCGGGGAAGGAAGGACGGGCCCGATGGCACAGGGCGGCCCGGACGGCGGCGCGCTGGCACCCGATCCCGCCGAGGTCACCCCTCACGACTCAGGACGCAGGACTCACGTCACAGCGAAAAGGCCGCCCCCTCTCGGGAGCGGCCCTCTCACATCTCACGACGCAGGACTCAGCGCCGCATCAATTGAACAGGTACCGCAGCGAGAGCTGGAACCGGTAGACGTCGTTGAACCCGGCGTTCTTCTGGAACGTCGTGTTCAGCAGCTCGCCGCCGTTGGTCGCGAGCCGGTACTGCAGCTCGCCGGCCCCGTTCAGGCTCGGGTTGGTGAGCGGCCGGTTCTGGATCACCCGCTGGCTGACGCCCCACGAGTCCTTGAGGAGGTTCGTGAAGTTCAGGATGTCGAGCCGGACCTGGAACTTGTTCAGCTTGCCGCCGACCTTGCCGAACAGGTCCTGGGTGATGCTCAGGTCCGCGCGCCAGATCATCGGCAGGAAGAGCGCGTTCCGCTCGGCGTACTGGCCGCGACGGGTGCTCAGGTACGGATCCTGGTCGATGTAGGCATCCCACGCCGCGGCCTGCTGCTCCGGGGTGTAGGTCACGCCGCCCGAGGTGTACTGCTGGAACCGCATCTCGGACTGGTCGCGGGCGACGTAGATCAGGTCGTTGAAGTTCGCGCCGTCGCCGTTGGCGTCACCCGAGAAGATGTAGCTGGTGTTGCCCGGGGTGAACCCCTCGACGAAGAGCGAGACGCCGGTGCCGCCGAACGAGAACCAGTCCTTCTGGTACGCGAGGGTGGCGAAGAACCGGTGGCCCGGCGAGTTCGACGAGAACGAGAGCGGCGGATTGTTCGGGTCGCCGGCCTGCGGGTTGTTCGTGAAGGTGCCCGCGGCGATCGAGCCCGGATCGATGAGGTTCTTCGCCTCGCCGTAGTTGTAGGCGGCCTTGGCGAAGAAGCCGTTGCTGAACGCCTTCTCCAGCGACAGCGCGATGTTCCAGCTCTTCCCCACGCTCTGGTTCCCCAGGACGTAGGCGCCGGTCACGTTGTCGTTGATCCGGTTGTCGGTGTAGCGCACCCGGCCGTCCGGCCCGTTGTAGCTGGTCTGCGCCGCCGGGAGGTTCGCATCGATGTAGCTGAGCCCGTTGACGTCACGGCCGTACAGGAACTCGGCCGTCCCGATCCAGCCACCGGGGAGCTTGTGGTCGATGGCGATGTTGGTGCGCCAGACCTGCGGGAACTTGAAGTTCGGGTCGGTGAACGCCAGCCCGTACGACGCCGCCGGCGAGCCGTCGACCGACGCCGGCTTGTAGGCGTTCGGGTCGGGGTTGAACGGGCGGTTGGTCGTGTTGTCGAGCTGCTCGAACCCGGTCAGCGTGCCGTTCTCGCCGATCTGGTTCGAGATCCAGACGTAGGCCGGCTTGCCGGAGAAGACGCCGGTGCCGCCGCGGATCTGGGTCGAGCGGTCGCCCTTCAGGTCCCAGTTGAATCCGAGCCGCGGCGAGAAGATGACGTTCGCGTCGGGGAGCTTCTGGGTCTGGTACTGGACGCTGTTGCCGTCGGCGTCACGGAAGGTGTAGCCGTTGGCCTCGGCGTTGGTGAAGCCGGTCTCGCCGAAGCTGGGCCGGTCGGCGCGGACGCCGACGGTCAGCTCGAGGTTGTCCGTCGCCCGCCAGATGTCCTGGGCATAGACGCCGAGGTAGGTCACCTCGAGCGGCTGCAGCGGCTTGTCCAGCCCGGGGATGTTCGAGTACCGGACCTGGAACCGGCGCAGGTTCACCGGCGAGGTGGTCCGGTTCGGGTTGGCGAGGAAGTCGTTGGCGTCGGTGTAGAAGTCGGCCAGCGAGTTGTACACGTAGGCGCTCTGCGATCCCGGGAAGAAGACGTTCTCCGACCGGTAGCGCTCGCCGCTGATCCCGAAGGTCAGGTCGTGCTTGTCGCCGTAGATCGTGAAGTTGTCCTGGATCTGGTAGCTGTTGTAGCGCAGCTCGTTGTTCGGCGTGAACGGCTCGAAGCCGAACGACGTGTAGGTCCGGCCGTCCTGCAGGATGTCCACCAGCGGGAAGAACGCCCCGCCGCGGGTGTCGCGGCTCTCGTCGGTGGTGTTGTAGCCGGCGATGAGCTGGTTCGACATGTTGCTGCCGACCTGGGTGTTGAGCTCGCCGATCAGCGACCAGAGGTTCTCGAGGATCTGGTAGTTGGTGTTGCTGAAGGCGATCGCGTCGGTCCGGTTCGACCGGTTCCCGAAGCCCAGCGACGACGAGTTGGACGCGATCACGTCGGTCTTCGAGTCGAGCTTGTTGTAGCGGACCTGGAACTTGTTCCGGTCGTTGATGTTCCAGTCGACCCGGGCCAGGTAGCGCTTCGACGGGGTCTCGAAGTCGTAGCCCTCGTAGGGGCCGGTCTCGTAGCCGAAGTTGGTCGAGAGGAAGCTGCTCAGCTGGTCGAGGTCGCTCTTGAGGACGCGGGTGGTGTTGCCCTCGACCGGCTGCCCGCCGGTGTTGGCCTTGAACAGGGTGCCCGGCTGGGTGATGCCGTCCGACTCGTAGCTGGCGAAGAAGAAGAGCTTGTCCCTGATGATCGGGCCGCCGAGGCGGGCGCCGATGTTGTCGAACTTGAAGGTCCCCGGGTCGAACGGGATGTCACCGGCCTGCTTGCCGACGAAGTTCTCGTTCCGGTACTGGTAGTAGAGCGACCCCTGGAACTCGTTGGTGCCCGACTTGGTCACCGCGTTGATGCCGGCGCCGACGAAGTTGCCCTGGCGCACGTCATACGGGGCGATGTTCACCTGGATCTGCTCGATGGCGTCGATCGAGATCGGGGCGACGCCGGTCCGGCCGCCCGGCGTGGCGCCGGAGCCGAGGCCGAAGGAATTGTTGAAGTACGACCCGTCGATCGTGATGTTGTTGAGCCGCGAGTCGGCGCCGGCGAAGTTCTGGCCGCGCACCTGCGGGGTGAGCCGGGTCAGGTCGTTGATCGAGCGGTCGATCGTCGGCAGCGTGCTGATCGCCTGCTGGCTGACGATCGTCGCCGCGCCGGTGCGGGTCGACGAGAAGGTGCCGGCCTGGGCCGAGACCGTCAGGTCCTGCAGCGTCACGACGGCCTGCTCCATCCGGATGTCGACGTCAGTCGCGTTGCCGAGTGTCAGGTAGACGTTCTCGCGGGTCGCGCGCTGGAAGCCGATCGCGATGGCGCTGACGGTGTAGGGACCGCCGACGCGCATGCCCGGGATCGTGTAGTTGCCACCGGCCCGCGTGGTCACGCGGTAGGTGGTGTTGGACGGCTGGTGCACGGCGGTGACCTGCGCCCCGACCACCGGGTTCCCGGCGTTGTCGGTGACGCTGCCGCGCACCTGCGCGGTCGTCACGCCCTGCGCGGACACCGCGCCTGTTCCCACGACCAGCACTGCGGCGACGAGCGCGCAGAGGGTCAGAAACCTCTTCATGCCGAACCTCCCCAAACGTGAGCGCCAGCTCGGACCCGCGGGTCCCCTGGCCCATGGTGAACGTCGCCCGGCCGCGCGACGACGTGTCCTGCGATCCTGCCCGCCCGGCCCTCCCCACGGCGCCACGGCACGGTGCGCGGGGAGGGTCCGGGACGCGGCAAATCTACGCCCCCGACGGGTGCGAGCAAGCGTCGGGATTGCCTGTGACGCGAGAGTTACGTCTGGACGGGAGCTGGCACGCCGGGGCCGGCGTGCCGGGAAAGGAAACATGCGCGGTCGGGTATGCCTGCCATCCGGGCGGGCGGATGCCCCGGGGCCGGGCCCCGGGGCGCCCTCACCCCGTGGCGCCGTGGCACTTCTTGTACTTCTTGCCGCTGCCGCAGGGGCACGGGTCGTTCCGTCCGACCGTGGCCACCTCGCCGGCCGGGTCGCCCGGCATCACGGCCCGGCCCTGGCTGTCCGTGGCCCGCACCGCCGGTGCGGGTGGTGGCACCTGGCGGGCGGCTCCCCCGGTGAACAGCTCGTCCGGGCTCCCCGCGGGCGGGGTGGGGACCGGCGGCGGCGGGGGTGGCGGTGGCGGCGGGCCCTCGATGTTGACCTGCACCTTCAGGAACCGCTCCGAGAAGGTCTGCTGGATGTCGCCCAGCAGGTCCTCGAACATCTCGAAGGCCTCCTTCTTGTACTCGACCAGCGGGTCCTTCTGGCCATAGGCCCGGTAGTGGATCGCGTTGCGGAGCTGGTCGAGGTCGTGGAGGTGGTCCTTCCACTTCTCGTCGAGCGTCCCGAGCATCACCTGGGCCACCACCTGCCGGTCGACGTCTGGGACGTTGATCTTCTCCCCGACGTCCTGCAGGTAGGCGAGCTTCCGCTCGAACGCCGCCTCGCCCTCCGCCACCGCCGCGGCGACGATCGCCTCGCCATCGGCGGTCGCCGCGGGGTCGAGGATCGCATCCGGCGCCGAGAGGAACTGCAGCATCAGCGCCTCGCGGATCCCGGCGCGGTCGATCGCCTCCGGCGTGTCGGCGCTGTCGACCCACCCGCGGGTGAACCGCTCCAGCGCGACGCGGATCATCTTGCGCGCCTCGGCCTTGATCTCCTCCCCGCGGCCCAGGGCGAAGAGCCGCGTCGAGTAGATCACCTCGCGCTGCTGGTTCATCACGTCGTCGTACTCCAGCAGCCGCTTGCGGGACTGGAAGTTCTGCAGCTCCACGCGCTTCTGGGCGCTCTCGATCGCGGCGGTGATCAGCTTGCCGGTGATCACCTCGCCCTCCTCCGCCCCGCCCTTGTCCATCATCTTCGAGATGCGGTCCATCCCGCCGAAGAGCCGCATCAGGTCGTCCTCGAGGGAGAGGAAGAAGAGCGACTGCCCGGGGTCCCCCTGGCGGCCGGCGCGGCCGCGCAGCTGGCGGTCGATCCGGCGCGACTCGTGGCGCTCGGTGCCGACGATGTGCAGCCCGGCCTCCGCGGCCGCGAGGTCGAGCGCGGCGTCGAGCTTGATGTCGGTGCCGCGGCCGGCCATGTTGGTCGCGATCGTGATGGCGCCCCGCCGCCCCGCCGCCGCGACGATCTCCGCCTCGCGCTGGTGGTACTTCGCGTTGAGGACCTCGTGCGTCAGCCCGCGCCGCTTGAGCTGGCGCGAGAGGGTCTCGGAGATGTCCACGCTCGTGGTGCCGATCAGCACCGGCCACCCCATCGCGTGCACCCGCTCCACCTCGTCGATCACCGCATTGAACTTCTCCCGGCGGGTGCGGTAGATCCGGTCGGCGAGGTCCTGCCGCGCGATCGGCTTGTTGGTCGGGATCACCGCCACGTCGAGGCCGTAGATCTGGAAGAACTCGGTCTCCTCCGTCTCGGCGGTGCCGGTCATGCCGGAGAGCTTCTCGTACATCCGGAAGTAGTTCTGGATCGTGATCGTCGCGAAGGTCTGGGTCTCGCCCTTGACGGTGACCCCCTCCTTCGCCTCGACCGCCTGGTGCAGCCCGTCGCTCCAGCGTCGCCCGTGCATGATGCGGCCGGTGTTCTCGTCGACGATCAGGACCTGGCCGTCCTGGACGATGTACTCGGTCTCCCGCTCGTACAGCGCGTGGGCCTGGAGCAGCTTGTGGATCACGTGCAGCTGCTCGCTCTTCTTCGCGTAGGCCGCCTCGACCTCCGCCCGCCGCTGGATCCGCTCGGCCGGGGTGAGGTCGGGATCGGCGTCGATCGCGCCGATCTCGCCCGAGATGTCGGGCACCACGAAGAGGTCGGGGTCGCCCGGGGAGAGGGCCGCTGCCCCGGCATCGGTGAGGTGGACCGAGTGCCCCTTCTCGTCGAGGACGTAGAAGAGCGGGTCCTCGATGTCGCGGAGCTGCTGCTGCTTGATCGGCAGCTTGCGGTCGGCGATGTAGTCGAGCTCGGTCCGCAGCACGAGCTGCTGCACCCCGGGCTCGTTGAGGAGCTTGAGCAGCCGCTTGTTCTTCGGCGCCCCCATCTTGGCCTGGTACAGCCGGACCCCGCCCTCGGCGCGGGTCTTGTCGTCACCGAGGAGCCGCTCGCCCTCCGCCACGAGGCTGCCCACCACCTCGGCCTGCTTGCGGACCAGCTCGCCGACGCGCGGGTTGTAGGTCCGGTAGGCGGTGCTGTCCTCCTCGCCCACCGGGCCGGAGATGATCAGCGGGGTGCGCGCCTCGTCGATCAGGATCGAGTCCACCTCGTCGATGATCGCGAAGACGTGCTCGCGCTGCACGCGCTGCTCCAGCGAGAACACCATGTTGTCGCGGAGGTAGTCGAAGCCGAACTCGTTGTTCGTGCCGTAGGTGATGTCGGCGTTGTAGGCCGCGCGGCGCTCCGGCGACGACGGCGGGGTGTCGTCGAGGCAGGCGACCGTGAGCCCGAGCCACCCGTACACGTGCCCCATCCACTGGCTGTCGCGGCGAGCGAGATAGTTGTTGACGGTGACCAGGTGCGCGCCGCGGCCCGGCAGCGCGTTGAGGTACATCGGCAACACCGCCACCAGCGTCTTGCCCTCGCCGGTCGCCATCTCGGCGATCCGGCCGCGGTGCAGGTTGATGCCGCCGATCAGCTGCACGTCGTACGGCACCATGTTCCAGGTCATCTCCTGGCCGGTGACCGCCACCGTGCTGCCGAGGAGGCGACGGCACGCCTCGCGCACCGTCGCGAACGCCTCGGGCAGCAGCTCGTCGAGCGTCTCGGCGATCGCCTTCCGCCAGGCCTGCTCCGCCTGGTGGAGCCGGTCCTCGATCGCCTCCCGCTCCACCGGGTCGGCGCAGTCCCGCTTGGCGGCGAGCAGCTCTTCAACGGCGGTGCGCAGCTCGCCCGTCCGCTCGGCGAGGATGCCGCGGAACCGGGCGGTCTGGCCCTGGATGGCGGCATCGTCCAGCCCGGCCAGCCGGGCCTCGTGCTCCCGGATCTGGGCGAGGACCGGCTCCAGCTTCTTCGCCTCGCGCGCGTGGCGCGACCCGAGGACGGCGTCGAGGACCTTCTTGATCATGCGGTTCCACCTTCTTCGCGTCGGTACAGGGCCAACCCGGAAATGTAGTCGGCCACGCGGGCCGGGACCCAGCCGCGGAGCGATCGGCCGGCGGCCGCCCGGGCCCGGATCGCCGTGCTCGAAAGCTCCATCGCCGGCACCTGCACCGCGGCGGCGCCCTCGAGGGGCGGCGCCCCGGCCCGCTGGACCAGCGCGAGGCGGGCCAGGCGGGGGATCTCCGCAGCCTCCCGCCAGCGGGGCAGCTCCGCTGCGGCATCACTCCCGAGGATCAGCACCAGCTCGGCGGCGGGCCACTCGGCGGCCAGCTCGCGCAGGGTGTCGACGGTGTAGGTCGGGCCGCCACGGGCCACCTCGCGACCGTCGGCGACGAGGCCCGGGATCCCCTCCACCGCCAGCTCGACCATCCGGAGCCGGTCGAGAGCCGAGGCACCATGGCCCGGCTTGAGGGGCTGCGCGGCGGAGACGAGGAGGAGGACACGATCGAGGCCCAGTTGCTCGCGAGCGGACTGGGCCACGATCAGGTGCGCATGGTGGATCGGGTCGAACGACCCGCCCAGGAGGCCCAGCCGCAACTCAGGATCCCGGCGGCGCGCCGGCCCCGCCATCGGCCACCTGTGGGGCGGGGCAGCTCTCGGCGAGTCCCTCGGCGTCGGGATAATTGGTGCGATAGAACGTGCACATCTCCTGCACGTCCTCGACGTAGCCGAGCTTCCGGTACGCCGCGACCAGCGAGGCCATCGCGCGCGGGGCCTGCGCCGTGCGCGGGTACGTCGCGACGAGATCCTTGAGGTAGAGGATGGCCGAGTCGTAGAGCTTGTAGCGCATGTAGAACGAGGCCGCCTTGTACTCCTTGATGGCGTACCACTCGTTCAGCCCGGCGATCCGCGTGCGCGCGGTGTCGGCGTAGGCCGACTGCGGGTAGCGGGTGAGCAGTTCCTGCCAGGTCGCCACGGCCTGCCCGCCGTAGGTCGGGTCGAGCTCGGGACGACGCCAGAGCTTGGCGTAGGCGTCACCGGCACGCAGCAAGCCGACCGGTGCGAGCGAGTCGTTGGGATACTCATCGGCGACGCGGCGGAACTCGCGGACCGCCTGGAGGTAGCTCTTCTGGCCGAGCCGCGCCTCGCCGAGGGAGAGGCGGGCCATCGGCTGCCGCGGGTCGCGTCGGGGCAGCTCGAGCATGAGGCGCTCGAACAGGATGCCCGCGTTGCGCCAATCCCGGTCGGTGAACTCCGCCACGGCCTCGTTCCAGAGGGAGTCGAGCTTCTCCGGGGTGGCGACGAGGTTCGTCGCCGGCGCGGGCGTGGTCTCCGGGTTGCCGCCTCCGCAGGCAGTGGCGCCGAGGAGGATCAGCAGGACGCGGCAGGTCGAGGGCTTCACGGAATCTCTGGCTCTCCGGTCGCCCCGGGCCCCGCCATGCTGCGGAGCCGCTCGAGGGCGAGGGCGGTGATCGTGTCGGACTGCGCGGCGGCGGCGGCGGTCCGCCAGGCCACCTGGGCCGCGAACGGGTCGCCTTCACCGAGATAGACGTCACCGAGGGCGACCAGCGCACGGCGGCCGGCCGCCCCCGAAGGATCGAGCGCGACGGTCGCATCGAGCGCCCGGCGCGCAGCCAATGTATCACCGGCGGCGAGCGCAGCCATCCCCTCGGCCAGCAGGCAGCCGGCCCGGAGGCCCCCGGCGACGGCCGCGAGGGCGAGGTCGGCGCGGGTCTCGACCGCCGTCAGCACCGGAACGGCGCGGGAACAATCGCCCTCGGCGAGCACCGCCTCGGCGAGGGCGAGCAGCACCCGATCGCCAACGTCGCGACCGGGAGAGGAGGCGAGGATGGCCGGCGCGAGCCGGAGGACCTCGTCCGGCGGGGCCTCATCGCCCAGGCGCACATTCAGGGCGAGGCGACCAAGGGGCCACCCCGGGGCGACGTCCCGCAATCCGAGCAGCGCGGTGGTGAGGGCGAGGCCGTCGCCGGTCCGGCCAGCGGCCTGGGCCGTCCGCGTGAGGCCGGAGGCCGCTTCCCCGCGCCGGGATGCGTCGGCACTCGCGAGGCGGGTGAAGTCGACCGCCGCGGTGCGGAGGTTGCCCGACTGGAGGGCGGCCTCGGCCCGGCGGGCCAGTACGCCAGCGGTCGGCTCGGCCTGCGACAGCGCGGCCAGCGCCTCCTCCCACCGCCCATCGGCGGCCGCGCGGTCCGCCAGCTGTTCCGGGGTCGGCGGCGCGCCGCACGCCGTGGCCACGAGGAGCGCCGCCCACCGCCAGGCGATCACGTCGGGATGCGTTCCACCATCGCGAGATAGGCGTTGACCCGCTCGAGGTCGGGGCGCTCGGCGAGGCAGCCCTGCCACACCTGCCGGGCTCCCGCGACATCACCCGCGAGGTAGCGGGCCAGCCCGAGGTGCACGCTGGCCTCGATCCAGTCCGGCCGGAGCTCGAGGATCCGTTCGAGCTCCTCCCGGGCACGGAGGGGGTTGCCGCCCTCGATCAGCAGGCGGGCCAGCCGGAGCCGGAGGTCGTGGAACATCGGCCCCAGCGAGACGGCGCGCTCGTACTCGCGGATCGCCTCCGGCAACGCCCCGGCCTCGGCATAGTGCTCGCCGATCCGGGCGTGCTCGTTGGCGAGCCGGGCGGCCACGGGGGCGCTGAGCCCGCCCACCGGCGGCCCCTCGGCGCGCTGCGCGGCCTGGAACGCCTCCGCCGCCTCGCTGGTCCGCCCGAGCTGGTTGAGGACCAGGCCGCGATGCAGGTGGGCCTCGACGTAGCGGGGATTGAGGTCGAGGGCGCGGCCGAACTGCTCGAGGGCCTCGTCCGGCCGCTCGAGCATGGTGAGGCAGAGCCCGCGCAGGTGGTACACGTCGGCATAGGCGCGCGCCGAACCGACGAGGTCCTCGAGGCAGAGCAGCGCACCGTAGTAGTCCCGTGCCCCGAACCGTGCCCGGGCCGACCAGATCAGCTCACGGACCGAGACGTTCACGCCACCACCCCGCGGAACCACTCCACCGTCCGCGCGAGGCCATCCGCGAGCGGCACCGCCGGCTCCCAGCCGAGGACGGTGCGGGCGATCGTGATGTCGGGTTGCCGGACCTTCGGGTCGTCCTCCGGCAGCGGCCGGTGCTCGACGGCCGCCGGGGAGCCGGTCAGGGCGAGGACGCGCTCGGCGAGTTCGAGCATCGTGAACTCCACCGGATTGCCGATGTTGGTCGGCTCGTGCCGGTCACTGTGGAACAGGCGCACGATACCGTCGATCAGGTCGCTCACGTAGCAGAAGGAGCGGGTCTGCCGGCCATCGCCATAGACGGTGAGGGCACGGCCCTGCAGCGCCTGGACGATGAAGTTGGAGACGACGCGCCCGTCCTCGGGGCGCATGCGCGGCCCGTAGGTGTTGAAGATCCGCACGATCCGCGTGTCGAGCCCGTGGTGACGATGATAGGTCATCACGGCCGCCTCGGCGAACCGCTTCGCCTCGTCGTACATGCTGCGCGGCCCGGTCGAGGAGACGTTGCCCCAGTACGACTCCGGCTGCGGGTGCACCAGCGGGTCGCCGTACACCTCGGAGGTGGAGGCGAGGAAGTAGCGCGCGCCGTGCTGGCGTGCCAGCTCGAGCGTGTGCAGCGTGCCGGCGCTGCCGACCTTCAGCGTCTCGACCGGGTGGGCCTGGTAATCCGGTGGCGAGGCCGGCGACGCGAAGTGCAGCACGCCATCGACCGCCCCATCGACCGCGACCGGTTCGCTGACGTCGGCCTCGACGAAGCGGAAGCGCGGCTCGTCGGCGAGGTGCGCGATGTTCTCGGGGCGCCCGGTGAGGAAGTTGTCGAGGCCGATGACCTCATGCCCGTCGGCGAGGAACCGGTCGGTGAGGTGGGATCCGAGGAAGCCGGCAGCGCCGGTGATCACGAGGCGCATCAGGCGGTGCTCCGTCCAATGGTCGCGTGGCGGAAGCCGAGGTCGGCCATCCGCCGCGGATCGTACAGGTTGCGGCCGTCGATGACCACGGGGGTGGTGAGGGCGTCGCGGATCCGGGCGAAGTCCGGGTTGCGGTACACCAGCCACTCGGTCATCACGCAGAGCGCGTCGGCGCCGGCAAGCGCGGCATAGGGCTCGTCGGCGAGGCGCACGCGATCGCCCCACAGCGCGGCCGCGACGGTCATCGCCTGCGGATCGTGGGCCTGGACGGTCGCCCCGGCGCCGAGGAGCGCATGGACGAGCTCGACGGCGGGCGACTCCCGCATGTCGTCGGTGCCGGCCTTGAACGCGAGCCCCCACACCGCGACCGTGCGGCCGCGCACGTCGCCGAGCGCGGCCACCAGCTTGCCGAACACGAGCTGCTTCTGGCGCGCGTTGACCTCCTCGACCGCCTCCCAGAGCGTCGGCACCATGCCGGCCTGCCGGGCGGTGTGCACCAGGGCCTTCACGTCCTTGGGGAAGCACGACCCGCCGTAGCCCGGCCCGGGGAAGAGGAAGGCGTTGCCGATGCGCGAGTCGCTGCCGATCCCCTGCCGCACGCTGAACACGTCGGCGCCGACGCGCTCGCAGAGGTCGGCCACCTGGTTCATGAACGAGATCCGGGTGGCGAGCATCGCGTTCGCCGCGTACTTCGTGACCTCGGCGGAGGGGATGTCCATGAAGAGGATCGGGGCGCCGCTGCGCACGTAGGGGGCGTAGAGGTCGCGCAGCAGCTGCTCGGCGCGCGGATCGTCGACCCCGAGCACGACCCGGTCCGGCTTCATGAAGTCGTCGATCGCGGCGCCCTCCTTCAGGAACTCCGGGTTCGACGCCACCGCCACGTCGGCATCGGACTCGGCCCGGAGCGCCTCGCGCACCTTCGCCGCGGTCCCGACCGGGACGGTCGACTTGGTGACGACGACCTTGAAGCGGTCGAGGTGCCGCCCGATCGTGCCGGCGACGGCGATGACGTGCTGGAGGTCGGCCGAGCCGTCCTCGCCCGGCGGGGTCCCGACCGCGATGAACACCACGTCGCCGTGGCGGATCGCGGCCCCCAGGTCGGTGGTGAAGGCCAGGCGGCCCGCCGCGGCGTTGCGCTCGACCAGCGCGTCGAGCCCCGGCTCGTAGATCGGCAGGATCCCCTCGCGGAGGCCCGCGATCTTCCCCGCATCGTGATCGGCACACACCACGTCGTTGCCCGTCTCGGCGAAGCAGGCGCCGGCGACGAGCCCCACGTATCCCGAGCCGATCACGGTGACCTTCATGCAGGCACCCGGCTCAGCACGTGGCGCGTGTCGACCGCGAGGCGCGCGTGGCGCTTGACCATCGCCCAGTCGATGTTGCTGTGGTCGGTCACCACCAGCACGGCATCCGCGCCGGCGACCGCGTCCGCGGTCAGGGGCACCGACTCGTAGTCGTGGTCCGCCTCGCTGAAGCGCGGGACGTAGGGGTCGTGGTAGCTCACGTCCGCGCCGTACTGGTGGAGCAGGCCGAGGATGTCGAGGGCCGGCGACTCGCGCAGGTCATCGATGTCCTTCTTGTAGGCCACGCCCAGGACCAGCACCTTCGCCCCCTTGATCGACGTCCCGGCCTGGTTCAGGTCCTCCATCAGCTTGCGGACCCAGAACAGCGGCATCTCGCTGTTGAGCTCGCCGGCGAGGTCGATGAACCGGGTCTTGTAGTTGAGGCCGCGCATCTTCCACGCGAGGTAGTGCGGGTCGATCGGGATGCAGTGGCCGCCGAGCCCCGGGCCGGGCGTGAACTTCATGAAGCCGAACGGCTTCGTCGCCGCCGCGTCGATGACCTCCCAGACGTCGACGCCGAGCTTGTCGCAGACGATCGCCATCTCGTTGACGAGCCCGATGTTCACGCTCCGGAAGGTGTTCTCGAGCAGCTTCACCAGCTCGGCCGCCTCGGTCGTGCTGACCGGGACGATCGTGTCGATCGCCTCGCCGTACATCGCGGTCGCCACGCGGACGCAGTCGGGGGTGATCCCGCCGATCACCTTCGGGGTGTTCTTGGTGTGGTAGGTCGGGTTCCCCGGGTCGACCCGCTCGGGCGAGAACGCGAGGAAGAAGTCCTTGCCGACGGCGAGCCCGGTGCTCTCGAGGGCCGGGAGCATGATCTCGCGGGTGGTCCCCGGATAGGTCGTGCTCTCGAGGATGATCACCTGTCCCGAGCGCAGCCCGGCCTTGACCGACTCGGTCGCGGCGACGATGAACGAGACGTCGGGGTCCTTGTACTTCGAGAGCGGCGTCGGGACGCAGATCGAGATCGCGTCGGCCTCGGCCAGCCGGGCGGCATCGGTCGTCGCCTCGAAGAGCCCCTTGGCCCGGAGGTCGGCCACCTCGTCCGAGGTCACGTCCTTGATGTGGGACCGGCCGGCATTGAGCCCCTCCACCACCCGGGGGGCGATGTCGTAGCCCAGCACCTTGAAGCCCACCTTGCCGAGCTCGACGGCGAGGGGGAGGCCGACATAGCCGAGGCCGACGATGCCGAAGGTGATGTCGCGGCGCTCGGCCCGGGCGATCAGGTCATCTGCGAGGCTCATGGGGCTCAATACTCCAGGGGGAGGGCGACCCGGCGTCCGTCGCGGGCCGCCAGGTAGGTGGCGATCAGCAGCTCGAGGGAATGGAGCCCCTCGCGGCCGTCAGTCTCTGGAAGTTCCGTGCCGCGGAGGGCCCGGAAGACGTTCTCGTAGTACCCCTGGTGGCCATGGCCATAGACCGAGGTGGTGGCGTAGCTGGCATCGGCGACGGCGGCGTCGTCGGGATGGCTGTCGGCGAACTCCCAGTGCTCGATGGAGTTGACCGCCACCCCCCCGAGCCGGACCGTCCCCCGCTCGCCGAGGATCGTGATCGAGCCCTCGAAGTTCCGGGGGTGCGTGAGCATCGTGACGGCCATCGTCCCCAGGGTGCCGCTCCGCCACCGGATCGCGAGGACGCCGGTGTCCTCGACCTCGATGTGCCGGGCCAGGGTGGCCGTGAAGGCCTGCACGCTCTCGACCGGCCCGATGAGCCAATCCAGCAGGTCGACGTAGTGGGAGGCCTGGTTCATGAAGGCTCCCCCGTCGAACTCCCAGGTCCCGCGCCACGGGGCGGAGTCGTAGTAGGACTGCGGCCGGGCCCAGAAGACGTTCACGGTCACCATGTGGATCCGGCCGAACCGGCCGGCCTCGATCGCGCCCTTGAGCAGCCGGACCGTGGCATTGCGGCGGTTCTGCTTGACGACGAAGAGCTGCACCCCGGCGGCGTCGCACGCCGCCACCATCGCCTTGCCATCCTGCCACCGGGTCGCCATCGGCTTCTCGGTGACCACGTGGCGGCCGGCCTCCGCGCAGCGGATCGCCTGCCCGGCGTGCAACCCGCTCGGGGTCGCGAGGACCACCAGGTCGGCGTCCGACCCCGCGAGCAGCTCATCGAGCGACCCGAACCCCTTCGCCCCGGTCCGCTCGACCGCTTCCCCCAGCCGGGTGGCATCGGTGTCACAGACGGCCACGAGCTCGCAATCGTCCGGGTGGGCGGCGAATGCCTCGAGGTGCCGGTCGGCGATGCGGCCGCAACCGACCAGTCCGATGCGAATCCGGCGCCCGAGGATCGGCTGGCCGGCGGGCCCGGTGGCGGCGCTCACGCCAGGAACTCGCGGATCGCCATCACGACGGCGTCCTGCTGGGCATCGGTCAGCTCCGGATAGATCGGCAGGGAGATCACCTCGGCCATTGCCTGCTCGGTGTGGGGCAACCCGCCGGCGATCGGCTGGAGGTGGGCGAAGCACGGCTGCCGGTGCAGCGCCACGGGGTAATACACCATCGAGGCGATGCCTCGCGCCGTCAGGTGCTCGCGGAGGGCGTCGCGCCTCGGGACCCGGATCGTGTACTGGTGGAAGATCGCCTCGTTGGCCGGATCGACCACCGGGGTCACCACGCCGGGCACCTCGCCGAGCAGGCGGTCATATCGGGCGGCACGCTCGCGCCGCGCCGCGCTCCAGTTGGCGAGATGGGGCAGCTTCGCCAGGAGGACCGCGGCCTGCAGGGCATCGAGGCGCGAATTGAACCCGACTTCGTCGTGATGGTACTGGCGCGCGCCGCCGTGCAGCCGCAGCCGCGCGAGGCGCGTCGCGAGTGCCTCGTCGCGACAGACCATCATCCCGCCATCGCCCCACCCGCCGAGGTTCTTGCTGGGGAAGAACGAGATGGTGCCCACGTGGCCAAGTTCGCCGGCCATGCGCCAGGCGCCATCGACCTGTCGGCGGGCGCCGATCGCCTGCGCCGCGTCCTCGATCACCGGGAGTCCGGCCGCGGCCGCCACGGGGAGGATCCGCTCCATCGCCGCCATCTGGCCGTAGAGGTGCACCACCACCATCGCGCGGGTGCGCGGCGTGATCGCGCGCGCGATGGCGTCGGGATCGATGTTGAAGGTGACCGGATCGATGTCGACGAACACCGGCGTCCCGCCGGCGTTGTGGATCGCGCCCGCGGTGGCGAAGAAGGTGAACGCCGTGGTGATGACCTCATCGCCCGGCTGGAGGTCGAGCGTCTTCAGCGGGAGCAGCAGCGCGTCGGTCCCGGAGGCGCACCCGATGGCATATGGCACCTGGCAGAGCCCGGCCACCTGGCATTCGAGTTCCCCGACCTCGGGACCCATGATGAATTGCTGGCGCTCGACGACGCTCGCCACGCGCGCCATGACGTCGGCCTTGATGGTCTCGTGCTGCGCCTGCAGGTCGAGCATCGGCACGTTCATGCCGGGCCACTCCGGGGATCGGTGGATCGGTGCAAGTCCAAGCGAGTCCGGAAGTTAGCCGGGAGACCCCGGGGCGACAATCTGGCGGAGCACCCCGTCGGCCTCCTCGTACCCCGCCCCGCAGGCCCGACAGCGGCACTGCGGCGCCGGCGCCGGGAGCCGCTCGCCACACTGGCAGGTCCAGCCCACCCGGCGCGCCGGGACGCCGACCATGAGGGCGAAGTCAGGGGTGTCCGCGGTGACGACCGCCCCGGCCCCGATGAAGGCGTAGCGCCCGAGGGTCACCCCGCAGACGATGGTGGCGTTGGCGCCGATCGAGGCGCCTCGGCGCACGAGCGTGCGACGGTACTCGTGCTTGCGCGAGACATGCGCGCGCGGATTGAGGACGTTCGTGAAGACGCAGCTCGGCCCACAGAAGACGTCATCCTCGAGCTCCACGCCCTCGTAGAGCGAGACGTTGTTCTGCACCTTCACGTTGTTGCCGAGCCGGACGCCGTTCATCACGACCACGTTCTGGCCGAGATTGCAGCGCTCCCCGATCACGGCGCCCGGCATGACGTGACAGAAGTGCCAGACCTTGGTGTCGGCACCGATCGTGGCCCCGGCATCGACGTAGCTGGACTCGTGGACGAACGGCTCGGCCATGCACCCTCCCGTGGCGCCCCGGCGGGGATGCCGGGTGCGCGGAAGATACGCGGGGCGGCCCTCAGCGATCGAGCGGCAGGCGCAGCAGCGTGGGCACGGGGAACGGTCGGGCCGGGTCCGGGGTCCCGTCGGCACGGTAATGCCCCCACGGGCTGTTCGCGACGTACAGCAGCGCCCCCCGCGCCACCACACCGAGCGTCGGCTCCTCCGCGAGGGGGAGGTGCCGGTCGAGCACCCTGAGCCGGTCCACGCGACGTCCGTCCGCGTCGAGGGTCACCTCGACGACCCGAGCCGGGGCCATCCCGTTCTGGATCCCGATCAGTCGTCGTGGCCCGACGAGGTACAACCCGTCGATCCCCAGTGTCACGTCCTTCACCGCCGCCGCGACCGGATGCACCTCCCCCGATGCGAGGTCGATGTGGAAGAGGCCCGTGGTCCAGTCCGCGACCCAGGCTTCACCACCCGAGCGAGCGATCGCGACACCCTGAAGCGAGACCCAGTCGGGCGACCGGATCGGCGCCGGCTCCAGCGGGCCGCCGCGACTCCCCGGCTCGACCCGGTAGAGTCCCGGGGTCCGGGAGTCGGTCGCCCAGAGCGTGCCATCGGGACCGAGGGCGAGGTCGCCCAGGAGATGCGGCTGGGACGTGTCGGCGATGACCCACCGCGCGGCCTCCCGGCCGTCCTCGAGGTCGACCGCGACGAGGGCCGCCCCGGAATGGCCGACGGTACCCGGCCGCGCCTGCTCCGGGGTCCGCGAGGTCGCGATCCACAGGACCCCACGCCGCCGGTCGACCGCCAGCCCGAAGGTGGCCTCCAGGCCAGCCGATGCCGGCACGAAGTCACGGACCCGACCATCCGGCTCGATCACCACGACCTTGGCGCGCCGCACGCTGCTGACGTAGATCCGCCCGGTGATCGAGTCGTGGGCAATCCCCTCCGGATGGAGCATCGCATCGGGTAGCGCCCGATACACCGCGCTCCGCACGAGCGGGGCAGCACTCGCCCGCGCCGTGGCGGCCAGCTCGGCGAACCCGGGCAGGGCGCGCAGCGGGTCGAGTGCGGGGTTGTCGGGGTTCCAGGCGTAGCCGCCGGCGTTGGCCCGCCCCAGGGCGTCGACCGCCTCGGCGTGGCGCCCCGCCGCAACGAGCATCCGGGCCGCGGTGACCTGGTAGGCCAGCTGCCGGGGCCAGGCGCGACTCGCGGCAAGCACGGAACCGGCCGCCGCAGCGGTGTCTCCGCTGGCGAGCTGCTCGCCGGCCGTTCGCATCAACCCCCTGGCGGTGGCGGCGGAGTCGGCGCGCTGGGCCCGGAGCGCTGGCACGACGAGCAGGAGCGCGACCAGGCACCGGGAGATCGAGAGGCTGGGCATGCCGAAGAGTAGGCCGCGCGGGACCGTGGGGCGTTCGAAATCGGTCAACGGTGACCATCGCCG
This sequence comes from Gemmatimonadales bacterium, assembly GCA_020633775.1. GTDB lineage: Bacteria > Gemmatimonadota > Gemmatimonadetes > Gemmatimonadales > GWC2-71-9 > Palsa-1233. The sequence continues at coordinate 17,391 of JACKDA010000001.1, read as the reverse complement.
GACGGGAGTGTTATTGTAACGGCCGTGTAACGACCCCCGGCGCCCCCGACCCCACTCCCTCCGACCCAGGCACCCCATGCTGCGACGCGCCCTCCCGTCCACCGCGCGGATCCCAGGCCGTCTGGCCGTCCTCGGCCTCACCGCGCTGATTCTCGGCAACCGCCCGCTCGCGGCGCAGGATCAGGAGGACAGCACGAGGATGGGGATCACCTACCGCAACCATCGCCTGGAGATGCGGACCGCGGACGGCAACAATCTCCTCACGCTGCAGTGGCGGTTCCAGTTCCGGGGCGCGACGCCTCGCGACGGCGAGGAGACCGTCGCCGAGGAACTCGCCGCGACCGACCAGACCTCGCTGCGGATCCGCCGGGCCCGGATGAAGGTCGGCGGGCATGCCTACCGCGAGTGGGTCCAGTACTACCTGGAGTACGACTTCCCCAGTTCCCGGCTGCTGGACTTCCGGCTCACCCTCGGTCCGCCCGAGGCGCAGGTGCGGATCGGCCAGTGGAAGGTGAATCTCAACCGGGAGCGGGTCCAGTCCTCGGGCGAGCAGGAGTTCGTCGAGCGCTCGATCGTGAACCGGGTGTTCACCCTCGACCGCCAGGCGGGGGTGATGCTCTTCGGCCATCTCTTCGCGGGGACCGCGGCGGACCTGCGCTACTACGCGGGCGCGCTCACGGGGACGGGTGCGGGGAACCACGAGAATGATGACAAGGCGCTGCTCTGGCTCGGTCGGCTGGAGTGGCAACCGCTGGGGACCGACCCGGGAATGTCGGGTGGCGATCTCGGGCGGCGCACGCGGCCGGCGCTGACCATCGCGGGCGCCGCCGCCACCAACCGCTCCGAGTTCACGCGGTTCAGCGGGTCAGGTGGCGGCCAGCTCGTCGGCTTCTCCGCCGGGGCCCCGGGGCAGTACCGGGTCAACCAGGCCGTGCTGGAGACCGCGTTCAAGTATCGTGGCGTGGCGCTGCAGCACGAGAGTCACTGGAAGCAGGTCGAGGATCGCGTCGAGGCGACGGCCACCGATTTCGACGGCACCTACGTGCAAGCCGCCCTGTTTCCCTCCGAATTCGTCCACGACCTGCCGGAGCCGCTTGAGGTCGGGGCGCGATGGGCCGCGGTCCACGGTGGCCGTGAGAGCCCCGAGAGCGAGATGCACGAGGTGGGCGGGGTCGCCAACTGGTACTTCGCGGGGCACCAGAACAAGCTCTCGCTCGATGTCTTCCGGATCACCATCGACGACCCCACCGGGCACGCGGAGCGCTGGCGCGGCCGGCTGCAGTGGGACGTCTCGTTCTGAGTCGGCGGACCGGATCGGAGCCAGGGGACCCCACCTGACCGGTTCCTGACATCGGAGTGTGTGACCCAGGGGACCGGGAACTGTCCCCTTCCCTGAGTCACCGGGTCCACCAGGGTGGCTCATCTCTGGATGCAGCACCCGGTCGTCGAGGACCCTCCGTGCAGTCAGCCGCTCCCGGAGGCGATCCGGCGGCCGGGTGTGCATCACGGCGCGCCGCCGTCAGAGGCTGGTCAGGCGGCCGCGGAGGCATGGCCTCCCCGGCGCCGCGCGCTACCTTCCCGACCATGCCGATGCGATCGACACCCGTCCGGCGCTGGTCCCTTTCCCCGCGACTCCGGCGCGCCGAGCGACTGGTCGTGGTGGGGTCCGCGCTGGCGATCGCCCTGGTCGCCTGGGGCGGCTGGCTCCTCTGGCAGACGATGGATCGCCATCGCGCGACGGCCGACGAGACGCTGCGTGACCACGCGTCCTACATGGCGCTCAACTACGCCGGGCTCTTCACCAACGAGGCGTGGTTTGCCTTCCGCAGCCTGTTGATCGCCGCGCAACAGGCGGCGATCACGCCGCGTCCCCAGCCGATCGATTCGCTGCTCGCCGGCGTGGCGGCGCAGTCGTTCCAGCGCACCGGCGGTCCGGTGCAGCCGCTGCACTTCTTCGCGGGGGACTCGGGCGGCTGGCGCACCACGGCGCTGGGCGGTCGCGACTCCGTCGATGCGATCCTCGCGGCGCGGCTCGCCGCCCGGCTCGCCGATTCGCTCCCCCCGGACTACGCCTACCGCGGCACGGTGGTGGTGCGCGGGGCCGACACGACGCTCGCGATCCTCCAGCCGCGCCGCACCGGTCCCGGCTGGGTCGGCTTCGAGGTCGGGCTGCCTTCGTTCCGCGCCACGATCCTCGAGCCGCCGCCGGCGCGGACCCAGGCCTTCTTCGACCGGGTGCGGGATTCCCTCCCCGAGCGCTGGCCCGGTCGCACCGCACTCGTCCCCCTCGCGGTGACGGTCCGCACGGTCGACGGGGCCTCCCTGCTCGACTACAACCCGCCGATCCCGGATGGCTGGACGATGGGCGACCGCACCCTCGCCCCGCTCTCCGCCGAGATCTCGGTGACGGTGGGCCCCGACGCCGTGCCGTACCTCATGCCCGGCGGCTACCCGCCCGCGCCGGGGCCGCGAGTCGCGGCCGCGATCATCCTCGCCGTCCTCCTGCTCGGTGGCACCGCGGTCCTCGCGTGGCGCACGCTCTCCCTGTCACGGATGCGCGAGGAGTTCACCCATGCGGTGTCGCACGAGTTGCGCACCCCGCTCGCGAACATCCACCTCTACGCGGAAACGCTGATGCTGGAGCGGATCGCCGAACCGGCGGCCCGTCGCGCGGCGCTCGAGACGATCACCCGGGAGACCCGCCGACTCGGCGACCTGGTCGAGAACGTCCTGGCCACCGCCCGGATGGCGCGCGCCGAGGAGGCCCTGCACCCGAGTCCCGACCGGCTCGGTCGACTGGTCAACGAGGTGCTCGATGCGTTCCAGCCGCTGCTCGTCAGTCGCCGGATCGAGGTGGAGGTGGACCTGCTCGGCGAGGACGTCGCGAACGTCGACGCCGATGCGGTGCGCCGGATCCTGGTGAACCTGCTCGACAACGCGATCCGACATGGTCCGGAGGGACAGCGCCTGCGGGTGATCGTCGATCACGATCGCACCGAGGTGCTGCTGGTGGTCGAGGACGAGGGGCCGGGCATCCCGGTGGCCGATCGCGAACGGGTGTGGCTGCCATACGCGCGCGGCGAGGGCGGGGGCAGCGGGCTCGGCCTCGCGGTGGTGCGTCACCTCGCCCGGCTGCACGGGGGGGATGCCGTTGTCGGTGATCACGACGCGGGGGCCCGGATCGAGGTCCGGCTTGCCGCACAGTTGGAGGCGACCTGATGCGACGAATCCTGGTGGTGGAGGACAACGCGGCGCTCGCCGAGGGGCTGCGTCTCAACCTGGCGCACGACGGCTACGACGTCCGGCTGGAGGCGACCGGCGAGAAGGGACTCGGCGCGGCGCGGAGCTGGGAGCCGGACCTGATGGTGCTCGACCTGATGCTGCCGGGCATCGAGGGGATTGACGTCCTGCGCACGCTGCGCGATGAGGGTCGCGACGTCCCGGTACTGATCCTGTCCGCCCGGGGGTCGGAGGCGGACCGGCTCCGTGGCTTCCGCCATGGCGCCGACGACTACGTGGTCAAGCCGTTCTCGCTGCCCGAGCTGCTGGCACGCGTCGCGGCGATGCTCCGGCGTCATGGCCCGCCGACCCCCCTCCAGCCCGCGCCGGGCACGTGGTGCTTCGGGGAGGTCCGGGTCGACCGCGCGACCCACGAGGTGACCCGTGCCGGCGAGCCGGTGGCCCTGCGCCCCAAGGAGTTCGACCTCCTGGTGGCGCTGTTGCGACGCGAGGGGCGCGTCGCCACGCGGGCGGAGCTGCTCGACGAGGTGTGGCAGTACGAGGCCGACGTCGTGTCCCGCACGGTCGACGTCCACATCCTCGAGCTGCGACGGAAACTCGAGGACGACCCCGCGAACCCGGTGCACCTGCTCACGGTGCGCAAGACGGGGTATCGGCTGGCGAGCTGACTCCTTCAACCTGCCTGGAACCCATGCCTCCTCCCGGTGACGCCCACTCTCACGGCGTGTTGTCGAGATGCCAACCCGTGTGAATCCAACGACCACGGCGGTGGACGAAGACCTCGGTGCCACGGCCCGCAGTGGTATGGGCCTGCCCCGCGCTGTCGACCAACACCACCCGGAATGCGGTGTAGAGGATCACCACCTCACCGTACCGCTGGAAGCTGTCTCTCGTGAACTCCAGCGTCTCGAGCCGCTGGCCACTCCGGATGAACTCTGCCATGTTGAGGAGTGTCTGGGCACGATCGCTCCAGGGGCCTCCGCCCCAGCCGATCGCGAGCAATTCGTCGGGAACGACCTGCTCGAATGCCTCCCGGTCGCCAGCGAAAAATGCTCGCCACGCGGCCTCGCGCAGCTTCAGGATTTCACTTCGGGTCGCGCGATCCGGCTCGGGACCGAAGCCTTGTGCGCCAGCGGCCGTCACGCCGAGCCCAAGCAAGAGTGTCACCCCATGAAGCATCCGCATCGTCCATGACCTCGCCGCAAGTAGGAAACTCGCACCGGGACCTTCAGGTGCCCGACCAGTCTACCCGGCGGTCACGAGGGGCGCTTCCGGAATCCTGCTCGCGTCTCGAGCCGCTGTTCTGCGGGGCGTTGTTCGCGATCGACGACTGGAGCTGCAATGGCCAGGATACCAGCGGAACCGCGGACGAGTGGGCACGTGAGGACCGCGTCGTCGTCGCGCGGCGCGGCCTCTTCGAACTCACGGTCGACGGAGCCACGCAGGTCGTGGATCCACTGTCGGCCGCGCTCTGGCACGGCCGCAGCCACTACCGCGTCCGGCATCCCGTCGGTGGGGGCGACGAGTGTACCCTCTTCCGGCTGACGGAGGCGGGGTGCCGCGAGCTACGGGCGGTTCATCGTCACACCGGAAGTGGCAGGGTGTTCCCTCGACGATCGCGAGTGCTGGGGGGCAGCGAGTACCTGAGCCATCGCGTAGCCCTCGACCGAGCAAGGAATGGGAGCGACCCTCTCGGGGTGGAGGAGCCAGCCCTCGCCTTCCTCCTGGCCATGGTGTCCGGAGAGGCCGCGCCGACCGCCGTCAGCATCACCACTTCGGCGCGGGCGATGGTCGATGCCACCCACCAACTCATTTCGCAGCACTATCTGCGGAGGCTGTCGCTCGCCGGCATCGCAGCGGTCGTTGGCGGCTCTCCATCTCACCTCTCAAGGTGCTTTCACGCCGTCATGGGCACCACCGTGCATCAAGCGCTGATCCGCCGTAGACTCGCCGCCGGGCTGGAACAACTTCTGGACACCCCGGACCGGGTAGCGATGGTGGCGCTCAGTGTCGGGTTCGCATCGCACAGCCACTTTTGTGATGCCTTCAGGGCGGAATACGGTTGCCCACCGTCCCAAGCGCGGCGTTTGGTTTCCGGGCGCGTGCATCAGGTGCGAGGGTGATCTATTCGGAGAGGTCCTCGAACGTCCCGTCCGCTCGAATCAGCTTGACCTCGGGCTCGAGCACGAGGCCGAGTGCATCGGCCACCCGTGCGCGTGCCTCGCGCATCAGCGCGACCACGTCGGCGGCGCACGCGTCGCCGGTGTTGATGAAGTAGTTCGCATGCATCGGTGAGACCTCCGCCGCCCCCACCCGATGTCCCTTGAGCCCGACCCGCTCGATGCACTGCCCGGCCGTGCGCGGCGCATCATCGGCCCACCCGTCGGGCAGCTTCGGATTCTTGAAGACGCTGCCGCAGCAGGGCTGGTTGAACGGGGTGCCGTCCCGGCGCCACTTGTACAGGGCATCGGTCTCGGCCTCGAGCGCCGCATGGTCCGCGGCATGGAGAGCCACGGTGGTCTCGAGGACGACGACCCGGCCCAGCGCGCTCCGCCGGTAGGTGAAGCCGGCCGCGGCGGCCGGGACGACCCGATCGTGGCCATCGGGATCGAGGACGAGGACGGACGTGATCACGTCGCGCCACTCGGCGCCGTGACATCCCGCGTTCATCACCACGCCCCCGCCGACACTGCCGGGGACACCGACCATCTTGTGGATCCCGCCCCAGCCCGCGGCGGCGGTGCGCTTGGCGGCAAGCGGCTGTGGCATCCCGGCGCCGATCCGCCAGCTGTCGCCGTCACGATCGAGTCGATCGAGCCCCTTCCCGATCCGGATCACGAGGGCATCGAGCCCCTCGTCGGGAAAGAGCAGGTTGCTGCCGAGCCCGAGGGCGAACCACGGGACCTGCCGCTCGGTGGCGAGGCGCAGCGCCGAGGCGACGTCCTCCGGCCCGGAGGGGAACAGCACCGTCGCCGGGCCACCGATCCGGAAGGTGCTCCACCGCGCCAGCGGTTCGGCCTCGCGGACCTGGCCCCGGACCGCGGCTCCAAGGGCCGCAACGAACCCCGGGTCGCGCGCGGTCGTCATCCCTCCGCGGCCGCCCGCGCGAGCGCGTGCCACTCCTGCAGCGGCCGCACCTCGCCGCGACGATGCTTGAGCGCGATGATCGCGTCACACGCGGCCGAGGCCGCCGACATCGTGGTGGTGTACGGGATCCCGTGCTGCAGGGCCGTCCGGCGCATGCTGTAGTCGTCCTGCTGGGTCAGCTTGCCCAGCGGCGTGTTGACGAGCAGGTGGACCTTCCCCGAGACCATCAGGTCGATGCCGTTCGGGCGCCCCTCGTACACCTTGAGCACGGTCTCCGCCGGGATCCCGCGCTGCCGCAGCCAGCGGGCGGTGCCGCTGGTGGCGACGATCGTGAAGCCGAGCTCGGAGAACCGGCGCGCGATCGGCACCACCGTCGGCTTGTCGTGATCGTTCACGGACACGAACACGGTGCCCTCCAGCGGCAGGTCGCCCCCGGCACTCGCCTGGCTCTTGGCGAACGCCATCCCGAAGGAGTCGGCGATCCCCATGACCTCGCCGGTGGATCGCATCTCGGGGCCGAGTCGGACATCGACTCCCGCGAACTTGGCGAACGGGAAGACCGCCTCCTTCACGGCGACGTAGGGCTGGGCCGGGTCGTCGGTGAGCCCGAGGGCATCGAGCGGCGTGCCGGCCATCACCGCCGCCGCGAGCTTCGCGAGCGGCACGCCGGTCGTCTTCGACACGAACGGGATCGTCCGCGAGGCGCGCGGGTTGACCTCGAGGACGTACACGACGCCGTCCTTCACCGCATACTGGACGTTGATCAGGCCGACCACGCCGAGGGCGCGGGCGAAGGCCCGGGTGTGCTCGCGCATCTGGGCGACCTGCGCCTCGCTGATCAGGTACGGCGGCAGGACGCAGGCCGAGTCCCCGGAGTGGATCCCGGCGTCCTCGATGTGCTGCATGACCCCGCCGATGATGACCCGCTCGCCGTCCGCGATCGCGTCGACGTCCGCCTCGAAGGCGTCCTCGAGGAACGAGTCGATGAGCACCGGGTGCCCCGGGGCGACCCGGGCGGCCTCGTCGAAGAAGCCGCGCAGCTCCTCCTCGTCGTACACGATCCGCATCGCCCGCCCGCCCAGGACGTAGCTCGGCCGCACCAGCACCGGGTAGCCGATCCGGTCGGCCACCGCCACCGCGCCGTCGACCGTGTCGGCGGTGCCCGCCGGCGGCTGGCGCACGCCGAGTTCGGTGGCGAGCTCGTCGAAGCGCTTGCGGTCCTCGGCGCGGTCGATCGCCTCGGGAGAGGTGCCCAGGATCGGCACGCCGGCGGCCTCGAGGCCGCGCGCCAGCTTGAGCGGGGTCTGGCCACCGAGCTGGACGACGACGCCGACCGGCTGCTCGACGTGGACGATCTCCAGCACATCCTCCAGCGTGAGCGGCTCGAAGTAGAGCACGTCGCTCACGTCGAAGTCGGTCGACACCGTCTCGGGATTCGAGTTGACCATCACGGTGCGGTAGCCCAGCTCCCGGAAGGCGAGCGTCGCGCGGACGCAGCAGTAGTCGAACTCGACCCCCTGCCCGATCCGGTTCGGCCCGCTGCCGAGGATGATCACGGTGGGGCGCGTGTCCTCGCCGGGGCCGGCCTCGGACTCCTCGTCCCAGCTGGAGTAGAGGTACGGCGTGCTCGACGGGAACTCGCCGGCGCAGGTGTCGACCGTCTTGTAGGCAGGGCGGAGCCCGAGCCGGTGCCGCAGCGCCCGCAGCGCATCCTCGGTCATCCCGGCGAGGTCGGCGAGCTGGATATCCGAGAACCCGGCGCGCTTCATCCGGCGCAGCAGCTGCCGATCGGCGACGTCATCGCCGCCGGGACGGTGACGGATCCAGGCCTCCTCGAGCTCGACGAGTTCCGCGAACTGGTGGAGGAACCAGGGATCGATCCCGGATGCGTCGTGCAGGTCGGCCACGCTGACCCCGGCGACGAGCGCCCGCTTGACCTGGAAGAGGCGTTCCGGCGTCGGCCGGCGGATCGCGGAGAGGAGCGTGGCGCGGTCGTCGGCGCTCAGGCGGTCGTCGAGCGGTCCATCGCCGACCATCCAGCCGGCGCGGCCGATCTCGAGCCCGCGGAACCCCTTCTGGAACGCCTCCTTGAAGGTGCGACCGATCGCCATCACCTCGCCGACGGACTTCATCTGGGTGGTGAGCTCGGGCGAGGCCGCCGGGAACTTCTCGAACGCGAACCGCGGGATCTTGACGACCACGTAGTCGAGCACCGGCTCGAAGGAGGCCGGGGTGACCTTGGTGATGTCGTTCGGCAGCTCGTCGAGGGTGTAGCCCACGGCGACCTTGGCCCCGATCCGCGCGATCGGGAACCCGGTCGCCTTCGACGCGAGCGCCGAGGAGCGCGAGACCCGCGGGTTCATCTCGATCACGAGCTGCTCGCCCGTGTCGGGATCGACGGCGAACTGGATGTTGCAGCCGCCGGCGGCGACGCCGACCTCGCGGATGATCTTGATCGCGGCGTCGCGCATCTGCTGGTACTCGCGATCCGAGAGCGTCATCGCCGGGGCACAGGTGATCGAGTCGCCGGTGTGGACGCCCATCGGGTCGATGTTCTCGATGGAGCAGACGATCACGACGTTGTCGGCCCCGTCGCGCATCACCTCGAGCTCGTATTCCTTCCAGCCGATGATGCTGCGCTCCACGAGCACCGAGTGGACCGGCGAGAGGGCGAGCGCCCGCGAGACCATGGTGACGAACTCCTCGCGGTTGTACGCGATGCCGCCGCCCGTGCCGCCGAGGGTGAACGAGGGGCGCAGGATCGCGGGATAGCCCGTCCCCTCGACCGCGGCGAGCGCCTCCTCCACCGAGTGCACCGTGGTGCCGGTCGGGCACGCGAGCCCGATCCGCTCCATCGCCTGCGCGAACTCGGCCCGATCCTCGGCGATCCGGATCGCCCGCTCGTTCGCGCCGATCAGCTCGACCCCGAACTTCTCCAGCGTGCCGTCGTGCACCAGGTCCATGGCGACGTTGAGCGCCGTCTGGCCACCCATCGTCGGCAGCAGCGCATCGGGCCGCTCCCGCTCGATCACCTTGGCCACCCACTCGGCCGTGACCGGCTCGATGTAGGTGGCGTCGGCGATCTCCGGGTCGGTCATGATCGTCGCGGGGTTCGAGTTGACCAGGATGACCCGGTACCCCTCCTCCTTGAGCGCGCGCACCGCCTGCGTGCCGGAGTAGTCGAACTCCGCCCCCTGCCCGATGACGATCGGGCCGGAGCCGATGAGGAGGATCGAGGAGATGTCAGTCCGCTTGGGCATCAACGAGGTCCTGGAGCGTGCGGTCGAAGGAGTACTGCGGCGACCAGCCGGTCGCCGCGATGAGTCGGGTCGGGTCGCCGAGCAGCACCGGAATGTCGGCGGGGCGGACCAGCGCCGGGTCCTGCACCGGCGTCGCCTCCACCCCGATGATAGCGGCGAGCCGACGGATGCAGTCCTCGAGGTGCTGGCCCTGCCCGGTGGCGACATTGTACACGCCACCCGGCTCGCCGCGCTCGAGGAGGAGCAGGTAGGCCCGCACCACGTCGCGGACGTCGAGGAAATCGCGCACCACGTCGAGGTTGCCGACCGCGAAGGTGCCCTCGCCGGTCCGCTTCGCGTCGCGCAGCCGCTTCGCGAAGGCCGGCAGGACGAAGCGGGTGTCCTGCCCCGGCCCCGTGTGCGGGAAGGGCCGGGCGACCAGGGCCTCCATCCCGTCCATGTTTCCGGTGCCCAGCACTGCCGCTTCCGCGGCGAGCTTGCTCGCGGCGTAGGGCGACACCGGCCTCGCCGGGGCGGACTCCGGGATCGGCCCATCGTGCCCGGCGCCGTACACCTCTCCGGTCGAGACGAAGAGGAACCGGGGCCGGTGCGACTGGTCCTCCAGAACTGCTGGCCGAGGCATCCGTGAGGGCCGTCCCCCTCGGCGTTCAGCGCCAGGCCGCCTCGGATCCCGGCGCGCCTGCGCCCCCGACGCCACCGCGGCGAGGTGGACGATCGCATCGACCTCCGTCGCCGCGATCCTCGCGCGGTCCTCCGGCCGGGTCATGTCGGCCTCGAACGTCGCGACTTGCCGCGCGGCGTCGGGGGCGAGCCACGCCGCCGGCGGCGCCCCACCGGGGCCGGTGACCGCCACCACGTCGTGCTCCCGCCGGAGCGCCTCGCGCACCAGCCAGCGGCCGACGAATCCGTCGGCGCCCGTGACGAGGAGTCGGCTCACCGGCCGCCGAGCCGCTCGAGGTCGGCATCGACCATCATGTGCACCAGCTGCTCGAACGAGGTGGCCGGCGTCCAGCCGAGCTCGGCCTTCGCCCGCGACGGATCGGCGAGCAGCAGGTCCACCTCGGCCGGACGGTGGAAGCGCGGGTCCTGCACCACGTGCTCGCGCCAGTCGAGCCCGACCCGCTCGAACGCGATCCGGACCAGGTCCTCGACCCGGTGGGTCTCGCCGGTGCCGATGACGTAGTCGGTGGGCTCGTCGCGCTGGAGCATCCGCCACATCGCATCGACGTAGTCACCCGCGTAGCCCCAGTCGCGCTGCGCGGCGAGGTTGCCGAGGCGGAGCTCGGTGGCGAGGCCCAGCTTGATGCGCGCCACCCCGTCGCTGACCTTGCGGGTGACGAACTCGATCCCGCGGCGCGGCGACTCGTGGTTGAAGAGGATCCCGCTCACCGCGTAGAGCCCGTAGCTCTCGCGGTAGTTCACGGTGATCCAGTGGCCGTAGAGCTTCGCGACGCCGTACGGCGAGCGCGGATGGAAGGGGGTGTCCTCGTCCTGGGGCGTCTCGCGCACCTTGCCGAACATCTCCGAGCTCGACGCCTGGTAGAAGCGGGCCGTCGGGCAGGCGAGCCGGATCGCCTCGAGGATGCGGGTGACGCCGAGGGCGGTGAACTCCCCGGTCAGCACCGGCTGGGTGAAGGAGGTCGGCACGAAGCTCTGGGCGGCGAGGTTGTACACCTCGTCGGGCTGGACCTCGCGGACCACCGTGGTGAGCGAATGCTGGTCGAGCAGGTCGGCCGCCTCGATCCGGACCCGCGGGATCAGGTGGTCGATCCGCTCGTAGGAGTGGTGCGAGGTCCGGCGGACCACCCCCACCACCTCGTATCCCTTGGCGAGGAGGAACTCCGCGAGATAGGAACCGTCCTGGCCGGTGATGCCGGTGATCAGGGCTGTGGGCACGCGCGACACTCCGTCTGGAGGGGGTGGACCGCCTGATATTGCCTTCCAATGCCCCCAAAGCTAACTTTGAGGGCTGTAAGAACCTCAACCTTTTGGAGCTCATCATGGCACGCGTCTGCACCGTCTGCGGCAAGGGGCCGACGACCGGCAACCATGTGTCGCACGCCAACAATCGGCGCAAGCGCCGCTGGCTGCCGAACCTGCAGACCGTGAAGGTCCTGGTGGGCGACGCCCCGCGTCGGATCCGCGTCTGCGCGACCTGCATCCGCAGCGGGCGGGTGACCAAGGCGACCGCTACCGCGTAGCGGTCGTCCCGAGCCGAAAGGCGAGGGACCTCCCTGCTTGACATCCGATTCGACGGGTGGCCTCCCCTGCGGAGGCCACCCGTTCTGTTGTGGGGTGCCCCGGGGGTACGAAAAGGGGGACCCGAAGGTCCCCCGTGGGAGTGGCGCGACCCGACCGGACCGGCCGTTCACTCCGCGAGCAGCTCGATGCGCGCCATCTCGGCGCCGTCGCCGGGCCGGTGGCCGAGCTTGAGGATCCGGGTGTAGCCCCCCGGACGGCTGGCGAAGCGCGGCCCGATCTCCTTCATCAGCTTGGAGAGGATCTCGCGATCCTTGATCCGGCGCTCGGCCTGGCGAATGGCCTGCAGGTCGCCACGGCGCGCCAGGGTGACGAGCTTCTCGGCGTACGGCCGGAGCTCCTTCGCCTTGGCGACGGTGGTGGTGATCCCCTCGTGCTTGAAGAGGGAGGCGGCCATGTTGCGCATGAGGGCCCGCTTGTGGGCCGCGGTGCGCGAGAGTTGCCGTCCCTTGACGCGATGCCGCATGGATTACTCGTCCTCTCCGGCACTGGCGATCGCCATCGGCGCCGTGCCCTCGTTCACGATGCGGAGGTCGCCCTCGACCTCCTCGAACTCCATCCCGAAATTCAGCTCCAGCTTCTGGAGCAGCTCGGCAATCTCCTGCAGCGCCTTGTCGCCGACATTCTTGACCTTCAGCAGCTCGTCGGTCGAGAACGTGACGAGGTCGCGCAGCGTGCGGATGCTGGAGTTCTTGAGGGAATTCAGCGACCGGACCGAGAGCCCGAGGTCATCGATCGGCCGCTCCAGCCGGGCCTTCAGGCCGGTGGCCGCGGGCGGCGCGACCGGCTCCGGCTCGGCCACCTGGGGCACGACCCCGAAGTCGGTGAAGTGCCGGAAGTGCTCCATTGCGAGGGCGGCCGCGTAGGCGATCGCATCCTCGGGCGAGATGGTGCCGTCGGTCTCGACCGAGACCGCGAGCCGGTCGTAGTCGGTGCGCTGGCCGACGCGGGTCTCGCTCACGGTGAAGTTGGCGCGCCGGACCGGGTTGTAGATCGAGTCGATGCGCACGAGGTCGACCGGGAACGACCGGTCCATCGGGTGCATCTCGCTCTCGACGTAGCCGCGGCCGCGGTTCACGAACAGCTCGCAGGAGACCTCGCGATCGTCCTGGATCGTGAAGAGGAGCTGCTCCGGCTGGTGGACCGTCGCCTGACCGGACTCCTGGATGTCGCTGGCGTAGACCGGCCCGGGCCCCTGCTTCTTGATCCGCAGGACCGCCTCGTCGACCCCGTCCTCGAGGACGAGGGTGCAGGCCTTGAGCCGCTGGACGATCTGGTGGACGTCCTCGAGGACGCCCTGGACGGTCTGGTGCTCGTGGAGCACGCCGTCGAGGCGGAAGCCCCAGATCGCGCTGCCCGAGAGCGACGACAGCAGCATGCGCCGCAGGGCGTTGCCCAGCGTGTGCCCGAAGCCGCGCTCGAGCGGCTGGAGCAGGAACTCGGCGATGTTGGGGTTGTCCTCCAGCCGGGTCATCTCGACCACGTGGGGACGCACCAGTCCAGTCAGATCGATGCCCATCGGTCTCGTCCTTACTTGGAGTACAGCTCGACGATGAGCTGCTCCTGTGCGTTGACCGGGATGCCGTCGCGGGTCGGGAGCTCGAGGAGCCGCCCGGCGGCCTTCTCGCTGTCGATCGAGAGCCACGACACCGGGGCGCCGCGCGAGGCCTGCTCGATCGAGGCCATCACCACGGTCATCTCCCGATCGGCCGGGGCCACGCGGACCTCCATGCCGGGGACGACCTTGAACGACGGGATGTCGACCTTGCGGCCGTTGACCTCGACGTGCCCGTGGCGCACGAGCTGGCGCGCGCCGCGCCGGGAGGCGGCGAAGCCCATCCGGTACACGATGTTGTCCAGGCGCGTCTCGAGGGCCACCAGCAGGTTGGTGCCCTTGACGCCCGGGAGGGTCGACGCCTTCACGTAGGTGTTGCGGAACTGGGTCTCGGTGAGCCCGTACATCCGCTTGACCTTCTGCTTCTCACGCAGCTGCTTGGCGTACTCGGACTGCTTGCGACCGCGGCCCATGGTGTTGCCGTGCTGGCCGGCCGGATACGGCCGCCGCTCGACGGCGCACTTCTCGGTGAGGCAGCGGGTGCCCTTCAGGAACAGCTTGGTGCCCTCGCGCCGGCAGAGGCGGCAGGCGGGACCGGTGTATCGTGCCATGGCTCAGACCCGCCGCTTCTTGGGCGGCCGGCACCCATTGTGGGGAATCGGGGTGACATCGCGGATCGAGGCGACCTTGAGCCCCGCCGAGGCGAGCGCCTGGATCGCGGACTCGCGCCCGCTGCCCGGCCCCTGGACCCGGACGTGCACCCGGCGGAGGCCGAGGTTCATCGCCTCGCGGGCGCAGTTCTCGGACGCCACCGTCGCCGCGAACGGCGTCGACTTCTTGGAGCCCTTGAAGCCCGCCTTCCCGGCGGTGCCCCAGGTGATCGTGTTGCCGCGCATGTCCGTGATCGTGATGAGCACGTTGTTGAAGGTCGCGGAGATGTGGACCATCCCCTCCGCCTCCACCGTCTTGCGCGAGCGCTTGCCGCCGGACCTGCCAGTCGTGGGTGCCGTCATCGGTTACTTCTTCGTCGCCTTCTTCTTGCCGGCGATGGCCCGACGCGGGCCCTTCTTCGTCCGGGCATTGGTGTGGGTGCGCTGGCCGCGCACCGGCAGGCCGCGCCGGTGCCGGAGGCCGCGATAGGATCCGGTGTCCATCAGCCGCTTGATGTTCATGGCGACCTCGGTGCGCAGCGCGCCCTCGGTCTTCACCATCCGCTCGATCACCTGCCGCAGGCGGCCGACCTCGGCATCGGTCAGGTCCCGCACCCGCGTCTCGGCGGAGATGCCGGTCTCGGTCAGCAGGGTCTTGGCGGTCGCCCGCCCGATCCCGAAGATGTAGGTCAGGCCGATCTCGACCCGCTTCTCGCGTGGAAGGTCCACGCCTGCAATGCGCGCCATGGTCAGCCCTGCCGCTGCTTGTGCTTGGGAGTGCGCTTGCAGATGATCCGCGTCACCCCGCGACGCTTGACCACCCGGCAGCTCTCACAGATCGGCTTCACGCTCGAACGAACCTTCACAGGAATCTCTCCGGAACCCGGGTTATCGGGACAGCCGTGAATGATACGGGACCTGCCACCCCCGCGCAAGACCAAGCGGATCAAGGATGTCGGGTGGTGCCCTCAGCCCTCGAGCAGGTCCCGGAAGGCCTGCCAGGCGGCCCCGGGGTCGGCCGCCGCGGTGATCGGGCGCCCCACGACGAGGTGGGTCGCGCCGCCGCGGACCGCCTCGGCCGGGGTCGCGGTCCGCTGCTGGTCGCCCGGGGCGTCCCCGGGGCGTCGGATCCCGGGCACCACCACCCGGCGGCCCGCCGCGATCGGGGCCACCACCGGGAGCTCGGCCGCCGAGCAGACGAGGCCGTGGACCCCCGCCCCGACCGCCATCCCCGCGAGGCGGGAGACCTCCAGCCGGAGGTCATCCACCGGGCGCCCGAGGACCGCCTCGAAGCTGGCGAGGTCGTGCGAGGTCAGGACCGTGACCGCGACGACGCGCACCGCATCGCCCGCCGCCTCCACGGCCGCCTCGAGCATCGCCCGCCCGCCCAGGGCATGGACGGTGACCATGTCGAGCCCCAGCTCGGCCGCCGAGCGGATGGCCCCGGCCACCGTGTTCGGGATGTCATGCCACTTGAGGTCGAGAAAGACCGGGTGGCCGGCGGCGGTGAGGCCCCGGACGAATCCGGGCCCGGCCGCAGTCATCAGGACCGAGCCGACCTTCACCGCGGCACCATCCGGCAGCGCGTCGAGGCAGGCGACCGCCGCGGCGGCTTCGGTGTGGTCGAGTGCCACGATCAGTTCAGCCATGTCCACGCTCCAGGTCGGCGACCACCCGTTCCGGCAGCCGCGGGTCGGCGAGCCCGGCGGTGCCGATCGCGACCAGGTCGGCGCCCGCCGTCAGGTACTGCCGCACGTCCGCCGCGCTGCGAATCCCGCCGACCCCGATGATGGCGAGGTCCCCGAGCCGCTCACGGACCCGGCGGACCGCAAGGATCCCCGTCGCGAGGAGCGCGGGACCGCTCACCCCGCCGAAGCCGTTGCCGAGCCGGGGGCGCGTGCCGTCGAACGCCATCCCGGGCATCGTGTTGACGAGGGAGACCCCATCGGCGCCCGCTTCCCGGGCCGCCCGGGCCATGGCGGGGATGTCGGGGAGCGCGGGCGAGAGCTTGGCGAAGAGCGGGCGGCGGGTCACCGCCCGGCACGATCCGACGACCGCCGCGATCGACTGCGGGTCGGCACCGAACTCGACGCCACCCGCCGAGGTGTTCGGGCACGAGAGGTTCAGTTCGTAGCCATCGTGATCCTCGAGGTCGTCCAGCCGCTGGATCACCTCGGCGTATTCCTCGCGGGTGAACCCGACGACGTTGACCAGGATCCGGCCGGGCAGCCGGAGCGCCGCGAGCCCCGGCAGCTCGCGCTCGCGCACCGAGGCGACCCCGGGATTCGCGAGCCCGACGCTGTTGAGCATCCCGCCCGCGAACTCGGCCACCCGCGGGGCCGCGTTGCCGGCGCGCGGCTCGCGGGACACCGCCTTCGTGACCAGTCCGCCGAGCCGCGCGAGGTCGGCGACCCCGGTGAGCTCGACGCCGTAGCCCGCCGTGCCCGAGGCGAGCAGCACCGGGTTGGGGAATCGAAGCCCCGCCACTTCCCGTGCGAGCCTCACTCGAAGTCGTCCCGGGCATCGACGTCGGGTTGGCCCTGCTCGGCCGTGAGCGCGGCGCGCCCGGCGAGGTAGCGCGCGAGGGAGTCCTCGAGTGCGGCGAAGGCCGGCCCCTCGCGTCCGGCGAGGTAGCGGAGGTACGGCGATTCCGGGTAGCCACGCAGCCGGGTGCGAATCGCCTCGGCGGAGTCGGGCTGCAGCGGGATGCGGGCGAGCATCGCCTTGGGCACGTAGGGCGACGCGGGCCATCGCTGTTCGATCTCGCCCAGCAGCCAGCCGGCCAGTGCGGGCGAGAGGAGCGTGTCGCGTGCCACCTGTGCCTGATGGAAGAAGGCGAGGTCGCCGAGCGGGGCGCTGGCGGGATAGGCATCGATGTCGGTGAGGATCCCCTCCCCGGCGCGCAGCAGCCGACCGAGCACGAACGCCGAGGTGGCATCCCCTTCGCTCAGGGTCGTCACGGCGGTCATCGCGTCGGCGAGCGAGCCGCGATCGGTCGTGGCGGCGAGCCGATGATCGGCGAGCAGCACGCGTGCCTGTCCGGCGACGGGGAGGTTCCGTCGCAGGGTGAGGATCTCGCGCAGCACCGAATCGGCCCGGGCGGGCTGGTCGGGTGCGAGCCCCTGCGCGACCGCGAAGCGCCACCGGCCGCGCAGCGTGTCGTCGGTGACCGGCATCGCCTCGAGTGCGCGCAGGAGACTGTCCACGGCGGCCACCCCGTGACTCGCCAACGGCCGAAGCACCTCCTCCCACGTGACGGAGGTGTCGGCGGCTTCGAGTCGCGGCGCCACGAGGTCGAGCACCTCCGCCTCGCGTCCGAGGTTCGCGGTGGCGATCGCAC